>CAWIDW010000001.1:0-121772 GCA_963835045.1 uncultured bacterium
CCCGGAACCGGTACGCGCCACGGAAAACGTTGTTTTTGAAACCGTAAAAGAAGAAGTAATTGAAAAAGAGCAGGAACAAATTGTTGACATGACACCCATAAAAGAAGTAATCTCAAAACAGATCTTCGCCAAAGTGCAAACGCAATTGCCCGAGCATCCAAAAAATTCTGTGCCCGCAAGCCAAGCGCCAGACGTCCAAACTCATTTGCAAACCAAAATCATTGACGGAAAAACCTACACCATCCACATGCCCTCCGACCCCCAAGAGAATTTTACTTGCGATGGTTGCCAATAGCGCGAATTTGAAATTTGAAATCAATACTAAATAATCAAATAAAAAAATGGAGACAAACGAAAAGAAAGGATTCTTAAAAAGACTATACGGGATAGAGCGAAATGCAACTTGGATGGGGCAAATTTGGGGATTGATTTGTTTTTTCATTTGCTGGAAAGTAGTTACTGTCGTCGTAATTTTAGGATCTCTAATTCTTGGAGATAGTACTGCAGATCTCTTGAGTTTATTGGGTAATATTTTAGGAATCATCTTGGGTATTTTTGTTTACTATAAAATAATATCAAGATATCAAAAAAATAAATAAGAACGTATTTCAAATTCAGAAATTTCAAATTGATTTCAAATTGTAAATTTCAAATTTCAAATTCAGTAACATGCCAATATTAGGAAAAGCTTCGCCGGAAGATATGAATCTTCATCCTATGCGTTATCAGTGGGCGTATGATTTGTACAACCAGGCGGTGCGCAACACTTGGTTTCCCCATGAAATCGCGCTTAAAGAAGATTTGGAAGACTGGAGTAAAATGACCGAGGATGAAAGGCACGCGGTAAAGTTTACCATGGCCTTTTTTAATCCGGCTGAACTCATTGTTAACCGTTCCATTGCCCTGGGCGTCTACCCCTATTTAAAGTCGCCCGAGTGCCACTTGTATTTGGCTAAGCAAATGTGGGAAGAAGCAAACCATTGCGTGGCATTTGAATACGTTTTGGAAACTTTCCCTTTTGACCGGGAAAAAATCTTCCAGGTCCATTTGGAAACCCCGTCCATGCAGGCCAAGGAAAACTATGTGATGAAATATTTAAAGCGCATGACGGAAGAAAAACTCGACATTGAAACCCCTGAAGGCAAAAAAGATTTCATTAGAAATTTGGTGGCCACTAATATTGTTATGGAGGGCATTTGGTTTTATTCGGGATTCATGGTGGCCTTGTCCTTTCGCCAGCGCAACCAGCTGCGAAATTTTGGCTCTATGGTAGACTGGGTGCTCCGCGACGAATCGCTGCATTTGAAATTTGGCATTCAACTTATCCAAACCGCCTTGGAAGAAAATCCTGAATTATTGACCGAAGAATTTGCCAATGAAATAAAATCCATTATTGTTGAGGGAGTTGGCATTGAAAACGCCTACAACAAAGATTTATTCCCCAATGGCATCTTGGGACTTAACGCCGATTACGTCAACCAGTACGTCCAATACGTAGCCGACCGACGCCTGACCGAATTGGGACTGCCAAAAGAATACAACGTTTCCAATCCCGCCAAATGGATGAGCACCGCTACTGATGTGTTGGAACTGGTCAACTTTTTTGAACAGCAAAACACCAAATACGAAGTGGACTCGGGACATACCGCTAAAAAAAGTGAGTAGTTGGTAGTGAGTAGTGATGAGAAGCGGCGCCAGGTACAATGCTGTACCTGGCGCCGCTTGAGTTGAAATTTTGGCCAAAATGGGGTAGTATTGTCTTTGCGTGTTCTTTTATTAACCTTTAGGTGCTGTATGCCACAGTTGTCAAAAAAACTGGCGCAGTGTCTGTCAAGCATGCACATGCGGGCCTCGCGGCTTATTACGCGAGTATCTGCCAGCGGACAAAAATCCGCCAAATCGTCCAAGCCCAAAACCAAAAAGTGATGGGCAAGAGTCCTGCTTCTTGTAAGTAGGACTTTTTTTTGTCATTTTTTTCGGATACTATAGATGCATGATTACTCTTAATACTCCTGTCGAACAAATTCCAAAAATTGGGGCAACTTATCAAAAAAAGTTAAAAAAACTTGGTATCACAACCATTTTGGATTTACTGATGTATTTTCCGGCGCGCTATGATGATTTTTCGAATATCATTCCCATTCGCCAGATAAAAGTGGGAAACACGGTGTGTGTGCAAGGGAAAATTTTGGCCATAGAAGGCTCGCAAACGTTTTCGCGCCTGAACGTTACCGAAGCGGTAATTGAAGACGAAACGGGACAGGTACGCGTGGTTTGGTACAATCAACCTTATCTGGCTCGCTCGCTCAAAGAAGAAGATTTTATATGCCTCGCCGGAAAAGTCAGCCTCAACAAAGACGGCGTCTATTTGAATAATCCGGCGCATGAGCGCATCAATGAATGGTCGGAAAATGATAATTTGACCCACACCGGTCGAATTGTTCCGGTCTACTCGGAAACCAAAGGCGTCAGCTCCCGATGGCTCCGCTACGTCATAAAACCCCTCTTGGCTGCGTTTTACCAACAAGTGCCGGAAATTATTCCGCCGGAAATTCTCAAAAAGTACAAATTTTTGGCCATTAACGAAGCTATTTGGCAGGTGCATTTCCCGGAATCCTTTGAAGCTGCCGACGCCGCCAAAGCCCGGTTTTCTTTTGAACAATTGTTTTTGCTCCAACTCTCTGTTTTGCGCGAAAGGGCCAAATTAATGCTAAAACAATCCTACGCCTGTCCCATGGACGCGGAATTAATGAAATCCTTCACCGACTCGTTGCCCTTTCAATTAACCGATTCCCAGCGCCAGTGCGCCTTCCAAATTTTACAAGATTTACAAAAACCGGTACCGATGTCGCGGCTTTTGGAAGGCGATGTCGGGTCGGGAAAAACCGTGGTGGCCACCATGGCGGCCCTCTCGGCTGTTAAAAATGGGTATCAGGTTGCCTTTATGGCGCCAACCGAGATTTTGGCCAGCCAACATTTTAAAAATATTCAAAAGATGCTGGAAAAGTGTGATGTCAGCATGGGATACTTAACCAGCAAAGACGCGCGCATCCACAAAAAAAAAGAAGAGTACGAAGTATCTAAAAAAAGTTTGCAGGGAGATTTGGAAAACGGCCAAATTAATATTGTCATTGGGACCCACGCGCTCATCCAAAAAGGAGTCCAATTTAAAAATTTGGCGCTGATTGTATTAGACGAACAGCACCGCTTTGGCGTCAACCAGCGCGCGGAATTGATGGCTAACAAAAAAATGGTGCCGCATTTGTTGTCCATGACCGCAACGCCCATTCCTCGAACCTTGGCGTTAACCGTCTATGGCGATTTGGATTTATCCTTGATAAAAGAAATGCCAAAAAATCGAAAGAAAATTAAAACTATTATCGTGGATCCGCGCGAGCGTCAGGGAGCCTACGATTTTATCCGCGCGCAAGTGCAAGAAGGCAAAGCCGTGTTTGTCATTTGTCCTAAAATCGGCAAAGATGAAAATGATGTGTCCGATGCGCCGGCCAGCGGCAGTTTTGTGCCTCAAAATTATCTTTTTGGCGTCACGGAAACAAAGTCGGTTAAACAAGAATACGAAAAACTTTCCAAAGATATTTTTCCGGATTTGCGCATCACCATGCTTCACGGCAAAATGAAAGCTAAAGAAAAAGAGCTCATCATGCAAGACTTTAAAAAAGGGGAAATTGATGTGTTGGTTTCAACTTCGGTGGTGGAAGTGGGCGTAGATATTCCCCGGGCCACCATTATGATGATTGAGGGCGCCGAACGGTTTGGCTTGGCCCAATTGCATCAATTCCGTGGTCGGGTTGGTAGAAGCGACGCCCAAAGTTACTGCTTTTTATTTACTACGCAAGCAAACCAGCAAAACCGCCAGCGCCTCAAAGCTTTGGTGGATTCTGATAGTGGCTTTGAGTTGGCCCAAAAAGATTTGGAAATTCGCGGGCCGGGCCAATTGTATGGCATGGAGCAATCCGGCCTGCCCGACGTGGCCATGGAGGGTTTAACCAATATCTTTTTGGTGGAAAAAACCCGCAACGCCGCTAAAGAAATATTAGACCAGGACCCGGAACTCAAAAACTATCCCTTGCTCAAAGAACGTCTCAAAGAATTTAAAACCAAGGTTCATTTTGAGTAAACAAAAAGCGACACTAATTACTAATCGCATCCGAATGTACCAATAACGCATTTGTAATATTAGTAAATTCGAGTGTCATTTGTAGATTGGTGTCGCCTTTTTACCTTCTCTTTTCTGTCACCCAAAAACCCATGTAGTTTCCCAGCATCAGACGAATTTGGGCGTCCAGGGCCGGGAAAGCTCCAAAAACGATCAGGGTAATGGGTAAAAAGATCCACTGCAAAAAAACGGTAACCTTTTTAAATTGACTGACGCCTTTGGGAATGGGTGGCAGAAGCATCATGGAAAGCAGGGCTGAAACCAGCATGCCCACCAAAGAAATCGTCATCACCCGCCCCGTTAAAATCGGTAAGTTAAACGATAAAACGGTAACATTAAATTTACTGCCTCCCAAAAAAATGGGCAGCCAGCCAAGCGCGACCAAAAGCAGTGAGGCCGTAGCCCATGACCAGTAGCCATCAATCATCGTATAAAGATGTGACACTTTTTTAGAAAAAGAAATCTGGTTGTTGTGCAAAAAACCAAACATAATGTAGGGAATTTCGGCGCATCCCCAGGCCCAGCGCTTTTGCTGTTTGTATTGGTTGAGGGCGGTGGTGGCGATATTTTTGGCGTCAACCGCGTCCATGGAAACCAAATAGTAAATGGGAACTACGCGATAGTCTCCGTTGTAGTAAAGATAAGCCCGCCAAAAAATACGGGAGTCATCGCAAACCACATTGGAAGGATAGCCAACCTCAAAAAACACTTTGGCCGGGATGGCGTGGCTTGAATAGGTCGTCAGTTTTTCTGATCGCTCCTGCTGGATCATTTGCCAAAAAGTATTGGAAGTTGAAACTACCCGGGCAAAAAAACTGGCAGTCCAGATGTTGTTGTTGTAGACCGGAATAGGCTGATAGCTGGCCCGCTCCGGATCTTTTTGGGTTAAAAAGTACCAGGTTAAACAGGAAAAATACTGGGAGTAGACTTTGGTATCAATGTCAAAACTGGAAATTAAAATATTGTTGTAGGGAATGCCAAGGCTATCAATGAGCTTTTTTACTTCTTTTCCGGCGTAGGCCACATTTGATCCTTTGCCGGCAATTTCTCCTTCAATATTGTCGGGATGGACAACGGTTAAAAATTTAAAAAACTGGGCAGCATATTCTTTTTCTATTTTTTTAGCTAAAGCCTGATAGGCCGCGCCCGCCCGCTGTTCTACTGCCAAAACGACGATTAATTTTTCTTTAGGATAATCAGAATGGATGAGGGCGTGAAGGCTTTCCTGAATGATTTTTTCTCCCTCCTGGTAGGTGGGCAATAAAACCACATGGTAAATTTCTTTCCAGCGCGAACCTTTTATTTTTTTTAATTCCGCCAGCCAATCCCGTTGCATATGCTCTCGAACCTTGGAGTAACCTACAATCTGGTGCAGAGAAAAATAGAAGATGCGAAATAAATAGTAAAAACAAAAACAGATGACAAATACCGACACCCAGGCTGGAATTAGCCAAGAAAAAACCAAAACTCCGACGAGAGTCCCCAAACTTATCAGCCCCGGAATAGTTTCAAAGAAGCGATACAGTCTTCGCTCTCGAGGATTTTTAATATCACTGGCCTTTGAAATATCCAAATAATCCTTTTTTTCCATATTGTGGCTGCGTGCAGAGTTTACCCTGAACGTAATGAAATGTGACCCCATCGGGATTTGAACCCGAGTTACAAGAGTGAAAATCTTGTGTCCTAGACCAGGCTAGACGATGGGGCCGGGCCGCATTTTGATCTGGCAAAAGCGGAATTTTCAATTTTCAATTTACAATTTTCAATGAGATCGTAAATTTCAAATTATAACCAGTATTCTACGTCAAAAATTGAAAAAAGACAAGTTTTGAGATACTATATTGATTATGAAGATATTAGCCATAGAAACCTCCTGCGACGATACGGGCATCGCAATTTTAGAGGTAAAAGGCAAAAGGTTAAAGGTGCTAAGCAACATTGTTTCCTCGCAAACCATCCATGCAAATTATGGCGGGGTTTTTCCGATGATGGCAAAACGGGAACACCAACGCAATTTGCCCCTTGTTTTAAAAAAAGCGTTAGAAAAGGGCAAATTGCTTAAACTTCAAAATGCAAATATCAAATTGCAAAATGACAATGTAAAATTCAAAATGATTGCAAATATCCTAGAAAAAGAAAGCAACCTTTTTCTGGCAGTCAAAGAATTTTTGCAAACGCATGAAAAACCAAACGTGGATATGATTGCTGTCACCAATGGGCCAGGACTTGAACCTTGCCTTTATGTTGGCGTCAATTTTGCCAAGGCGCTGTCATATTTTTGGGATATTCCCGTGGTTCCAGTTAACCATATTGAAGCCCATATTTTGGTGAATTTTTTGGAAAATCCTAAAATACAATTTCCCGCTATCAGCTTAATTGTCAGTGGCGGACACACTCAATTAATTTTGGTCAAAAATCCGCCAGCTGGCGGAGGCAGCTACCAAATCATCGGCGAAACCCGTGACGACGCAGCTGGAGAATGCTTTGACAAAGCCGCCCGAATTTTGGGATTGGGATATCCTGGAGGACCTGCCATTGCGAAAATTGCCGCGCAATGGAAGAAACAAGATACAAGAAACAATAACCAAACAAAACTTCCGCGACCCATGATAAATTCCAAAGATTACGATTTCAGTTTTTCTGGCCTAAAAACCGCGGTGCTTTACGCCGTAAGAGACAAGAAACAAGAAACAATAACCAAACAATACGTCCAAGAAATGTGCCACGAAGTCCAAGATGCTATCTGCGAGGTTCTCATCAAAAAAACCCTGGCAGCCGCCAAAGATTACAACGCCAAAACCATCATTGTTGGCGGCGGAGTATCGGCAAATTCAGAACTTCGTCGGCAATTTCAAATTTCAAATTTCAAATTTCAAATTCTCTTTCCAAAGAAAGAGCTCTCCACCGACAACGGCCTGATGATCGCCGTAGCGGGATACTTCAACCGCACAAAAAAAATCGCGTGGCAGAAGTTGTCTGTCCACGCGAACTTGAGGGTTTGAGCACGTGTTCCTAAGTACCTGCGTTTTCAAAAATCACCTTGAAATCGGGGAACTCGTTCTTGATCAAAGCCTCTGTTAACCGTAGGTCTGGTTGAAAACCAAGATTAGTAGTCAGATCCAGAACAAGAATTTGCTTTTCCTCCGGCTGTATCGTAATGATGCCATGCCCAATCCCGCGACGAAAATCAATGTTGAAATAATGGCATTCGTCCTCGAGAAGGCCAAAAATTTCTTTGAACTTCTGGGCTGAGCTGTCAGCACGAAGAACAAATTTTTCTCCAGATGAGTCCTTGCTGGCGACAATAGCAACAATGAACTTGGTAGTCAAACTACCATGAAGCGTGAACACCGAATCTTCGATTATGGGCACACCCATATTCCCCCCTCTATTTTAACTACCCACAAACTCTGTAATGAACGACAAATTATATAAATAACATATTAAAATTATATTGTCAATATTTTATCGCCTAAATAAATAAGATAGAATTGATTCATGGAATTAAAAAACTCCACAGCTCCTTACGATGCTAAATTAATAGAAGACAAAATTTACCAGCTATGGGAGGATAGCGGTTTTTTTAATCCGGATAATTTGCCCAAAACCTACAAAAAACCTTTTACTATTTTAATGCCGCCGGCCAATGCCAATGGAAATTTGCACGCCGGACACGCGCTGGTGATGACCATTGAAGATATTATGACTCGTTACAAGCGTATGCGGGGGTTTAAGGCGCTCTGGCTTCCGGGGCTGGATCATGCGGGCTTTGAAACGCAGGTGGTGTATGAAAAAAAGCTTGAAAAAGAAGGTAGGAGCCGATTTAAAATGGCTCCGGAGGAATTGTATCAAGAAATTCTGGCGTTTACCTTGGAAAACAAAAAAAATATTGAGGGGCAGATTCGCAACATGGGAGCCTCGTGCGATTGGTCGCGGGAACGCTTTACTTTAGACAAAGAAATCGTGGCCACGGTGTATGAAACTTTTCAAAAATTGTACAACGATGGTTTGGTCTATCGGGGACGCAAAATTATCAACTGGTGTAGCAAGCATCAAACTTCGCTGTCGGATTTGGAAACCCTGGACGCCGAACAAATTGACAAACTCTACTACTTAAAATACGGCCCGTTTGTCATTGCCACCGCCCGGCCGGAAACCAAATTTGGCGACAAATACGTGGTCATGCATCCGGCGGACAAGCGCTACGCGCAATACAAAGATGGTCAAAAAATTCAGCTGGAATGGATTAACGGCCCCATTGAGGCCACAGTTATCAAAGACGAAGCCATTGATATGGAATTTGGCACCGGAGTGATGACCATTACTCCCTGGCACGACGCGGTGGATTTTGAAATTGCACAAAGACACAATCTTCCCAAAGAACAGGTGATTGATTTTTATGGCAAGCTCTTGCCCATTGCCGGAGAATTTGCGGGAATGAAAATTGGCGAAGCTCGGGCAAAGATTGTAGAAAAATTGCAACAAAAAGGCTTGGTAGAAAAAATTGAGGAAAACTATAAACACGTAGTGAAAAAATGCTACAAGTGCGAAACCTTAATTGAACCCCAAATCAAAGACCAATGGTTTTTGAAAATGGCGCCGCTCGCCAAACCCGCCATTGCCGCCATCAAAAAAAATCAAATTAAGTTTATTCCCGTCCACTACAAAAAAATTATCCTTCACTGGCTGGAAAACATTATGGACTGGCCTTTGAGCCGGCAAATTGTCTGGGGAATTCCGATTCCGACAAAAAATTGTCAGATATGCAAAACGGATATTATTGATATTTTGGATATTAAAAAAAATTGTGAAAAGTGCCGTGGAGTTCTTGTAAAAGAAACTGACACCTTTGACACCTGGTTTTCTTCGGGACAATGGCCCTTTGCCACCCTTAAAGTAAATCCTAAAGACTTTAAGGCATTCTATCCAACAGATGTCATGGAAACTGCCGGCGAGATTATCTTTTTTTGGGTGGCCAGGATGATTATGCTCTCGCTTTACACCACCAAAAAAATCCCCTTCAAACATGTCTATTTGCATGGATTGGTTTTGGATGCCCAGGGCAAAAAAATGTCCAAATCTAAGGGAAATGTCATCAATCCACTGGACTTAACCGACAAATACGGTACCGATGCTTTAAGAATCGGCTTGGTGGTGGGCAACACGCCAGGAACTTCGCTGGCCTTGGATGAAAATAGAATTCGTGGCTACAAAAACTTTGCCAACAAAATTTGGAACGCTTCAAGGTTTGTGGTCATGAATTTAGAAGGATATGTGCCTATAAAAAAAGTATCTTTGATGACTGCGCAGAGAAAACACCAAAAACAATTGCAAAAACTCATCAAGGAAACCACCAAACTCATGGACGAGTACAAGTTTTACATTGCCTCGGAAAAAATCTACCACTATTTTTGGCACGAGTTTTGCGATAAAATTATTGAAGAAAGCAAACCGCTATTAAGCAATCCAAAAACCAAAGCAGAGGCTCAATATTTGCTTTTGGAAATCCTGACCACGTCATTAAAACTCTTGCATCCTTTTATGCCTTTCATCACCGAAGAAATTTACCAGCAATTACCAATTCCCAATAAAAAGCCTTGCCTCATGGTTGAGCAGTGGCCTGTGTAAGGCTTAAATTTAATGGAATATTATTTATTTATTCTTTATATCGTCCTTGGCATTATTCCCAGTTTCACTTGGCTTTTGTATTATCTGCGAAAAGATTTACACCCGGAACCAAAATTCATGCTCCTGAAAATATTTCTTTTTGGCAGCTTAATCACCATTCCGGCTTTTTTTATCCAAATTGGTTTATCCCAATTGCTTGATAGTTTTAAAACTTATTCACTTTTTGTAAGTTACCCTTTGGCTGCTCAAATTATCCAATGGTTTTTTATTATTGCCTTCAGTGAAGAAATGTTAAAATACTCGGTGGTGCATTTGGGAATATTAAAAAGCTATGCCTTGGACGAACCCTTGGACATTATGCTGTATATGGTGGTGGCCGCTTTGGGGTTTGCCGCGGTGGAAAACATTTTGTACTTATTCTCGCCAATCCCCGGCGCGTCTTTGAGCGTCATTGTCCAGGCTAGTGTTATTATTACCTTTGTCCGTTTCATTGGAGCCACTTTTTTGCATACCCTTTGTTCGGCTACCCTTGGTTTTTTCGTGGCCATGTCTTTTCTTAAACCAAAAAAAGGATTACAATTAAGTCTGATAGGAATATTCTTGGCCACCCTGGCCCACGGACTCTATGACTTTTCTATCACGGTTTTGCCCGCGCCATTTACGCTGGCGCTTCCCGTCCTTATTATCGTAAGTCTGGCAGTATTTGTAATGTGGGCATTTAATAAAGTAAAAAACCAAAAAGGGTTAAGTGAAATTTAACACGTGAATCTGGCAGCTAGTAGCTGGAAGCTGGAATAGAATACGGAATTGTGAATAAAGAATGAATACGAAATTCTGCATTCATCTATTCTATTCAAGCTCCTAGCTCCTAAATTCCGGATTCACATTAAAGCGATGAGCAAAATTAAAGTAAAATCTGAGCATCCTCCCGTGAAAATTGAAGTCAATGAGGCGGGTGTTCCCGAAAACGAAAATAGCATTTTTGAGCAAGATGGACAATTGGTGGTTGACGTCTTTGAAACTCCGGCAGATTTTGTAGTATCAGCTGCCATTGCCGGCGTTGTTATAAAAGATTTGGACATATCGGTGGAAAAAGATATGATGATTATCAAAGGAACACGCCAAGATCCCCACGCTCATCCTGAGAAGAAATATTTTTACCAGGAGTGCTACTACGGCCCTTTTTCACGCAAAATTGTCCTGCCTGAAAATATTAATACCGAGGCCGCGGCTGCGGAAATGGACAAGGGAATGTTGACGATAAAAATACCCAAGAAAGAAATTCCCGGTAAGGAAATAACCCAAGTGGCTACTTCATAGTTTTGTCTAAAAACTAACAACTCATAACTAAAAACTTCCTCAATGGGAAGTTTTTTTGTGCGGGTAGAAGGATTTGCACCCTCATGGGATTGCTCCCGCTAGCTCCTAAGGCTAGTGCGTCTGCTGTTTCGCCATACCCGCCCATCAAAAAAGATGATGAATATAGCTTGTTAATACCACAGCGGCGCGCTTTTTGCAAAAAGCGCGCCGCTGTTAATAATGCCCCAGGATTATGATCCTGAAGGACAAGAGAGGGCTGTTGTGGAATTCGCATTTAACACTTTATCAATAACTCCAACCGCAGAAAAAGCCAAAACAGCAACTATGATTCCTACCAGCGCCCAAATTACCGCTTTTTTGGCTTCGCTCACTTTTCCCGGTTCTCCATTGGCAGTTAAAAATTTGTAACCGGCGAAGATAATCATTAAAACTGAAACTCCCAAAAAAATGGGCCACACCACAATGGTCAAAAAGTTGCAGATAATGCTGTTAAACCAGGTTGCAGCAGGACCCGGGGCCGCCAAAGCAATCACCGGAGAGGCTAATAAAACCAGGAAAGAGAAAAATGCAATTATTTTTTTATTCATTTTGGTGGTAACGTATAAACTTATTTTTTATTTGAAAACATCTATGGCGATGTTGACGTGCTTGAGGGCGCCGTTGGTGAAAATTGACTGCCTGCCCCACCCGCTGGCGCAAGTTGAGAACCATATCCATTAACTTGGCCTTGTGTTGTGCTGCTGCCGGTCGTAGGAGGAATAAAACCGGAAGAAGAAGGAGTGAGGATTTCGTTTTGAATTACGAAGGGAATTGAAAAGGCTAAAATACCCACCACCACTCCAACGATTCCCCAGACAATAGCCATTCGGGCCGTTTTTATTTTTCCCTCATCTCCATTGGCAGCCAAGAGATTAAATCCGGCTATTAAAAACATCAACACTGAAAAACCAACAAAGAGCGGCCAGATTAAGTTTAAAATATTATTCATGATGGTCAGCGGAACGTTGTCTCCGGTAATCGGTGTTGGCAATGTGATGGCAAAAGCGCAAAGCGGAGCAAATAAAAATGCTGCAAAAAAAGATAAAGTGGTTAGTTTCTTATTCATGCTGATGGTTACCAGGAAAAACAAAAGCTCCCATGCTTTTATTTACCTTGGTAAACAGGCCTGCTGCCCAAGCAACAGGCCTAAGTTAAAAACTGTTAAACTCCGATGGTGTTTCTTACGATAAAAGGAATAGAGAAGGCCAAAAGACCTATGACCACTCCAACGATTCCCCACAAAACTGCTTGCCTTGCGGTCTCAACTTTTGTAGGATCTCCCCGGGCGATCAAAAAAGAGAATCCGGCAATCAAAAACATCAAGACTGCAAAACCCATGAAAAATGGCCAAATGAAATTCAAGACAACGTTAACAATTCCGTTGGCGTCAAGGCTTACAATGCCCGGTGTTGGTCCGGAAGTGATAGCCGCTAGGGTGGCCATGGGTGAGACTGCCAAGAGGGTTGCTGAAGATAACAATGTAACTAATTTTTTATTCATGATAATAAAAATCTAAAAACGTAAAAACTTAAAAGGTATTTTTAAAATTTTAGTTTTTTATATTTTTATAACTATTTTTATAGTTTTATAACCGACCTTTTATTTCTTCTCTGGTATTTATTCTATCATATTATTAAGCAGCCGGAACATTCAATACCGCTTTAATGACAATAATCAATCCATTGCCTGCCAAAGCAATTGCCACTCCGATAATAGCGTACAGCAATGCTTTTTTACCCTTTTCCAGATTGCCAGGATTGACTGGGTAGGTAAGGAATAAAAATCCCGCATAAATAAACATCACTACCGCCAGGGCTCCGATAATATCAAGGACAAAAGCAGTAATGGCGGCAAGGAGATCTTGAACAGTATTAATGCAAGGCTCAACGGAGGTTGTTCCCGGAGCAGGAGGTCCAACTCCGCCACTACTCCAGCACAAAGGATTTGGCAGGGTAACGCCAAAACTAGGGGAACTTGAGGCGCTACTGGCAGAAGAGCTGCTGGGAGAAGCGCTGGCGGCGGCAACACAGATTTTCGTTAAGTCAGCCTGGGCGACACATGTCTGTCCAGCAGGACAATCACTATTAGAGCCACATGCCAATGCCGAAGCCGATAATCCAAAAAAGAGCACAACAAATACCAGGGAAAAAAGAATATATTTATGGGTCATGATTTAGCTTAAGGCAAGGAAACCTGCGAACCTTGCAATTCTTTTACTTTCAGCCATGATAGCATTTTTAGCTTCAAGATAAAATAATAAATTGGGGATAACTTATCTTGAGTTGCAAACTATTCTTTTAGGCACGTTCCTGAAGCCACGTTGTCGCCTTCTTCTAGTCTCATGATGCGTACACCTTGAGTGGCCCTACCAAGTACCGAGATGGATTTGGTAGCGGTTCTAATCACTTGGCCTTTTTGCGAAATGACAATTAAGTCTTCGTCATCAGCCGAGTCGTCCAGCATGGAAGAAAGGACAATGCCACCAGTTTTACCGGTAATTTTAGCAGTTTTAATTCCCGATCCGCCGCGGCCTTGCACTTTGTATTGGCCAATTTCGGTCCGCTTTCCATAGCCATGCTCCATAACCACCAATAAAAATCTCTTGGAAATTTTGCCATCAGCTGTTTTTTCTACATTGCTTGCCACATCCATGCCAATAACTTCGTCTCCCTTTTTCAGTTTAATTCCTTTGACTCCCGCCGCCGACCTTCCCATCGGCCGGATATCTTTTTCTTTAAATCGGATAGCGATGCCGCTCTTGGTGACCAAGACAATGTCGTCTTGACCACTGGTCTTGACTACTTTTTTTAGCAAGTCTCCTTTTTCCAGGTTAATGGCGATGATGCCGCTCTTTCTGACATTTTCAAATTCATCCAACGAAGTTTTTTTAATCCTGCCATTTTTGGTTACCATTACCAAAAACTTTTCGCTGCGAGTTTCGGAGTCTTTGACTTTTTCCATGGGAACCAACGACAACACTTTTTCTTGGGCTGATATTTCCAAAAAGTTCATCAAGCCCCTGCCTCGGGCTACCCGAGTGCCTTCCGGAATTTCGTAGACTTGGGTTTGAAACACTTTTCCCGAATCGGTAAAAAACAGTAAATTATCATGGGTGTTAGCCGACAAAAAGTGCTCGACGATGTCGTCTTGCATAGTTTTCATGCCCATAATGCCCTTGCCGCCGCGCTTTTGAATTTTGTAGGTTGCCGGATTAATGCGCTTAATGTAGCCACCGGTGGTTAAGGTAACCATGGTTTCTTCCAGGGGTACCAAGTCAATTTCGGTAATGTCGTTGAGTTTACCTTTGACAACCCGGGTCCTTCGCTTGTCGCCAAACCGTTCTTTCATGTCAGCAAACTCTTTAACCATTAAACCTTTTAATTTTTCCGGACTCTTTAAAATAGCTAGTAATTCTTTGATGCGCTCCATGATGGCTTTAAGCTCCTCTTCAATTTTCAAACGTTCCAAACCAGCCAAGGTTTGAAGCCGCATTTCCAAAATAGCCACAGCCTGGCGCTCGGTTAGTTTAAACTTGGCAATTAAGTTAACTTTGGCTTCTTCCCGATCGGCCGACTTTTTAATCGTTTGGATGACGGCATCAATATTGTTAAGAGCAATCATTAAGCCTTCCAAAATGTGGGCTCGTTCTTGGGCTTTTTGTAATTCAAACTTGGTGCGACGAATGATAACTTCGGTTCGATGCTTAATAAAATATTTCAATACGTCGGCAATGGATAAAATTTCAGGTTGGATGCCATCAACCAGAGCCAATAAGTTTAAGTGGAAAGTTTTTTGTAAATTGGTAAATTTATAGAGCCGATTTAAAATTCTCTGGGGCTGGAATCCGCGTTTGACATCAATGACAATTCTCATGCCTTCGCGATCCGACAAATCTTTAATGTCGCGAATGCCTTCTACCTTTTTCTCCGACACCAAATTTGCCATTTCTTCCACCAGCGTGGACTTTAATACCTGGTAGGGAATTTCGGTAATGATAATTTGCTCTGACTCGTCCTTTTTGGTTTCTATGTCGGCTTTGCCCCGAATAACAATCGATCCTTTGCCCTGGGAGTAAGCAGAAATAATTTCTTTTTGATCATAAATAATACCGCCAGTAGGGAAATCCGGCCCTTGGATAAATTCAAACAAATCCGGAGTTTCGGCTTTTGGGTGATCCAATAAATATACCACCGCGTCGATGAGTTCTGTTAAGTTGTGGGGCGGAATATTGGTGGCCATGCCTACAGCGATTCCAAGCGATCCATTCAAAAGCAATTGTGGCAAGGGCGAAGGCAACACCGTCGGCTCGCGCTTGGTGCCATCGTAGTTGTCCATGAAGTTGACGGTGTCTTTATCAATATCTTCCATCATGGCCTCACCAATTTTCGACAACCGGGCTTCGGTGTATCGGGAAGCCGCCGCGCCGTCTCCATCAATGCTGCCAAAATTTCCCTGGGGAGCAACCAAAGGGTAACGCAAGTTAAAATCTTGCGCCATTCTGGTCAAACTATCATAAATGGCCATGTCTCCGTGAGGATGATACTTGGCCATGACTTCTCCTACCACCGCCGCGCACTTTCGGAATTTTGCGCCAGCGCCAAGCCCCAATTCATTCATGGCAAATAAAATTTTCCGATGCACGGGTTTTAACCCATCGCGCACATCCGGCAAGGCTCGCGCCACAATCACCGACATGGCATAGTCAATGTAGGACTCTTTGAGTTCATCGACAATTTCACGCTTGTTAACTTGCCCAATCGCGTTTAATTTTTGTTCGTCTTTTTGTGTGGCCATAGATTAATTACTAATTACTGTTTTGAGGCGAAACGGTACCGCCCAGACTGGTGTCGGGCGCGGCGGTTGCGCTGGCTTGCGGTGTATTGACCGAAAAATGAATTGATTTTAAAGAATCTGTTATTCTTGGAATGTCGCCAATGACGCCTTCAATCCAGAAAAATCCCAGACCAACCGCCGCCAAGCCAACAATGGTAAAAAAAATAATTTTCTTTTTAGATTCAGGTAAATTTTGGAGCTTCGATATAAAATCCTTTAAAGACATATGAAACTCAAATCTCAAAGTTTAAAGTGCAAAGCCACATGGGAAAGGTCAAACACTTTTGAACTTTGAATTGTGGTTTTGAAATCTGCCTTTTGATTTTTGAACTAATTCTGCAGCACCACAATCTCCATCGCTCCATCCTTGGGCAATGCGCTACTTTTAATGGTCAATTTCTCTTGGGGCTCGACATTATTTTTTCCCATGGCCTTCAAAAATTTATCTACGCCATCCAAATCAAACTTCATCCCCGGCAAGCCATAGTGCATTGGGACAACGATTTTTGGCTCTATTTGTCCTATCACTTTGGCCGCCTCGGACGAATCAATGGTAAATGTCCCACCTACCGGAATCATTAAAATGTCCACTCGTCCTATTAAATCCAACTGTTCATCGGTCAACTGCTTCTGGCCAAAATCCCCCAAGTGGCAAAGCCGCATGTCTTCGGCTTCAATAGTATAAATGGTATTCTTGCCTCGTTCTTTTCCCTCAGAGTCATCATGGAAAGATTCAATGCCTTGGACAAACACACCCTTGACTTCATACTCCCCGGGATTTTGGATTAAAAATGGCTCGCCCTTAATGGCGCCAATATTATTATGGTCAGGGTGATTGTGGCTCACCAGCAAAATGTCAGCCGAAAAATGGGGGACTTTCAATCCCACCTTTTCATCAAAGGGATCCACGACCACCGTCGCTTCATGATCCTTCCCATTTGAAACCACAATTTGAAAACAAGCCTGCCCCGCCCAAGTGATTTTCATAAAACATGGAACATGGAACATGGAACAATGCCGCACTTTTGTGCTTCAAGTTTCAAGCTTCATGTGATATGAGAGCATTTTATCACAATCAATTTTCAACTTCAACCCCGCACCATTTTCACATCAGCATTTTTTAAGCTCCGTTTACTTTTTACTGATGATCAATCTAAAAAGCAACCACGAGCGCTTAGTGAAAATGGTGCGGGGTCAATACTTGCGAATTTATAAGAATAATGTAGTATGTAGCTACCTGTACCCGACTAATAAAAATCTATAGAAGGGTACGCAATATTATTAAAAAAACTAGCTGGGGAAATACATATCCCGCCTAGTTAAATAAAAAACGCATGGAAAAAACTGTCAGTAAACAAAAAAATAGTGACTCGGTGATTCCACCATCCGTGGGATCAATTGTAGAAGGAAAAGTGGTGGCGCGAGATCGCTCGGCTTTGTTTGTGGATTTGGGAAACCAGGGAACCGGCATCATCTATGGCCGCGAGTTTTATGAAGTCAAGGATGTTATTAAAAGTTTAAATATCGGGGACGTCATCCATGCCAAAATCGTGGAATTGGAAAACGAAGAAGGTTACCGCGAACTTTCCTTGCGCGACGCAACTAAAGACATCAATTGGCAAAAACTGCGGGAAATGAAGGACAAAGAGGAAATTATTGCGGTAAAAATTACCGGAGTCAACAAAGGGGGACTTTTGACCAATATCAACAATATTCCTGCCTTTTTGCCGGTTTCACAACTTTCGCCGGAAAACTATCCAAGAGTGGTTGATGCTGACAAGGCCAAAATTTTAAAAGAGTTGCAAAAATTCATTGGAAAAACTCTGGAGGTTAAGGTGCTAGATTTAATGGCCGAAGAAAATAAGTTGATTCTATCTGAAAAAGCTAAAACGGAACAAGTCACCCGCGCCATTTTAAATAATTACAAAAAAGGCGACATGATTGATGGCAAAGTTACCGGTATTGCCGATTTTGGAGCTTTCATCCGATTCCCGGTTGTAGAAGAAGGTCAAAAAGATGAAAGTATTGAAGGACTCATTCATATTTCAGAACTTGATTGGCAATTGGTTTCCAATCCTGGCGAAGTGGTCAAAGTGGGCGAAGTAATCAAGGCTCAAATCATTGATATCAATAACAATCAAGTCTTTTTGTCACTGAAAAGCTTAAAAGAGAATCCTTGGGAAAAAATTGAAAAAGACTACAAAAAAGGAGACTCAATCAAAGGAAAAGTAATTTCTTTTAGCGCCTTCGGAGCTTTTGTGGAAGTATTGCCAAAAATTCGGGGCCTTTGCCACATCTCTGAATTTGCCAGCCAAAAAGAGATGGAAGAATCTCTTAAAGTAGGCGAAAGCTATACATTTGAAATTCTTTTAATAGAACCCAAAGATCACCGCATGAGCTTAAAGTTGGCAAAATAGTTCATACTTTTAAATTAAAAAACCCGCCAAAAGTGGGTTTTTTAATTCTTGAAATATCTTTTCAATAATGCTAGCATAACCTTAGTAAAAACGTAACCAGTGACACTCGTTGCTTATCACACCAAAATGTACGCATGATATCGTATTATTTCAATGTCATTGGTAGATTGGTGTCGCTTTAGGAATGAAATTAAATTCTTTTGTTAAAAACTTTTTATTTGTCGTTTTAATACTCCTGATTATCGGTGGTATTTTTAGTTTGTTTTATTTGCCAACCAGCAAAACCACCACCATCTCAATTTCCCAACTTGTCAGCGATGTCAATGCCGACAAAGTTAAAAAAATAGATGTTTCGGGAGACGCGCTTACCATCACCTACAGCGACAATTCCACCGCCACGTCCATGAAGGAAAGTAATTCAGTGCTTCCAGACCTTCTGACGAGCCTGGGCGCCAATAAAACTGACCTGGAAAAAGTGCAAATCAGCGCCTCGACACCCCAGGATTGGTCATGGCTCATTTCGTTTATCGGCTTAATCGGCATTCCCCTGCTTTTAATCGGGTGTTTTATTTTCTTTTTCTTGCGCCAATCAAAATCCGGCGCCGGCCAGGTGTTTGACTTTACCCGATCTCGAGCCAAATTATTTGGAGCGGGTGACCAAAACAAAGAAAAAATCACCTTCAAGGATGCCGCTGGACTTAAAGAAGCCAAAGAAGAGTTAACCGAAATTGTGGACTTTTTAAAGTTCCCAAAAAAATACCTGGCCATGGGAGCTAAAATTCCCCGCGGCGTTTTGCTCTTGGGTTCTGCCGGCGTAGGAAAGACCTTGTTGGCCCGAGCGGTTGCCGGCGAAGCTAATGTGCCATTTTTCTCAATTTCCGGATCGGAATTCGTGGAAATGTTTGTCGGAGTAGGTTCGGCCCGGGTGCGAGACCTTTTTGCCACCGCCAAAAAAGCTGCCCCATCAATTATTTTCATTGACGAAGTGGATGCCATTGGCCGCCACCGTGGCGCTGGAATTGGCGGAGGACACGATGAACGAGAACAAACCCTTAACCAAATTTTAGTGGAAATGGATGGCTTTGAAAAAGAAACTGACGTCATTGTCATGGCTGCCACCAACCGAGCCGATATTTTGGACCCAGCTTTATTGCGACCCGGACGATTTGATCGAAAAATCATTTTGGATCCGCCGGATGTCCATGACAGGGAGGAAATTTTAAAAATCCATTCCAAAAGCAAACCATTAGCTCCAGATATTAATTTTAAAGAAATTGCCGAGCGCACTCCGGGATTTTCCGGCGCGGATTTGGCAAATGTGGCCAATGAAGCCGCTTTGCTTGCCGCCCGAGTAAATAAAACTCAGGTATTTCAAGTGGACTTTTTGGAAGCCATTGAAAAAGTCTTGTTGGGTCCGGAACGCAAGAGCCACATTCTGTCCAAAAAAGAAAAGGAAATTGTGGCTTATCATGAAGCAGGCCACGCCTTAGTTTCAAGTTCAATTCCAGGAACCGATCCGGTCAGAAAAATTTCTATCATTTCCCGGGGCATGGCAGGCGGATACACTTTGCAAGTCCAATCTGAAGAAAATAAGCTGCGAACCAAAACCCAATTTTACGCGGAAATCGCCACCCTTCTGGGGGGCATGTGCGCCGAACGTCTGATTTTTGGAGAAATGAGTACTGGTGCTTCAAATGATTTGGAGCGAGCCAGCCACATTGCCCGAAAAATTGTCAAAGAATACGGCATGTCTTCACTGGGACCAATTTCATTTGGTGAAAAAGACGAGACGGTATTTTTGGGCAAAGAAATTTCCGAGCAGCGAAACTACTCGGAAGTAATCGCGGAAAAAATTGACAGAGAGATAGAAATGATTATCAGAAACGGGGAAAAAACTGCCACGGAAATCGTCATGAAACGAAAAGACATGCTAGAAAAAATCGCCAAAAGCTTAGTTGAAAAAGAAACCATAGAACGCGAAGAGTTTGAAAAAATCATGGGATTTAAGCCATCGACAAATCCAAAATCCAAAAAGTAACGTTTGCGGCGCCCGCGGGCGCCGCCCGGTCCCGTAGCTCAATGGCGGAGCAGGAATCTTATACATTCAAGGTTGATGGTTCGAATCCATCCGGGACCACAATCGTATGGAAGAAAAACGCATTGCTGAATTTCAAAAAACGGTTTGGGACTTTTATGGGAAAAATCAGCGGGAATTTCCTTGGCGAAATACCAAAACTCCCTACCACATTCTGGTTTCGGAAATCATGCTCCAGCAAACGCAGGCGGATCGAGTGGTGCGATATTATAAAAGGTGGCTAGAACGTTTTCCCGATTTTGCGGCGTTGGCAAAGGCGCCATTTAGTGACATTTATCCTTATTGGCAAGGATTGGGATACAATCGGCGGGCCATGGCTTTAAAAAAACTGGCCCAAGTAGTAATTGAGAAATATCAGGGCGAGCTGCCAAAAAAGATACCGCTCCTTGAAGATTTGCCCGGAATTGGCCCTTACACCGCCCGAGCCGTGAGCATTTTTTCTTTCAACACACCCGTCGCCTGCATTGAAACCAACATCCGCCGGGTTTTCATTTACCATTTCTTTTCGCCCTCATCGGGCACGCTGATGAACGCGGATACCAACGCAGATTTTCGCGGATACAAAGTGGACGATAAAGACATTCTCAAGTTAGCGGAACTTGCCTTGGACAAAAAGAATTCCAGAGAGTGGCATTACGCCTTAATGGATTACGGGGCATATCTTAGACTCAATCCGCCAGCTGGCGGACCAAACCCCAACCGCCGCCACAAAAATTATGCCGTCCAGTCAAAATTTGAAGGCTCGCTTCGCCAAATTCGGGGCGCAGCTTTAAGAATGCTTTCGGCAAACCCCATGTCAGAAAAAGAAATCCAGCAACGACTCAAAAAAGCAACCCTGCAAACCCTCCCAAGAATCAAAAAAGTCCTGGCCGCCCTTGAAAAAGAAGCTCTAATTACGTATGATGCAAAGAAAAAAGTGTACCGGCTAAATTAAAGTTCCTGCGCGATTAGCTCAGTGGTAGAGCATTTACTTGACGTGTAAAGGGTCGGGGGTTCAATTCCCTCATCGCGCACAAAATTAAAAGTATTTTTATGGAATATCAAGAAAACCAACCAAATTTTGCGATTCGGGTGATGATTTTTAGGGAGGGGAAGGTGCTTTTGGGTAAACACATTGGGACGCAAGGCAATGAAAAGTATGGGTTTGCGGGCGGGCATTTGCAATACAAAGAATCATTTGCGGCTTGCGCCAAGCGGGAAATATTGGAAGAATGCGGCATAGAAATTGATAATCTGCGCTACCCAACCGTGTCTAACATTATTGAAAATGAAAGATTCCACAACGTCCACATTACTTTGCTGGCGGACTACAAAAGCGGAGAATTAACTATTAAAGAACCGGAAAAATATACCTCTTGGGATTGGTATGACGTGGACAATCTTCCAGCGCCGCTTTTTAAAAACTGTGAATTGTCCATAAAAAATTACAAAGACGGCACTAATTACTTTGACCTTGAAGACAGCAAATAATATTATTTATGAAGATAGTGATGTTTTGGTGGTGGACAAGCCAGCGGGAGTGGTTGTGTTTCATGAAGCAGCGAGCATGAAACATGAAGCAATAGCACTCATTGGTCAACTGATTGAGCAATTTCCCGATCTTAAAAACGTAGGTGAAGCTCCCCGCTTTGGAATGGTGCACAGATTAGACAAAGACACTTCGGGCCTGCTTTTGGTGGCAAAAACGCCGGAAGCCTTGATTTTTTTGCAAAAACAGTTTAAAAATAGAGAGGTAGTCAAGAAGTATCTAGCTTTGGCTACCGGGGTGATCCTGGAAAACAATGGCGTCATTCACACGCTCATGGGCAGATCCAAAAGCGACCCGCGCAAACAAAAGGCTACCTGGATGCAAGATAAAAATCCAGATGGGAAGCGCGAGGCAATAAGTGAATACAAAGTCGTCCAGAGGTTTAAGGAGTACACACTTTTGGAAGTGGCTATAAAAACGGGCAGAAAGCATCAAATCCGCTGCCAATTGGCCTACATTCACCATCCAGTTGCGGGGGACACATTATACGGCTTTAAAGATTCGCCAAAGCCAGAAGGCTTAGAGCGGCAATTTCTCCACGCTGCTTACCTAAGCCTCCAGTTGCCAAACGGGGAAATTAAAGAGTTTACTTCTCCATTACCAAAAGACTTACAAAATACTATTAATAATCTGGAAAATATATAACATGTCAACGAAACTAGAACAATTTAATAAAGCTCAAGAGAAAAGCATGCCAGATATTCGTCCTGGGGATGTGATTCGAGTACACCAAAAAATTAAGGAAGGGGATAAGGAACGAATTCAAATCTTTGAAGGTTTAGTTATTGCCCGCAAGCATGGCAAAGGGATTTCAAGCACCATTACGGTAAGAAAGGTGGTAGATGCTGTGGGAGTGGAGCGCATTTTCCCTGTCCACTCGCCTTCACTGGCAAAAATAGAAATAGTAAAGTCCAGCAAGGTGCGAAGATCAAAATTGTACTACCTAAGAACAGCCAAGGGGACTAAGGCCAAATTAAAAAATAAAGAATTAGCTGTAGCCATTGCGCCAGAAGAAAAACCAGTTGTTGAGACTGCTTTTGAAAGTATGGCAACCTCAGAACCTGCACCAGAAGTAAAGTAACATTTTACGCCTTGGGTTAGCGCCTAAGGCGTAGCTATTTGCGCGGGTGGCGAAACGGCAGACGCACTACCTTGAGGTGGTAGCGCCTTCATCGGCATGCAGGTTCGACTCCTGTCCCGCGCACCCTTCGGCCTAAGGTTTAGGCCTCAGGGTAAACCCTAAAAAGTTTACGCTGAAAATTTTCGAGAAAATTTGAAGCGCGCTTAGCTCAGTGGTTAGAGCATCCCGTTTACACCGGGGGGGTCGGGGGTTCGAATCCCTCAGCGCGCACCCGTTCGTCGCCCTATACTGGGATCCTCAGGGTAAACCCGTTGTCTTTTCCGAGGACTAGTTTACGGCGAGCGCAGCGAGCCGTGGTAGCTCATTGGTAGAGCAGACGCCTGAAGAGCGCCTGGTAGGGAGTTCGATTCTCCCCCGCGGCACCCATTCGTCGTAGTTTATTAAACTACTCCTCAGGGTAAACCATGATATTTGTCTATATTGTCAGATGCAATAATGGGAGTTATTATACAGGAATAACTTACGACATTCAGAAGAGAATTTTAGAACATAATTCAGGACTGACCACATCGATAACAAAGAGCAGAAGACCTGTTGAATTGGTTTACAAAGAGGAATTTGATGATAGGATTAAGGCTGCTCAGCGAGAAAGGGAAATAAAGGGTTGGAGTAGAGTAAAAAAAGAAAATCTGATAAACGGCCTCGGCTGAAGTGTTTACATTAAACCCCTAGGTGAAGTGAAGTGTTTACACTGAGGCTGAAACAGCCGAAGTGCGGGTGTGGTATAGTGGCTATTATACGTCCTTGCCAAGGACGAGATGGCGGTTCGATTCCGCTCACCCGCTCACTGTAATTGAGGAACAAAAAATTGCCTTGTGGGCGATTTTTTGTTATAATAACATTAATAAATAAATTAAAATATTATGTCAGAAACACCATCTTTAGACCCAGAAGGTATAAAACCTCCGCGGGTTGTACCAAATGAAATCCGCTTTGACGAATCAAGACGAGCAATTCAAGCAGCTTCAGAAGAAGCTCAAGCAAAGGAAGGAGGAAACCCTCAAAAGATAGAAGAGTTAAAGGAGAATCTTGAAAATTTAGACATAAAACGTGCTACCAGTTTTGAGCAACTCTTTCAAATACTAGAGGAAAGAAAAAAAGAGGGTAAAGCTGTTATAAGTAGAAATGGAGAAGTCTTTGACGCCGAATTAACGAGGGGAAAGGTAGATGCAATACTGAAACAGTTGGGCTTTGTGCCTACAGAGCAAATCCCCTTGCTAGAACTGAAGACTATAACATCTAGTGAGGGTCTTAGAGATAAGGTAAGAGAATTGATTATAGAGTTTCACTCGTCAAACTTAAAACCACTGCAAGAAAATCCAGTAAAAAATATGGGTTCTAGAAAAAGTTGGTGGAGGAGATTATTCGGGGGCAAAGAATAAAAAACTGCTTAGTGCCAGGGCTTTTCTTTAACTGATTTCCACCTTTTCTGCTGACAACCTCGGTATAAAAAATCCATCGTTATTCATAAAACAGGTGCCAACGTCACTGTAAATCCCGCTCCAAAGAAAAATACCAGGTAGTCTGGTATTTTTTGTTTAGGAAGGTTGTTTTCTTTGGTGTATTTTTACTGCTGATATTTCGTTCTAAAAACCCATCAAAAAAGTCTACAAAATGGGGCTTTTTTTGGTGGGTTTTTGAGTTGTTGACACCTGTGGATAACCATGGTCTAACTATTGACAAGGATTGTTTATTGTGATAACATATAGCCCATACTCCAAGAAGGAGTTTTTAGTTGGAAGTGATGGTTTGTGCATATAATTAAAGTTAATTTTATGAATAAATCCCTGTTAATTCGCTTCATTTCTGCTACCAGTCTGCTGATATTGATGGTTTTGGGTATTCTTTCAATACCACAGACCATTAATGCCGACTTGAAAAACTCGAGTGTTACCTTGAGCCCCGCGGTCCTTGTCAACGATGGCCACTTAACCATTTGCAAACTCGACAAGTCTTCTTACGTTGTGGTCAATACCATTAAAATGGTTATTACCGCTTACACCAGCACCCCGGATCAAACAAAAAGCTATGGCAGTCCGTTCATTACGGCTTCCGGAGCGCACGTAGCAGACGGAATTATTGCTAATAATATGTTGGCTTTTGGAACCAAAGTAAGAATCCCGGCGCTTTACGGAAATAAGGTTTTTACCGTTGAAGATAGAATGAATCAAAAGATGGGTTTGTACCACGTTGACATCTGGTTTCCGGGAGCAGAAAGCGGCGTACCAACGGCTCTGCAGTTTGGGAAAAAAGAAGCCGATATCCAAGTTATAGAAAGTTAATGCTTACAACAAAAAACCCGCTTTACTAAAGCGGGTTTTTTGTTGTAACGGGTGCCCCCACGAGGAATCGAACCTCGATCGCGAACTCCGCAAGCTCGCATTCTGTCCATTAAACTATGAGGGCTTAATGGACTTACCTTACACAATTTTGCAAGATTTTTCAATTAAAAAACACCGATTTGGCGGTGTTTTTTAATGTTTTTCAATTCAAGCTTTACGTGCTTTACTTAGCTTCTGGCGCGTTTTTCATGCAGCAATCCTTGTCCATTTTTCCTGAACCGCATTTGCAATCCATTCCCATCACAGCTTGTTTTTGTGCTTCATCCATATTTTTAAATAACAATTAGATTTTTTCGCGACCTTTCCTTAACTAATTTTATTCTACTCTCTTTTACTGCATTAAGATAGAGCTGGATTTGCAGGCCATCTGGTAATTTACTATAATCCTATCATGGAAGATATTCTCAAAAAATATTTCGGCTATGAGCAATTCCGGCCGCTGCAAAAAGAAATCATTGAACGGACGCTTTTGGGAAAAGATTCGGTGGTGCTCATGCCAACCGGCGGAGGAAAATCCCTGTGTTTTCAGTTGCCCGCTCTGATGCAGCCAGGAATTACGCTAGTCATTTCCCCACTTATTTCGCTGATGAAAGACCAAGTTGATGCCCTGGCCACCAACGGTATCGCGGCTGATCTCATCAATAGCACCCTCACTGCGGCCCAAATTTCGGGCGTCATGGAACGCGCCATGGCCGGGACGGTCAAAATATTGTATATCGCTCCCGAGCGCCTTGGCGCGGCCGGATTTGAAGATTTTTTGCATAGCCTCAAACTAAGTTTAATTGCCATTGACGAAGCCCACTGCATTTCCGAATGGGGACACGATTTTCGTCCGGATTATCGCAATTTAAAAACCCTGCGCGGCAAATTCCCCGGCGTGCCGATCATGGCCTTAACCGCCACGGCTACCCAAAAAGTCCGCGAAGATATTATCAGCCAATTAGATTTAAAAAACCACCAGGTATTTATTTCCAGTTTTAATCGCCCAAATTTAAACTACCAAGTATTGCCCAAAAAAGATTCTATCAAGTCTATTTTAAAATTGTTGGGCCAAGACAAAGCCGCCAGCGCCATTATTTACTGTTTCTCGCGCAATGATACTGAACAATTGGTCGCCCAACTCAACCACTACGGTTTTCTAGCAGCAGCGTATCACGCGGGACTGAATGCCAAAACCCGCCAGGAAAACCAGGAAAAATTTATCAAAGACGAGGTGATGATTATGGTGGCCACCATCGCTTTTGGCATGGGCATTGATAAGCCGGACGTGCGCATGGTTATCCACCACAGCCTGCCAAAATCCATTGAAGGCTACTACCAAGAAACCGGCCGGGCCGGACGCGACGGTTTGCCGGCCCGGTGCGTGCTTTTGTTTTCGTATGCCGACAAATTCAAACACGACTTTTTTTTACAGAACATGAAAAACTGGGAAGAACGCCAAAAAGCCGAAGAAAACATGCAGCACGTGTTAGATTACGGAAACCTACAAACCTGCCGCCGCCAATTTTTGCTAAGCTACTTTAACGAAGATTATCAGGCAGTCAATTGCGGCAACTGTGATCGCTGCGTCCAGCAACCCGCTATGGCGGAGGCAACGCCTTTGGGTCGGCGGAGTTTTTTGCCTCCGGTGTCGAGTGGCGCTCCGACCGCGGTCGGAGCGCGTCCGTCGCATGACCCCGATCCTATTCTTTTTGATCAGCTTCGCAAGCTAAGAACTAAAGAAGCCCTGCGCCTAAATGTCCCACCCTACGTGGTTTTTGGCGACAAGGCTCTCACCCAAATGGCAAGTGACTGTCCCCAAACTTCCGCCGAATTTTTAGAAATCTACGGCGTCGGCCAACAAAAGCTCACCCAATTCGGAGCCCAATTTTTGGCGGTCATTCGTCAGTACGTCGTGGCTCAAGGTGCTAGCGACGCCCCCAGTTTGCCCGTCATAGATATCAACGAGGGGCTAGGACATTTTGATAGGACAAGCACTGGGACATACCAACAAACCAAGGCCCTAGCCCAACAAAAAATGTCCATCGAGGACATCGCCAGGGTTCGCAACCTATCCCAAGACACCATCTTGTCCCACCTAGAAAAAATCGCAGTTTGGGATAAAGCCCTAGACCTCTCTCACTTAAAACCCAGCCCAGAAAGGTTTGCCGTCATCGTCCTCGCCTTCCAAAAAACCGGCGGCCCCGCCCTCAACCCCGTCCGCCAGATCCTGGGCGAAAGTTATTCGTACGAAGAGTTGCGAAGAGCTAGATTGTTTTTGAAAAGCTAAAATTTAACTAATTGTGATACTGATGAAATTGCTTAATGTAACCATTAGGCTTTCTATGAGTTCTATTTGAGGGATGTGGAGCAAGTACAACTCTGATTTTTGGATTTTCTCTTACGATGATTTTTATCAGAGCCTCATATCTAGAAGTTGCGAACTCCCGACTCTGGAAGACAATGATATCTGGAGAAAAAATACGAGTTTCTTCGATTAGCAAATCGCATTCGAGCTCTTTGTTAATGAATTTTCTGTTTTCTCCGCCCGATTTGTTTCTGCGATCCACGCTCACAAATTTATACAAGTTTGTAAGTGCGACAAAGTCTAATGGATTTTCGTAATGCAAAGAATATATTATTTTTATAGCTTCGCGATAAGTCTTTGCTTTTTTAATTTTATTCCAAAGACTAACTGGATTCGATAAGTAGAATGCTGAAATAGCGGTTCCTGCAATGTGAGGGTTATACTTTTGCTTACTATATTTCTCAGTTGATCCAATGCTATTTCGCCTCTTGATAAGACTTATTATCTCTCCCTTGCTCTCATCAGATCCTATATCGAGACCCACGAAAAGTATTTTTTTGTTTTTTCCATATCGCTTTCCTACGTAAGGATATGTGGCAAATTTGAGTTTAGTATTACTTTCTAGGATTCCAGTATCTGTTGCTACTTTGAAATCAGTAAAAAATTTTCTATAAATGTTTTCTATTCTTTCTCCCATAGCTTCCATCGTTTTTAATAGCTCCTAATTATTTTAGGGTAAAAAACAATTAAAATCATCTCTTTTCCCTAGTAAAATGGCAATTGCTTCTAATTGCTTCTAATTTAGAAGTTGGGTTCATAGTAGGTATTGGTAGATGCTCCACCAGAGTGAATTAGGCCTAGTTCTTGCATTTTGGCCAAATCATTATTAATAGTTGCGCGCGAAACATCTGAGAAAGTTTCTGCGCAAGCTGTTGCTGTAATTTTTTTCTGATCAACAATAAAGTCCCAAATTCTAAACTGACGATCATTTAATAGTTTACTTATTTTTTCCCCAGGTAAAATTACCTTAAAGCTATTTGTGGTGTTTTTAAAAATTGGTTGAAGTAGTCCCCATTTTTCCATTTCTGTAAATACAATATCAATACCTCTGCCATATTCTTCTAGGTAATCTAAATCTTTTAGACGAGCAGCAATAATTTCATTACGACTAACCTGTGCGTCACGAATATTTTCCACGGTAACTCCCGGAGGCAAACAGCCAGGATTGAAAACTTCGAGTCGGTCTTCGAAAACATTTATTTGTGTATATGTTTCAGTAATTCTATAGTCACGATGAGTAACCGAATTAGCTATTATTTCTCGAATAGCTTTTTCTGGATACTCGTACCTATCTACTCTTTTTGTGCCAATAATTTCAGCGCTCGTCCTTATGTTGCGCAAAACAAATTTCTGCATTGCATCAATTTGTTCATTTAGTGTGCCATCTATATCTGCTTTATCGATAATATCAGTAGTAACATTAGAGCCCTTATACTTAACACAACGTATGATGTAGCGGTTAAAGGATTTTTTCAATTGTGGTTTACTTTTAGAAAAGATAAGAAAACCTGCAACCGTTGGGAAATTTCCATCTTTAAATTTATCTGCTATA
Organism: uncultured bacterium; assembly: GCA_963835045.1. GTDB lineage: Bacteria > Patescibacteriota > Minisyncoccia > Minisyncoccales > Staskawiczbacteraceae > VGLO01. Next base: position 29,420 of record CAWIDW010000001.1, read on the forward strand.
CCGAGATTCTTAAGCAAATCAAAATCAATTTCCTCGATTTTTGCGTCCCGCTTAGTCCTTTGACCCATCCTAATAAGCAGGTCATATATTTTACTATTTGATAACTCATTTAGATCAGTATCTTCCGCTTTTGTATTATCAAATCTTGATAATTTTGCATTATCCAAAAATCGACGCATCTCTTCATCTGTAATCTTTCTATCAGTATTGCCATCCCGCACGTATGCACCATTAGGCATTCCAATAGATTTATAGTAGCAAGGCTTAAATTGATCAGGACACTCTGGTATATGAATAGCAAGTACGATTTTTCCATCGATTGTAACTGGAATATATTCAGGCCTTATGACCACGCTCATTTGAGCATTGACGACATCACTCATTTGCTCTTGTAATAAGGCAGCTTCACTAACACCTATTACCTCTATTTTCTTATTGACTCTATCTTCCTTAATGCCAAAAACTATAAGCCCTCCACCCGGTCTATGAGAGAAGGCCGATACCGTCTTCCAGATTTCTTTTGGAAAACCACCTTGAGCTTCTTTGAATTCTACATTTGAAGTCTCTGAGCCAAGTTTGATAGCTTCTTCTATAATTTGTTTTACTTGAGATTCATTCATGATTTGAAAGGCAATATGTTATATTCCAAGTTAGTTTATCGTGCCTTGCCAACGATTAACCAGCTTGTATTATAGTTAACACGTAATTATGTTTTAACTTCCACCTCCACCGGGCAATGGTCGCTGCCCATAACTTCCGGCAGGATAATGGCTGTTTTGATTTTTTCTTTGAGTGACTTGCTGGTGAAGATGTAATCAATGCGCCAGCCTGCGTTTCTTTGGCGGGAGTTGGCGAAGTATTTTCCTAAAACACATCCAGATATTGGCGATAGACGAAACTCTTTTCTTGTCCTTCTTTATTAGATGTTTCTAAAATTCCCAATTCAACAAATCTATTAAGTAACTTAAGCGCTCCAGCACGAGAGAATCTCGTCCATTTCATAACGCTATTGGCTGTCACCAGTGGTTCTTTGAATAGATGTGATAGTACCAAAACACCGCTTTCGGATTCACGTTTGGCAAGAGCTTGGATTTTAGCCATGTCATCATCACGAATTTTACGGATCCTTTTTGAAATTTCAATCGATTCGTTCGCTGTTTCAATAATCCCGTCTAAGAAAAAATCAAGCCATGCGTACACATTACCTTCATGGTAACCGTTAAGACGAGTGTAATAAGTTTTCTGATGCTTCCTAAAATAGGATGAAAGAAAAAGGACAGGACGTTCCAGGAGATTTCGATGACATAGTAGCATCGTTACGATTAAGCGACCGCTGCGGCCATTACCATCAAGAAAAGGATGTATTGTTTCGAATTGCGCATGAGTAAGTGCAATATGGATGATAGGCAACACACTTGTTTCGTTATGAAGAAATTTTTCTAAGTCTCCCAATGCTTGATGCATTTGATGAACGGGCGGAGGCACAAAAAGGGCATTTGAGGGGGCAGTACCGCCAATCCAATTTTGTGATTTTCTAAATTCGCCAGGATCAGCAAAATGTGTCGCGCGTGCTCCGGTCATAAGTTTGTCGTGAACCTCGCGAATGAGTCGCAAGGAAAGAGGAAGGGTCTTGAGGCGCTGGGTGCCGTATTCCAAAGCCTTGATATAATACAAAATATCATCAGCATCAGTTTCTTTTAGGGCAACCCCGGCACTTTTTTCAAGAGCATCCATCATGGTGGCGCGAGTTCCTTCTATTTGGGCAGATGATTCAGCATCTTTGGCTACGAACATGTGTAAGAAAAAATCAACATCAGGCAAAGTATGGGTAATGCCATCAAGTTTACCGACTAAACGATCAGCTTCTGCTGCTTTGATGAGAATATTTTGAGGTAACTCAAAAAGCTTTTCTGGTGGAAAGGAATTGGGTACGAAGGCCGAAAATCCTTCACGTTGTTTAATATTTCTTCCGATTTCTATATTCTCCATATTTTAAGTTAGTTTATCGTTACATGATAACGATTAACTAACTATTACTATAGTATATCATTGAAAGCTTCTTGTCAACTAACTTTCTAACTCTACTTCAATCGGGCAATGGTCGCTTCCCAAAACCTTCGCGTGGATGGTGGCTTTTTTGATTTTTTCTTTGAGGGATTGGCTGGCGAAGATGTAGTCGATGCGCCAGCCTACGTTGTTGGCTCTTGCGTTGCCCCAGTGGCTCCACCAGGTGTAGTGGCCGGAGCCTTGGGTGAAGAGGCGGAAGGTGTCGATGAAGCCGGCTTTGATGATGTTATCAATTCCTTGGCGCTCTTCAGTCGTAAATCCCTTTTTGCCTTCGTTGGGTTTTGGGCGAGCCAGGTCGTCGGGCGTGTGGGCCACGTTGAGGTCGCCGCAAAAAATTACTGCCTTGCCCCGCGAAGCTTTAGCGGAGTGGGGGTTTCCTTCTTCTAATCGCTTCATGTATTCCAAAAACGCCGGGTCCCATTGTTTTTGGCGCAGGGGAATGCGAGACAAATCATCTTTGGCGTTGGGAGTGTACACCGACACCACAAAGCACTTTTTAAATTCCAGGGCAATGACGCGGCCTTCGGTGTTTGAGTCGCCGTAGCTGTCGGCCACCAGCCCATGTTTTTTAGCAATGCCCGCGGGAATGTTGAGCGCCACCGAAAGTGGTTTTTCTTTACAAAAAATCGCCGTTCCGCTGTAGCCCGGCTTTGACGCCGAGTTCCAATATTTTTGGTAGCCAGGCAAATCTATTTCGCTTTGGTGATCAAAGGCCTTGGTTTCTTGCAAACAAAGCACATCGGGCTGAAACTGTTTCACAAACGGCACAAACAGTTTTTTTGCATGCACCGAGCGAATCCCATTGACGTTCCACGAGATGATTTTCATGGCGGAGAGGGTGGGATTTGAACCCACGAGGCCCCTTCCGGGGCCAAGGTTTAGCAAACCTTTCGTTTAAACCACTCACGCACCTCTCCAGGGTATTTGCATTCTAGCTTTAAAAAGGCCTCAAGTCAATTTGCCAAATGAGGATTTTTGTGATAAATTTCATGCGGAGGAGTCGCATAGCGGCTATTGCAATAGTCTTGAAAACTATAACCCCTCACGGGGTTCGTGGGTTCGAGTCCCACCTCCTCCGCACTAAAAAAAGAGATTTGAACTCGAGGGGTGGGTCGGAGGGGAAACTCGGTGTCTCCTCCGTGAAGGAAATTTTCAAAACCGTGGGTTTTGAAGGAGTGAGTTCGCAAACGAGCGACGAGTTCTAGCACAGCGGAATCTCTCCCTCTCCGCCTTCGGGTTAGTTAATTTTGGGTTAAAATCATAATATAACGTAAAACAAAAAATTATGAAGATTACAAAAGTGAATGTGGCTTCATTGGCTAAGGTTTTGGGGGCATTATATTTGGGTTTGGGTGTTATTATAGCTGTTATTTTTGGGGCCATGATCATTATTGGTGCCTTAGTTTCGGGCAGGTGGATGACGGTTTTATTTGGCATAGGACTTATCATTGTCGTGCCTATAGTATACGGGATGATGGGATTGATAGCAGGCTATATTATTGGATGGCTGTATAACGCGATAGCTAAATGGGTTGGCGGAATTGAGATTGAAACAGAATAAAGGCAGCATCGTGCGGTGTAAAAAATCAGCATTTTTAGGTGCTGATTTTTTGTTTGCTTGTGGCAAAATATATTTGTAGTATAATTATATTACAACAATATAATTAAAAATCATTTGTATGAAATTATATTACAAATTCGGTGCGTTTTTTGGAATTTCTTTTTTAGTGTTTGGAATTCTTGGTGCAAACGCTAACGCGGCTTATCGGTTTTCGGATTTTAAGGCTTATCCGCCAATTCATGTCTTGGGAACGGCCAAGTTGGCGCCAGTTGGCATGACGCCCGATCAGATAAAATCGGTTTACAATTTACCCAAAACCGGCGGCAACGGAACGATTGCTCTGATTGATGCTTATAATGACCCGACGCTGGAAACAGATCTGGGAATTTTTTCTAAACAATTTAATTTAGCGCCTTGCACCAGCACCAATGGCTGTTTTGAAAAGCATGCCATGTCTTCAACCGTAGCAAAAAATAGTGGTTGGGCCATGGAAACTTCGCTTGATGTGGAGTGGGCTCATGCCATTGCTCCCGGGGCTAAAATTTTGGTGGTGGAAGCGACCACGCCGAGCGGCAAAAATTTATTGGCGGCCATTGATTACGCGGCTTCGCGAAAAGATGTGGTGGCCATTTCCATGAGTTTTGGCGGAGCGGAATTTAGTGATGAAACGACCTTGGACAGCCATTTTGTCAGTAAATATGGCGCCAGTTTTTTTGCTTCATCGGGAGATAATGGCGCCGGTCCCAGTTGGCCGGCCGCGTCGCCAAATGTGGTTGGAGTAGGTGGGACAAGTTTGAGTATGCACGGCAATGTCCTATCAAAAGAGACGGCTTGGAATGGGTCGGGAGGTGGCGTGTCTGCCTATGAAAAAGAACCGTCCTATCAAATGTCCTATTCAATTCCCAAGGCCGGCGGCTACCGATCTATTCCTGATGTTTCTTACAACGCCGACCCCAATTCTGGTTATTCTATCTACGTTAGTCCTTCGGGAACATCAAAAAGCGGTTGGTATGTGGTAGGTGGGACATCGGCCGGCGCGCCTCAATGGGCGGCTATTGCGGCATTAGGACATTCAGCTAATAATACCAATTTTTATGCTGACAAATCTTCAAGTAATAATGCCAGTTTTTTTCGCGATATTGTCAGTGGTAGTAATGGAGATTGCGGATATTATTGCAGTGCTCGCAAGCGATACGACTATGTGACGGGCCTTGGTAGTCCCTTGACGATTAATTTTTAAAAAGAAAAATCCCCGTTTGTGTGAACGGGGATTTGAATTAGCCAAAACTAAATGAGTTTGTCAAAGTGCCGGCGGCGAAGTTGCCGCAGTTTTTTGATGCGATGGCGAACTTTGATTCCAAAGAGCGCCAAAACATCAATGTTGCAGTGGCGCAACACACCGAAAACGAAAATTACCAAGGCTACCAGAGCGCAGATAATGACCTCAAACCAAAGCTGAAAATTAATTTCCGGGTCGTTTTTTGCGCTGATGGGCCAGGTTTGCCAAAGGAAAAGCACCATCATTGAGACCAAGAAGAACGAAAAATACGCCTCTTGTTTGCGTCGCAACATGCCAAGCTCCTTGGATTGAATTGGTAGGTGAAAGGACTGACGTCATGCTAGCAGGATTAGGCTTCTCTGGCAACACTGATTCCCCAAACTTGCGTGGCGCCGGCGGCTCGCAAGACGCGGGCGCATTCTTCCATGGTTGACCCTGTGGTGTAGACATCATCCACTAAAAACACTTTTTTATCTTTGAATGTGGCTGGATTTTTTATCGCAAAAGCATTTTTTACGTTTTCCGCCCGTTCTTTAGCCGAAAGTCCCACTTGCGCTTCCGTTTTTTTTATTTTCACTAAGTTGCCAGTTACCAGAGGAACTTTTAAAACGCCAGCCAACTCTTTGGCCAGTTCTTTGGCTTGGTTGTATCCTCGGCGTTTTTCTTTGGCTAGTTGCATGGGTAACGCTACCAGCAAAGCTTCTTGCCAAATATCTTGGGTATTGTTTTTAGTTATTACCAAATGCTCAACGATGAGGCTGGCCAGGGTTTTTGATAAATCTTTGATGTGGGGAGGGTACTTGAATTGATAGAGCAATTTTTTGGTCAAAAAGCTGTCTTGATAGGACAGGGCGAAGTAAAGTCCTGACAGTTTTTTATGTTGGCAGTACTGACATGTTCCACGATTTCCTTGAGGCGGCAAAATTCTTTGGGGATTTTTATTACAGAGGCAGTATTGATAGGGTAAGATTTCCAACGTTGAACGGCAGTCTTGGCAAAGGTAGGCGCCTTCGCCCTGGCAGCCCAGGCAAAAAGACGGAAAGAATAATTCCTGTAAAAAGTGTTCCGCATTGTCTTTAAAATGAGGCGTGTTATCCACAGTGTTATTGTTCGGCTTTCATTATATAATAAATGAGAAGTAATATCATATTTTCAAGCTAGGCATTGGATCATTTTTAATTATGAAGAATCTCTTTAAAAATCCCTTTAAGATGTTTTTTCCCAAAAGAATGGTGGGAGTGGACATCGGCACTTCTTCGGTAAAAATCGTGGAGATTTCCCGTTTTGGCGGCGGAAAAACCTTGGAAAATTACGGAGAAATCAAGTCCTCATTTCTTTACAAAGAATCCCTGGATAATGTGGAAAAAGGCAGTTATTTGCTTTCCAACGACGTTGCTTCGCGGGCCATTCGGGGCATTTTAGACGAGAGTCGTATCAAAACTAAAGCAGCCATTTTTTCCATTCCCGACTATTCTACATTTTGCACCTCTTTTGATATTCCTCCCATGACTGCCAAAGAAATTCCCGGCGCCATCCGCTATAATGCTTCCCAGTACATTACCTTGCCCATTTCGGAGGTAACGCTAGATTGGAAAATTGTCTCCAATCCTTCCGGCGACAAAAACGCCCCCTCAAAGGTATTTTTGGTGGCGGTTCCCAATCAGGTGGTGTTGGAATACAAAAACGTGGCAAAATTAGCCGGACTTCAATTATACGCCTTGGAAGCCGAAGCTTTGGGGATTACCCGGGCGTTAATCAAAAATAGTAAAAAAGCAGTCTGTTTAATGGATATTGGAGTGCAAAGCTCCACCATTAATATTATTGATAAGGGTTTTTTGAAAAAAAGTTATAGTTTTAATTTTAACAGCGGTCAGCTGGCGCACGTTATCTCTTCCACGTTGAATATAGGATATGACGAGGCTGAAGAAATTAAAAATAATGACGGGTTGTTAAATGTCCGCCAGGATATTGCCAAAACCTTATATCAGTTAATCGATCCTTTGCTGGTTGAAGTCAGAAACATCGCTTCGGAATTTGCCCAGGCGGAAGGAAAAGAGATTGAAGAAATTTACCTTACCGGAGGAACCGCCAATCTTCCGGGATTAAAAGAATATTTTGCCGAAAGTTTAAAAAAAAGTGTTTTTGTTCCTAATTGTTTTTCAGATTTTTTGTATCCTCCCATTCTTGAAGAGACTTTAAAAAAAATGGGGCCGTCATTTTCAGCAGCCGTTGGAGTGGCTTTGGGCGGATTAGAAACTTGATTACTTTTGTTGTATGATGAAGAAGATAATTGCAAATTCAGTCCATGGATTTTAACCTTTTTTACAAATTCAAAGATAATAAATCAGAGTGGGTCACGGTGGTTTTTTATCTGGCCATAGCTTTGCTTTTGGCTACCGTTTTCTGTTATGGTCTTTTTACTGTCAAAATTTACCTTCAAAACCAAAAATTGAATCAATTAAACGAAAAAATAGCCGTCTACGGTTCAAGCCAGGAGAAAGCAGCCGAAGCACAGGTGTTTGAATACAAAAAAAATATTGATAACTTTAGTATGTTGGTGAGCAGCCACAAGTTTTCGTTAAATATCTTCACTTTTATAGAAGCTAATACGCTGCCCAATGTGTGGTTTTCCAGTTTTGACGACTCGGAGTCTCAGTACCAGATTAATCTTTCGGGAGAAGCGGATAACCTGGAAACGCTTAGCAACCAGATCCAAATTTTTGAAGATGATACAAAGTATGTAAAAAATATCAGTGTCTTAAATTCGCAACTTGATAATGCCGGAAGAGTTCAGTTTGTTTTAAATATGACTTTAGATCCGACGATTTTCAGCTACAATGCCACTTCCTTGGTATCAGCGACGCCAAACGCTACCGCAAGCGCAAACGTAAGTGCAAGTACAAACCCAAGCGCGACCCCGTCCTTAAAGTAGTCTAATATTAGAAGTTTTAAATCATGGAAGTTAACAAACCAGTGTCTTGTGCGATTATTTTTATTTTGACCATCATGCTGGTATTTCTTTTTGTCTTGCCCCAATATCAGCGGTCCAATGCCTTAGACGCCATTTTATTTCAAAAGCAAGTGGATTATAACAGCGAATCTGCTTATTATGCCAATATTGCAAATTTGACCAGTAGTGTCCAAAGTCGCCAAGATGCTTTAGGAAAAATCAATAGCGCCCTTCCTGCTCCCTTTTCTATTGCGCCTTTAATTTATTTTTTCAAAAAAGAAGGAGATGCCAGTGGCTTGGTGGTCCAATCGGTGGTATTTTCACAGATACAACCATATGCAATTGGCAGCCAGATCAATACCGTTGATTTTAAGGTAAATTTACTGGGAAACTATCAGGGTTTGAAAAATTTTCTGGCGGCGCTTGACGATTCAGCTCGCTTGTTTGAAGTAAATTCGCTTACCTTCACTGCGTCAGGGAATGGCGCCGCTGCCATCAAACAGGTAAAAGACCAGCAGCAAACCTATAATTTTACACTGGAAATTCAAACAAATACCTATTAAAAATGTTAAATTGAACATTCGTTACCATGGCTATTACTTTTATATCGCCAAAAACTAGACAACGGACATTTTTTTGGGGCATTAGCGTCGCGCTGGTGATATTTTTTATCGCTATGTTTGCCGTCGTCTTGTTGCCGACACTTAACACCAAACCTCAAAGCGTCTCTTCGTCCACCCTGTTTTACAAGCCCAATGTTCAAATTGATTTTACCACCATTGATTCACCTGAAGTGAAAAATTTGCAGCCGTTTCCAACCATGCAAAACCAGTTTACCTATGTGGTTGAAGATAGCAGTGGAAAACAGGTTACCGGAAACATATCGGCTGATAGTCAAACTGATGCGCAGCAATTACTGGAAGCCTCGGGAGATAAAATAATCAGCATCCAAGAAGTTGATATTGGAAGGAGTCAACCATTTGTTTCCTATTAATCCAAATACGGAAGCGAAAGTGAGATATTATTGGTATTATACGTATAAATGGGTATTCTGGCATTGCAAAAACTATGAAGTTACTTGATGAATTATATGGCAACGGTCTTATCAACGAAGATCGTAAAAATGAACTAGTCGCCCAAATCAAAAAAACCGGCAAAACCGAGGAAGATGTTATTTTAGAAAACAATATTGTTTCTGAAGTTGCTTTGTTTGAGCTAAAAAGCAAGTTGGTTAATATTCCTTTGATGAGAGTAAAAGATAAAGAAATTCCCCAAGATGTTCTGGGTTTGATGTCGTATGAAGCTGCCCTTAATTACAAAATGGTGCCTTTATTTAGGAAAGGCAACGTGGTGGGCGTTGGCATGGTGTATCCTGAAAATATTTCCTCCCAAAATGCGTTGCGATTTTTAAGCCGCCGCGAACACTTTACCTATGATATTTATTTAGTTACCTTTTCTGATTTAAGCAATGCTTTAAAGCAGCATAAAAGTTTGAAAGTAGAAACCAAGCAAGCTTTGCAGGAACTTGGTGAAGAGAAAAAAGAAATCTTAACTGAAATTGAAAAAAGCCCGGATCTGTTGGAAATTACCGACCAGGCCCCGGTGATTAAAATGGTGCTGGTTATTTTGCGACATGCCATTGAAGGCAATGCTTCGGATATCCACATTGAGCCAAGCCGCGAAAGATTGAACGTAAGATTTCGCCAAGACGGTGTGTTGCATTTGAGTCTTTTCTTGCCGCTTTCGGTTCATGCTTCTATTGTTTCCCGTATTAAAATTTTGGCTAACTTGAAAATTGATGAGAATAGAATTCCTCAAGACGGTAGATTTTCCACTAAAATTAATGGCAAGGATATTGATTTTCGAGTGGCCACCTTCCCGATTTTATACGGGGAAAAAGTGGAAATCAGAGTTTTGGATCCTTCTGAAGGTCTAAAACCTTTTGACCAGATGGGTTTTTCACCAAGGAATCTTGAAGTCATCCAAAAGGCTTTAAAAATGCCCTATGGATTAATTTTGTCTTCCGGGCCTACCGGTTCGGGAAAAACGACGACTCTTTATGGTCTGATGCGCATTTTAAACCAAGAAACTGTTAATGTGGTCACCGTTGAAGACCCGATTGAATACTCAATTGCCGGCGTCAACCAATCCCAGATCAGGGCTGATATCGGATACACTTTCGCGGAAGGCCTGCGCCAAATTTTGCGACAAGACCCCAATGTTATTATGGTTGGAGAAATTAGAGACGAAGAAACGGCAAGCCTGGTTACCAATGCCGCGCTCACAGGCCACATTGTGCTTTCTACTTTGCACACTAATTCGGCGGTGGGAGTTATTCCAAGATTAATTGATATGGGAGTCCGGCCGTTTTTAATTCCTTCTACCCTGCGGGTGGTGATTGCCCAGCGATTGGTAAGAACTCTTTGCCCGCATTGTAAGAAAAAAGTGGCTCCAAATCAGCGGATTAAGGATTATATCCTGGAAAATATCAAAAATTTACCGATGGTGGTAAAAAAAGATTTTGTCATGCCAAGCCCCCTGTATGTTTACGAGGCAAACGGCTGCGAACTGTGCGGCACCACGGGATACAAAGGCAGAATGGGTTTATTTGAAGTGTTATCAATTACCGAAGAAATTATTGAAGTCATTTTAAAAGATCCCATTGAGTCATTGATTTTAAAAGCCGCTCAAAAAGGGGGAATGCTAACCATGGCTCAAGAAGGAGTAATAAAAGTGTTGGCCGGAGAGACAACTATTGATGAAATAACCAGGGTAACACAGGAGAAATAAATTCAAAATCGGCGTCGTTGGTGCTTTTGATTTTTGAACTATTTTTATGAAGAATATTTTACTTGTTGAAGATGACCCGTTTTTAGTGGATATCTATGCCAATCAATTTAAAAAAGATGGTTTTTTGGTGGAAATCGCTATTGATGGCCAAATGGCTCTAGATAAAATAAAAAACCACTATCCTGATGTCCTAGTGTTAGATATTATGTTGCCCAAAATCAACGGCTGGGAATTATTAAAAGCGATAAGAAGCAATGGGGCCACCAAAAACATAAAGGTTGTCATCATTTCAAATCTTAATAAAAAAGACAATCAAGAAAATATTGCCAAATGGGGGGTTTCCCACTACTTTTTAAAAGTGGAAACCACGCCCGAAGAAGTATCAAGTAAAATAAAAGAAATGTTAAACTAATTTCAAATTCACATTATGGATTACTTATCGCGTTTAAAAAAAATATTGGACATTACTATTAAGGAGAACGCCTCTGATTTGTTGATTTCAGTTGATCATCCGCCGGTGATACGCATTACCGGGCAGTTGGTTCCGCTGCTGAATGAAAAAATCATTGCGCCGGAAGACGCCAAGGGTCTGGCTTTTAGCTTGATGACCGAGGCCAAGCAGCAAAAATTCATAGAAGAAAAAGAAACTGATTTTTCTTACGATTTCGATGGCAAGGCCCGGTTTCGCGTCAACGTTTATTTTCAAAAAGATTGCATCAGCATGGCCCTTCGCTTGATTTCGCCGGTGATTAAAACAGTCGAAAGTTTGGGTTTACCGGCGGTACTTCACGAATTTACCCGAAAGTCACAGGGTTTACTCTTGATGACCGGAGCCTCGGGCCAAGGAAAATCCACTACCTTGGCAGCTCTCCTAGACGAGATTAATCACACTCGGGCTTTGCACATCATTACCATCGAAGACCCGATAGAATATGTTTATCATGGGGACAAAGCCATTGTTGACCAGCGAGAAGTATCGGTGGATACCCACAGTTTTACCAATGCCCTAAAGTCCACTTTCCGCCAAAACCCGGATGTGATTATGGTCGGAGAAATGCGAGATTTGGAAACGATTTCCACCACCATTACCGCAGCCGAAACCGGCCATTTGGTTTTTGCCACCCTGCACACCAATTCCGCCGCCCAGTCTATTCACCGAATGGTGGATGTGTTTCCGGCCGAGCAACAAAATCAGATTAGATTCCAATTGGCAGGTTCGCTTTTGGGCGTGGTATCCCAGCGATTAGTCCAACGAATTAGCGGTGGATTTATTCCGGTTTGCGAAGTCATGGTTTGCAATAACGCCATTTCTAACTTAATCCGCGAAAACAAAAATCACGAGATACCGGCAGTAATTGAGACTTCGTCCAAGGAAGGCATGGTTTCGTTAAATCGAGCCTTGTCAGATTTGGTTCGCCGCAAAGAAATTTCCCTAAAAAACGCCATTGATAATTCCAACAACCCACTTGAACTCAAGAATCTGTTAAGCTAGTCAAGACTTTAATTTCTAATTTATGAAGTTTATTTACCAGGCTCGAAGTAAAGAGGGAAAAATAGAAACCGGTACCATTGAAGCTTCTTCAAAAGAGGCGGCTTCGTTGCTGCTGCAAAAATATAATATTTTTGCGACTTCGCTTGAACCTCAAGGTAAAGTTTCCTCTTTTTTAAAAATAAAGATAGAAACCAAAGTCTCCACCAAAGAGTTGGCTATTTTTTCCCGACAGTTAGCCGTTATGCTTGAGTCTCGCGTGCCTGTTATCCAAAGTTTGACCAGTTTAGCGGTGCAAACACGCAAAAGTAATTTTAAAGAAGTCCTGACCAAAGTATCGGGGTTGGTGGAAGAAGGTTTGCCGCTATCAGAAGCCTTTTCTAATTTTCCTGATATTTTTGATAATTTCTACGTCAGCTTAATTAAGTCCGGCGAATTATCGGGTAAAATTTCCGGTACCTTGTATTATATTGCTGACCACCTGGAGTCCGAACACGATATTATTGCCCAAGTAAAACAAGCCATGATTTACCCCGCCTTTACCATCTGCATTCTTTTTGTAGTTATTGGCATTATTATTACCTTAATTGTGCCCCAAATCGAAAATCTGATTAAGTCCTCTACTACGCCTCCAGCAGGTTTTACCTTGTTGATGTTGCACTTTTACACCTTTTTGGAAAACTATTGGTGGTACATGGTGGGAGTCTTGGCAATTGTTATTTTGACGTCAGTCATTTATTTTAGGACTAAAAAAGGAAAAAGGACTTACGATATTGTTTCACTAAAAATTCCGCTTCTGGGAGATATCCTGCGCAAAGTTTTTCTGACCAGGTTTTGCGGAAATGTTTCCACTCTCATTAATGCTGGTATTTCCATTAACAAAGCACTGGAAATTACCGCTGATACGCTTAATAATAGTGTCTATAAAGATATCATTGATGAGGTAAAAACGGGGGTTTCCGAAGGAGATAAAATTAGTACGGTGTTGGTAAAATATCCGGATTATTTTCCTTCGTTTGTGGTTCAAATGGTTAAGGTGGGAGAAGAAACGGGTAAATTAGATAAAACATTACTGGAAGTGGTTAATTTTTACCAGAAAGAAATCAAGCGAGCCATTGATTTATTTTTAACTCTCTTAGAGCCAATATTGATTATATTTTTGGGTATTGTCGTGGGCATTGTTGCCATTTCCGTATTCGCGCCTCTTTATAGTACCCTGGGTAATATTTAGGTGTTAACAAGATGGTAATTTTGTTTACCAGATGGAAAGCGGTATAATGAATCTGCGAATCTGTAATATTTAACATATCATGCAAACATTAAATAGGAATCTTAGCGTCGGTAAAAAATCAAGCGGAACATCAAAGTGGCGAAAGAAAAGCGGCAGCGGTTTTACCATTCTTGAATTATTGATTGTTGTCGCGATTATAGCTGTTGTAGTCGCGATTTTATTGGCAAACATCAGTAACTATATTACCAAGGGAAAAGTTGCCGCGGAAAAAGGTGATTTGCATACCATACAAAGTAATTCTGGAGGATGGTTTAGTTCTTCCCCGCATGGTTTGAATGTTGGGTATCTTGGTTTCCCGGCCGATAGCAGCTACACTCTTCCTAATAACGCTGCTACCATTGCCGGTGCCACCGCTTCCGTTATCAATGTAACTCCTATAACCGGCGCTGCTTATTGCGCGGAAATCACTCTTTCCGATGGCACTTTTTGGTGTGTAGATAGCAGTGGCTATGTGGGCGCTGCTCTTGCCTCCAATACTTGTTCTTCGGGAAATATTGCCTGTCACTAATTTGTAAAATATTTATCCACAGCTTTGGTTGTTGTGCGTGATTGCATTACATCATATAATGGATTTAGGAAAATAATTTTCACCCAACTGCAATGTTGGTAGTTGGGTAAAAAGGTCGAGCTTATACGTTTAACATTTAAATATTTAAAAATCATAAATTGAAAAATATCATGCAAAAATCAAAAGGTTTTACAATCATTGAATTATTGGTTGTTATTGCGATTATCGCAGTTTTAACTGCCATCGTGCTCGTAAACGTTACCGGTTATATCACTAAGGGCAAAGTTGCCGCTGAAAAGGGAGATATGGCTAGTATCCAAACCAACGCCGCAGTATGGTTTGACGCAAATAGTACATATACAACGTTCCCTGCCAACTCCACTTATACTCTTCCAATCGCCGCTGCTACTAGTGCGGGTGCTAGTGCTGTTTCAAATCAGACAAGTGCTACCGCTTATTGCGTAACCATGACTCTTTCCGATGGTACTTTCTGGTGTACTGATACAACTGGATTCATTGGCGCCCCTGCTACTTCTACCACTTGTGCCTCTGGTCACATTGCTTGCAATTAGTTAATCCTTGCTTTTTTATTTGATAGAAAATTAAAAACACTCTTTAAAAGGAGTGTTTTTAATTTTTTTAAAAAGTGATAGAATAACACAATATGGATACAATATTTTATGGTCTTGATGTGCTGATGTTCCTATTGGGTTTATGTATCGGTAGTTTTTTAAATTGCTTTATCTATAGACTGGAGAAAGAGGAAAGTGTGGCCAAAGGCAGATCTTATTGTCCTCATTGTAAACATAGTTTGGCGTGGTTTGATTTAATTCCCGTGCTTAGTTTTTTAATGCTCCAGGGCAAATGCCGATATTGCCGTGGTAAGATTTCAATTCAATACCCAATTGTAGAGATAGTGACAGGACTTATCTTTGTCCTAATATCCAATCAACATCTCATTTTCAATGTTCAAAACGTGGCGAATCTTTTGTTTCTATGTTACATTGCCAGTTCTTTAATTATTATTTTTGTCTACGATCTTAAGCATTACTTAATTCCTGATAGTGTATTATTTCCTGCTATCATTATCGCGTTTTTATATCGCATCGTAGTTACTTTGAGCTTTAGTCATTGGAATTTAATTGGGAATTTTATCTTGGCCGCTCTTATTGCTTCAGGGTTTTTCTTGGTACTCTTTTTAATATCTGGCGGGCGGGCGATGGGGTTTGGGGATGTGAAACTGGGAATTTTGCTGGGCTTGGTGCTGGGATTTCCCAATATCTTGGTAGCGTTATTTTTGGCTTTTTTCCTTGGCGCCATCATCGGAGTAGTTTTAATTGCCACCCATAAAAAAGGTATCAAAAGCGAAGTGCCCTTTGGCCCATTTCTGATTACGGGTACGCTCATGGCGTTACTTTGGGGAAGTACGATAATACAATGGTATATGCATTTCTTTATTTTTTAACGATGAATCTGGAAGCTAGTAGCTGGAAGCTGGAATGGAATAAAGAATTTTGAATAATAGGGCATATGTTTTCCCAAGATTCCATATTCATCTATTCTATTCCAACTTCCAGCTCCAAAATTCAAGCTTCACGTAGTATATGAAAACATCAAAAGGTTTTACCATCATCGAAATCGTCGTAGTTATTGCCATTATCTTGGTTATTTTTACCATTTCCATTGCTAATTTTCCGGCGATTAAACTTCAGTTTGCCCTGCTTCGGACTACCTATAAATTTGCCCAAGATTTGCGGACGGCTCAAAATTTAGCCTTGTCAGCCAATCAGTATAGTAATCCGACCGGCCAATGTTCAAAGGTAGCCGGCTACGGAATTTATATTTATACTCCCCAAAACCAACAATATAGCATGTATGCCGATAATAACACCAGTGGCAACGCGAATAATCAATATGATTCCGGAGATTGTTTTGCCCAGCAAATTATTTCAACTGAGCCAGGGGTGGTCATCAAAAAAATATGCAATGTGGTGGGAAGCAATGTGAGTATTGACTTTAGTCCTCCAGATCCCACGACTACGATAACAACCTTAGCTGCAGGCCAAACTGAAGTGGACGTGGTGTTTGCCCTGTCATCTGATTTGACCCAAACCAAAACGGTTGCCGTTAATACCGCCGGATTAATAGAAGTTGAAAATTCTCTTCCCAGTTGCAATTAAAATTATTTAACTTTGAATTCAAACTCCAAATCAAACATGTTAGATTTTAAAAGCCAGGCCGCCTTCACTATTTTGGAAATTATCATTGCCATTTCTATTTTGTCTTTTGGCGTGATAGCAGTCTACAGTGCTTTTACAGCTTCGGTTATTTCAACCAATTATATATACAACCGTTTCGTGGCGGCTAATCTGGCCCAAGAAGGCGTGGAAATTGTCAGAAATATCCGGGACAATAACTGGCTTTCTGGCGCCAGTTGGTCTGCGGGGCTTTTAAATTGTACTCAAGGCTGTGAAGGGGACTATAAAACCGGAGTGGTTTCCGGCAGCACGTTGACTGCTTATTCGGGAAGATTTTTGGGCATCAATACCAGCTCATCGGATTATACCAGTAACGGTTTTTATAGTTATGATCTTGGTTCCACTCCTACGATTTTTAAAAGAGATATTACCATCACACCTGTTTGTATGGGTTCGGATTGCACCGATTTGCTGGATGTGTTGGTATCGGTAACCTGGAATTACAACGGCAAGTCATTTAGTTCGCAGGCAGAAGAATATTTGTATAATTGGCACTAGAACCTAATTTACAATTTGAAATTTGAAATTTGAATTCAATATTTAAATACGACAATATTTAAATGTGAAAACCGGTTTCAATCATTTCAAATTAGCATTTTCAAATTGATTTCAAATTTCAAATTTCAAATTTCAAATTCGAAAGGTTTTTCTCTTCTTGAGATGATTGTGGCCTTGGCGATTTTTATGGTCATTATTACCGCCGTTGTCAGTCTTTTTATATCCATTATATTGGAGCAGCGGCAGATTTTACAAAAGGAAAAAACGGTTAATGAAATGAATTATGCTTTGTCATATATGTCAAAAGCTTTGCGAGTTGCCGCTCAAGATAAGACCAATTCTTATAATTGTCTTGGCACTACTGCCCCTATTGTTAATAATACGTATTTATTAACCTATCCTTTTACGGTTAATAGCACCACCCAGTATTATGGCATTAAATTTATTAACCAGTCTGACACTCCTGCTTCTTGTGAAGAATTTTTCTATAACCCAACTACATTGCAGGTGGAGGAAGATGAAAATGGAGGCTCGGCAGTTGCGCTAACTTCAACCAGTTTGCAGATTAATTATATGAAGATCGTGGTTACCAACCAGCTTCAGCCCAGAGTAACGATTGTTATGAGTGCCACCGTAGACAATGAAAATATTATTATGCAAAATACGATTTCAGAAAGAGCCTTAAGCAACTAACCTTGAGCGGTGAAATGTTTTCAGAAAAACAGTTTCTTGCCAGCGCATTTGGTAATTTACGATTAATATATAGTTGATATGAGTCAAAAAGGAGTTACGGTTATTATTACGTTTTTTATCATGGTCATTATATTGGCCATTGTTCTTGGAGTGACTGCTATTTTATTTAATGAAATTAAAATAGCTTCAAATTCCGTAGATTCAGTCTATGCTTATTATGCCGCCGAGAGTGGTCTTGAAAAAACATTATATTTTGATAGAAAACAAATACCCAACGGTGCTTCGCGGGGCTTTTGCAATATTTGCAATGTGTGTTCGTCGGGAAACGTCATAACGCCTATTCTTAATTGCAACAGTTGCACTGCGACCATTGTGAACAACGATGCCACGGGTTGCAATCCGTCCATCTGCAATGACTGCCAAGTTCAATATACCTCTAATTTTAACACCAACTCCACTAGTCCAAGTTATAGTGTTAATGGTACGGTTACTCCCAGCGGACAAAACACAGCCTTTAATTTGACTTCCAAAGGCAGCTATCTTGGCATTATCCGAGAAATTGAATTGCAAAGTTCACAGTGAGAATAATCCAAAAATCAACATGCAAAAAAAAGAAGCGCAGACCAGAATTAAAAAATTGCGCCAGGTAATTGATCATCATCGGTATCTGTATCACGTTAAAGATACACAGGAAATTACGGACGCGGCCTTGGACTCTTTAAAAAAAGAGCTTTTTGATTTGGAGCTTCAATTTCCCGATTTAATCACCGCGGATTCTCCGACCCAGCGGGTGGGAGGCCAGCCTCTCAAAGAATTTAAAAAAGTCACCCACTACGAGCGGATGCTGTCGCTCAATGACGTTTTCTCAAAGGAAGATTTTTATGATTGGCATGAAAGAATTTCCAAATTACTAACCGACCAGGAAAAATCCCAGCTGGACTTTTACTGCGAATTAAAAATTGACGGTCTGGCCATTGAAATTGAATATGAAAACGGCATATTTGTGCGCGGTTCAACTCGCGGAGATGGTTTTGTGGGTGAAGACATCACCCAAAATCTAAAAACCGTTGAAGCAATACCGCTATCGCTCCAAGATACAAGAAACAAGATACAAATTCCAAAGAAGCTCGTGGTAAGAGGAGAGGTTTTCCTTTCTAAAAAAGAATTTGCCGCCATGAATCAGTTGCAAAAAGAAAAAGGATTGCCCTTGTACGCTAACCCCAGGAACGTGGCGGCCGGTTCGGTGCGTCAATTGGATCCCAAAATTACCGCTTCGCGCAAATTGGATTCATTCGCCTATGATATCGTAGCGGGCCTGGTGGCAGACACTCACGAAAAAAAGCACCAGATATTGGCGGAGCTTGGTTTTAAAACCAATAGCCATAACCGCTACTGCAAAACTATTGACGAAGTGTTTGCTTTTTATCAGAATGTCCAAAAAATTCGCCAAAAATTGGGCTATGAAATCGACGGCGTGGTCGTAATTGTCAACAATAATGCTCTCTTTGAAAAACTGGGCGTGGTTGGCAAGGCTCCAAGGGCGGCGGTGGCTTTTAAATTTGCCCAAAACCAGGCCGTCACCCAAGTCTTAGACATAAAAGTCCAAGTCGGCAGAACCGGCGCTTTGACCCCCGTAGCGATTTTAAAACCGGTGGTGGTGACGGGAATTACTATTTCGCGCGCTACGCTCCACAACGAAGACGAAATTAAAAGGTTGGATGTAAAAATAGGCGACACGGTAATTGTCGGCCGCGCCGGAGATGTTATTCCTGACATTATCAAAGTCTTGGTTGAGTTTCGCACCGGCAATGAAAAGAAATTTGTCATGCCCAAAGTCTGCCCCAGCTGCAAATCAAAATTGGAAAAGTCCGACACGGAAGTATTATGGCGATGTCCCAACCAAAAATGTTTCGCCCGCCAGCGCCGGTCGCTCTACCACTTTGTTTCCAAATCCGCCTTTGACATTGATGGCCTGGGCCCCAAAATTATTGACCGCTTGCTTGACGAGGGTTTAATTTCCGATTTTGCCGACATTTTTGAATTAAAAGAAGGGGATTTGGCCAACTTGGAACGCTTTGCCGAAAAATCCATTGCCAACTTAATTACGTCCATTCAAGCCAAAAAAGAAATTCCCCTGGCCAAATTTATTTATGCTCTTGGAATTCGCAACATTGGTTCCCAGACCGCTGTGGATTTGGCCAAACATTTTGGTTCGCTTGAAAAATTAAAAAATGCGGAGCTGGCAGACTTTGATGTCATTGCAAACATCGGCCCGATTGTTGCAACTTCGGTCCACGAATGGTTTAATACCAAAGAGAATGTGGCGCTTTTGGACAAGTTTTCCAAGGTTGGCATTTTAGTTGAAAATCCAAAAAAACAAAGCCAAGGCAGGCTCCATGGCAAAATATTTATTTTCACCGGCAGCCTAGAATCCATAGAGCGGGAGCTGGCCAAAGAAAAAGTCCGGGATTTGGGAGGCCAAATCACCGAGTCGGTGTCAGCAAAAGTAGATTTTGTGGTAGCAGGAAATGAAGCCGGCTCAAAACTCACAAAAGCAGAAAAACTGGGTCTTAAAATCATCGGCGAAAAAGAGTTTTTGGGTATTATACGTTGATATTGCTGATATTAAAAGATATTAAGGTATGTATGGAAAATAAATATATCCTTCTGAAAGATTTGGAAATTTACCAATTGGCACGAGAGCTTTCGAGGATTGGTTGGGAAATTTATAGTGCTTTAGACTGGCAAATGAAAAAAATAAATGGAGACCAGTTTATTGAAGCTACGGATTCTGTAGGGGCTAATATTACGGAAGGCTATAAAAGATTTCACTATTTAGAAAGAATTAGGTTTTGCTACATTAGCAGAGTGTAATGAATATTGGATAGAGTTACTTAACGAAAGAAAAAAAGTTGACACTGAAAAATATAATCAATTTAAAACAACTGCCGCAAAGTTATCAATGAAGTTGAATAATTTTATTTCTTCCATATATCGATCAAAATCAAACAGTTAATATCTGTAATATCCACTAATATCCGTTACATATCTATGAATATCTTTCTCGAATATCTTAAAAAACTGGATTGGTGGCTGATTGGAGTCACGGTTTTTATTACCTTGTTTGGCCTGGGAGGAATTTATAGTTATGGATTGGCGCATCATAATTTTTCTGATGTTGAAAAGCAGCTAGCCTTTTTTGTGGTTGGATTTGGCTTAATGCTCATCGTCAGTTTTTTGGATTACCGGATTTTGCGCAACAATTCTTACCTGATCCTGATTTTATATATTGTCTGCCTTTTTTTGCTTTTGGGGCTTCACTTTTTTGCCCCCAATATCCGAGGCACCCGGGGCTGGTATAAACTGGGTTTTTTGTCCTTTGACCCCATTGAACCTGCCAAATTAGTCCTCATCGCCCTTTTGGCCAAGTATTTTTCCATGCGTCACGTGGAGCTTTATAAATTCCGGCACATCGTAGTTTCCGGCCTCTACGCATTTTTTCCGGCCCTTCTTATCTTTATCAAGCCCGACCTTGGCGGCGCCATGGTGATTGTCTTTCTTTGGCTTGGCATGTTAATGGTTTCAGGAATTAAGCTGAAACATTTTATGATTCTTTCGCTCTGCTTTGTATTGGTGGCGGGTTTTTCTTGGCAGTTTTTGCTCAAAGATTACCAAAAAGACCGGTTCATCGCCTTTCTTTTTCCTACTGATATTTTGGGAGGTTCTTGGAGCCAGACTCAAACCAAAATTGCCATCGGCTCGGGCCAAGTGTTTGGAAAAGGCATTGGGAATGATTCGGAAGTCCAGTACGGATTTTTGCCCGAACCCCACACCGATTTCATTTTTTCCGCCATCGGCCAAGAATGGGGGATACTTGGAGTAGTTGTCCTCTTTGCCTTGTATTTGATTTTAATCTGGAGAATTTTAAAAATAGCCATTGAATCTGAGTCTAATTTTCCCAGGCTCTTTGCCGTGGGTTTTGCCATCACTCTCATTGTCCAGTTTATCGTTAACGTCGGCATGAATCTTTCCCTGCTTCCGGTGGTAGGATTATACCTACCATTTGTCAGCTACGGCGGCTCAGGATTGATCGGAAACTTCGTGGGTCTTGGTATTTTAGAAAGCATAAAAGCCCGAAAATGAGTTTGAATTTTGCATCTGGAGAGTCTATATTGCTTTGGAGTATTGACATTTTTTCTGACATAGATTACAATCCTAGTATATCGAAAAAGTGATCACTTTATTTTTCTCTGGGACTTGCGTGGGTGCCTAAAATTAAAACCTTTATATCGGTTATTTTTTAATGTATAAAGTAACATTTTTGTTTTTGTAATCGATTAAAATACCATCCCTAATTCAATAGGGTATTTTGTTTTTTATAAATTAGAAATATAGAATCTAGAAAATAGAAAATAGAATTTTACGTAAAGCGGCGAATTCTACTTTCTACTTTCTACTTTCTATTTTCTCAACAGGATGGCTGAAATATTACAAAAAGTAAGGAATTTCTCAAAGTCTAAGCTTTCTTTCCCTACTCCCCACTTGTTGCAAATGCAACGGGAAACCTGGGACGATTTTGTGGAAGTCAGAATCAAAGAACTCTTTTCTGAAATTTCTCCCATTAAAGATCACACCGGCAAAGAATTTGAGCTCTGGTTTTCGGATTACACGCTTGGTAAACCCAACTATAAAAATGGTTTGGAAGCGCGAAGAAATAATGATTCACTGGAAGTGCCTTTGCGAGTTAAAATCCGCTTAATCAACAAAAAAACCAAAGAGGTAAAAGAGCAAGAAGTATTTCTGGCTGATTTTCCATTAATGACGGAGCGAGGAACCTTTGTGGTCAACGGCGTTGAACGCGTGGTGGTTTCCCAGCTTATCCGTTCTCCGGGAGCCTTTTTTACCGTCCAAAGCCGCCGAGGCAAAAACTTTTTTGGAGCCAAAATTATTCCAAACCGCGGAGCCTGGCTCGAATTTGAAACCGAAGAGAGCGGCTTTATCGGGGTAAAAATTAACCGCAAAAGAAAAGTGCCAGCTACCACCTTGCTGTTGGCTTTGGGATTGGATACGGTAGAAAAAATCCAAAAAGAATTTAAGGATGTTGATACCGGAGATATCCAATACATTAAAGAAACTTTAAAACGCGATACCTGCAAAGATCAAAAAGAAGCCTTGGTAGAAATTTACCGAAGGCTACGCCCCGGAGATTTGGTAACTCCCGACACTGCCCAGGATTTGATTTTTAACATGTTTTTTAATTTTGACCGGTACGATTTGTCAAAAGTGGGCCGATGGAAAACCTGGCAGCGGCTTCCCAATTTAAATCCATCGCTGGCCGCCCAATCAGGGAAAAATACCAAAGACATTGAAAAGGAACAACGAGTTTTAAACATTAAAGATTTAGTTGAAGTTGTCAAAGAAGTCATCAGACTCAATAATACTCCCGATGCCAAAGCTGACCAGGTGGATCACTTGGGAAATCGCCGAGTTAGGACATTGTCTGAATTGTTGCAAAACCGATTGCGCGTGGGTTTGATGCGCATGGAAAGAATCATCAAAGACAAAATGTCCACCCTGGATCCGGCTACCATTACCGCGGTTCAACTGATTAACCCAAGGCCATTGATGGCCGTAGTGAAAGAATTTTTCACCTCGTCCCAATTTTCCCAATTCATGGACAACGAAAATCCCCTGGCTGAATTGGAACACAAGCGAAGACTGACAACCACCGGACCCGGAGGCTTAACCCGGGAACGCGCCGGCTTTGAAGTTCGCGACGTGCAGCCTTCCCACTATGGCCGAATTTGTCCTATTGAAACTCCCGAAGGTCCTAACGTTGGCTTGGTGGGGCATTTGGCCTCATTTGCCAAAGTAAATCCTTATGGATTTATTGAAGCTCCTTATTTTAAAGTGGAAAAAGGCAGAATTACTGAAGAAATCCATTACTTGTCTGCCCAAGAAGAGGAACGCTACGTGATTATTCCCGCTTCATGTCCTACCGATGACAAGCGCAAAATTTTGCCGGAAGTGATGCCCGATAAAGTGGAGGCCAGGGTAAAAGGCGAGCCGGCAGAAATTGAAATTTCACAAGTTGACTATGCCGATGTTTCCAGCAAGCAGTTTATTTCCGCCGCCGCCAGTTTAATTCCATTTTTACAAAACGACGATGCTTCCCGCGCCCTGATGGGATCCAACATGCAACGGCAAGCCGTGCCATTAATTCGGCCGGAAGCGCCTTTGGTAGGAACCGGAGTAGAAAGAAACGTGGCCAGAGATTCTGGACAAGTGATTTTGGCCAAAGCCAATGGAATTGTCAAAGAAGTAGACGCTTCGCATATTTTGATGCTCTACACCATTGACGGCAAAAAAGTGGAAGAAAATTATGAGCTCCAAACCTTTGTCAAAACCAACCAATATTCTTGTTTCCACCAAAAGCCAATCGTAGAAAAGGGCGAAGAAGTTAAAAAAGGCGATGTCCTAGCTGATGGAGCCGCTATTAACCAGGGAAGATTGGCGTTGGGTAGAAACATTTTGGTTTGTTTCTTGCCGCTTCGGGGAGGAGGATTTGAGGACTCAATTACCATTTCTGAAAAACTGGTCAAAGAATTTGAATTTACTTCTATTCACATTGAAGACTTTACCTGCGATGTCCGCGAAACCAAGCTTGGCCCTGAAGTTACCACCTCCGACATTCCAAACGTGGGAGAAGAAAAATTGAAAGATTTGGATGAAGAGGGAATTGTCCGCGTGGGAGCCGAAGTGGGTCCAAACGATATTTTGGTAGGAAAGATTTCCCCGAAGGGTGAAGCTGAATTAACTCCGGAAGAACGATTGCTGCGCGCCATTTTTGGAGAAAAGGCCAAGGACGTCAAAGATACTTCTTTGAGGATGGAACACGGCAAGCGTGGCAAGGTTACCAACGTTAAAATTTTCTCGCGCGACATGGGGCATAAATTAGAACCCGGCGTGATTAAAAAAGTTCAGGTGGAAATTTCTGAAACCAGGCACGTGAAAGTTGGGGACAAATTGGTAGGCCGCCACGGAAACAAAGGCGTGGTTTCAAGAATCCTTTCCGAGTCCGAAATGCCATTTTTGGCTGATGGGACGCCGGTTGATTTGGTCTTATCCCCATTGTCTGTCCCATCTCGTATGAATCTAGGACAAATCCTGGAAACCCACTTGGGTTGGGCGGCACACAAATTAAATTATTTGGCCATTACCCCATCGCTGCTCGGGGCCAACAAAGAAGATATTAAACGAGAATTAAAAGAAGCTGGCTTGCCAGAGTCGGGACAGTCAACTCTCTACGATGGAAAAACCGGTTTGCCATTCCCGCGCCCCATCACCGTTGGCTACATGTATGTCATGAAGCTCATCCACATGGTAGACGACAAGGTGCACGCAAGATCCATTGGTCCTTACTCATTAATTACCCAGCAACCTTTGGGAGGAAAAGCCCAATTTGGTGGCCAACGATTCGGAGAAATGGAAGTATGGGCACTTGAAGGTTACGGAGCTGCTTATATTTTGCAAGAAATGTTGACCATTAAATCCGACGACGTCGTAGGAAGAGCCACCACCTACGAAAGTATTTTAAAGGGCGAGCCAATCCGCAACCCAAACATCCCAGCATCGTTTAATTTGCTGGTAGCTGAATTAAAGTCATTGGGGTTGGCGGTGGAAGTCAAAGAAAAGATTCGAGAAATAAAAACCGAGAAAAAATAATTTTACATTTTTAATTGTCATTTTGCATTTTGATATTTGCAATTTGAATTAACTAATATGCGAGTAGTAGACTTAGAATCAATCAGAATTAAATTGGCCTCGCCGGAGGAGATTTTGTCTTGGTCTCATGGAGAAGTGGTCACTCCCGAAACCATCAACTATCGAACTCAAAAGCCCGAAAAGGATGGGCTGTTTGATGAGCGGATTTTCGGACCGGACAAAGACTACGAATGCGCTTGCGGAAAATACAAACGAATCCGCTACAAGGGTGTGGTTTGTGATCGCTGCGGAGTTGAGGTGACTAAGTCTTCGGTAAGGCGTGAAAGGATGGGTCATATTAAGTTAGCCACGCCGGTTTCGCACATTTGGTTTTTGCGAGGTGTGCCATCACGCATGGGGTTAGTTTTGAATAAATCCAGCCAGCAATTAGAAAAGGTGATTTATTTTTCTAGCTACATTATTACCAAGGTCAACAACGAAGCCCGCCAGGCTATTTTAGACCAGGTAGAACAAGAATTTAAAACCAAGGTCAAACAAGAAACCACCGAAGCGGCCAAAAACGAACTCAAACAATCCCGCGAAAAGGTAAAAGAAGAAGTCTTGTCTATTAAGCCGTTGATGATTTTGTCGGAAGTTATTTACAACGACCTATCCTTAAAGTACGGAGAAATGTTTGAAGCAGGAACCGGAGCTGAAGTCATTCGAGACTTGTTTGCCAGCGTTGACCTGCAAGTTACCACCGATGAATTGGTGCGCGAAGCCGCCGAAGCCCCACCGATTCTTAAAAAGAAAGTTTTGCGACGCTTGAAACTTTTCCAGGGAATGTTGCGCGCCAAAGTGCGCCCAGAATGGATGTTTGTGAGCATCTTGCCGATTTTGCCTCCTGATTTGCGACCGATGGTTCAGTTAGACGGCGGTAGATATGCTTCTTCGGATTTAAACGATTTGTATCGCCGAGTTATTAACCGCAATAACCGCTTAAAGTATTTGCAAGAAATTTCGGCTCCAGCGGTAATTGTCCGAAACGAAAAAAGAATGTTGCAGGAAGCTGTTGACGCTCTCATTGACAACGAAATGAGAAAAGGCGTGACCACCACCGCCACCACCGGTGGCAAGCGATTGCTCAAATCCTTGGCGGCTATTTTGGCTGGAAAACAGGGCCGATTCCGACAAAATCTTTTGGGCAAGCGCGTGGATTATTCGGGAAGATCCGTCATTACCGTTGGAACCGATTTGCATTTTTCCCAGTGCGGTTTGCCAAAGTCTTTAGCTTTGGAGATTTTTAAGCCGTTTGTTATCAAACGAATTTTAGATAAAGAATTGGCCTACAACATTCGCGGCGCGGCCCGATTAATTGAAGAAAAGGTGCCGGAAGTATGGGCTATTTTGGAAGAAATCGTTAAAGATAAGGTCGTTTTGCTCAACCGAGCTCCGACCCTGCATCGCTTGGGTATTCAAGCCTTCCACCCAGTTTTAACTGAAGGAGATACCATTAAGTTGCACCCGTTTGCTTGCGAAGCCTTCAACGCTGATTTCGACGGCGACCAAATGGCTGTTTACTTGCCTCTTTCCGATGAAGCTCAAAAAGAAGCCAAGGAAATTATGCTTTCCAGTCTCAACTTGTTGAGGCCAGCCAACGGTATGCCCGTTATCGGTCCTTATCGAGACATTGCTTTGGGTTGTTACTTTTTGACCAAAATCAAAGATCCGGTTGACGCTGACGGCAAGCCAAAAGAAATTAAGTGGTATTCCAGCAAATCTGAAGCTATTACGGCTTACGAGTTTGGAGTACTGCCATTAAATGATAAAATTAAAGTCCAAAATCCAAAGTCCGCCGAGCATGAAATTATTGAAACCTGTGTTGGCCGCCTGATTTTAAACGACAGTCTGCCTGCCGATTATCCTTACTTTAGCAAAGTCATAGACAACAAAACTCTCAAAGCCTTGGTCCGGGACTTAATTGAAAAGTATCACGGTGAAGACGCCATTGATGCCTTGGACAAAATTAAAACTTTGGGATTTGAGCATTGCACCTTGTCAGGAGTTTCTTGGGGCATGGACGACTTAATTGTGCCGGCAGACAAGCCTCGTATCATTGACGAAGCCGAAAAAGAAGTAGAACGCATTGAAGAGCACTACGAGAAAGGATTGTTGTCGCATGAAGAAAAAACTTCCCAAAAGATTTTAATCTGGCACACGGTAAAAACCAAATTGGAAGGCTTGCTGAAAACCACGTTGCCAGAAGACGGACCGGTGTTGTCTATTATTAACGCCGGAGCTCGGGGAACTTGGGCCCAGTTGGTTCAAATGGCGGGTATGAAAGGCTTGGTGAACAACCCAGCCGGAGATATTATCGAATTACCGGTGAAAGCCTCGTTTACCGAAGGATTTAACGTTCTGGAGTACTTTATTTCCACCCACGGCGCCCGAAAAGGAACCGCTGACACGGCCCTGCGAACCTCATCAGCCGGATATTTGACTCGTCGCTTGGTTGATGTGGCCCACGACATGATTGTCTCTGAAGAAGATTGCGGTGACAAAAAAGGCATTGTGGCTTACCGCAAAGATGCCGCGGCCATTGAACAAAATTTTGTCTTCAAATTAGTGGGCAGAATTGCAGCCGAAGATGTCAAAGAAGCCAAAGTCAAAAAAGGCGAAGTTATCAACTGGGAACAAGCCAACCAAATCACCAAAGACGAGAGCATTTCAGAAGTTTCGGTATTTTCACCGCTGTCTTGCAAGAGCGCCAGAGGCGTTTGCCAAAAATGCTACGGTTGGGATTTGGGTAGAAATGCTTTGGTCAAATTGGGTGAAGCTGTCGGAGTCGTGGCTGCCCAGGCCATTGGAGAACCGGGAACCCAGCTGACGCTGCGAACCCATCATTTGGGAGGAGTTGCTGGAGCCGGCGACATTACCCAGGGTTTGCCAAGAATTGAAGAAATTTTTGAATGCCGCTCTCCAAAAGGAGAAGCCGTCATGTCGTTGGCCGAAGGTACGGTTATAAAAATTGACCAAGAGAAAAAAATCGTTACCATCAAACCAACTTCTACCGACAAAAAGTCCGGTTCAAAAGACTTGTCCATTGATTACCAAATTCCGGGCAGAATCGCCATTATCGTGGAAGTGGGCCAGGAAATCAAAGAAAACCAGGCGCTTTGCGGTGGAAACTTGGACTTAAAGAAACTCTACAAGTCGTCTGGCCTGGAAACAACCCAGCGATACATTCTAAAAGAAGTGCAACGAATTTATGCTTCCCAGGGTGTGGACATTCACGACAAACACGTGGAAGTGATTATTCAAAAAATGTTCTCCAGGATCAAGATTCGCCAAGAAGGTGGGTCGGAATGGGTGCCAGGAGAAGTGGTGGAGTGGTCGGTATTTCAAGAAGAAGTGGAACGCCTCACCAAAGCCAAAAAAGAAGTTCCGATGGGATCTCAAATCCTGTTGGGAATTTCCGAAGTGGCCCTCGCGTCCGAAAGCTTCTTGTCTGCTGCCTCATTCCAACAAACTTCTAGGGTTTTGATCAAGGCTGCTCTTGAAGGCAAGGAAGACAAGCTTCGGGGCCTCAAAGAAAACGTCATCATCGGTAAAATTATTCCAGTGGGAACAGGTTTTCATAAAAAATAGTGAGCAACGTAGTAACTAAAAAATCCGCTCTTTAGCGGATTTTTTAGTGCATTGACACGAGTTTTTGCGGGAGTATAATGTAAGTATGGCTGGAAAAAAAATTACTATTGAAGACTTGGCAAAAATGATTAATGCTGGTTTTGAAAAAACTGCTACCAAAGAGCAGGTACTTGCTATAGAAAATAGATTAGAAAAAGTTGAAAAGAAAATGGACCATATTACAAAATCGTTGTTGATTAACTTTGTAGAAGAGTAAAAATTTGACACCAGTTCTGGGGGGGGTACAATGAGGTATAGTATTAAAAGTTAAGGTAAAAAATTATGAAGCATGTCAAAAAGCTTTTAGTTATGGGTGCGGTTTTTTTAAGCGCGTTTTTTTATTTGGGAAGCGTGCCAACAGTTGCCAACGCGGCCGGATGTTATACCTTCACCTACTATTTGCAAAAGGGGAGTAGCGACGCAGCCAACAAGGCAATTGGATACCCCAATCCCGATGTAGCTCAACTGCAGGCATTTTTGAATGTTACCGGAGATCCAATTGGAGTATTCGGGCTTAATACTCAAGCCGCGCTAAAAACTTTTCAAAATAACCACGGAATTATTCCAGCCACCGGCACCGTCGGCCCAAAAACCAGAACTGCTCTCAATGCCGCTTTTGGATGTCCCGCTACAACTTCAAATAATTCGCAAACCTACACCAATTCTCAACTAGGACTCTCGTTTCAATATCCAACGAGTTTGGATAACGGTTACATGATAATACAATCAAATTTAGTTTCTGCTTTTTCTGACAATACCGATATTGATAGTAATGGATGTTATGTCCCCACCATTTATACGGGCTCTCCTTCAGCGTACAAACCAACTCAAGTGACGGTCAATGGCATTTCTTTTTGTCAGTCGAACGATCTTAATCCGGCGGCGGGCACAGTTAGTGGAAGTTACTACTACACTACGTTGCATAGTGGCAGTCACTATACTTTGGTATTTCCTATTTTCTACACTAGTTGCGCTACTTTGTTTGGCGGCCCTCATTACAATACCTGCCAAAATTTGGTGAGTAATTTTAGTAACTTAGTGGTTCAACCTCTTCAACAAAGTGCTGGGACATTAATTTTTAATACAACCACCACTTCCACCCTCAAAGGCGATTGTAATCTTGATGGACAGGTAACCGCAGCCGACGTGGCGTTGGCTTCGCAATTTGCCGTCGGTAGCGCCACTCCAACCGCCCAACAATTAGCCAATTGCGATGTGTTGGGTGCGGGCAGTGTCACTAGCGCCGACGTGACTGCCATCAACCGATATCTGGCGGGTTACCCTTGGCCAACCACCACAATCACTACTTCAAGTCAGCCAACGATTACCTCTATTAGCCCTAACTTTGGAGCTGGGGGTAATAAAATTGTCATTACCGGAACTAATTTAAATGCTTCGGGCAACACGATACAATTTTATCAAAACGGCCAACTAGTAGGTTCCCAATATCCAGCGGTACTTGATACCACTGCTGTCGATGGCACTTCACTTCAATTCACTCTTTTGTCTGGCGTTGTTCCAGCCGTAGCAAATTATCTGCCATATCAATTACGGGTGTCAAATTCAAATGGTGTAAGTAATTTTGTAGGTTTTACGATACTGCCCTCGCAGACTGGACCATTGATTAATTCTATCACTCCGAATCAAGGCGGTAATGGAATCTACACGATTGCAGGGGGGAACTTTACGAGCACCAATAATGTAACCACGGTTGAGTTTTACCAAAATGGAAAAGCAATGGCTGGCATTGGCTCTCCGAGCGTATCAGTGGCGGCGAATGGAATGTCGTTGCAATTTACTATTGGCGGTGCTTTCGTTGCCAATGTTAGTCCGGGTCAGTACCAAGTGTTAGTAAGAGATTCAAGTGGTGGGTCCAATCTTATTAATTTCACACTGACCAGTTCTACAACTCCGCCAACCTCCAATCTTGAAGGCGATTGCAACCTAGATGGAGCAGTTACTCCCGCCGACGCGGCATTAGCTTCGCAGTGGGCCATTGGTAATGGCACTCCAAGCGCAGCGCAACTAGCTAATTGCGCAATTACGAATGGAAAATACGTAACTAGCGCCGACGTGACTGCCATCAATAGATATTTGGCGGGTTATCCTTGGCCGACGACGAGTGTAGTGCCTTTAACCAAATCAATTACCATTACTTCTCCCAATGGAGGTAGCCAATGGCAAGTTGGAAATACTTATAATATAACATGGACTTCAACCGGATTTTCCAGTGGAGCTACGGTTGCTATTGGTTTGCTTGATGTAACTGATAGTTGGAACGAATTTTTTACCAATTACGCCGTGCCGGTCAGTCAGGGGTCGTACTCTTGGACAATCCCAGCAATTTTGGGAGGGCAGGGTGGATCTACTTTAATGGCAGGAAAACAATATGAAATAGAAATTGCTGAAACAACAGCCGGTGTGCCAAAAGGATCTCTTGGAGAAGGCTATAGTGGTAATTTTAGTATTACTAATTCTGCAACAACTGCCCCTGTTTCCACCCTCAAAGGCGATTGCAATGGTGATGGGACGGTAAGCGCAGGGGATGCGGCATTGTGGTCACAAATTAACAATGGCACTGCTCCAACAACTGCTGTGGCAACCGCAAATTGCACGGGTTTGACGGTATCTGAAATTCTAAATTACTCGGCCGGAATCCCTTGGCCAACGACCACTGCAACAAGTCAACCAAGTATTACGGTGACTTCGCCAAGTGGGGGAGAACAATGGGTAGAGGGCTCAACGCATGTGATTACTTATACTTCTAATGGTTTGCCCACACCAGATACAATGTCGATTACATTACTATTCCCTCCATCAATAACAAATGGTTCTGGAAGTAATAATGGAACATATGCCAACGCTGTAACTGCTACTGCTTCAAATTCGGGTTCTTTTTCTTGGACTATCCCAAGTTACATCAATCCAGGAAGTGGCTATGTTTTAGATATAAATGATAACCTTGATAGAATAGATGTAAAAAGTAATAGTTTTAGCATCGTCGCGCCAACCGTCGCTCCGACACCAACCATCACCGTTGCCACTCCCGGTACGTTAACTCAAGGGCAGCAGACGACGGTTACTTGGACTACCACCGGCACCCTTCCGGGTTCTGGAAATGTGAATATTGTCTTGATGTCTTCGGGTGGCGTGGGAACTGTTCTTGCCAGCGGCGTACCTTCAAATGTGTCTTCTCCAACAACAACAGGAATTTATTCATGGACGGTGCCTACCAGTACTCCAGCCGGAAGTTACCAAATTGAAGTTTACAATGCCTACAACGCCACACCAACTGGCTATAGCGGTACGTTTAACATTGTGGCTCCCTCAACTACCACTTCAAGTCAATCAACCACTGCTTCGCTAATGTTAGGTGACCCACTCAAGGCGGGATTTATTAGCGGATCAGATATTACTTTGTGCAATGTGTGCATGAATACTCCTAGTAATACTCACTGCACGCCTGCGGCTATCACTGCTTGCGAAGTAACTTGTGATTCATCTATTTCCTCGGCTGACATTACCGCCATGCAAAATGCTGCCACTAACGGAACAAAGTTTTCTTCATGTTCTGGTTCTACGGGACCTTTGGGCGCCAATGTCAATGCAAATTCTAGTGCTTTAGCTTCCATTTCTGGCGCGCTGGCTAATATTGCAGCGCAGTTACAGGCGATGCTTGGCAGATAAGATAAAAGTTCAAGTTTGTAAAAACCAAAAAATCCGCCTTCTGGCGGATTTTTTGGTGTAAATGGGTGGATGTGATATATTGAGTGGCGTGTCGTGCGCGGCTCGTTGAAAACCTAAAAAAGGAGCAGCCGGTGAATTCGGTTAACGAACTGTTGATGCATCTTTCGATTTTTTTGTTTGTGATTGGATATGCTTGCTATTTGCCGATTATTTGGAAGCCGGAAATCAAAAACCCGAAAGTTTCTTGGATTATTTGGTTCACGCTTCGGGGCATTACGGTACTGGGAGTGTATCGGCATTTGTTTGGCGAGCCGGCGGTGATAGGGCTACTGACGCTCTGGATAGTGTTTGTCGTTCCGCTTGTCCGTGGCAACTGGTACATGACATTTTTGGACCAGTTTTGCTTGGCCGGCGCAATTTTGGCGGTTTGTTTGTGGCAAATGCTCGCTGATCCGCTGATTGGCATTTCGATGAGCCTGGTGGTGATGTGTATTGGTTTTATCCCGACAATCACGTTCACCTGGAAAAACCCGCAAAAAGAAAATCTGCTGGTCTGGACGCTCTTTTGGCTGTCGCACTTGTGTTTGGCGATGCGGGCCGGCGATGCGTCGGTGGAGGAATTAATGGAGCTTACCGTCTTTTTTTCCATTGACACGGTGATGATGTTTATCATCTATTTTCGTCGTCCTGGCCTTAGCATGGAATCATAGTTGCCAAAGCCTCGTGATGCTAATCCATGACGAGGCTTTTTTAATTACCTTGAATAAAGAAACGCAGGTGATATAATGAATAAAATTAAATGAATGGCTAAAAAAGAAAAAGAGCAAAAACCGGAAAAAAATGGCAAGAATGGGAAAGAAAAAAAGAAGGATTTTCTTTTGACTTCCTGGACTAAAAAATGGATTAAAGCCATTGTTATGTTTTTATTGGGGACGATTATCGCTCTTTCGTTTTTAGATAAAGCGGGAGTAGCGGGCGAGTGGCTGGCTTTGGCTTTAAAATTCATCTTTGGCGACTCAAAATTGACCACTACGGCTATTATTTTTTGTTTATTCCTGGGTGGCTTGGTGTTTCTTAGATCCCGAAAAAAAGTAAAATTCCCAGCCATTATTTTAGCCATCGTCATTACTATTCTGGGAATTTCCGGTATTGCAGAAGTGGAAACGTTAAATGGCATTCATATTGGCCTGATAGGGTGGCTGGCCAAATTATTGGTTAGTGGTTTTGGATTTTTAGTCTCCACGATTATTTTCTCGGCCATTATCGTTATCGGCTTGTTTATCTTTTTGCAGTTTATCTGGCAGGAAGTACCCAAGGAAAAAGAAGACAAGTCAGCTTTGGTGGGACTTAAAAGTACTGATGCTCCCGGATTTAAAATTCGTGGTGTAGAGCCGGAAAAAGTGGATCAGACAAAAAAGCCGGAGCCAAAGCCCTCGATGTTTGCCAAACGTCCGGAAATAAAAGTTACCAAGCAAGCCGCATCAACCACCACCATGGAAGCCCAAAGCAAAGGCAAGTATTCTCTGCCGCCGATTGAGCTTTTGTCTAAAAATGAAACCGCGCCCACTTCCGGCCCCATCAAAGAAAATTCTCTGATCATTAAAAAAACCCTGGAAAATTTTGGTATTCCGGTAGAAATGGCAGAAGTTAACGTGGGACCAACAGTTACCCAGTACGCTTTCAAGCCCGCTGAAGGTGTTAAGCTTTCCAAAATTACTACCCTTTCCAATAATTTGGCTTTAGCTTTGGCGGCGCACCCGATTAGAATTGAAGCACCGATTCCGGGAAAATCGCTGGTGGGAATTGAAGTGCCAAACAAAGTGCGAGCCACGGTGGTGCTCCGAAACCTAATTGCCGACCAGCAATACCAAGGAGCGGAGTCACCTTTGATGATTGCTTTGGGAAAAGATGTTTCGGGCGCGCCGGTTTATACGGCCTTAGAAGATCAGCCTCACATGCTGGTGGCCGGAGCAACCGGAACCGGAAAAACCATCTTTTTAAATTCTTTGATTTTAAGTTTGCTGTATAAAAGTACGCCGGAACACGTGCGATTGATCATGGTTGATCCAAAGCGGGTGGAATTTCAAAACTACAATGACATTCCGCACTTGCTCTGCCCCGTGATTAACGACGCGGCCAAAACCATCAATGCTCTTCAGTGGTTGGCCAAAGAAATGGAACGCCGGTTTGAAGTTTTTTCCGAAATCCCAACCCGCAACATCAAAAGCTATAATTCCAACAAGTCGGTCATTGCCAGTGGCTCGCAGTTGCCTTACATCGTTTTGATTGTCGATGAGCTTGCGGATTTAATGGCCGCCAAGGGCAAAGAATTGGAAGCTGGTATTGTTCGCTTGGCTCAGATGGCTCGTGCCACCGGAATTCACTTGGTATTGGCCACCCAGCGGCCTTCGGTTGAAGTTATTACGGGATTAATCAAAGCCAACATCAGCTCGCGCATTAGTTTTCAGGTGGCCAGCCAAATCGATTCGCGCACGGTTTTGGATACCTCTGGCGCTGAAAAACTCATTGGCATGGGAGATTTGCTGTTTTTGTCATCCAAGAGTTCAAAAATTACCCGCATCCAGGGGCCGTATGTTTCCGAAAACGAAGTTAAGCGGGTTTCTGACTGGATTACCGATATGGGCAAAAAAGTGGAAGAACCACAGTCGGTGTTAATTCAAAGTCTCAAAGATAGCCTGGACCAACAAGCCCAAGAAAAAACCGAAGGCGGAGAAACCTTTTTTGGCGATGATGATCCGCTCTTTGAAGACGTCAAACGCATCGTTTTGGAAACCAAAAAAGCTTCGGCATCATTTTTGCAGCGCCGGCTAAGAATTGGTTACTCGCGCGCCGCCCGCCTCATTGACATGCTGGAAGACAAAGGTATCGTCGGCCCCGCCGATGGCGCCAAACCCCGTGATGTTTATGGAGACAATCCGGGCGTCAAACTTGGCGGCCTCCAAGACGGCGGGGGCCTGGACGAGAGCGAAGAAACTCCCAAAAAAGCCGACGACGGCTGGGAGAAGGTGTAAAAAAGCTATGAAAAAAACATTACTTACTCCAAAAAGGGCTCAAAAAATTCAGGATGATCTGTATCACTGCATGTCTGCGGAAAAGAAAGTAAGAATTACCAGTCAGTTTTTTGTGTTGGGCAGAGAGCTACATAAATCTAATATTATCCACACTCATGGCACCGGAGGAACTTCTCATAAAAATCAGTGAAATCCTTCATAGTTTGAAAATTACCTATGCTATTACGGGCGGATACGCCGTTTCGGTTTGGGGTCAACCAAGGTACACGGCTGATGTGGATATTATCGTTGAATTGACGGAAAAAAATATAAAACCATTGGCAAGAGAATTGCTGGCGATAGAAAAGAATGTCTATGTTGACGAAGAGGTGATGCGCGATGCGTTGATTAACAGTGGCGAGTTTAATTTTATTGAACCTGACTTTGGCCTGAAAATTGATTTTTTTGTTCAGGCAAACACCCCGTATAATGCGTTAAAATTTAAGCGGGCCATACCAAGAGATATTTTTGGTCACCAAATTTATTTTGTCTCTCCGGAAGACTTAATTTTAAGTAAGCTGTTGTGGGCTCGCCAAAGTATGTCGCTCAAGCAATTTGCAGATATTAAAACGATTTTAAAAAATGATCAACTGACCCTGGACATGGCGTATCTTAAAAATTGGTCAGAAAAACACGGCACATCAGAGGTTTTAGAGGATATTATGAAAAATATTAAAAATAACTCATAAAATAATATGCAACAAAAATATGTTAAGTATGTAATGCTCGCAATCGTGGTGGCGTTTATTGTTCCCCAAATTACTTTGGCGGCTTGGTATAATCCCTTGAGTTGGAATTGGGATGTGTTTGGTATGTTTTTTAGTTCACAATCTGTGCAATCTCATAAGTCACCAGCTACTGCTAGCAACTTAACGTTATCGGACATAAATAACGCCACTTACACTATTGATGGTATTCAAGCCCAATTTTCAGATGGGAAATTTCACCCAGAAAGAGACAGTGCTCTTTCCACCGATCAAGGATTAAATGCGATTATTAGCAGTTATGCGTTGGGAGATATTAATGGTGATGGCAAAGGAGACGCCGTAGTTGTTACCGAATATGGAATGGGAGTTCGCGATGCCAGAACCGATGCGTTACAAATTGTCCTCAATGTTAATGGTAAGCCGCAAGTCACTAATATTGCCATTCCAAGCCATAGCGGAGAAAATCTTGCCATAGGTTTTAGTGTTGTCTCTATCGATAGTTCAGGGTTGATTAAATTAACTTTAGACATTCTTCCGCCTAGTGGTGATTACTATAACCCTATTATAACCACCCGAGAGTACCGCTACGTCAACGGAGCATTGGTGGAGAATCAAACCGCCGCGAATCTAAAAACCCAGTCAACAAATATTACCGTAGCTGGCTGGAAGACATACAGCAATGCTCAATATGGAATCCAATTTCAATATCCGGATGCGACCAATAATTTGCAAATCTCATCAAACGCGACCAACATAACTATTGGCTATGGAACTTGGATAACTTTTATACAAGGATACCGCTATGATCCTTCTACGGGAGAATTGATGACGCTTCAAGAAGTGATGAATGAGGATTTAAGTCCTGAGGCGGCATATGATTCTAATATTGTAAGAGGAACTACCGCGGTTGATGGACAGACCGCAATCACCGTAACTCGCGATAATAAAAATATCGGTACCATAAAAACAGTCTACATGGATTTGGGTGGAGGCGATATATTTTCGGCCGCAGAGTATAAGTCCAATCCAGCTCAAGATGCTTTGTTTAATCAAATGCTTAGTACGTTTATTCTTTCTGCTCCCCAATTTAGCATTTTAAATGGTAATGTGTACCAAAATAATTTGTATCATTTTCAATTTCAATACCCGGCAAAACTCAATACTCAATACGCGTCTTTAGCTGAACCTGTCGCAATTGTTAATCAGCAAGGAAGTCCAAATATTGATGCCAATGGGTGTTCGCCCGTAATGAGTGGTAGTGGCAAAGCCTCGCCAGGAACCACGGTCACTATCGGAGGCAAGCAGTTCTGCCTTACCGTAGGCGGAGACGTGGGCGCGGGTCAATTAAATCAAACTTTTGACTACACTATGTATCACAACGGATTATATATTACACTGCAATACCTAATTCAAGGTTCGACCTGTGGTGGTTATATGAATAGCGAAGACCCAAATGCAGCCGATAACGCAACGTACCGAGTATGTCTCCAAGGCAATAGCGAAACTTTTCTTGAAAACTCGCTCCAGAGTAGTGTTGCCACTCTTACATTTACAAATTAAAATTATTAATTAAACCAATATGCCTAAAGAAAAAAAAGAAAAGGAACCAAAAAAAGTTGAGGAAACAAAGCAGGATAAGGCTTTAACCTCGGCGATTAACGATATTAAAGAACGCTTTGGGGAGGGGGCGATTATGAAGCTTTCCGAGACGCACGCCGTGAATGTGGACACCATTCCAACCGGGTCCATTGCTTTGGATTTGGCACTCGGTGTTGGAGGAATGCCGCGCGGAAGGATTATAGAAATTTACGGGGCGGAGTCTTCGGGAAAAACGACCTTGACGCTCCACATCATCGCTGAAGCGCAAAAAAAAGGCGGCGTGTGCGCTTTTGTGGATGCCGAGCACGCTATGGATCCTGACTACGCCAAACGCCTCGGGGTTAATATTGATGAGCTTTTGATTTCGCAACCCGATTCTGGCGAACAAGCTTTGCAAATCGTGGAAACCCTGGTGAAAACCGAAAACATTGATGTGATTGTGGTTGACTCGGTGGCGGCTCTAACTCCTCAAAGAGAAATTGAAGGCGAAATTGGTGACCAGCACATGGGTTTGCAGGCTCGCATGATGTCGCAGGCTTGCCGAAAATTGGGGGCAATTGCTTCCAAAAGCAACACCATGATTATCTTCATCAACCAAACCCGCATGAAAATTGGCATGGTGTTTGGAAATCCGGAAACCACCACCGGCGGGATGGCCTTGAAGTTTTACGCTTCGGTGCGGGTCAACTTAACTCGAACCGCCCAGATAAAGTCGGGAGACGAAATCATTGGTAACCGAGTCAAAGCCAAAATTGTCAAAAACAAAGTGGCCGCCCCATTTAAAATTGCCGAATTTGATATTTACTACAACGAAGGCATTTCTAAAGCCGGAGACGCGTTGCGCGCCGGATTAATATCTGGAGTTATCAAACAAACCGGCAACACTTATACTTTTGGTAGCGAAAAAATGGGCGTTGGTACCGAAGCCGCTAAAACCTACCTTAAAGAACATCCCGAAGTGATAGAATCCATAAAAACAGAAGCGCTCAAAGTTGGGGTAGCCAAAACAGAAAAAGCGGAAGAGTCGCCCGAATAATGCAAACAAAAAGCCACGTCTTTTCTGGACGCGGCTTTTGAAATTCTATTTTCTATTTTTCTACTTTCTATTTTCTCACTTTTAGCGTGGCGTATATGGGAGCATGGCCATTTGCCGGGCTCGTTTTATGGCGGTGGCTATCTTTTTTTGATGATGTGAACAAAGGCCCGTCTTTTTTCTTGGTTTGATTTTGTAAAAACCGGAAACAAAACGGCTCAACAGTTCAATGTCTTTGTAGTCTACGTCGTCAATATTTTTTCTGCAAAAATGGCAAAACATTCGTGTGAGGGTAACGCGTAACGGGTAACCAGTAACGGGTAATTTTCGTGTACCGGTTAAAGGGTTGCGGGTTACGGTTTACTTTGTTAAAACGGTATATCTTTTACATCAATCTCTTCGTCTTTTCTTTCTGAATCGGTTGGAGCTTCTTCGGTTTGGAAATTTACTGGGGCATTTTCTTCAATGATGGGAATTTCTTGGGTGTCAGGTGTTTGCTGCTGGGTATTGGGTTGTTGTGTTGACGTAGGTTTTTGATAGTTTCCAGTGCCCGTGATGCCCGAAGGCCTTGGGCCAAGCTGGAGGGTTTCGGCAATGATTTCGGTTTTGTATTGCTTTGCGCCTTGGGCATTTTGCCAGCTGGAAGTTTTAATTCGGCCTTCAATGAGGACTAATCCCCCTTTGGTAACATATTTTGAAGCAATATCGGCCAATTTTCCAAAAGTGACGATGTTATGAAATTCAGCTTCTTGTTTTTTCTGTCCTTGGCTGTCGGTGTAAAATCGGTTGCTGGCAATTCCAAAAGAACACACCTGTTGCCCGCTTGGCATCGCCCGGACTTCCGGGTCACGGGTGACATTTCCTAGGATGAAAACTTTGTTTAAATTCATTGTGCTAGTAACGGGTAACCTGCAACCAGTAACGGGTAATTTTCGTTTACGGGTTACTCGTTACGGGTTTCTGGTTACTCACTGAGTATTTCATCTAACTTTTTATCGATATCCCCTACGTTCGCGGTTTTTTTGGCTTTTTCTTTGTAAACTTGGGGAGTTTCAGCTGCTTTAGCTTTAACTTCTGGCGTCAAAGGTTTTCTGGTGCGTCGGGCTTTCATTTGTTTAATAGGCTTTTTTACTAGGAGAAAGTGCCTAAGAATTTTAGCCTCTTTTTGTAAGTGTTCCTTAATTTCTTTAACGGAACTTTCGGCTCCTTCAAATTCGCAGGTTACAAAATAACCGGAACTTTGTTTTTTAATGGAGTATGACAAACTCTGGGGAACTGTTTTCTCTGACTTTAAAATAACTCCGCCATGGCTTTGAATAAAAACTTCAACCTCTTTTTTAAGGTTGTCGGATTCTTCGGACTTCATGTTGGAAGAGATGATATAGGTTAGTTGATAAGGTGTCATTTTATAGGCGACCCCCAAATCTACTAATGACATCCCAATGACCCTAATACGTAACGTATTAGTACATTAGAGTGCGATTAGTAATTAGTGTCGCTGTTATTGTAGCAGACTATCCTTGAAAATTCAAGCCTTTTATGAAAGAATTAACCATATGAAAATGAATAAGACAATTTTTAAGTCCTACGATGTGCGAGGCATTTATCCTGGCCAACTCAATGAAGAAGCCGCTTTTGCTGTCGGCAAGGCGTTTATAAAGCACACGGGCGCCAAGAATGTGGTGGTGGGACACGACGCCCGCAATTCATCGCCAGCGCTCTTTATGGCCCTAACCCAAGGACTTTTTGCTGCGGGGGCAAAGATTACCAGCATCGGCCAAACTCCCACGGAGGGAATATATTTTGCTGTGGGAAGCTACGATTTTGATGCTGGCATTATGATTACCGCCAGCCATAACCCCAAAGATTACAATGGTTTTAAAATGATGACACGAAAGGGTAGTGAAATTACCTGGATTCGTGGAAAAGATTTATTGGCGTTTGTTGAAGACAATACATTCAAAGAATCTGGTGCGCCCATAGAAAATCTTGATATTTGGCCCGATTACATAAACTTCATGTCAAAGTTTGCTGGCCCTGTGGAACCGTTTAAAATCGTGGTGGACGCTTCAAATGGGGTGATAGGACATGTCCTATCAAAAATAAAAAACAACTTGCCATTAGACATTGTGGAGTTGAATTTTAAACCGGACGGAAATTTTCCCAATCATTCGCCAAACCCCCTGGAGCCCGGTGCTTCAGATCAAATTTCCAAAGCCATCAAGAAAGAAAAAGCCGACTTTGGATTTATGTTTGATGCCGACGCCGACCGGATTTTTTTAATAGAGGAGCAAGGCCAAATGGTTTCAGCCGACATCGTGTTGCTGCTCCT
This sequence comes from uncultured bacterium, assembly GCA_963835045.1. Lineage (GTDB taxonomy): Bacteria > Patescibacteriota > Minisyncoccia > Minisyncoccales > Staskawiczbacteraceae > VGLO01. The sequence goes on from CAWIDW010000001.1 coordinate 70,624, forward strand.
GGCCAAACACCTTTTAGCCCAGTATCCGGGCAAAGGTATTGCCTACAACTTAATTTGCTCGCGCTCGGTGCCAGAATTTGTAAAAAAATGGGGAGGCGTACCGATTCGCACCCAGGTTGGTTTTGTTAATGTGCGTGAAGGCCTGATAAAAAATAATGGCATCATGGGCGGCGAATTGTCAGCCCACTACTGTTTTGCGGACTACTTTTATTGTGATTCTGGTATGATTGCCTTTTTGACCCTCTTGCAAATTATTTCCAAAGAAAATAAACCGGTTTCACAAATCGTTCAAGAATTAAGTGTCTATGCCAAGCCCTTGCAAATGAATTTTACGGTCGGTGACCAGCAAGCAGTTTTAGAAAAAGTAAAGCAAAAATATGCCGACGGCCAGCAAGATTATCTGGACGGTGTGACGGTTGAATACCAAGATTGGTGGTTTAACTTGCGTCCGTCCAATACCGAACCATTGCTTAAACTCACCATTGAGGCAAACACCCAAGAATTATTAGATCAAAAAAAGCAAGATTTGACAGCCTTTTTGGCGAGCGTATAATGGAACCATGATTAACAATAAAGATATAGAAAAATTAAGTGAAATTTTTGCCACGAAGGAGGATATAGAAAATCTTATTGAAATTGTTGCCACAAAGCAAGATCTTGAAATTTTCGCTACAAAGCAGGACCTTGAAGCTTTCGCAACCAAAGAAGATGTTGTAAAATTTAAAAATGACATTCTCAATGGCCAGGATAAAATTTTAGAAAAATTAACTACGCTTACACAAGAAGGAATCGTTGGGGATTCGCAAGGTAAACGACAGAAAAAGGTCTTAGAAATTCATCATCATGCTCTCAAAAAGAATAAAATTCTGACGGCAGATGAGGTATCACAAGTAGATGCGTTACAGGTTTTTTAAGTGTTAACAATGAAAAAACAGCCGAGTGGCTGTTTTTTCTTGCTCCATATTCTATGACGCCAGACCCATTTTTTCTTTTACTTCGCGCATGGTTTCTTGGGCGATGGTTAGGGCTCGGGATTGGCCTTGTTTTAGGATTTCTTGGACGTACACTTCGCGGGTGGACAATTCTTTGTGTTTGCGGCGGAAGGGTTCGAGTTTTTCGACGACGACTTGCGCCAGGGCTTTTTTAAAGTCTCCGTAGCCTTTGCCGTTGAATTCTTTTTCGATGTCTTGGGTTGTCCTATCAGTTAAAAGGCTAAAGATGGTCAACAGGTTTGAAATGCCCGGTTTTTTGGTGATATTATAGATAACATCTTTACCCGAATCGGTTTCGGCCGACATGATTTTTTTCTGGATTACTTCGGGTTCGTCAAACAAGAAAATGCAGCTTTTTGGATCGTCCGATTTGGACATTTTTTTCTTGGGGTCGGTCAGGCTCATAATTTTTGAACCTTCTTTTAAGATTAAAGATTCTGGTTCTTTAAAGGTTTGTCCAAACTTTTGATTGAATTTTTTTGCCAATGAGCGAGTGAGCTCTACGTGTTGCTCTTGATCTTTGCCCACCGGAACCGCCTCGCCTTTGTAAAGCAAAATGTCGGCGGCCATCAGCACCGGATAATCCAATAAGCCCGCATTGATATTGTCTTTGAATTTTTGTGACTTGTCTTTGTATTGGGTCATCCGTTCCAGTTCTCCCAACGGGCAAATGGTGTTTAAGAGCCAGCCCAATTCGGCGTGTTCTTTCACCTGGGATTGCACAAAAATGATGCATTTTTCCGGGTTAATGCCAGCGGCAATATAGGCAATCACCTTTTCCCGGATTTTTTCTTGCAACGTTTTTGGGTCGTAGGGGACGGTTAAGGAATGTAAATCCACAATGGGAAAAATGCATTCATATTTTTCCTGCAAAGGAAGCCATTGTTTTATGGTTCCTAAATAGTTTCCGATATGGATGTTTCCTGTTGGCTGAATGCCGGATACGATTCGCATGAATTTGATAACCAGTAACGCGTAACCAGTAACGCGTAATTTCGTGTACGGGTTACCGGTTCCTGGTTACGGGTTACTAAGGTTTAGACTTCAATAACTACCGGCAAAATCATCGGCCTTCTCTCCGTTTTAACAAACAGGAAGTCGCCGATTTTGTTGCGGATTTCGTCTTTGACGTAGCTCCAGTTTTCGGTTTTTCCTTGGCCGCCGGTTTTGCTGACAATTTCCACCACTTTTTTGCGGGTTTGGGCCAGCAAATCTTTTGATTCGCGCAAATACACAAATCCGCGGGAAATAATATCGGGTGAACCTTTGACTTGCCCTGTTTGTCGGTCCACTACTGTCACAATGACAAACATGCCGTCTTGAGCCAACATCTGGCGGTCGCGCAAAACCACTTCGCCCACATCTCCAACTCCCAAACCATCCACAAACACATAATTGACCGGCACTTTTTCCTTGAGGACTTCGGCTTTTTGACCGCTGCTTGCGGGTAAATTATTGAAGGTCATGATGCTGCCGTTATCGGGGACAAAGACATTATCTTTGGATATACCCATGCCATAAGCAATTCTGGCGCATTCTTTTAACATGTAATGATTTCCGTAGACAGGGATAAAATAATCGGGTTTGATTTCGCTGATCATTTGCTTGATGCCGTCAATATTACTGTGGCCAGAAACGTGGATATTCATAATATCATTGTGATACACGTTGTCAGAGAGACGGTAAATATTATCTTTTACCCGCTGCACTGTTCTTTCGTTGCCGGGAATCACCGATGAAGAAAAAATAATGGTGTCGGCTTTTTTAATGGTGATGTATTTGTGGTTACCGGCAATAATTCTTGGTAGAGCGGCCATTTCTTCACCTTGGGCGCCAGTGCAGATGATAACCACCTTGTCATCGGGATATTCGCTGATTTTATCCACGGGAATAATCACGCCTTTGGGGATGGTGATGTAGCCCAATTTGGTTGCCAGTTCTATATTTAACTTCATGGAAAAACCGTCCAAGGCCACTTTTTTTCCGGTGTGGGCCGCAAACTCTAAAATTTGCCGAATGCGTTCTATTTGACTGGAAAAAGTGGCAATAATAGTTCTGCCGGGAGCGCCGCCGATGAGAGCGCTGATGTTTTTTAGCATTTCTTGCTCGGTGACCGGAGTTTTGGTATTAGTGGCTCCCAGAGCTTCCAACATTAAGATGGTGGGACGCTTTAAATTTGCCAATTGAGTGTAATGGATAACATCTCTGCCCATCGGATCTTTTTCAATGGACCAGTCTCCCGGATGCACCACGGTGGCCACCGGAGTTTCTAAAATTACGCCGACAGCGTCCATGATGGTGTGGTCAATTCTGAAAAATGACAGCACGAAAGATCCCAAGTTCACTTTTTCGTTTAAATCTTGAATGTAGGTAGTTTTTAATTTTTTAGAGCTGCCTTTGTCAAAATCTTCCAATCGGTGCTTGATCATTTCCATGGTCAGAGGGCGTCCAATGACTTGCGGATAGTTTAATTTTTTCAGCAAAATCGGCGCGGCTCCGATGTGATCCAAGTGACCGTGGGAAAAGATGACCGCTTTGATGTTATGTTCTTTTCCTTTAAGGTACTCGGTGTTGGGAATGACATAGTCAATTCCCGGCATATCTTCATCGGGAAATCCCAATCCCATGTCTAAAATCACAATGTCTGCATTGTATTCAAAGACCGTCATGTTGCGCCCTACTTCTTCGCAACCTCCCAAAGGAATGATGCGCAACGTGTCGGGTTTGGCAGGAGTCAGTTCTATTTTTGGCGCGCCAAATCCTTGCTCGCCCGAACCGCCGGACTTCTGGCGATTAGGGTTAAAATTTCTTCTTCGTTTTTCTTGCATTGTTATGCGGCGACACTAATTTACTAATAACACGCTAATCTACGAATACCTATTCGAGTCATTCGGGTGTGATTTGTATATTGGAGTCGCTTTTTATTTTATCGCCGCGTTTTGAGAGTTGACGCAAGCGAATTATTTTATATTTTTTTTGAGAATCTTTTGTGCGGACGGCGGGAGTTGAACCCACATGATATTGCTATCGCTGGCTCCTGAAGCCAGTGCGTCTGCCAATTCCGCCACGTCCGCTGAATTATTTTGCTTTAAGGAATGCTAAGTTTTCCGGCACTTGTTTGAGGGGTTCTTCAAATCTCAATGCCGGGACGTTCTTGTAGTGTTCGTTTTTCACCCAACCCGTAGTTGTATAGTAGTAGCAGGCGCCTTGGTTTTTTTCGAAGAGGCTGAAGTTGCCTTTATCACTTTCTGCTACCCAGTTGGCGGTTTTAAGAGGTTCCTGCCCAGGATTAATGGTTACGTGTCCGTAGCCGGCGGGAATAATTACAACATCGCCTTTTTTGGCGTGAACGACAAACACATCTTCAATATTATTTTCATCACCCTTTTGGGCAAAATAAAATCCTTCGCCTTCCAATACCATGTAAATTTCGCCATAAAAACCGGCATGGATGTGGCCTTTGGTTTTTACAAATTCTTGGCCGAACATTCTTGGAGCGATGACCGTGATATCGTAGCGCAAGCCATCTTCGACTTTCAGTTTGCGGTACATTTGGTAGAGCTCAACATTGGGTGCGCTTTTTGCCCACGTTTGATCCATGAGTACTTCGCGCATATCGTCAAGATATCTTAAATCAGGTTGTAAGTTTGTTGTATCTATGTCCATAATTATTATTTTTTTATTTCCACACTCTCTTGGTGTCGATGTACCAAGAAGTAATATTTTCAAATCGTTTGGCCGGGTCAGCTATTTTGGTGGTATCAATGCCCGATACTTTGTTACTTACCCAGTAAATGTAATCAGGATTATAAAGAAACAAAGCGGGGGCGTCAGCAATGATCAGATTTTGGAGTTGCTGGAAGTCTTGTTGTTTCTGATTTGGATCCAAGGTTTGGCGGGCATCGGTTAGCAGTTGGTCTACTTGTTTATTTTGGTAGGAAGAAAGGTTAAGTCCGGGATCTTGTTTTTGGGAAGAATACCAAAAAGGATATAAGTCTGGTTGCATGCCCAAGGTTTCGCCATATAAAAGCGCGTCGTAATTTCTGTCTTTAATAATCGGTTTTAAATCGGTAAGACTGACGGCATTGATAGTAACACTCACGCCTATGTTCGCCCAATCGGCTTTTAACATGTTAGCAACTTCCACTAATTGAGGTTGGTTGATGGTAACGAGGGTAAAAGCCAGAGGCTTTGAATTTTGCGTTGGACTGGCGCATAGCTTATTTAATTCTTGGCGGGTAGATGCTCCGGTTTCACCTGTTGGCTTCAGATTTGGCAAATATTCTTTTTGGAATTCATTGACTGCCGCCTGTGTGCCTTGGCCATACACTCCATTGGTTTCATTTTTTAAAATATCACTAAAATTACCATTAAGAGTATAGCGAACGGCGCTGGGTAATTGTGCTAGGCAGGACTGAAGCTCTGTCACCTGGGTTCCCTTAGATCCTAATTTAAGATAGCTGGTAAACTGAAAGGCCGGTTTTTTGTTGATAGCCTTTTCTCGTTGTCCCAAACCGTTATCTTTAAATCCCGACGCGTCCAAAAGACTTGCTGCTTTACTGGCGTCAAATCCGTAGGTCGTTGTCGGCGCTTGGTATCCGTAAAAATCGGGGAGAATTGGTGAATCAACGGAGGTGATGGTTGAATGCGTTTGGCCGCTGATGGTTTGTAGTATTTGGCTTTTGTCAGTCGCGTAGCTTAACGCTTGCCGGACGTTAACATCGGAGAAAATGCTGGACGTTTGGTTGTTGAAAAAGACGGCAAAATATCGAGGTATTAAAAGCGGATACAAAGAAAACTGTGAAGATGCTGACCAGCCCTGGTTAATTTGGTTTCCTAACGCTGCCTCGTTGGTGTCTAACGTGGATAAGGTAAAGCCGTCAATGGTTCTGGCGTTGGCCGAGGCAGTCAAGTCTTGCATGGTGTCAAAAAACTTAAAAGAAATCATGGATATAAAAGAAGGTTTTGCATAGTATCTGCGGTTTGACTGAAGATTTAAGTTTTCTATAAAACCTGTTTTATCTTGCTGGAGGCTGGAAAATTCAAAAGGTCCCGAACCGACCGGTTGCAAATTATAGATGGAAAGAGCAAAATTTTCCGGCGAAATATTCTGCCAGATATGTTGGGGGATAATTTTCAAAGTACAATTTTCAAGAAAAGAATTGTAAGGCTGTTTTAAAGTAAATTGCACCGAAGTGTTGGAAAGTTGCTGCACATCAACATCAATCCAGTTAGCCCGCAACGGACTGTTATAATCCGAATTCTGGATTGTCTTGACGGTAAAGACGACGTCGCTGGCGGTCAAGGGCTGGCCATCGCTCCAAAAGACGTTGTTTTTTAAATTGAAGGTATACGTTTTTCCATCGCCGGAGACGGTGTAGTTTTGGGCCAAATCTGGCACAATATTTCCTTGCTTGTCGTAAGTCATCAGTCCAGAGTAAACTAAGTCAATGATTGATCTATCCACATCATCGGCTTCGCCATAAATGGGGTTGATAAATCGCGGCTGGCCAACCACTCCTTCGATATATGTCCCACCAAAATCCGCTGCCACGTTGGTGTTGTTGATATAAAAAGTTGACGCCAAAAAAATAAAAGAACCCAGGGCCAGAACAAAACAGACCAAAAGAACGATCTTTTCACTCCGGGTCAGTACTTTAAAAATCTGTTTCCATTGAGAAAAGCTTGGAAAATTTTTCAATTTGGTTGGCTGATAGCTTTTAGGTGCTAGCTTTTAGAGCGTTCCTCCACGCTATACGCTTAAGCTAAAACCTATACGCTTAATTAAAAGAGGAGATTTACAACGCCTAAGATGATAAAGATGGCTGCTATGGCTATTGTAGCATAGTATAGATTTTTTTGTATCCCGCGGCGCGCAGAATAAAATTCCCCGCTTCCACCAAATGCCGATCCCAAAGCAGTGCCCCGTTGCTGCATGGCAATAAGAATAATCAGAATGATAGAAACAATCACTTGGGCTAAAAGCAGGACTTGGCTGGTAGTAAACATGTTTTTGGATATATATCCGCTTTTAGGCGGATGATATTGTGGATATAAGCTCGCCCCGCGGGACTCGCGATATGCAATTGAATATCAATGCATATCTATTTTATATCAACATATATTTTAGTTTTCTTTTTTTAGTATTGAGTTTGAAATAATAAGTTGCAATGCCCAAATAATCAGGGTTGTCCAAAATAAAGGGTACAGCCAGGGAGCGCTAAATTCTTTGAAGATATAGTCCACCACCCAAATCAGTCCCATGTTAATTAAAAATCCAAACAATCCCAGGGTTATGATTCGAAGCGGCAGGGCAATAGTATTAAGGATGGGTTTTACAAAATAGTTGAGTAAACCCAAGATAACACCAAGGAGAATGAAAATTTGCCATTGTGCAGTCAGGGGCGCTCCAAAAAAATTTGAATTCGGATAGACCCGCACCACGACTCCGGCCACAAACAACGTTGCCAGCCAAAGTCCCAGGCCAGCACTAAGAATATGAGAAAGAAGACTCTTCATCTTGCTTACAATAGCAAAATTCTGATTAAATATCAAGTAAATTTCGTCTTCTGAGTTCTTTGTGGTAGGTGATGGCAAAGCGGTGGGCTTCGTCGTCGAGATGAACAATTAAATTATAAATGTCTGGCGGCAGATTTTTTAACGGGATATGTTTTTGTTGATCTTCGATTAAAAGCTCACGCTTGCCTTTGGCAATGGAAATAATTTTGATGTTTTTGGCATCTTTGAAATTATTTTTGCCCGCAACACCCACGTTAAGCTGGGCTATGCCGCCGTCTATTAGCATGATGTCCGGATATGGCCATTCCCGATGCGCAAGTCTTCTTTGGAGCATTTCTTTGAGCATGGCAATATCGTTGGGCTCGTTTTTCATCCTGATGCGAAACTTTTTGTACTGGTTTTTGTCGGGCTGGCCATTAACAAACACCACCATTGATCCCACGGCTTGTTTGCCTTGGATGTTGGAAATGTCGTAACACTCTATCTTTGAAATTGGAGTTTGCATACGCAGAATTGCTTGTAACATCTTTTCGGTAAGTGGCCACTTTTCGTTCACTAAATTTTGCATTTTGATTTTTGCATTTTGCATTTCTATCACGTTGGTGTGGGACATGATGTTTTCCAGGGCGGAAATTTTTTCACGTACTACCATGGCCTTTTCAAATTCTTTGGCATCCGATAGCGCTTTCATTTCTTTTTTGAGCGAGCTTAAGACTATTTTTCTTTTGCCCTGCAAAATCAAGACCAATTTTTTGATATTTTTTTTGTACTCCGCCAAATCCGGGTTTGGGCCGGGACAGACATCCAAGTGGCACCAGGGGCATTTGTTTTTAGGATGCGTTGCACTGGTATAATAGGGAAACACCCTTCGCAGAAATTTCAGTACTTTTTTTAAGGAATTTCCCTCCACAAATGGGCCGATGTATTGGATGTCGGGATTATTTTTTTGATGGGTTATAAAAACAACAGGACGTTTTTTGTCAGCAACGGCAACATAAAAATAGTTTTTGTCGTCCCGCCAAACCGAATTGAATTTTGGCTGGTGTTGTTTGATTAATTGGGCTTCCAAAACCAAAGCTTCAATTTCAGAGCCGGTTTCTATAAAGCCGATATGGGTAGTTTTTTTGGTAAACATATCGTCTTTGTAGGTCGGTTGGAGAAAATGATTTTTCACCCGACTTTTCAGATTAATGGCCTTGCCGATATAAATAGGTTCCCTTTTTTCCAAAAATAAATACACTCCCGCCGTTTTGGGGAGTTTTTCAATATCTTTTTTTGCTAGGCGATTATATTTTTCCACGCTCTCATTAAACAACAAAAATCACTTTTTTACAAGAAACTCCCTATACATTTTTATAAAAATATGATATTTTGATGCCGTGGCGTTTTCTTTGACAACTTGATGAATGCAAGAAAGAAGGATGGTTACCATGAGTACGTTATTAACAATTTGGGAAGACGTGGTCATCGGCACGCTTGCCTACCAGGAAATTAAAACTGTCTTGGACCTCCAGGGTTGCACGATTAAAAAGCCCGCTTTGAAGATTTTTGGGAGCAAGAACTTTATTCTTTCAAGCAAAAAAAGGATCATGCGCCCCGTCCTTTTATCGTTGCTTGATCTGGATATTGAGCAAGGGCAACACTATACGGAGATTTTTAAAAGATCCAGGGAACGCAAGTCTCTTAACCTACTTTCGGCAGAAGTGGCTTTATACTTGGCAGTGAATAACTGCAGAGAAATTGGGTTTGAGAATCTGATGATTGCCATGGAGCCCATTGATGAGATGTTCCTTTGTTTGGTGCGCGAGAAAGGAAAACTGGTTATCAGTGCCACTGCCGGCCGGCCTCAAGGTTATTTTAACACCTCCTCCTTGTTTCTTTTTGGCCAGTGATCTAGGCCCCGAGTGCGATGATGCACTCGGGCTTTTTTATTATAATTTCTTGAAAGATTTATCTAAAAGTTGTATAATAACCAACTGAAAAATATATGGCAAAAAATATTACCCAAGATTTTATCAAGATTCGGGGCGCGCGGGTGCATAACCTCAAGAATATTGATTTGGATATTCCTAAAAACAAGCTGGTGGTGATTACCGGGCTTTCGGGTTCGGGCAAGTCATCGCTGGCTTTTGACACGTTGTATGCCGAAGGCCAACGCCGCTACGTTGAAAGTTTGTCGGCCTACGCCCGGCAGTTTTTGGGTGTGATGGATAAACCCGACGTGGACAAAATTGAAGGCATCAGCCCAGCTATTTCCATTGACCAGCGAAAGGCCATGCAAAATCCCCGCTCAACCGTGGGAACTATTACCGAAGTGTACGATTATCTTAGGCTTTTGTATGCCAGAGTTGGCAAACCCCATTGTCCCAACTGCGGAAAGTTAATTTCAAAGCAGACTATTGACCAAATCGTGGAGCAAGTCATGAAGCTTTCCAAAAATTCTGAAATTGCCATTTTGGGGCCGGTGATAAAAAGCAAAAAAGGTGAGCATACTGCTGTGCTCCAAGAAATTCAGCGCAATGGTTTTGTCCGGGTGAGAATTGACGCCGATATCTATTTGGCCCAAGAAGCTTTGCAAAAACCGTTGGATAAAAATAAAAAACACAGCATTGAGGCTGTGGTTGACAGGTTGGTCTTGGACGAGGATTTGGATCGCTCGCGCCTGGTTGATTCGTTGGAAACCGCTTTGAAATTAGGAAAAGGAATTGTTATCGTGGCCCCTCAAACCAAAAATCCTGATAATGCCGACATTACCTTCAGTGAGCATTTTGCCTGTGAAGATTGCGGCATTTCTTTGGCTGAACTGGAGCCTCGCACATTTTCATTTAATAATCCCTACGGCGCTTGTCCGGATTGCACGGGTTTGGGAGAGAAGCTGGAAGTGGCGCCAGAGTTGGTGTTGCCCAACAAAAATTTAACCATCGCGGAAGGCGCCATCCGGCCTTGGGCCACCGCCAGCCATAAGGTGGGGCGTCAGGGATATTACAATTGGAAATTGCAAGAATTGGCGGCCCAGCACCATTTTTCACTCAATACCGCGGTAAAAAATTTGTCCCCAAAAATCATTGAGATTATTTTAAAAGGCGATGGAAAATTTGAGGGCGTGATTGCCAATTTGGAGCGCCGCTACCATGAAACCGATTCTGATTGGACTCGGGAAGAAATTAACCAGTACATGGTCGTCAAACAGTGCCCTGTTTGCAAAGGCAAGCGCCTTAAGCCGGAAGTATTGGCGGTAACCGTGGGAGATTTGTCGATTGATAAAGTCGTGGCAATGCCCATAGATAATGTAAAAGAATTTTTTGAAACTTTAGGTAAGAAATTAAAAGCTAGCGATACAAGTATTAGCCAGTCAATTACCAAAGAAATTATTGACCGGCTGCAATTTTTGCTGGACGTGGGCTTGGGCTACTTAAACTTGGACAGAAAAGCCATGACCTTGTCGGGAGGCGAAGAGCAGCGCATTCGTTTGGCCACTCAAATCGGGTCAAAATTATCCGGAGTGCTTTATATTTTAGACGAGCCTTCCATTGGCTTGCACGCCCGTGACCAGCAGCGTTTAATTGATACCTTGTTGCAATTGCGTGACTTGGGAAACACCGTCATTGTGGTTGAACACGATCCCCAAACCATGATGGCTTCAGATTGGATCGTGGACATTGGCCCGGGCGCGGGAAAGCACGGAGGTAAAGTGGTTTTCCAGGGAACACCAGCACAAATTTTAAAGTCAAAGTGTCTCACCGGCCAATACCTATCCGGAAGACTGAAAATTTCTGATGGAGAAAAAACAAAAGGTAAGGGACAAAAGGTAAAATTGCAAACCAAAAATCAAAAGTTCTTGACGGTGAAGGGTGCCACAGAGCACAATTTAAAAAATGTGGATGTGGCTTTTCCCCTGGGAACATTTATTTGTGTCACCGGAGTTTCGGGTTCCGGAAAATCTTCCCTGGTCAATGATATTTTGGCCAAGTCTCTTCTGAAACAATTTTATCGGGCCAAAGATGAAGCCGGCGCCCACAAAGAAATTTTGGGAACTGAAAACATCAACAAGGTTGTTTTAGTTGACCAGTCGCCCATTGGTAGAACGCCAAGATCAAACCCAGCTACTTATACCGGCGCCTTTTCGTTTATCAGAGATTTGTTTACCCAAACCCGCGAAGCAAAGGTGCGGGGATATTCGGCCGGCAGATTCAGTTTTAATGTCAAAGGCGGCCGATGCGAAGCTTGTGAAGGCCAGGGAACCAAAAAAGTGGAGATGTATTTTTTGCCTGATATTTATGTGGAGTGTGAAGAGTGTCGTGGCAAGCGTTATAGCAAAGAAGTGCTTGGAAATTACCTACAAAGACAAAAACATTGCTGATGTTTTGAAAATGACCATTGAAGAAGCCGGTGAATTTTTCAAGCATATTCCGGGCATCAACGACAAAATGAAAACCTTAAAAGAGGTAGGACTTTCGTATGTGGAGCTAGGACAAGCCGCCACATCGTTATCTGGCGGTGAAGCCCAGCGCATAAAACTGGCCACCGAACTCTCGCGCCGCGACACCGGTAAAACACTCTACATTTTAGACGAGCCAACCACGGGATTGCATTTTGAAGATATTAAAAAATTAGTTTCTGTGCTAAGAAATTTGGTGGACAAAGGCAATACGGTCCTCACCATTGAACACAATACTGACTTTATCGGATGCGTTGATCACATTGTTGACCTGGGTCCGGAAGGCGGTGAAGGCGGAGGCCAAATTATTGCCCAAGGTTCTCCGGCGGAAATTGCCAAAGTCAAAGCCAGTTATACGGGAAAATATCTGAAAAATGCATACCTTTAAGAAACAGGATTAAAAATCCTGTTGTTGGTTGTGAGTCTTGACATCAATAAGCAAATTTCATAAATTGGAGTATCTTAAATAATTCAAAAATCAAAATTATGAATATCAAACCACTTTCAGATCATATTCTCATTGAGCCGATTAAAGAGGAAGAAAAAACCAAGTCTGGAATTTTTTTGCCGGAAACCGCGGAGAAAGAAAAGCCGGAACAAGGGATGGTCATAGCAGTAGGACAAGGTAAAAAAACAGATGATGGAAAAATTGTCCCGGTTTCGGTCAAAGTGGGCGACAAAGTGCTTTTTACCAAATATGGGCCGACGGAAATTAAAGTGGAAGGAACAGAATATTTAATTGCCAGCGAGAGTGATATTTTGGCAGTTATTGAATAAACGAGAAAATAGAAAATAGAAATATAGAAAATAGAATGCGGGCGTTGCGTTGAGTCGTAATTCTATTTTCTACTTTCTATTTTCTAATTTCTAAAAATATGGCTAAAAAAATTATTTACAAAGAAGACGCTCGAAAGGCTCTCAAAGCTGGTTTGGACAAGGTGGCTAACGCGGTGAAAGTGACGATGGGGCCAAAGGGGCGTAACGTGGTGTTGGGACAATCGTTTGGCAGTCCGACCATTACCAACGATGGCGTTTCTATTGCCAAGGAAATTGAGCTTGAAGATGCCATGGAAAACATTGGCGCGGAAATTATCAAAGAAGTGGCTTCAAAAACTAATGATGTTGCCGGAGATGGGACAACAGCTTCGGTTGTCCTAACCCAGGCCATTGCCACCGAAGGCTTAAAAAACGTGGCGGCTGGAGCAAACCCACTGGCTTTGCGTAAAGGTATTGTCAAAGGTAAAGATGCCATTGTCCTGTCACTTAAGGCCATGTCAAAAACCATCAGCTCGCGCGAAGAAATTTCCCAGGTGGCTACGATTTCCGCTCAAGACACGCAAATGGGGGATTTGATTGCCGAAGTGATGATGGAAGTGGGTAAAGACGGCGTTATCACGGTTGAAGAGTCAAAAACCTTTGGTTTGTCCAAAGAAATTGTCAAAGGTTTGCAATTTGACCGGGGATATATTTCTCCGTACATGGTTTCCAATTCCGAAAAAATGGAAGCCGTTTTAGAGGATCCTTATATTCTAATTACTGACAAAAAAATCAGTTCGCTCCAGGAGATTTTGCCGCTTTTGGAAAAAATTATAAAAACTGGAAAAAAAGAGTTGGTGATTATTGCCGATGACGTCGATGGCGATGCCCTGACCACGCTGATTGTAAATAGATTGCGCGGCATGTTTACGGCTTTGGCCATTAAGGCTCCCGGTTTTGGCGACAGCAAAAAACAAATGCTTCAAGACATTGCCATCGTCACCGGCGGCAAAGTCATCTCCCAAGAAGTGGGTATGAAACTGGAAACCGCTGAATTAGACATGCTCGGCCACGCTCGTCGCGTGATTGCCACCAAGGAAAATACCACCATTGTGGAAGGCAAAGGCGAAAAATCGCTCATAGAACAAAGAGTTTTTGGTCTGCGAAAAGAAATTGAAAATGCCACTTCCGGTTTTGACAAAGATAAGTTGCAAGAACGCTTGGCCAAGTTGGCTGGCGGGGTTGGCGTGCTTAAAGTTGGCGCGGCCACCGAAGTGGAACAAAAAGCCAAGCAACACAAATTGGAAGACGCGCTCAATGCCACCCGAGCCGCGATTGAAGAGGGCATTGTCCCGGGCGGAGGCGTAGCATTGTTGCGCGCCTTGCAGTCGCTGGAAACCATAAAACTAGAGGGAGATGAAGCGACAGGAGTAAATATTTTAAAGCGAGCTTTGGAAGAACCCATCCGTCAAATCGCCGAAAACGCCGGCATTGATGGGGCAGTGGTTGTTGCGAAAGTCAAAGAATCCTTCGGCGCGGCTCAGGACAAGGGCAATGAGAATTTCGGTTTTAATGCCCAGACGATGGTTTACGAAGACCTCATCAAAGCCGGGGTGGTTGACCCAACCAAAGTGGTAAGAACCGCTTTGGAAAACGCCGTCTCCGCCGCCAGTATGCTCCTGACCACCGAAGCCGTCGTCGCCGAACTCCCCAAAAAAGAAGAAAAATCCGCGGGAATGGGAAATCCGATGATGAACGAAGAATACTAGAAAATAGAAAATAGAAATATAGAAAATAGAATTTCAAAAAACCTTTCTTAAAAAAAGAAGGGTTTTTTGTTAGAGTTGAGGCTCAATTGGCTGATGGTGTTTTTGCTCATTGAAAGGAAATGTCATGTCACTGGAAATTCTTGGGGTGGATCTTGGGCGAGTAATCGTTGAAGGTTTTATAACCAACGATTTCTTGCCGGTGGTGAAAGGTGCGTTTGAGTCCATCAAAAGATTGCGAGAGAAGCGATTTTCGCAAGTCCATGTTGTTTCGTGGGTGCCGCTGGAATCCGAGAAGGCTGTTTGGTCGTGGCTCGAGGCAAGGGGATTTTACCAGGCAACCGGTTTAACCAAGGAGCAGGTGCACTTTTGCACAGATCGAAAGGACAAGGCTCCGATTTGCGAAAGATTGGGCGTGACTCATTTCATTGACGACCGTTTGGAGGTTCTTGGATATCTCCACCAAGTAGGAATAAAAAACCTCTACCTGTTCCGGGGTCAGGAAGAAGAAGCCATGGAACATTTGGCCATGCTCGGTTACGTCAAGACCGTTGGCTCTTGGCAAGATGTTTTAGAATGGTTGTTGTAATGATAGGCTCGGCGCGTTTGCGTGCCGAGCTTTTTTATTGTTATTTTTGCAGTTTTTGTTATAGTAGAGGTATGACTTGTCCAAACAATCACAAAGAAGCGATGCAGAAGGTGTTGTTTCATAATGTGGAGGTTGATTATTGTCCCGAGTGTTTGGGGATTTGGTTTGACAAGGATGAATTGAAATTGGCCAAAGATGATAAAGATAAGGAATTAAATTGGCTGGACTTTGATATTTGGCGCGATAAGGGTAAGTTTAAAATTGCCAATTCCAGCAAACGCTGTCCGGTTTGTCGCGTTGCCTTGTCAGAAGTGCATTACGATGATTCAAAAGTAAAAGTGGATTTTTGCAAGCGTTGCCAGGGCATTTGGCTGGATCGGGGCGAATTTAAGCAAATTATCATTTATCTGATGCGAAAATCCGACTACGAATTATTGCACCATTATACCAAAAATCTCGTAGTATCACTGTGGGAGGTCTTTACCGGCCCCGCAAAATTCAGGGAAGAACTGGAGGATTTTTTTATGATGCTAAAACTGTTCAACTACAAATTTATGGTTCAGCATCCGCATATTTTGAGTTTGTTGGAAGAAGATTTGCCAAAATAGAGTGCTAATTTGAAATTTACAATTTGAAATTTGAAATCAATATTTCAATGTGTAAATAATTCAATATTAAAAACGCTTTAAGTATTTCAAATTTGTTATTTTCAAATTGATTTCAAATTGTAAATTTCAAATTTCAAATTCACACGCATGGATATCTTAACAATCGTCATCTTAGTCGTCATCGTTTTATTGGTTTTGTGGATTATCGGGGCCTTTAATGGTTTGGTGACCCTCAAAAACCGGGCGCAAGAAGCTTGGGCCGATATTGATGTTCAACTTAAGCGCAGGTATGATTTAATTCCAAATTTGGTGGAAACAGTTAAAGGTTACGCCACGCATGAAAAAAGTTTATTTGAGGACGTAACCAAAGCTCGAGCCAATGCCATGAATGCCCAGGGAATTGCGGCCAAAGGCGAAGCGGAAAATATGCTGTCGGGAACTCTAAAAAGCCTGTTTGCCGTTTCTGAAAATTATCCGGACCTCAAAGCTTCCACCAATTTTTTGCAATTGCAAAATGAATTAACTGACACTGAAGACAAAATCCAAGCCGCCCGAAGATTTTACAACACCAACGTTCGCGACTTAAATATCAAAGTTCAAAGTTTCCCATCAAATATCATCGCAAACTCTCTTGGTTTTAAGGCCATGGATTTGTTTCAAACCGCCAACGATGCGGAAAGACAACCAGTTGCGGTAAAGTTTTAATTTCTATAACAACCAAAAATTCGCATTGCGAATTTTTGGTGTATAAAAAATATGGCATCTATATACACACAAGCAGACAGTAATACCAGAAAGACGTGGTTTCTTATCACGTTCTTTTTGGTCTTTGTCATCGCCGTTGGTTGGCTGTTTAGCCAGGCTCTTGGAACCGATTTAATTTTGTATTTGGCGGTGATTTTGAGCGTTGGCATGAGCATTGGAAGCTACTGGTTTTCAGATAAAATTGTGTTGAAAATGGCCAAAGCTACGCCGGTCACACTGCAAGATAATCCGGAACTCTATCGCATTGTGGAAAACCTGTGTATTACTGCCGGTTTACCCGTGCCAAAAATTTACATCACTGCCGACATGCAGCCCAACGCTTTTGCTACGGGCCGAGATAAAAATCACGCTGTGGTTTGCGTGACCCAAGGATTGTTGCAACGCTTAAATAAAGTGGAACTGGAAGGTGTTATTGCTCACGAACTTTCACATATTGGCAATAAAGACATGCTGCTTTCCACGGCCGTGGTGGTTTTGGCCGGAGTCGTCGCATTGCTAGCCAATTTTTTCTTGCGCATCAGTTTGTTTGGCGGGATGGGTAGGCGCGGCAACTCAAAAAATAGCGAGGCGGGATTAATTTTGATGATTGCCGCCATCGTTGCCGCGATTTTAGCCCCGATTGCCGCCACGTTAATTAAGTTAGCCATTTCGCGCAAGCGCGAGTCGTTGGCTGATGCTGACGGCGCGCTTTTGACCCGCTATCCGGAAGGATTGGCTCTGGCGCTGGAAAAAATTGCGCAAGACCCAACGCCGATGAAGAGTGCCAACACCGCTACCAGCCACCTATATATTGAGTCGCCTTTCAAAGACGGCCAAAAACAAAGTTGGTTTGTAAAACTCTTCTCCACTCATCCTCCCATTGAAGAACGCATTAAGGCACTAAGAGACATGGAAGTATAATGTTTGGAGGAGTCGCATAGCGGCCATTGCAACAGCTTGGAAAGCTGTGACCTGAAAGGGTCTCGTGGGTTCGAGTCCCACTTCCTCCGCAGACAACATTTGCTATCGTGCAACCGCCCTATTTCAGTCGATCGAGCGACCTAACGACATGATTTTTTAAAACACCCATTTTAAATTTTTAATCAGTATTAATTTTTAATTATTATGAAAAAAATAATTATATGTTTAGCTTTAGTAAGTCTTTTATTTGGGTTTAGCCCCATAGTTAAAGCCGATACACAGCCCTCGCAGCAGGATTACAAACAAGAATTGATTGTCTTAATTACCCAAGAAATACAGTCTTTGCAAGCTCAACTAAATGCGATGTTAGCTCAACAAACTTCCAAGAGTTCTGTTCAGAGTATGCAACCCACAACTCCTGCAATTTTAAGTCCCCAACAAACTGCTACTGGTGTGGTCGCTACGCCAGTTCCTTCTTCTAATAAAGAACCTGCAACATGGTTTACCGATGACGGGCAAGTTCCAGCTTGTAAAGTAGGATTTCCTGGCGGAGCTGGAGGAGTGAATCCATCAGAAGGTTGTACTATTCCCAATTTAGCCCCTGGGGTTACTGTAACCATGACAATGAGTGATGGAAATACTTATTTGCCTTTAAATAGTGAAAATGAACAAGATGTATCGGGAAATTTCTTTTATCCTTTTGAATGGGGAGGAATTGAGGGTGCAATGGATGGAGTAACTCCAAGTTCTACCCCTGGAAACCAAACATGGACTATCAATCTTTTTTATCAAGGTAAGACCGGAACTTATACTCAAACCAATTGGATCCAATTTTAAAACGAAGTTTTTTCCAATTTTTATTTACCTTGAATAAATCATGAAGTATATAATTTAAATGATTAGTGTGTCTAAATATAAAATAATAAAATTTGAAGATTTCAAAAAATCCTATGATTTTGGAACAAATATAGAACTAAAATTCGCAACACACATAGCTATCATGTATTATGAATTCGCTTATTATCAAATGATTAATTTCTGTAATACAACTGATGAATTTTTTAAAAAAAATCTTCCTGTTGATGATCCTGCCATAAATACCTATCTTTATGAAGCTTGGTCAAATGCATATTCGGTATATGTATTATTGCGAACAACAATTGAAGCGGTCAAAAAGGTTAATAAAGAACTTTTGAAAGATAATAATATCTCCGATTTTTACAAAAAAAGAATCAAAGAAATTATTGATATTGCAAATGACATAGTGAAACATCCTATGTTTAATAATGTTGCGAATTCCTGTGCCTATTTGCCAATAAGCCTGTCTCTTGGTGGCGGGATCGATATTCAAAAATGGGTAGATAAAACAACGCCGTCTTCAAATATAGAGATTGATCCAGAAAAAGATTTTTATTCTGTTTGTAATTATTTTGAATATATTGCAGAACTGATTTCAGGGAAAAGTAATTCCTCAGCACAAATATAATTTAGTTTATTGGTTTGTCTTGCTAATATATTCACTGGAATAAACTCAGACCGAGTGACTTCTTTTTAGGATCTGCTAGAAATTATAAATTTGTTCCTGGATTCTTAGTTCTTGTCCTAGTCACACCGCAAAAATTCGGAATCAGAAGAAACGGACAAAGCGGGGTCGCGCCGAAGGCGCGACACTAATGCATTCCCCCCGCCGAATCCAGAATCCAAAAGGGTTTTCCACGCTCCGCGTGGCTCAAAAAGTACGGTTCGATCCTTAATTTGAAAGTTCGAACCGACTTTTTTGAACAAATGAGTATTTTCCTCATTTGTTCGGTCGTTTGCCAATTCCATATTGTATTTCAAAAACTTTTCGGTAAGTTCGAACCGATTATTCGCTTTTTGCTCTGAAGCCCTCAATTTCTCTAGTAAGGGTTTTGGTGCCATGGTTGTCAAATCGTGGTGCTGGTACCAAAACTGGATTGACTACATAGTAAAAGAGCTTAGTAAACCGCAGACGGTGTCGTGAGACATTTGTCGACCAGTTTTTCCTATAGTGTCTTTTTTGTCTCATTTCCCGAACAAAAGTGGGAAAAATGAGACAGTGCCTGAAAACCTATTTGTCTCAAAATGGCAAATTACGGTCGTGACCGAGACACCTAAAATTCTTCCTATTTTACCCTAATTCTGATATTATAAACCCGACCGAGGCACTTCGGGTTCAAATTCGCCAAAAATGGCGATTTTGTTCCTGAAATGCCAATTCAAGTCCGGGTTACACCGCAGATGGTATTTTTACTATGAATATTTTTTGGAAAATTTTGTATGCGATCTTTTTTGTGATTTTGGCAATCGTCCTGCTCAAGTTTTTTTTGATTATCCTGGTGGCGGCGCTTCTTTGTTTGTGGTTTAGAACTTGGCAGATGGGACGTGGTGCTGAAAACGCCGCATTTGTAAACGGAAAATTGCCCAATCCCAAACCAGATGGGTTGTATCGGGGATCGGTGGGATTTAAGACTGCTTGGTTTGGTAAAAAGTTTAATTCCCAAGATTCCAAGGGCATTAACGTGTTTGAAGATGAAACCAACGCCTCGGGCGGGGTTCCGTCTGGAAGCGGGAAAGGCGGACAAAGCGAAAAATATCCTTTTATTACTTTTGTTGGCAAAGGATTGTTTAACCCCAACACGTTTGTCTTGAAGATACAGTACAATATTAAAGAAAATCCCTGGTGGGCGCGTTATATCCTAGACGAAATCGTTGAAATTGCACCAGGGGAATATTTAGGAAAAATGCATCTGAATGTAATTCCGGGGTTTCCATTTTCCCTGTTGTATTTTCATCTTAGAAGGGTGCAATAAGTTCTTTGGAATGATCGGTCTTTGTGCTAATATGAGAGTATATTATTAATCGCAGGTTTTATGGTAACGGTGTGGTTTACATAAAACTTGCAACTTTCATGGAAGAAGACACAAAAAAAATTCTCGATTTGCAGGAGGAAATCATCAAGCTCCAAAAAACGAGCTATACCAGCAGCTTGGAATCAATAAAAACGATAGAAAAGTACAAGACAACAACCATTAGCCTGCTTCTGATGACGTTTTTATCTTTATTGTATGCGGTAGTTATTTCGCTATTATATTATCGATAAAAAATTATTAATTTAGCATAAAATTATGGAAGAAATGACAAATGTGAAAACGCTAAAAGTACACGAGTTATCGGATCGGTTTTTTTGGCTCGCGGCGTTGCTGGTGGTGGGTGTTGTCTTGTATTTGCTGATTGGCTTGGTGTACCAGTTTGATAATTTGCCAAAAAACAATCCGCAGCAATTGAGCGTCAGTGGCGAGGGCAAAACATATGTTAAGCCGGATATCGCTCTAGTTACTTTTGGCGTTAATACCCAGGGATTGCAAAGCCAGGATGTGGTAGATGGTAATAATACCACCATGAACGCGGTGATTGCGGCCATTAAAAAATTGGGAGTGGCCGACGGCGACATTCAAACAACCATGTATAGTTTAAATCCCACGTATTCTTACAGCGATAAAGGAGTGCAAGTGTTTAACGGTTATTCGTTAAATCAGCAAGTGAGTGTGAAAATTAGGAATTTTGACAATATTTCTGCCATTTTAGACGCCGCCACTTCCAATGGAGCCAATACGGTAGGAAGTTTGCAGTTTACGGTTGATGACCCAATAAAAGCCGAGGCCGCGGCCAGAGCCCAAGCCATTGCGCAGGCCAAAGAAAAGGCTCAAGACATGATCGCCGGCACCGGTTTGCAAATAGATAAATTACTCAATATTTCCGAAGATTCTTCCAGTGTGCCACAACCTATTTACAATGGAGCTATGAGTATGATGGCTGCAGTTCCCAGTGTCGCCCCTCAAATTCAAACCGGCCAAATGGAAATTGATTCAAACGTGACACTGACCTATCTTTTAAAGTAACATGGACGACTGTATTTTCTGCAAAATAGTCAACGGTGACATTGATTGCGCTAAAGTGTTTGAAGATGATACTGTTTTGGTGTTTTTGGATGTAAATCCTATTACCCAAGGGCATTGCTTGGTAATTCCAAAACAACATTTTGAAAATATTTTTGATATCGATGAAGGTGTCTTAAAGAATGTCATTGTGGCGGGAAAACATGTTTCTCAGAAACTGAAAAAATCTCTCAATGTTGATGGTATTCGTCTTTCTCAATCAAATGGCGAAGTAGCCGGACAAGCAGTTTTCCATTTTCATTTGCACGTAATTCCAAGATACAAAAATGTCGGATTATCGGCTAATCCGACTGACACATTACATCTTTCGAAAGTTGCCTTAGAAGAACTCAAAAAACTAGCCAAAGAAATTAATGCTTAAAAAAGTGCTCAATGGTTACAATCGTTGAAATTTTGCGTTGTCAAAATTTCAACACCTGCCCATTAAAAATTAGAAATTAAAAATTAGAAATTCGCCGATATGGATTCTCAATTAGAAGAAATAAAAAGCAAACTTTCGGTGGTGGATGTGGTCGGAGGCTATGTTAAGCTGACTAAAACCGGAGCTAATTTACGGGGACTGTGTCCGTTTCATTCGGAAAAAAAGCCTTCATTTTTTGTTTCGCCCGCCCGCCAAATGTGGCATTGTTTTGGTTGCGGAGCCGGCTCCAGTATTTTTGACTTTGTCATGAAAATTGAGGGCGTGGAATTTGGCGATGCCCTGCGTATTTTAGCAGCCAAGGCCGGAGTGGAATTAAAGCGCGAGAATGTGCAATTGCGCACCGAACGCCAACGCTTGTATGAAATTTGTGAGTTGGCCTGCAAATTTTTTGAAAAACAATTGCAAGCTTCGGTTATTGGAAAAGAAGCGGAAGCTTATTTGTTACAACGGGGGATTACCAAAGAAAGCATTAAAAAGTGGCGGCTTGGATATTCGCCTGATACCTGGAGCGGTTTATCTGATTTTCTCATTGGCCAGGGCTACCAGCGCCAGGAAATTGTCAAAACGGGACTGGCCATAGAAAAAGATAACAATAAATCTGATTCTTACGATAGGTTTCGGGGTAGAATTATGTTTCCGGTTTTTGGATTAAATTCTGAAGTGGTCGGTTTTGGCGGCAGGGTATTTAAAGATGCCGACAACAAAGAAATTGCCAAATATATTAATAGCCCCCAGACAATTTTGTACGACAAGTCAGGAATTTTGTATGGCCTCAATAATGCCAGGCTGCAGGCCCGAAAACAAAATCAATGCGTGGTGGTGGAAGGCTACACGGATGTTATTATGTGCCACCAGGCGGGTTATGAAAACACCGTAGCTGCTTCCGGGACTGCGTTAACCAGCCAGCACCTTACCATACTCAAGCGCTACTGCGAAAATTTAGTTTTGGCTTTCGATATGGATGTGGCGGGAGACTCCGCTACCAAACGGGGCATCAACTTGGCCCAAGAGCAGGGGTTTAACATTAAAATTATTGAGCACTACGGAGAAGGCGGTAAAAAATCTGATCCGGCGGAGATTATTTTACAAAATCCGGCTATTTGGCAAGAGTCGGTTCAAAAGGCCAAGTCAATTATGGATTATTATTTTGATTCCGCCTTTTTGCAATTTGAAGCGCAAACTCCGGAAGGAAAAAAAGAGATTGGAAAAATAGTGCTGCCGGCCATTCGACGTTTGCAAAACAACATTGAGCAATCGTTTTGGGTGCAAAAACTTTCCCAAAAACTCAACATCAAAGAAGAAGCGATTTTGGAAGAACTGGCCAAAATTAAGCGCGATACCAATGTAAGGTCACTGGGAGAGTCTATTAATGTCAACTCAAGCGGATTGCAAACCGAGCAGCGGATAAGTCCGGAGGGCCGCAAAAAACTCATCGAAGAAAAAGTCATTGCCCTGGTGGTTAAAAATCCGGAGTTTATCAAGGCCGTGGGCCATGAAAATTGGCCGCTGTTTTCAGAAAAAACCAAGGCATTTTTAGAAGAGATTAAAAAAATCGTTGAGCATAAAATACCGGTGCCGGAAGGCCAACTTCAAGAGGATTTTAAGATGATTTTTGACAAGCAAGAGGTAACGGCGGAGCTTCAAAATATGGTGGCGGCTCTTGCACTGCGAGGTGATTTAGAGTATCAAGAAGACGGACAAGAAGAAATGTTGCTGTGTTTAGCGCAGTTAAAAAAGATGGATTTAAAGGATAGGTTGCAGGCAAAGTCCGGAGAGATTAAGCAAGCCCATGACAGCAACGAAAGCGAGCAAGAAAAGCAACTCTTAGAGGAATTTAATACGTTAACAAAACAATTGTAATTATGGCAAAAAAAACAAAGCCAAAAAAAGCTGCCAAAGTTAAAAAGATTGTAAAAAAATCGGTAAAAAACGTGGCAAAAAAAGCTAAAAGCCGGGCGGTAAAAGCAGCCAGAGCTTTGCGTCCGGTCAAAGTGAGCCAAGAACAAATCAACGCTCTCCTTAAAAAAGGATCGGAGCGCGGTTTTTTGACCACTTCAGAAATATTGTACGCTCTGCCCAATATCGAAAGCGACGTGGAAGGCTTGGAAAAAATCTACGATCAGCTAAAAGAAATGGGGGTGGAAGTCCGCGATGTCCGGGAATTTTTGGAAGTGAAGGGTAAAAAAGAAAAGAAACAAAAAGTTTTGCTGAGTAAAATTGACCCGATCCAGATGTATCTTCGTGAAATTGGCCGGTCAAGCTTTTTGTCGGCTAAAGAAGAAAAAGAATTGGCCAAGCGAATTGAACACGGAGATGAAGAAGCCAAAAATAAATTAGCGTTGGCCAACTTAAGACTGGTAGTTTCCATTGCCAAAAAATATGTTGGCAGGTCTCCAAATTTAACGTTGTTGGACTTAATTCAAGAAGGAAACTTAGGCTTGTTTAAAGCCGTCAAAAAATTTGACTGGAGGCGGGGCTACAAATTTTCCACCTATGCTACCTGGTGGATTCGCCAGTCCATTACCCGCGCCCTGGCTGACCAGGCCCGAACCATTCGCATCCCGGTGCACATGATTGAAACCATTTCCAAATATACTAAAGTAAGAAAAAGTTTATTGCAGGAATTGGGGCGCGAAGCCTTGGCGGAAGAAATTGCCGCCGAAATGGGTCTTGAAGTTGACAAGGTGCACCACATCAGAAAAATTGCCCAAAAAGCGGTGTCGCTTGAAACTCCGATTGGAGAAGATAAAGATAAACAAGATAGTGTGCTGGCCGAATTTATTAAAGACGACAAAACGATTGCCCCTAATACCGAGGCTGCTCGGAAATTATTGAAAGAACGCTTTGCCGAGATTTCAAGCGATTTGACCAGCCGTGAATTAAAAATTTTGGGCATGCGGTTTGGTTTGGAGGACGGCGTCATGCACACCTTGGAAGAAACCGGCGAAGAATTCGGCGTCACCCGCGAGCGCATCCGACAAATCCAAGCCAAGGCTCTTGAGAAATTGCGTAAGCATGTGGATTTAAAGAAGGTGAAAGATTATTACTAAAACGTGAAGCTAGAATTTAGGAGCTAGGAGCTAGAATAGAATACATGAATCAAGAATGCAGAATTCTATATTCTAAATTCTATTCCAACTTCCAACTACTAGCTTCCAAATTCAAATGTTTAAAGTAGGCGACCCTGCTCCCAATTTTACTCTTCAAGATCAGGATGGCAACAATCATTCCTTGAGCGAATATCAAGGTGCTTGGCTTTTGTTGTATTTTTATCCTAAAGATAATACCTCGGGTTGTACGACAGAGGCTTGCGCTTTGCGCGATGATTTTTTGGGATTTAAAAAACTCAACGTCAAGATTGTGGGAGTAAGCATCGACTCGCCAGAAAGCCATAAAAAGTTTGCCGACGAATATCAATTGCCCTTTACTTTGTTGGCTGATGAAGATAAAAAAGTGGTGGAGCTGTACGGAGTTTGGCAAGAAAAATCAATGTATGGCAAAAAATATATGGGCATTGTTCGCAGCTCGTTTTTGGTAAACCCAAAAGGCCAGATAGAAAAAATCTACGAAAAAGTAAAACCGGAAGAGCACAGCAAGGAAGTACTGGAAGATTTAAAAAACATTATCAAATAACCAACAAAAAAACACCCGCCGATGAGGCGGATGTTTTTTTGTGTAAGCGACCAAAATTACATTTTGGCTACGTTTACGGCGTTTGGGCCTTTTGGAGAATCTGCTTCGTCGAATGACACTTTGTCACCAACTTTCAAATCCATAAAAGACACTCCTGCTACTAATGAATTGGCATGAAAAAACAAATCTTTTTCTCTGCCTTCAACGGAAATGAATCCGAAGTTTTTATCCATTACAAGGTTTTTGATAGTTCCTTCCATTGTGATGAAAATTTTAATTTTTTAACTTGGTTTAGCGCTATTAACAAACTCGACCCATGGGCTTTTTTAAGGCCACTTTGAAGCAACTAACCTACGACCAGTATAGCATACACCATGGTACAAGTCAATGGGTTTTGTCCGCACGTTAATCATTTGTGGATTCGGACGCAATGGGTAGCTTAGGATCGGTGACCTCTGTACTTTTTTCTGCAATCACTTGGTTAAGAATTTTTTTAACCTGGTTAAGGCTTTCAGGATCGATAATGGAAATAGCCTGGGTGTCTTTGCCAATTTTTTTAAATGACGCTTGAATGGCATCAATGGTTTCTTTACTGACGGTATCAGTTTTGCTTAAAAAGACATATTCCGGTTTTTTTAAGAGAAGTGGATTGTGAGCTTCCAATTCCGTGCGCACGGTTTTGTAATCTTGCAAAGGGTTTTCTGATTCGGCCGATACTAAGTGAAACAGCACCCGGGTGCGCTCAACGTGCTTTAAAAATTTAATTCCCAAACCTTTGCCCTCCGACGCGCCTTCAATTAATCCGGGAATGTCGGCCAAAATCAATTCGTAGTAGACGCCCAAATTTGGCTCCAGGGTAGTGAAAGGGTAATTGGCCACCTTGGCGCTGGCGCGGGTTAATTCGTTGAGCAGCGAGGATTTTCCCACGTTTGGCAGGCCGATGAATCCCACGTCGGCAATCATTTTTAATTGCAAATGCAAGGTGAACGATTCGCCCGGCTTTCCTTTTTCTGACTGCATGGGCGTGGTGTTGGTGGCCGAGCGAAACAAAAAATTCCCCTTGCCACCGCGTCCGGCTTTGGCAATCAATTCGGTCTGGCCAATGTGGGTAATCTCAACGATTTTTCCCTCCCAGGCAACGGGTTTGCCTTGTCCCGCCGAAGCCCTGTGCGGAGGGGGAGGCGAAGTTGAATTGACATTGCTATAGGTTGCCACGGTTCCTACAGGTACCAACAACATGGTATCCTCGGCGTTGGCGCCATCATGCAATTGGTTTTGGCCAACGCCGCCATCATCCGCTTTAATCTCTTTTTTGAATCGAAATTGTTTGAGAGCCGTCAAATCCGATACTCCCTGCAAATAAACATCGCCGCCGTTTCCGCCGTTTGCCCCCGTAGGCCCCAAAGACATTTTAGTTTTGTTAAACCGCACCACCCCATCCCCGCCGTTTCCAGCGGCGACGGTAATAGTGACATCATCAATAATCATAGCCTCATCTTGCGCTAAATTCCCCAAAAAATCAAATAAAAAAGCCCCGCCGATTTGGGGGGCCCTGAAGTTTCTGTCCTGTTGTTAAAGTTCTCTTAGATACCTTTCAATGATGTATTCGAGGCCGGGACCACGAAAAACATCCGCGCAAGCCGAGTCGACAACTTCTTGTGGCGTGACGCCATATGAAATTGCTTTTTCCTTGATAATATCTTGGATTGACGCGGGAAGGTGGACTCTCACATATTGTCCGTCTGCAAGCTTCGCGTACAATACTTCTTCCTTCAATGTGCTCGTTGTCTGGTACACTGATTGCTCCTTAAAAAAAACGTTTTCAAAAAGAAACACCACTAAAAAATATCTTACAAAATTCTCTATCGTTTGTCAAAACTATTTTTCTAAGAATTTGCCAAGATCTAAAATTTGATCCACGTGGATTTGTTCTACAAAGTCCTGGGAGTGGGAGACTAAAATCATGGCGCCTTCGAATTGGTCGATAGCGCGGGCGATGACGGGGATGTGGCGGAAGTTGATGTGGTTGGTGGGTTCGTCGAGGATTAACAAACCCGGGCGTTGGAGTGAAATGGCGGCAAAGGCTACCAAGCCTTTTTGGCCTTCCGAAAGCGAACCAATTTTTGATTTAAGTAATTCGTTGTCAATTAAAAATCCGGCGGCATGGGCTCGCAGGCTTTGTTCGGTGCCCCGGTCTTGCATGGCTTTTTGCAAAATTTGGTAAACCGTGGCGTTAAAATCCAGGTTGGAAAAATCTTGGCGGTAGTAGGCAATTTGGGTGCCGGGTTTGATGTGTTCGCCTTTGGCGTGTCCCGATGCCAATTTTTCCAGTAAGGTGGTTTTGCCGATGCCGTTTGGACCTTGGAGCAAAAGCCGCTCTTTTTTGGTCAGGCGGACATCTATTTTTTTATCCACGAATTTATGGTTTTTGGAAATGGAAACCGAATTTAAAGTTAAAATGTCTCCGCCGGAGTCTTCCTGGCAAATGATGTTAAAATCGCGAATGGTTTTGTCTTCCCGGCGCACTTCAACGATGTCTTCTTCCAGAGCCGCAATTTGTTTTTTCATTTTGGCCGACACATCGCGCAAGTGCCCGCCTTTTTGGGCAAAGAAGTTGGCTTGTTCTTTGCGGTGGGAAATGTCTTTTTCCAGTCTGGCGTTTTTCATGCGCTCGCGCTCCAATCGCTTTTGGATTTCATCCACCACGGTAAAGTAATCACCAGTGTATTGTTCCACTTTTTTGGAAAAAATGTCCAGATACAACACGCCGTCAGTGAAGGAATTTAAAAAATCGGCATCGTGGGAAATGACAAGGCAAGTTTTCGGATAGTCTTTAAGAAATTGGGTTAGGTGGGCAATGCCGGTTTTATCCAGGTTATTGGTGGGTTCATCCAGAAGCAGCAAATCCGGGTTTTGAATTAATGCCGAAGCCAACAAAAGCCGCGCCTGTTGTCCGCCGGACAAAGATTGATTGTCCTATTGAGCGGCACGGTTAGATTAATTCACTGATAGCACATTTTCAATTTTTGGGTCAATGTCGTAGGACTTAGTAGTAAAACACTTTTCAAAAAATTCTCTCACCGTCAAATTCATATCTTTGCGGTTGATTACTTGCTTGG
The DNA here is from genome assembly GCA_963835045.1 of uncultured bacterium. Classification (GTDB taxonomy): domain Bacteria; phylum Patescibacteriota; class Minisyncoccia; order Minisyncoccales; family Staskawiczbacteraceae; genus VGLO01. The sequence continues at coordinate 99,107 of CAWIDW010000001.1, forward strand.
CCGCGGCAATGGTAATGTTGGGCGATAGGTTAATGGCGCCGCTTTCGGGAGTTGACTCTTTGTTGATCAGCGATTCAAAAATGGTGCTTTTTCCCGCGCCATTTTGTCCCATCAGAGTAATTTTAGAACCTCGTCGTACCGAAAAATCCGCCCCATCCAAAATTGGCTTATTTGATTCCCATTCAAAGGAAACGTTATTAAATTTTACAATCGTTTCATTTGACGACATACGTAAAATTGTACGCTATTTAGGGAGAAATAGCACTATTGACATAATAAGTTATTATATGTTAATATAGTTTATAGTAAGTTTTTTTACATTTAAATAGGCGGTCAGGTTGCATCTTTTAGAGCATTCAGAGGTGTTTTAAAAGATGCAACCTGTGTGTTTTAACTTCCAAATGTTTTGGAAAAAATGCCATGGTGCAGGAAAAGAAGGTTGTCACATGACGACTCATGTTGTCGCAGACGATGTTGTAGTTCAATATTTTCGCAAGGAATGCGAACTTCGCCGTCGGCTCATGGAGGGAACACTTGACCCGCAAAGCACCCTCTTGGGATTGCAAAATCTCATTGAGGGCAAAAAGGCTGGGTTGTAGTTTGATTGGCGCAAGACCTACGTGGCGTTGGGCATGGAGGCGAAGTACGATGCCGAAATTGCTAAGATGGCGATTTCGGAAAAAGAAATGCTGGTGATTCAAGGCGTCACTCGTAGCCACGCATTCGCCACCTTGAAAGCAGAATTGCAAAAAGTCGGCAAGGATGCCTGGTCGGGCTACGATGATTTGGACAAGCAGGTTCCCGAAAACGCCCGCGATCCCGATCGTGGTTCGTACGCCATTTCTGTGTTCATGGGCGTTGAACCAAATCAGAAGCCCAAGATGTTGTCATACGACAAACCGAAAGAGTGTGTCCAGGAGGAGACCACTGTGTTAGAAGAAATGCTTCTGACGTTGACCTATTTCTTGACTACGGGTGGATTTCTAAATGTCAAGAAAATTGCCCGCTGTGGTGCCTCGCGCGTTCCCGATGGCGATCTCCCGTACGTGTACTTCGATGCTGACTACGGCAAGGTGTATGTCGGCTACTGCCGTCCTGACAGTGCCATTTCTTATCTCCGCGCTCGTCCCGTGGTTCCTCGTCGTTAGGGTTGCTTGTTTGAGCCTTGCTTCGTAAAGCTTGGCGAAAACAAGCAATTAAGCCGCGAGTTCAAGATAAAACTTGGATTCGCGGTATTTTTTTGCAAAAATTCGTGCCTTCTGCTAATCTAATTCCGTGGCTGGCTTCCCTCGTCAGCCATAGGAAACTGCTTGCATAATTATTTTGAATTTTTAGATTCAGAAAACTGCTCTGCGACGGACAGAGTGAACGCAGGCATTGCTCTTTTTGTTTTGCCGGTGAAATGGATGTAGCTATACAACAAAACGGGTTCTTGCAATGACGATGGGCGTGTTTTTGTATTATTTTTCTAATGTGCTACAATCACTATATGGATAACATCTTTTTAAATATCTTATTTGCCGTAATTAGTCTTTTCATTTTTCTTCTAACCGTCGGGCTGGTGTTTTTGGTGGTGTATATGATTTTTATCTTAAAAAGCATCAAAAACTTTGTGGACGTGCTGCAGAAAGAAGCAGAGCGGGTGATGAGTGATATTGAAAAATTGCGGGAAATGTCAAAAAGTAATGGGGCAAAAATTGCTTCATTTGCAGTGTCGGCGTTTAATTCGTTTAAAAATCGGAAGAAAAATAAAAAACAATAGTCAGAAAATAGAAAGTAGAAAATAGAAAATAGAATGTGAGCGTTTCGTATTCTAGCTTCTATTTTCTATTTTCTAAATTCTAGAAAGTATGGCAAAAGAACAAAAAAGCATGATTGGTTCGGGAATGGCGGTTGGAGCTGGAGTGGCGGCGGTCGTGGCTACCGTTGCTGGTGCTTACTTTTTGTATGGTTCAAAAGATGCCAAAAAGCATCGCAAGATGGTAAGGTCTTGGTCGCTCAAAGCCAAGGGAGAAATTTTGGAGCAACTGGAAAATTTGTCGGAAGTTAACGAAGAGGTGTATCACAAGATTGTCAAAGAAGTGACGGACAAATATCAATCATTAAAAAATGTAGACAAGGCTGATGTGATGGCCTTTGTTGATGAGTTAAAGAAACACTGGAAAGGAATTGAAAAAGAGGTTAAAGCGTTTCACAAAAAGAGCAAGAGCAAAAAGTAGAAATTAAAAAGCGTGCAAGGTTGTAAACTTTGCACGCTTTTTTCATAGACGAATTTTTTTAAACTGCTTTTTAATGGCTTTGTAATTGGGAATGGTTGTTGCCACTAATTTCCAAAAGGCGGGCGAGTGGTTGAATTGGCCAAGGTGGCAAAGCTCGTGAACAATCACGTAATCAGCCAACTCTGATGGCAAGAGAACAATCTTGTAGTTAAAATTTAAATTCCCTTTTTTAGAGCAACTTCCCCAGCGGGTTTTTTGATTTCTGATGGCAATTCTATGAACTTTAAATTGGTAAAAATGATTAAAGTAGGCAACTCTTTGATGAGCCAATCGCCGGGCATTTTCTTTGTGGAGCAGATATTCTTTGCGGTTGCCTCTTTTTCTGACGTGCCGTTTTCGCCAAATAATTCTAAATCTTTTTGGCATTAGTTAGTTTCTTTTGCGTCTTTTTCGTCAATAATTCGCAACATGTCATTGGCGTTTTTTTTATTAAAATCTTTGCCAAAAATGGAAAGATCATCCAACTGCTGCAAGAGCAAAATAACAAACAAAACTGCCAGTCCAAAAACCACTTTTAAGATGTTAACAATCAGGGTGTGGCTTGGTATGAAGTTAAATGAAACTACTACCAACGCAGCCAAGGTGTATATTAAAATCCAGTGCAGTGCTAACAGTTTTTGGTGATAGAGCATAATCATCTTTTTTCTTGAAATCTGTATTTGCAAAAAACCGCCACCAAACGCGTCGCCAAATTGCCCTATTTTATCGGCGTCGTCTCCGGCGGCGCTATTGTAGGCGTTAAAAATATCAGTAATGGTTGTTGATGGGTGCAAAAGATGATACGCCCAATCATTTTCCAATATCTTTTGATAGTGATTCTTAAGAGTTATTCTTACTCTTTCTTGAATAACTGGTACGGCTCCCGAAATTCTATAAAGTAAAGAAAATGTCCCATCAGTATTGGAAATCTCGTCGGCAATGGCGGTGTAGCGGTCGTTTTGCTTTGTAATAAAATATCCGGCAAACAAAGTAAAGAAAAAGGTGGTGGCAACGATAATATCGGAATAGTCAGAAACATTAAAATTAACGTAAAATACGTAGAGAGAATAGAGGATTAAAAATAATAAAAGTGAAACGGCGAAAAAGATTTTATTTTTCATGAAATGATGTTATTAATATTTACCTATTATATTACAAATCAAAATAATTGACAAAATCTAAAATAGGACTAGGCTAAAGGTATGACTATACAAAAAAATGTCCTAGCAGTTTTAGTAATTTTGGTATCTGTGACAGGATTTTTGTTCGCCTCTTTTAGTGCACCCGTTTTTGCAGCCTATGCGGTATCGGTGCAAACCAATAGCGCAACCGTCCAAACCAATTCGGCTACGCTGCAGGGCAGTTTATTGAGTCTGGGAGGGGATTTGCAAAGCAGTGTCTGGTTTCAATGGGGGACGACTACTTCTTATGGAAATCAAACAGCACAGCAAGTGTTAACGAGCGCGACTTCTTTTAGCCAATTAATTTCCGGGTTGACTAGCAATACCACCTATCACTTTCGAGCCGTAGGACAAAATTCCAGCGGTCTTATAGTCTATGGCAGCGACGTGACGTTTTATGATTACTCTAGTTCTTCCTATTCAAATTCACAGCTTCCGGTTGTCAATGCCGGGCCAAATTTGTATTTGGCATCGGGACTCAATACCGGTACTTTTGTGACATTGCAAGGATCGGCTTATGATCCTAATGGTGGCAGCCTTACATATTCTTGGTCGTGTAGCAGCGGAAACCTATCAAGTTACACATCGCTGCAGCCAACATTTTCTCTGGCGTATCCTACTTCGCAAGCTACCAGTTACACCTGCACTCTTACGGCCACCGATAATGTGGGACTTTCAAATTCTGGCAGCACGACAATTTTTGTAAATTCAAGTCAGGGTAATAATAGTAGCGCTTATTTAACGGTTCAGACAAATTCCGCCACCAGTGTAATAAATGGCCAAGCTTTACTTAATGGCTACGCTTCATCAGTTAACGGTGGTCTTAATACTGTCTGGTTTCAATGGGGAAATACCACTTCTTACGGCAGTCAAACTCCTCATCAAGCAATAACGGGCGCCACTTCATTTAATCAATTAATTTCCGGACTAAATAATGGTGTTACCTATCATTTTCAGGCGGTAGGACAAGACAGCTATGGCAACACGGTGTACGGACAAGATATGGTTATCTATGCCAACGGTTCTGGCACAACCGGATACGTTGGTAATAATGGGCTTACTGTTACTAAAACCGGGCGGGACTTAAGCTCGGGAAATCTGTCTTGGGCAACCAGCGTGAATGCAAATCCTTCTGATGTTCTTGAATTTGAAATTTTATTGCAAAATAACACCGGTCAAAATATGTATAATGTGGTGGTCAAAGATACGCTGCCTTCGGATCTTATCTATGAAAATCAGTTGGCGGTTTCCGGGGCAAATTATACCGGGGACATTATTTCCGGGCTTACCATTCCCATGATGGGGGTAGGACAAACAGTTACTTTGTCCTATCAAACCCAAGTGGCGGGCGCTTCCAGTTTTAGTTACGGATCTACCACCTTGCAAAACAATGTTTCATTAAGTAATTCCCAATATATCAGCGGCGGCACCAGCAGTGTTTCGATAATTGTTAATAGGTCGCTTCTTGGCGGTGCCACTTCAATTTCAACAGGTTTGACAGATAACTTTTTTACCGATTCATTCTTCTTGCCCTTAGTGATGTTAATCGTTGGGTATTGGTTGCAAAGCTCTGGAATTTTGGCCTGGTTTGTCTCTCGAGTAAAAAAATAACATAAAAAACCGCCGCGATTTCCGCGGCGGTTTTTTTGACTACGATTTCTTTATTTTTTACCAAGCCACCAAGTTGCCAAGCCCGTTGCAATAGGCATACAAATGATTAAGCCTATCACGCCGGTTAAGGTACTGATAAGATCCGAAACCAACAGCTGGCTGTGCAACATATTGGCCAGCGTGGCTTGTCCTGCGATGATGATAATAAGCATAGGCAGCGACACTCCGGCATAAATTAAAAACAGGGTATTAATCATGCTTCCCAAGTGAGTTACTCCCAGATTGTAGGCTTTGGTAAACAGAATTTTGTGTTCACTGATGCCCGATTCCAGTAATTCAGCCACCACCGACACTTGGGTGACCACCATTTCGGTGAGAATGCCGAGCGTCCCAATCATAATGCCCGCAATCAATAAATTCTGCAGGTTGGCTGATGAAACGCCGTATTGGACCACGTAGGCGGTTTCTTCTGAAACCAAGCCCGTAAGCCCCATGGCATTAATACAAGCCCAGGTTAAAAAACTGGTAACGGAAAAACTGACGATAATGGCAGCGATGCTGACATGGGAGGCGTAATGGAAACCTTCGGTCAGGTAGACAATTAAAATAACCATCCCAATTGCCGAAATAAAGGTAATTAAAATAGGATTGTATCCTTTGATGATAAACGGAATAGAAAATTGTAATAGGATAATAATGGTCGCCAGCAGCGAAAGAACCGAAAAAAAGCCTTTTTTGCGGCAGACCACAAAAATCAGTAAAAGGCACAGGGCAATGAGAAATTCAATGATGAATACTTGCATACCAGCTCATTGTAGCAAGGAATCAGGGATTCTAACAGCAGTTGGAACTGTTTTAAGTTGCCCGCGCCTGCCGGACTGGCATACTTGAAAAGATTTGATAAATAAGATATTATCCATTTGTGCTTAATAATTAAAATACTAAAAATATGACACCTTTTTCAAATAAGCGTACCAAAATTGTGGCAACGATTGGGCCTTCTTCCGAAAATGAAGAAATGTTGGAGAAATTAATTCTGGCTGGCGTTGATGTGGCCCGGCTGAACTTTTCCCATGGCAGCCACGAGGAACATGGCAAGAGAATTTCTACTATTCGTAAACTGGAAAAAAAATTAGGCAAGCAAATTGCCATTTTGGCCGACATGCAAGGGCCAAAAATCCGGGTGGGAAGCATGCCTAAGGAAGGTTTTGAACTAAAAAACGGCGAGAAGGTATTATTGGATACCAGTAAGAAAGATTTCGAAAATGGCATTATTCCCATTGATTCTGAAATTTTTCGCGATGGAACTAAACAAGGGCATATCGTCTTTTTGGATGACGGCACCATGCAGCTAAAAATTATCAGCAAAAAAGGCGATCGATTTGAGGCTCTGGTAGTAAAAGGCGGAACACTGTTTTCCAGGAAAGGCATCAATGTCCCATCACTTGATAATAATGACGCGTCTATTTTAAGCGCCAAAGACAGGGCCGATATGGAGTTTGCGGTTTCCCAAGACGTGGATTACATCGCTCTCTCTTTTTTGAGAAACCCCGAAGACGTGCAGATTGCCCGCAAGTTATTGAAAGGCGCGACCACAAAAATTATTGCCAAGATTGAGCGGCCCGAAGCCCTGGTGAATTTAGAAGAAATTATCAAAGTTGCCGATGTCATTATGGTGGCTCGGGGAGATTTGGGCATTGAAACGCCGCTTTGGGAATTGCCGCTGCGACAAAAAGAAATGGTGGAAAAAGCCCGAAAGCAAATAAAGCCGGTGATTATGGCCACCCAGATGCTTGACTCCATGATTCGAAATCCCATTGCTACCCGCGCGGAAGTGTCTGATGTTGCCAACGCCGTTTTTGATGGCACTGATTGCGTTATGCTTTCAGGAGAGTCGGCCCAGGGTAAGTATCCTTTGGAAGCCGTAACCATGATGACTAAAGTATTGGAAGCGACCGAGCAAGAGTATGATTATGGAAATGTTAAAGAAGAAATATCTGGCGATGTCTTACACTCGGTGGCGCGCTCGGCCACATTGATTGCCAAGGAAGTCAATGCCAAGGCGATTATTGCCGGAACCGTGACCGGAAATTCGGCCCGGGCAATTTCGCATTTTAGGCCAAAAACTCCGATTATCAGTATTGCCCAAGATGAAAAAGTGGCTCGCGAATTGGCCATGGTTTGGGGAGTGCGCACCTTGGTTGTCAAAGATAAAAAAATCAAAACCGTGGAAGACTTAATTGATGCCTCGGTTGCCATGCTCAAAGAGCAGGAGTTTTTAAAAAAAGGAGATAAAGTAGTATGCGTCTTTGGTGATAAGCTGGGCGTGATGGCCAGAACCAATACCATTACCGTAAAAACGATTTTATAATCCAAGACTCAAAAAAACCGCGACACTCAATGCCGCGGTTTTTTTGTAGAAAATAAATAAAAAAGACCTAACTTGCATACAAAGCAACTTAGGTCTTTGTGATTTAAAAACTCAGGGATTTTCGTGGACCCACGCAGACAGAAGTGAGACTTGATGTGTGTGAGTTTTTAAACCACCTAACCTCAAGCTTGATTATAGCAGATCTCTGATTTTTTTCAACTACCGCAAGAAATTCAGGGAGATTTTTGATAGCACAGGACATGGTCTTGTTCTTGGATGGGCTTGAAGTTGGGAAAACAAAAATAGTGAGAAACAACTCGGGTGCCGGGCTTTAATTCTTTGATCAGTTTTTTTTCTAACCTTGGCATGATAAAAGAAATTCCGTAGATAAAGATAGCGTCAAAATCGGCCAGGTTTGTATCCCAAAAATTCAAGCAGTGCATAAAAGCTTTGTTTTCCAGTCCGGCTTTGCGGATTTTTTTCTTGGCCAGCCACACCAGCCACGGATTTATTTCATATCCGTGCGCTAGGATCCCTTTTTGGGCCAAGGCAATGATGATTTTACCATTCCCGGCTCCCAAATCCGCGGCTTTCTGACCCGGTTTTAGGTCGGCCAGTTTTATCATGATTTGGATTTTTTCGTCCGAACTTTTTGCATAAAATGCCCCCCAAAAAAAGTAGGGCAGTATCATGGTAAAAGCAAACTTGATAAAAATGTAAAGAAAAAACCCAAGACAGCACAAAGAAAAGCCAAATAAGATAATCGTTACTATCATGGATAGTAAGTTATTGGTTAAGATAGTGGTAGGCCTGCATGCCCAGGATTGATCCAATAACTGGCCCTAAAAGATACATGAGGTTAAATGAGCCAATGCCCAAGGCCACTGCTGGATTTAAAATTCCGTTAGATCCAAGACTGGCCGCAATGGTAATGCCCAAAAGCAATGAGCCGCCGATCACAATTCCCGACATCGTGCTTGGAGTTTTTCCATAAACTACCGAGGCAATGCCAAAGGCAAAAAAGAAAGTTCCCAAAGCTTCGGCAAAACCAATGGTTAGAGAATTTGATATCGTCAATTGGGGCAACCCCACGGTGTAGGCAACCAGCCACAAGGCAATGGCCGCGCCAATGCATTGGGATACCAAATAAAAGAACGCTTCATTGGTTTTTATTTTTTTGATAGACCAAATTCCCAATGTGACGGCGGGATTGATATGGGTTCCTGAAATATGGCCCACCGAATACACAAACAGTCCCAATACCAGTCCGGCCAATATCGGTGTTGGCACTGGAAACCTTGCTACGATTGAAAGTGACACCACGAGCGTGAGCGCAAAGGTTCCCAAAGCTTCTGCAAGATATTTTTTCATATGCATCATCTTAATAATATGAATGTGTTAATGATACTATTTACCACTTTTATTGTAATCCCAAATGGCAAAGAAGTAAAATCTTTACTCCGGCAATAAAAAAGAGTATAGTGGAAAGAGTAATATTATAAAAATAATTTATATCATTGGTCGTTGGTTTGGAAAATAAATAACAAGCAAGTTGTTTATTCCCCTTACTATGCTGTGCCAATTATGAAAAAAAAACGATGAAAACAATGACTTGCAAACAAATGGGTGGACCTTGCGATGAAAAAATCCAAGGCGCAACTCCAGACGAAATGATGAAAAATGGCATGGTGCACTTGGAACACGCCCATCCTGCTATGGCCACTGATGTTAAAGCTACGCCAAAAGATGATCCGATGATGGTGGAATGGAACAAAAAGTTTATGATGGACTTTGAGAATGCCCCTGAAGATAATAGCTAGTTTCTTGCAAAGCTAATCAACAAAAAACACTCCCCAAGAGTGTTTTTTGTTAGTCGCAAGTATGCAAACAAGGAGCGCCAAAAGAAAGAGGAGTCTGTCAGATGGGATACTATGACAGACTCCTTTCGCGCCACCGCTTTAAGGCGGCGGATATTTTTGGTACTTGATCCAGTACAGCTCCATAGGAAGCATCTGGCGTTGTAACTGTTGAAGTGAAGAATTCCACCAACCTTGTTGTTGTAAATCTTCTAAAAATAATTTGGTGGCAAATCTCCATTTGAAAAAGTCTTCTCCTTGGACAAATTCTGATTTTTTAAGGTAGCTGGCGATGATTTCTTCCCGCTTTGGAAAGCTGTAGGGCAGGGCATCAATCCATGGATACTTTCCGTACTCGGTGGTAAGTGTACAAAGATTCTTCGTCAGAATCCTTAAACGGGTACAGGTTTCAAGATCTTGGCGCGAACCAACCAAATTTCTTGCCATGAATTCCTGCCATGGTACATTAAGCTGCTCTGAGAGTATTCTTTGATACTTCTCGCGCACTTTATAGTTCTTGTCGCCCAGTTTTTCAACCAATGGCTCGCAAGCTGTCTGGTGCATCGTTACCATCAAACAAAAAGCGCACATAGCATTGTCCATTGACGACTCCTGGTTGCGGGATTTCCTTTCCCTTGTTAAAGATCGGTAAAGTTGGCTTCAAACGATAACGTCCTCCTTTCTGCAAAGTATTTAAGATCCAAGATTATAAGGCTATTATAGTACCATCAAACACATTCTGCAAATCGTAATAAAAAAGCCTCACGCGTCGTTGTTGGCGCGTGAGGCTATGAACTCTTTATTTAAAGACTTGCTAACGTGGTTTCTGATCGAACTCGGGCTCGTCCCACCTTTCAAGATAATATTTCTCATGATCTTGCGCTTTTGCATCCAAGGCTATCAGGAAAGGATCAAGCATGTGGTTTGCGAGGCGTAGCTCTTCTATGAAAAACCTCACCCCAGGATACTTTTGTTCAACTAGCAGTATCGTCTGGCGAACAAATGCTGGAATGGATTGCTGGTATGACCAACTTGCAACGCTATGCCACCTGCCAACTGTTATCTGTTTATCGTTCAAAAAAAACACAAAGACATAAAAATTGGCCAGCGCGCTCAAAAGAGTTCCCAGAAAACTCCATCCCATCCAAATTGGCGGTAGAGTTAACAAAAAGCAAAACCCTAAAGTGGCAATCGCAATCAAGCCAACCAGAACTATGCTTGTCGCGAGGATTATGTTGTTGGCTAAGGCCAGCAGCATAAGAATTTTTCCTGAAAAGGGCGTGACGCGCCGAGCCATGTTGCGTTTGTACCTCTCCACACTTTTTTTTGAGAACGGTTCAATGCCAAGCTCTGCTAAAGCTTCTCTTAAAGATACGCATTCTTGTGTTGCAGGCAGTTTTTGGGATTTTTCCAGACGCACTGGCAATCTTTCCAATTGCAACTCTGCCATGGCAAATGCTCCTTTAGAAGGTTGTCAAAAGATAAAGAAACAATCTTTATCGTACCGGTTTCATGCTAATGCATATTATGGGAATTTTCAATCGTTGCTTTTAAACTGGTTGGCAGGAAAACCCTAGGTTACTTTCTTTCTTAGGTTCTTGGTAAAGCGTAGGGTTTCTTTTTTAGCGTAGAGCGTAAATGCTTTGGCGGCTTGTCCAAGCTGGTCTTTGATGTATTGGGCGTTGTTGTATTCGGACGGATAGCCAACCAATTCCATAAATCCCACTCCTGCCACTTTTTCACTTCCGAAAGAACCTTCAACCCGGATGGAGCCCTCCCAATAATTAATGGAGCCAAATAGCATTTCTCCGTTTTCAATAACGGCGGTCACGCGTAGCTCAATGTTTTTCTCGGGAATTTTAATGGTAAAGGATGTCGGATACACGGCTTTGCTTTTGGGGCTGGTCCAGTATTTACCGGTTTTAATGATTTCAATTTTTTTGTAATGTTCCTGGCGATCATCAGCATAGGCAATGTCAGCTACGTAGGTGGTTTGGTTTTCATCTTGGTACATAAAACAGACGACTTCGGTATTATTATCCAATTGCACCGAAAACCAATCCCAGGCATTTTTGGAGTACTGGGCATTTGACCACTGATGATCCATCCAGGATTTTCCCGTTACCGGTATCCAGCGATTGTTGACTTTTATTTCACCCTCCGTGATTAAATTGGTAAAAGAATAGTAGTAGGTTTTTTTGGGATCGTTGTCAAAAAACCCGGTTCCGCCTTCTTTGATCGGTTTTTTCCAGCGAGTCATGATAAGATTGAGGTCCTCATTTTTTACCCGGTAACTATTGCTGCTGATTTTTTCAATGACGCAATTGATGTAGCTTTTTTTGAACCGACACGTTCATGTAGTTAATGTAAAGGGAAGGCTTGGAAAAAGTGTCGTCGGAAACTATAGAAAGGGGAGCGATTCTGCGGCTGGCGTTTTTGTGCTTAGGATCCGAAAGAATGGAATGGGAAAAATACATGGTTTCAAGCGGCACCCGATTTAAAAAAGGAATCTTCACTTTTTTAACATCCGCCCGAAACAGGCAATTCATAAAAGCATACTGATGTTGTTTTGCGTCTTTGAGGTGGCCATTAAAATACCACCACTCAATTACATCGTTGTGAACCGATTCGTCCTTTGGAAACCTGATAGGATTATATTTTTTACTCATGTTTTTTGGGTTAGCGATACCTCATTTTGTATTTTTTCAGACAAAAATACAACTCAAGCCCAACGGCTTCTTTTTTTATCATCTTGTCATGGTTTTTATTTTTATGATACAATGCTGTTAGTGTGGGTTAATATATAAAAAATATACATTTGAAGATATGACAAAACATAAGATATTAATTTGGGTTTTAGGAATTATCTGGGCGCTTTTTATGGTCTGGTTTTTGGGACTGTATGTAACTGACACCTTCAGCGGAAAAATCAGTTTTTATATTAATCTTTACGGCATTATTCCCCTCATTGGCGGAATATACGGCTTGCAATTGGCTTGGCGCTGGGGTGGTTTTAAAAGCGCGGTGGGCAAAGCAATCTTTTTTCTATCGCTGGGACTGATTACTTATTCCATTGGTTTGGCCATTTGGCTTTATTACAACATTGTCCTGGGCGTAGCGGTGCCTTATCCTTCATTGGCAGACGTGGTATTTATTTTAAGTTGGCCGCTATGGACCATTGGAGCGGTATTTTTATCATTTGCCACGGGTGCCATTTTGGGGTTACGAAATTTACGCAGAAAAGTATTTTTGCTGATTATCCCGATTGTGGTGGCTGCTTTTTCTTATTATTTTTTAGTGGTACTTGCCCGTCACGGAATTGTCAGCAGCTACACCAACGCCATCACCACTTTTTTTGACTTGGCTTATCCTATCGGTGACGTGGTTATTTTAACCATTGTAACCTTGCTATTTGGATTGTCGTATAAATATCTGGGAGGCAGATACAAATTAGCCATTTATATTATTATGGTGGCCTTTGTGGTTAACTATATTGCCGACTTTATGTTTGCCTACACCACCACCCTTGGAACTTATTACAACGGCAGTCTTTCTGACGCGCTGTATGTGACCGCTTTAACTCTTCTGGCCATTGGAATTGCCGCTTTTACCCTGCCCAATTACAAGAATAAAAACTTTAGCATTATCACGGTCAACGATGCAAAAAACCCCACCGTTTTTCACGAAATGCTCATTAAAATTATTAAAAAACAGGAATCAATTATCGGGGTTTCAGCCTGGTACGAGGCCAATAGCGTGGCGGGTTTTACGGTTGATAAGGATCATGGCTTGATTTCTTTTCTGGGAGACGGCAAAGAAGCGGTAGACCGATTAGTTACCCACTACGAAAATATTTTTGGTAAAGCTTCCAAGGGGGTATGCAAAGAAGCCGTGCCAACTATTATTTCAAAAATGACTCCAGACCAAATCCCATCGAGCTTAATCTAAGATTGTTTTATTATGTTTGGTTTTAACCTCAATAAAAAATTAACAGAAAAGCTCTACCAAAAGAATCTTGATTTTGAAGTAAAAAATACCACCTTTGAGTTATTGGAAAAACTCTATCAGGCCAGCATTTTAACTTTGATGCCTGAGGAAATGTCCCGTCAAATCACGGACATTATTCTCAAAGACTTAACAACGGAATTAGCCGGAATTTACATTTTTACCAAGGAAAATGATACTCTTGAGCCCCTGGCGTTTTCCAAGTCTGACACATTGGTTGCGGATTTACATAAGTCCGAATTTCTTTTTGAAACCGTAGCCATTACCGCTGTCGCCAGCCACCCTTTTTTTAAAAAAATAGTCTATGGCAAAGAGGATAATGTCAGCAAGAATATCAAAGAAATATACCAGGATTTTATTCCTTCTGCCAACCTTGAAAATATCACCGAGCACTCCGCCATTAAAAACTTTTTAGGCTATCCTTTAATGAAGGGCCAGGAAGTAATGGGAATGCTTTTGCTTGGCATTAATCGAGATTACGATAATATTGGTATCTTTGAGCGTTCTTCAATCCGTAGCATCATTAATGCCATTGCTCTCTTAGTTGACAAGGCTCAGCTTTACCAAAACTTGTCGGTGGCTTATGAACTGGAAAAAAAGAGCCGGGCAAAAGTCCAGCAAGCCTACGAACTGGAAAAAAAGTCCAAGCAGGATTTGCAAAAACTGGATCAGGACAAGACCGATTTTATGCTCATTACCCAGCACCACTTGCGCACTCCGCTTACTTCCATTGGCTGGAGCATTAATTTAATTGAGGGCGGAACCTATGGTAAAGTTCCTAAAAAACTCCAAGAGGTTATTCATAAGTTTGGCGTTTCCAATAAACTGCTCATTAAGATTGTTGATGAGTTTTTAGACATTTCCCAATTTAAACTAAGCCAAAAGGTTATTAATGTATCCAAGGGTGTTAACCTAGAATCCATGGTGTTTGATATTGTCAAAGAATTGGGAGCCCAGGCCGAGGCCAAGAAGATATCGGTGCGCATTCAGCCAACTAAAGAAAAACTTCCCTTAATTGAAGCGGACTTGGTAAAACTTCCTACCGCCATTACCAGCATTATTGACGATGGCATTAAATATACTTCAAAGGGAGGTGTTAGTATTAAACTTGAAGTTAACAAGCAAAACGCGGCGGTGCGTATTATTATCCATGACACTGGTATGGGCATAGAAAAAAGTGATTTGCCCACCCTGTTTGATAATCTGTTTTCCCGAGGCCAAAAAGCCCAAGTTTCCAACGCCACCGGGCGGGGAGTGGGATTGTATTTGGCCAATAAAATCATTCAAGCCCATCAAGGCAAAGTTTGGGCCGAGTCTGAAGGCAAAGATCAAGGGTCTACTTTCTATATCGAGCTCCCCATCGCACAGAAAAGAGAAAACGTTGTCGCGCCTTAGATTTTTGTCGGCTTAAATGGCTTTTGATGCTTGTTAATTAAAAATAATAACTTATAATAAACTCAATATGATGAAAAACAAAAAACGCACGGTACTCATTGTTGAAGACGACACAGATTTACGCCAAATTCTCAAAGATAAGTTAACCGGCGAAGATTTTAATGTCTTGGAGGCTGAAAATGGCAAAAAGGGTTTGGAGGCGGCGCTAGCCAATCACCCCGATATGATTTTGCTGGATATTATTATGCCGGTTATGGATGGTATCGCTATGTTGACCGAACTTCGCAAAGACGCTTGGGGAATTAAAGCCGGCGTCATTGTATTGAGTAACTTAAGTGAAGCTGAACGGATTCGCGAGAGTATTGAAAAAAATACCTACGGATATCTGGTAAAATCTGATTGTGAACCTGATGACATCGTCGCTCTCATTAGAAAAGAATTAGACGCCATCAAATAATTTCTACAAACTGTTAATCTATGGATGCTACTTTTGAAAAGCCTGATTCCAAACTGTCAATGAAAGAAGTTTCTGGCAGTCCTATTTGTCCCAGCTGTCATCAGCCAGTGTTAAGTCAATACTATTTTTGCCCAAATTGTGGCAAAGATCTGCATCAAAAACCGCTATCCACGTCCCTGGGTGCCCAGCTTTGGCTGTACACTTTTAGTTTAATTATTATGCCTCTTACTTGCTATTTGGTCTACGCTCATTGGAAGGGCTGGGAGTATTTTAAATCCAGCGACCCAAAAGCCAAGCGCATGGGAATTGTGGCCATGATCCTTATTGCCGCTTCGCTCATTTTTATTATCTGGTCAACCGTGGCGGGCATCATTTGGTACGAGCAATACAGCCAAGCCGAACAAAGCCAGCTCAACAGCATCGGATTCTAAGATGTGTGTTTTTATTGCACCGCGGACATTTTTTGGAGGATGCGGTTGACGGTTTTAAAGGTGCGGGTGGTCATGGCTTTGCCGTGCTGGCGTTCCAGTTTGGCCATAAAGTCCGGTGTTTTGCCGCTGCCAAGATCAATAACAGTGCATAATTCCTTTCGGCGGTCTTTAAAAAAAGTGACCACCAGATAATTCGGTTTTTCATCTTTAACACCCTTAAACGGATTTTTCTTTGAAAGCGTCTCAAGTTCCTGGCGGCTGCGAATAATGGTTGTGCTATTAAAGCCCAATTTTTTTGGCAGTTCTTTTTCTATTATCTCCTCAAGGGCAGCAGCATTTTTTTGTGAAAATTCAAAAATCACATTTCCGCTGGCAATAACCGTGTGAACGTTTTTTAACCCCAAACCTTCAAACACAGTTTTTAATTTTTCCCCGCGCATGTTGGGGTTGGTGGGCATAATGCCCCGCAAAAAAGCAACGTATTGCATGGAAATAATATGTTAGTATGTTACCGATGTGGACACCCAGCCCAGCAGCAAGGCCGGCGCATTCCTTCTTTGAGTTCCGTGCGCACTCGCTGGACGTGCTGGAGCCTCGTTTCTGCTTTCTTGACAGAAATGGTCCAACAAATCCACTCGTTGCGAGCGAGCGGCGTAATATCCTCCCAAGCCGCCAATGCCGCCGGGTCAGAAGTCAGAGCCTTTTTTAAATCCGGTGGCAGATTGTGCACTGTGCCGCTGGAGATTTTTTGATTGGTCATAATGAAATTAACTTTTGACAGGCAAAACTACATGCCTTTTGGCTCTAGCATACTTACGCGATTGCCTTCGGAGTCTTGGAACGAAATCCAAAAGCCCACGCCGGGAATTTCCATTGGCTCCATAGATTGTTTTCCTGATTGGTCCATGGCTCCCAAAATTTTGCCGCCGGCTGCTTCCACTTTTTTGACGGCCTCGTGGATATCATCAACCGCAATCACCACCGACGGAGCATGCGAAAGGGGATTGTCAGTTTTTTGGTAAAAGCCGCCATTAATATTGCCCGGCGTTTTGACCATGCCCTTATCGTCGGTTTGGGTAGTTTGTACTGTAACATAATTTCCCATTTCCGGCCCCATCATGTTAGCCTTCCAGCCAAAGACGCCAGAATAAAACGCTACCATCCGCTCGCGATCACGATACCCCATTTCAAAATGCACCACCGGATTCATTTTGCTCATAAAATTTAGTTACTATTAATAATTTTCTCACTACATTATAATCCTAACACATATTCTTGTAAACCATACACTGCTTTACATAAAAAAGCCCGCAGTATGATAACTGCGGGCCGGGTGACCTTGAGCAACATCGAATTAGTTTTCAAGGTGCTTTTTTGATAGGGCATGAATCGGGTTAGGGCGAACTTTTGACTGTGGAATGTCGTCAAGCTCGTCTTTTGCCAGCCACGCGCCGCGTTCAGTTTCTTCCATGGTCTGCACATCTTGATGGCGAACCAGATACGTCACTTTCAAGTCGCCTTGATCTGTTTCCACCCTGCCTTCAAACAAGATGCCGCTCATGCCGCAGAAGGCAACTTCTTTGAAGTCGGTTTTGATCTGTCCGTCGCAACAGCTTGCTTTGATCCTTTTTGTTTTGCTGTAGCTTTTGAGCATGAGGTAGGCGTTGACAAGCAGAGTGTCGCGCACCTCATCGCTAATCGGGCGGCTGAACATTACGCAATACATCGGGGTCACAATCTGCCTCCATCCTAATGTAACATTTGGTGGTTTTGAAACTAAAAACAATGTACATTATTTTTTGCACAGTGTCAAATTTTGTCATCAGTGCAGATTAAAACCTTGAACAAATTAAAAAAATGCACTATCATTGAAGCTACACAATCCGGTGTAGCTCTCCGCCAGCTGGCGGAGGTAGAGCGATTCACTTTCATGTATACTGTTTACGCGATCTATAATAAAAAACACGATAAAATATACATCGGTCAAACAGAAGACTTAGAGATAAGAATGCAGTTGCATAATTCGAAGGAATTCGTTCATAGCTACACTTCAAGGTTTGACGGAGGTTGGGAAAAAATCTATAGTGAGAAAGTCGAAGATAGAAAATTTGCTTTAGTAAGAGAAAAGCAATTGAAAAGTTATCGGGGCAGAGAGTTCATTAGAAAACATATTCCGGTGTAGCTCAGCGGTAGAGCGATTCCCTGTCGATTAGGCAGCTTCCTTGGGAAACCAAGGATGATAAACGAGGTGAAATCGGGGAAGTCCCTTTGGGATAATCCCGAGCCAAGTCCCGACGCATCGTCGCGGAAAGGTGTAGAGACTATCCTTTTTAGGAGTAGCCCACAGTAATGTGGTCGAAGCGCCTCGCACCCCAGTCCAAATGTTGGACGGGTGATGATATAGTCCACGCTCATGGCAACATGGGAATAAGTGTAAGGAATGGGTCGTAGGTTCGAATCCTACCACCGGAGCAGATGAATTTGGTGCAACTGACCCATCTCTGTCCAATATTTACGAATAAAACAGAGATGGGACAGATTCTAAAGCGTCCCACGTCCATGTCACAGACGCGGGACGCCGAACCGAATATTGTGTTCTAGTATCGGAATAATACAAAAAACAGGGTCAAGCACCCTGTTTTTTGTAAAAACTACATTATTTTTTAATTATCCTTTTGATAAAAATTGATTAAGTTCCCTATCAGATACACTCCAATTCAATTGCACTGTGGTATAGATATTTTTCTTTGTTTTCAGTAAACCTGCCGGATTTTTTATGATTTTTAATTCTGGATTTTTAGCAATATTTTTCACCAAAACAAGAAAGTAATTGTTATTATTTCTTACTGCAGTTTGCCATTCCTTATTTGTAAATAGAATTCCTCCACGATCTGCTGCCAATCCCTTAATCTCTATAAAATATTTGTTATTTCCATTCTGTATTTCAAAGTCATAACCGCAACCTTCATCTCTTTTATCTATTAAAATCCCATTTACCGGCTCTCCATTTTTTGCAAAATGTTCTTTAAAAAATTCCTCTGCCTTTCTGCCCGTAGGCCCTCTTAATATGAATACTGGCGATTTATTGGAAACAATATTTTTCTGTTCGGAAAAAATCTGTTGAATGTCACTATACTCTTCTGTTTTCTTGAAATCCTTATCATGAATTATACTCTGAACTATTTCAAATAACGTAGAGTCGTCAGTATCTTGGAATGACCTCAAAACCTTTAGACGACTACCACGAGGTTCTTTCAACCACCCCACTCTTTTATTTTCATGATGAGGGTCAAATTCATCCCTCATATTTTTAATAGTATTTGCCTTAACATCCAATACCCTTCCGATTTCTTCAGCAGCTTGATTAAAAGAAGAATAGCCCAGTTTTATATAGGCATCCTTATCGCATCTGGAAAGATAGTAAGCCACTATCAGGGCTAGCTGGTTATTATTAGTCATTATTTAATAAATTTTTCAAGTTCACCCATAATATCTTGTATAGCCAATTCTTTTAATCCAGTTAATTGCAACGTATATCTAATATCGCTTATTCTGTGATCCGGAGGTTCAACAAAACTATCCTCAATTATTTTGGGGAATGAGTCATCAACAAGAAATATACTTGGCTGGCCATATTTAATCGGAAATTCATTATAAGTTGGTTCAAGCTGACGAACATATCCTGCCGCTGCAAGTCGTTCATAAAATTTATCAAGTGCAACTTCATCTACAACCAGCATTCGTTCAATGGTTTTTACCAAGTCGGGAAGCTTCTCACCGTCTTCTGAAGAAGTGAAACGATAACAGGCGATATAGAGTTTTTTAAAAATAGCCGGATCAAGTTGGCGAATATTGCACCGGATACTAAATGGAGTTTCAACTGAAGATTTTATTTCAACCGCAAGATCATTATCAACCTGAAAATCATGATCGCTTCCATGGGGGCCTGCCCAGCTTTGAATTGCTTTCGGACCATGTTTTTCAGCAAGATTGAGAAGAAATAAAAGCTCGCCAAATATACCATGAAGCCATTCGGCCGTTACCTCCATCGAAGGATCCGCTCCCCAGAATCTTTTCCACCTAATACAGGTATGATAAATAGCATCAGCGACAGAAAGTTGCGATTCGGAAATTTCATACAGGACATCCTCTGAAAATCTTAGAAAAGGTCTTTTGAAAGAGGGCATGATACCAGTTGAGCACGAAATATCAAGATAACTCTGGGCAGGAATTCCGGCTACCGCCCATTCTTTTTTAGTAATCTTTAAGCCACGCAACTGAATAGCTGAAAAACGCCCATCTTCTTGGGCAGGTGAAATAAGTAAGTGAATATTATTTTCGACATCTAATGCAATAATTACCCTGACTCCTTTATTAGGTAATATTACCTCCTGACCAATCAGATTACCTTCTCCTCTTGGCTTTCGGACAAGAGTCTCTAAAAGCGGTTGTAGGACGCCGTTAAATGATATTTCATTGTGAGATGTATTCGATTGTTTCATTTGATTTTGATTCAGGGAAAATAAATACCAAACCAAGAATATCTTCTGCTTTTGAAGTATCTTCAAAAAATCCTTTATTCTCCTCTGCACCCGATTCACGGTCAATAAGATAAAACATCATGCAACCGTGCGTGGAATCTTTGGGATTCCGTCCTGTAACTTCCAACCAGCCTTTTCGGTCTCCAGGACTTGATAGTACGCGGATTGACTTACTGGTCATAGGTACACGCTCAACCTTATGGGTAAAGATGTCTTTTGTCCACGGATGCACCTCGCGCTTCGGATTGCCCCGGGGCAGTACAATATCCCACGAAATCAGCTCTCCTTTCTGGCTCTGTCTTTTGATGTAGCTTACAAGATTCTGGCGATTAACGTCACGCGCTTCTCTGCTGAATTCATAAGATTCCAAAAATTCAATAATTGATTTTGCCGTCAAGTCTTTCCAGATGTGTACACCTTCTTTTGAGGCACTTTCCGAAGGAATCCCTAATTGAGAAATAAAAGCATGGGCTGATTCAATATTTTTACGAAGAAAATTCTTATTTTCAACAGGAAAAGAAACTGTCTGCTGAGTGGTGTTCTGAAATGAAATTGAAACCGGTTTTCCTGCGCCCATTTTCATGCGTGATGTTACTGCCATCGTCGGATGTGCACGGATAATTGGTCGCAACTGTAATGGAGTGGGTGGATCGGGTTGTTGTGCGTATTTGCGTAAATCAGCCCGAAGCTCATCCTCTACTCTTGCAAGCTCAGCGAATTTTTCTTCGAGCTGTTTCCCAACATAAATTCTTGTGAGATCGTAGTAACCTGGTCTGAAGCCAAACCATCTTCCCATTTGAAGCAGGGTATCATACTGACTGGAATCACGAGTAAACAAACTCACACTTAATCCCTCCAAAGTAAGTCCCCTGGAAAGCCGGTTACCTCCCACAACCACATAGCGTTTCGGAGTTCCTTTATAATCCAGTGCATCCTGTGATTTAGTATTAAGTATTTTAATCTCTATCGCTTCTGTAAGAGACTTGGCAAATTTCCAAATAGTATCAAAATTGTATTCTGTTATGTCTGAATCCTGTTGTTCTTTGGTTACACGCTGAAAATCAGATTCCCACATTTCCCTAGCCTGTTTCATTATGTCCGGAAATTTTGCAGGCCGTGCGGCTGCACCCTTTAAAAGCTGGAGTTCTTCGTCTATCGCATTTGCAAATATTTTATGAGGATCTGTCCTTTGCGAAGGATGCACCAACATACTAAAATGCTCTCTTTCCTGTCCTCTGGCAAGCCTCCCACAACTGCTTAAAACAAAGGATAAAAGCGCATCTCCTAATATCCTAGGAGCTTTGCCCCTTCCTTCCAAGGCCTCATCAATCTGATCAAGATCGATGTCTTCAATATATCTTATTGCATCAAGGGTCGGTTTTTCTTTTTTATCTGTTGAAAGATCTGAGGGTTCCATTCCTAATCCGAAAAGCTTGCGCGGACCAAAATACCAGGAGGTTCTGGTAGCGTTGCAATAAAGTCTTTTGGATAAAGATCATCTTCTGCTGATGCGTCGATCAGTACGTTTGCAAATGGCGTGGCAGTAAATCCTATATAAACGGATTTTGGGAGAGCACGAAGAAGGTCACGGATACGTTTATTTGTTGCCGAGGGATCAATATCTTCCCCATCGTCATCCTTCTTGCCAAAATTTGTATTAATAGATCCCTGATCGGCTTCATCATCAATAATGATTGTGGGAAAATCTCCAAGAGAAGCGCGGGTCTTTTCCAACCACTTTAAAAGACTTTCAATTCTTTTGTTCTTTTTTATAACAGCAAGTTTTGGAGTTTTCGGATCGAGATCATTTGTTGTGCCCGCTTCAAAATCACCGTCTAATCCGGATTGAGTGAGTCGAGCCCATCGCGGTATATTAATATCATGTTGCACAAAAGGACCGTCAGATAGATTATCCGAATCACCGGTTATTTCCTGATCAAGGCGCCTCTGAGTTTGGGATACTAGATCTTTCCATAAGTTCTCCCAGAACGATAAAAAGTTTATATCCCTCATCAGCCGCGCGAGCCATCAAGGCTGCCATCATAGCTGTCTTGCCGCTTTGGATATAACCTACCACAAGGCCGCGTGACTGAAATTTATCTGCGGCATCCGGTTTCGGAAGAAGTTTTACAAGATCCAAAGATGTTTCCGCAAGCGTTCCCACAATTGACTTTTGGCGGTGTCTTTCTTCAATAAGAAAACTTTCAAGTGCTCCGAAATACTGCTGCATAGAATCTGTATCAGGGTTACACTTCGGGATTTGTTGTATATTTTCGATAATCAGATTAGGAGGTGTAATCTCCAGAGGCGGAGCAAAATACCTGAGAACCTGCTCTCTTAGATGGAGGGGAATTTCAGCTTCCTTGATCGCATCTTCGATGGATTTACCCTGCTTGGAAACTAAAAATTCAATTATTGTTACTGCATCAGAAAGAGTTTTAATAGTCATAAATTCTTATACATCTTTTTAATCGCAGCCATGGGAATACGACTTGCGGGTATTTTCTTTTCATAGACTGCCTCAAGGAGACTAAGCGTACCAAGAAGTATCTTTTTTAAT
>CAWIDW010000002.1:0-10826 GCA_963835045.1 uncultured bacterium
CCGTCCCGGCCGTTCCCGCCCCGGTCATCCCAGCCTGCGCCGCGTCCGCCTGGAATTTGGCCAGGGTTGCCGCGATCACCACCTCCCCGGCGAGCATGTTGCCGGCGACGCTGACGCCCCCACCTGCGACCGAGGGGCCAGCCACGCTGCCGCACCATTCGACGCAGTTTCGCCCGGTCCAGGCGGCGGTGCGGCCGTGGCGGTCCACCGCGTGGACCTGGCGCAGCCCGCTGCCGGTGTCCCCCGCCAGTGCGCCCTCGATCGCGGCGACGGGTCCAGCCCGCGCGCCAAGCCGTCCAGGATGGCCGGGCCGAGATAGCGGTTGGTCATCGATTGGGTAGACACCGCGCCGACCCCGGCGCGCACGAATGGGCAGGAGGCGCCCACCGCGAAGGCGCGGGTGGCGACCGCGACCGCGAACGCGCCGGTGGCGGGGTCATGGGTGACGATAGACCAGGTCATTCAGACCGCCCTTTGCAATTGCCTATCAAAAGCCGGCGTATCAGAAGCCGGTCAGCAGGACGTCGAATGCGCGCGTGATCTCATCCCGATAGACAGCGAGATTGCCGATCACGGGGCCCATCTCGCGTCGTGGCAGGGAAAACACTGCGTGCGTCATGAGTACGTAGCGTGCTCCACCGAATTCGACTTCGGGATGCAGGTCGGCAACCGGCTTGGCATCCCCGCGCTTGCGCAACGGCACCACCACTCGCGAAGCAAAACCATCCAGATGCTCCGACTGCACATCGACCACATATCCGCCACGGCCGCGCGACAGGTGATACAGATCGAAACGCGCCATCAAGGCTGGCGGTATTCGTCAAACGGCAGCCCATTTTCCGCAATGTCGCGGTTCCAGTAATCGATGGCTTCCCGATTCTCCTCGAGCCACTTGAGCCGCCTCGCCTCCGACACCGCCTCCGCAAGTCCGCGCTCGCAGGCGCGCGAAAGATTGACACCGAGCTCAGTGGCTTCCGCAATGAGAGTGGCGGGCAATGAAACGTTAGTCGGCTTGCGCACGCGCCCGCGCGGCCCTGGATTGGCTCGCGTTCGTGAGACGCCCCGCGATGCTGGGGTGGCAGTGTCGGCAGACATGTTTCCCTCACAATCGGCCCCGCAGCATGCGCACACCAAAGCCTGGTTGCAAGGTCATATGTGCGCATATTATTCATCGCAGCTGACCGGCCGGCGTCTCCAACCCCGGCGTCTCCAACCCAAGATAAATCCGCTGTACGTCGGCATCCTGCGCCAATTCGCTCGCTAGCCCTTGCAGCACCGTTCGCCCGGTTTGCAGCACGTAGGCGTGGTCCGCCACCTCCAGGGCCAGAAGTAAGACACATACGGTTAAGAATTTTTCAAAATCAAATCTTAAATCGTTTTCTACTCCTCATTTGCTCACCATGCAAAAAGAGGCTTGGGAAGATTTTTGGAATGTCAGGGTGAAGGAGTTGTTGGAAGAAATTTCTCCAATCAGAGATTACACCAACAAAGAATTGGAGTTATGGTTTGAAGGATACACGCAAGGCAAACCAAATTACAAAAACGGATTGGAAGCCAAAAAGAATAACGATTCTTTAGAGGCTCCGCTCAGGGTTAACATAAAATTAGTCAACTTAAAGACAAAAGAAGTCAAAAAACAGGAAGTGTACTTGGCTGATTTTCCGGTGATGACCGAACGGGGGACTTTTGTGGTGAATGGCGTTGAGCGTGTGGTTGTTTCTCAGCTGATCAGATCTCCGGGAGCCTTTTTCATCAGCAGGAATTGGAGGGGTAAAAATTATTTTGGAGCAAAAATTATTCCAAATCGCGGAGCATGGCTTGAGTTTGAAACAGAAGACTCCGGATTTATTGGCGTAAAAATAAATAGAAAAAGAAAGGTTCCCGCAACCACGTTGCTCATGGCGTTGGGTTTGGATGGCATTGAGAAAATTGAAAAAGCTTTTAAGGACGTGGATACGGGAGAAATAAAATACATTAAAGAAACTTTAAAAAGAGATACCTGTTTAAGTCAAAAAGATGCGTTGGTGGAAGTATATAGAAGGTTGCGACCTGGAGATTTGGTGACTCCTGATACTGCCCAGGATTTGATTTTTAATATGTTTTTTAATTTTGATCGGTACGATCTTTCAAAAGTCGGCCGATGGAAAACTTGGCTGCGCCTACCAAACATAGCTCCTAAAAAAGAGCGCGAAATTACCAAAGAAGACAGAATTTTATCTATTGAAGATATTACTGAAGTAGTCAGGGAAGTTATCAGGCTTAACAATAATCCGGAAGCCAAAGCCGACCAGGTTGACCACTTGGGTAACCGAAGAGTGAGAACCATTGCTGAATTATTGCAGAACCGGCTGCGTGTGGGTTTAATGCGTATGGAAAGAATCATCCGCGACAAAATGTCTACGTTGGAAGTTGGAACGATTACTCCCATGCAACTGATTAATCCGCGACCATTAATGGCAGTCGTGAAAGAATTTTACACCTCCAGCCAATTTTCTCAGTTTATGGATAACGAAAATCCATTGGCAGAGTTAGAGCATAAAAGAAGATTAACAACGACGGGACCTGGCGGATTAACCCGAGAACGCGCCGGTTTTGAAGTGAGAGACGTGCAGCCGTCACATTACGGAAGGATTTGTCCTATTGAAACCCCTGAAGGTCCGAACGTTGGATTGGTGGGACACTTGGCTTCTTTTTGCTAAAATAAACCCATACGGTTTTATTGAAGCCCCTTATTTTAAAGTGAGAAACGGCAAGGTAACCGATGAGATTCATTACCTCTCAGCTCAGGAAGAAGAAAAATACAGCATTGCTCCAGCCTCTGTTCCGTTAAGCGACAGTGGGAAAATTTTGCCTGAAATTATGCCTGATAAAGTTGAGGCCAGAGTAAAAGGCGAGCCGGCAGAAGTTGAAGTTTCAAAAGTTGATTATATCGATGTTTCTTCAAAGCAGTTTATTTCTGTTGCCACTTCATTGATTCCTTTTTTGCAAAATGACGACGCATCAAGGGCGTTGATGGGTTCTAACATGCAACGGCAGGCGGTTCCTTTGATTAGGCCGGAAGCTCCGCTGGTTGGGACTGGCACCGAGCGAAATGTTGCTCGCGATTCAGGTCAGGTTATTATCGCCAAAGCTAACGGCGTGGTTAAGGAAGTTGATGGCAGCCACATTAAAGTTGAGTATGATATTTCAGGAAAAAAAGTTCAGGAAGAATATGAATTGCAAACCTTTGTCAGAACCAACCAATATTCCTGTTTCCACCAGAAACCCATTGTAACGAAAGGCGAGCATTTTAAAAAGGGAGATTCGCTTTCTGATGGAGCCGCCATTTCTCAAGGAAGACTGGCGTTGGGTAGAAATATTTTGGTTTGTTTTTTGCCGCTTCGGGGAGGAGGATTTGAAGACTCAATGACCATTTCAGAAAAATTAGTTAAGGAAGACGAATTTACTTCTATTCATATGGAAGACTTTACCTGTGACGTCAGAGAAACAAAACTCGGGCCTGAAGTGATTACGTCTGATATTCCTAACGTTGGCGAAGAAAAATTAAAAGACTTAGACGAAGAAGGTGTTGTCAGGGTTGGAGCTGAAGTTGGTCCAAATGACATTTTGGTTGGAAAAATTTCTCCAAAAGGGGAGGCCGAACTGACTCCAGAAGAACGGTTATTGCGCTCTATTTTTGGCGACAAAGCAAAGGACGTGAAAGATTCTTCATTACGGCTTGAGCACGGCAAAAAAGGAAAAGTAGTTAACGTAAAAATCTTTTCAAGGGACTTGGGCCATAAATTGGAACCAGGCGTTATCAAGCGCATTCAGGTTGAAGTTGCCGAAACTAGAAAAGCCAAAGTGGGAGATAAATTAGTAGGACGCCACGGAAACAAAGGAGTGGTTTCAAAAATTTTACCTGAAAATGAAATGCCATTTTTGGCTGACGGAACTACCGTTGATTTGGTTATTTCCCCATTATCGGTTCCTTCTCGTATGAATTTGGGTCAAATTTTAGAAACGCATTTGGGATGGGCCGCTCATAAATTAAATTACATCGCTATTTCTCCTGCGTTATTGGGAGCCAATAAAGAAGACGTTAAGCGAGAATTAAAATTGGCAGGATTGCCAGAATCAGGACAGGCAACTCTATATGATGGAAGGACCGGTTTACCATTCCCAACGCCAATTACCGTGGGCTACATGTATGTGATGAAATTGATTCACATGGTTGATGACAAGGTGCATGCCAGATCTATTGGACCTTACTCATTGATTACTCAGCAGCCGCTGGGCGGAAAAGCGCAATTTGGCGGACAGCGCTTTGGAGAAATGGAAGTCTGGGCATTGGAGGGATACGGCGTGGCGCACACCCTGCAGGAAATGTTGACGATAAAATCTGACGATGTGCAGGGACGAGCAGCCGCTTATGAATCAATTCTCAAAGGCGAGCCGATTAGAAATCCTAATATTCCCGCCTCATTTAACTTGTTAGTCGCCGAGTTAAAGTCATTGGGCTTAGCCGTTGAAGTCAAGGAACGCCCAAGAGAGAAAAAGTAAACTCTACATTATTAAATATCAACACCCATGCGAGTATTAGACCTACAATCAATCCGGGTAAAACTTGCCTCTCCTGAAGATATTCTGTCTTGGAGCCACGGCGAAGTGACTAAGCCTGAAACCATTAATTACCGCACCCAAAAGCCTGAAAAAGACGGCCTGTTTGATGAGCGCATTTTTGGGCCAGAAAAAGATTACGAGTGTGCCTGCGGAAAATATAAAAGGATTAGATATAAAGGCGTTGTTTGCGATCGATGCGGAGTTGAAGTGACCCGTTCATCGGTAAGAAGAGAGCGCATGGGACACATTAAGTTGTATACTCCGGTTTCGCATATTTGGTTTTTGCGGGGTGTGCCTTCACGCATGGGTTTGGTCTTGGATAAATCCAGCCAACAACTAGAAAAAGTTATTTATTTCTCCTCATATATTGTTACCTCAGTCAACGAAGCTGCTCGCGATGGTATCATGGAAGCTATTGAGTCTGAATATAAGTCAAAAGTCAAAAAAGAAAAAACAGAAGCTGCCAAAAACGACTTAAAATCCGCCAGAGATAAGGCAAAAGAAGAAGTGTTGGATATTAAACCATTGATGATTTTGTCTGAGGTTGCCTATCATGCCTTATCCTTAAAATTTGGAGAAGTGTTTGAGGCGGGAACAGGGGCTGAAGTAGTGCGTGATTTATTTTTAAAAGTTGATTTGAAAAAAGCCACCGATGAATTGGCAAAAGAAGCCAAAGAAGCTCCACCGGCAACGCGTAAAAAAGTATTGCGCAGGCTAAAATTATTCCAAGGAATGTTGCACTCAGGTGTTAGGCCGGAATGGATGTTTATGGATGTTTTGCCAATTTTACCTCCTGATTTGCGGCCCATGGTTCAATTAGACGGAGGCCGATATGCTTCATCCGACTTAAATGATTTATATAGAAGGGTCATTAATAGAAATAACCGCTTAAAATATTTGCAGGAAATTTCGGCTCCGCCGGTCATTGTCAGAAATGAAAAAAGAATGCTGCAGGAAGCTGTTGATGCTTTGATAGATAATGAAATGAGAAAAGGCGTCACCACAACCGCCACTACGGGAGGCAAACGATTGTTAAAATCTTTGGCTGCTATTTTGGCTGGCAAACAGGGACGGTTTAGGCAGAATTTACTGGGCAAGCGCGTGGACTATTCAGGACGTTCGGTTATTGCGGTTTCTCCCGAATTAAAGTTCTCCCAGTGCGGTTTGCCAAAAACATTGGCTTTGGAAATTTTCAAGCCATTTGTGATTAAACGGATTTTAGACAAAGAATTGGCGTATAACATTCGGGGAGCAGCCAGATTAATAGAAGAAAGAACTCCTGAAGTCTGGGCTATTTTAGAAGAAATCATCAAAGATAAATTGGTGCTGCTTAACCGCGCGCCAACGTTGCACCGGCTCGGTATTCAGGCATTTAGGCCAATTCTAACTGAAGGAGAAACCATTAAATTGCATCCGTTGGTTTGCGAAGCGTTTAATGCCGACTTTGATGGCGACCAAATGGCCGTGTATTTGCCATTGTCAGACGAAGCTCAGAAAGAAGCCAAAGAAATCATGCTTTCTAGCCTTAACTTACTGAGGCCAGCAACCGGAATGCCGGTGCTGGGGCCTTTCCGCGACATTGCGTTGGGATGTTTTTTCTTGAGTAAATTAAAAGAGCCGGAAGATCCAAAAAATGTAAAAGTATATTCTTCTGATTCTGAAGCGATTACGGCTTTAGAGTACGGATTTTTGGGATTAACTGATAAAATCAAAGTTCCAAACCCAAAAGCCGAAAATATGGAATTGATTGAAACTTGCGTGGGCAGATTAATTTTAAACAACAGCTTGCCGCATGACTACCCGTATGTTAACCGGGTAATTGACAACAAAGGATTGAAAATGTTGGTTAGGGATATCATTGAAAAATATCCTAATGAAGAAGCAGTGGTTTCTATTGATAAAATAAAAACCTTGGGCTTTGAATACTGCACACTCTCTGGAATCAGCTGGGGTATGGATGACTTAATCGTTCCAAAAGAAAAACCGGAATTGATTGACGCGGCAGAAAAAGAAGTTAAGCAAATTGACAGCCATTTTGACAAAGGGTTATTAAGCCCTGAAGAAAAAAGCAGCCAGAAAATTTTGGTTTGGCAGGCAGTAAAATCAAAAATAGAAGTATTGCTTAGAGCTGGTTTGCCAGCTGACGGTCCGGTGGTATCTATTATTGGATCCGGTGCTCGCGGAACATGGGCTCAGCCGGTGCAAATGGCAGGCATGAAAGGATTGGTAAATAACCCATCGGGAGATATTATTGAGCTGCCAATCAAGTCATCGCTTACCGAAGGGTTTAACGTGCTGGAATATTTCATTTCTACGCACGGAGCCAGAAAAGGAACTGCCGACACCGCTTTAAGAACCGCTTCTGCGGGATACTTAACAAGAAGGTTGGTTGACGTGGCGCACGACATGATTATTTCAGAGGAAGATTGCGCAGACAAAACAGGATTTATTACTTATAAGAAAGACGCTGAATTTATTGAGCAGGATTTCATCTTTAAGATTGCCGGACGCACTGCGCTGCAAAATGTTGAGCACGATAAAAAAGTGTTTGTTAAAAAAGGAGACCTTATTGACTGGAAAACTGCCGGAGATATTGCCAAGGAAGAAGGCATCAAGCATGTGGTGGTTGCTTCTCCGTTAACCTGCAAATCATTCCAAGGCGTTTGCCAGAAATGTTATGGTTGGGATTTGGGAAGAAATAATTCCATAAAAATGGGCGAAGCAGTGGGTATTGTGGCGGCTCAAGCCATTGGAGAACCGGGCACGCAGTTAACCCTCAGAACAAAACACTTTGGAGGTATTGCCGGCGGCGGAGATATTACTCAAGGTTTACCAAGGATTGAAGAAATTTTTGAATGCCGAGCTCCAAAAGGCGAAGCCGTAATGTCGTTAACTGACGGAAAAATTGTTGATATTGATGAAGAATTGAAAATCATCAAAATTCAGCCATTGGATAAAAAAGCAGCCAAGAAAGAATTAATGGAATATAAAATTCCGAGCCGGGTTGCTATGATTGTTGAAAAAGGCCAGGAGGTAAAAGAAAACCAGGCGTTGTGCGAGGGAAGCTTAGATTTGAAAAAAATGTATAAATCTGCCGGCGTTGAGGCAACTCAGCGATATATTTTGCAGGAAGTGCAGAAGGTATATTGCAGTCAGGGAGTTGATATCCACGACAAGCACGTTGAAATCATCATTCAAAAAATGTTCTCGCGCTTCAGGGTTCGCGAAGAGGGGGATTCTGAATGGATTCGCGGCGAAGTGGTTGAAGGCCCAATCTTTAACGAAGAGATTGAGCAGTTAAAAGCGGCAAAGAAAACCGCGCCAACGGGAATCCAGATCTTGTTGGGCATTTCAGAAGTGGCTTTGAACTCAGAATCATTCTTGTCAGCAGCTTCATTCCAGCAAACTTCACGCGTGTTAATTAAAGCGTGCGCTTGAAGGTAAAGAAGACAAGCTGCGCGGCTTAAAAGAAAACGTGATTATTGGAAAACTCATTCCGGTAGGCACAGGCTTTATAGAAAAGAAAAAATAATTTCTCTCAAAAGCCGCCTATCTCGGGCGGTTTTTTGATGTGTAAAAATAGGCTTGAAGAATATAATAGAGAAGGTATAATGAGGTAATAATTTAATAAATGGCGAAAAAAGATAAATTTAAAAACGGAAAGAACGGCAAGGAAAAAAATGGCGAAAAAAAGCCAAAAGATTCCATTTTAAGCTCGTGGACTAAACGCTGGATAAAGGCTATCTTACTTTTTTTGGTTGCCATTATTACGGTGCTGTCATTTCCTTCTTTCAATAAAGCGGGCTACGTTGGCGAGTTATTCATAAAAATTTGTAACTTTTTAATTGGCAACGCCTTCTATGTTATTCCGTTATTTTTGTTTGTTGCTGGGTTGATTTTTTTGAAGACCAGAAAAAAAGGAAAAAATTTGGCGATGGCTTTGGCGGTTTTAATTTCGTTGGTTGGAGTGGCAGGAATTTTAGCATCGCGCGACCTAACAAAAATGCAGGGCGGCTGGATTGGATATGGTTTGGCCTGGGTATTCATTCATTTTTTTGGATTACTGGTAGATAACATTATTTTTGGAGCCATTCTACTCATAGGGTTGTTCATTTATCTGCAGTTTATTTGGCAGGAGTTTCCGGTGAAAGAAAAGGAAGAAGAAAAGCAAACCTTTGTCTTAAACAAGCAGGAAACAGAAAATATAAAACAAAAAATTTCAGAGCCCGAAAAAGCAAAAGTGGTTCCCTCAAAGATTACCTTATTTAAAAAGGGAAACGACGAGGTTGAAAAAGCAGAAATTAAAAAACCTGCGACAAACAACAAAAATAATTATATTCTGCCGCCGCTGGATTTATTGAATAAAAACGAAATTGCGCCAACATCCGGCAACATTAAAGAAAATTCAATGCTCATTAAGAGTACGCTGGAAAATTTTGGCATTCCCGTTGAAATGGCCGAGGTAAATGTTGGCCCTACGGTTACGCAGTACGCTTTCAAACCGGCGCAAGGCGTTAAGCTTTCCAAAATTACCACGCTGTCAAATAACTTGGCGTTGGCATTAGCCGCCCATCCTATTAGAATTGAGGCTCCTATTCCCGGAAAGTCATTGGTGGGTATTGAAGTGCCAAATAAGGGGAGATCAATAGTATCGCTGCGGAACTTGGTGGCCACTGCCGAGTTCCAAAATTCACCTAATTCGCTCTTGATTGCCTTGGGTAGAAATGTTTCGGGAGCTCCTGTGTACGCTGATATTGCCGAGGGTCCGCACGTATTAGTGGCGGGAGCAACGGGCACTGGGAAAACTATTTTTTTGAATAGTTTGATTATGAGTTTACTGTATAAATATACGCCAGAAACGTTGAGAATGATTATGGTTGACCCAAAGCGCGTTGAATTTCAAAATTACAACGATATCCCGCATTTATTGTGCCCGGTAATTTATGATGCCGCCAAAAACTATCAACGCATTGCAATGGCTGATCCATGAAATGGAGCGCCGCTTTGAAGTTTTTTCGGAAATTCCAACGAGAAACCTCGCCACGTATAACTCAAACAAAACCGTTATTGCCCAGGGGCTTCAGTTGCCGTATATTGTATTCGTGGTTGATGAATTGGCAGACTTGATGGCTTCTAAGGGCAGAGAATTGGAGGCCGGCATTGTGCGTTTGGCGCAAATGGCTCGGGCAACGGGAATCCACTTGGTATTGGCAACGCAGCGGCCATCGGTTGAGGTCATTACCGGTTTAATTAAAGCCAATGTACCAACCAGGATTACCTTCCAGGTTGCCAGCCAAATTGATTCCAGGACAGTGTTGGATACTTCCGGAGCCGAAAAATTGTTGGGAGCGGGAGATATGTTATTTTTATCGGCAAAGTCAGCCAAACTTACCAGAATTCAAGGGCCTTATATTTCAGAAAAAGAAGTCAAAAAAGTTTCTGATTTTGTGGCTGAGCAAAAGAGCAAATTTGAAGAGCCGCAGGCTGCGTTGGTGAATAATTTGCAGGAAGCGTTAGACAGGCCAGATCCTAAAGAAGCCAAAGAAAACGGCGGCGGAGATTTTTTTGGAGATGATGATCCGTTGTTTGAAGAAGTAAAAAGCATTGTGTTGGAAACCAAAAAAGCTTCGGCCTCATTTTTACAGCGTAGGCTTAGAATAGGATATTCTCGCGCCGCAAGATTAATTGATATGTTGGAAAACAAAGGCTTGGTTGGTCCCGCTGACGGCGCTAAACCTCGTGAAGTCTATGAAAATCCTACCGTGCAGAACCGTGTTGATTTAATTCCTGGCGGCTGGCCAGATGAATCAGAAGAAACTCCAAAGGAAGATAACGGTGACTGGGAAAAGATTTAATATATCATTATGAAAAAACAATTTCCATTATCGCTCGGAATTATTATGCTGGCTCTTTGTGCGATAGCTGCAATTTCAATATTGTATTGGACAATTGGTTTTCATAAAACGCCGGTTAACAACATTGCAGCTAAGCAACAATTACAGCCGCAAGTTCAGGCTGAGATTGTTCAGACGCCTACCGCAACAAATCAAACAGCTGACTGGGAAACATTTAGTGGACACGGGATTTCTTTTAAATATCCAAAGGCGATGGGGCAACCTCAGGTGGTAGCGATATCTGATGGAACCCAAATTGAATTTCAAGATAATATTAGTTTTATTCTGTGGAACAGCAATACGTATGAAGTCGAGCAGGCTACAGAACAT
>CAWIDW010000003.1:0-191338 GCA_963835045.1 uncultured bacterium
AGGGAAAAAGTGGTCGCTTTCCTGTTTTGAAACCATCTATAAAAAATTGGGCACCACATTTGATTATTATTTTTTTGAAAGCCAAGTGGCGGGCTTTGGTAAAGAAATTGTCCAAGAAAATATAGGTAACGTTTTTGCCAAAGGCGATAACGGGGCCATTATTTTTAAGGGCGAAGATGTTGGTTTGCACACCCGGGTATTTATTAATTCCGAAGGATTACCAACTTATGAAGCCAAAGAATTGGGACTGGCAAAAGTAAAATACGCAACCTACAAATATGATAGTTCCGTGGTGATTACCGGAAATGAAATTAACGAATATTTTAAGGTGCTTTTGGCCGCGATGTCGCAAATTTTTCCAAAGCTGGCAGAAAAAACCAAACACGTCGGACACGGCATGATGCGCTTGCCGGAAGGAAAAATGTCTTCGCGAACCGGCAAGGTGGTGACTGCCGAATCATTGCTGGCAAACCTTGAAGCGTTGGTCAATGAAAAAATTGCAGATCGCGAATTATCTTTAAAAGAAAAAAAGCAAATTGCACAAAGTGTGGCCGTGGCAGCGGTGAAATATTCCGTTTTAAAGCAATCAGCCGGCAGCGATATTATTTACGACCCTCAAAGGTCAGTTACTTTTGAAGGTGACTCGGGTCCTTATTTGCAGTATTCTCTGGCACGTGCCTTGTCGGTGCTGGTAAAAGCTAAAACAGAAAAAATAAAGCCCTCGTTAAAAAAGACTCCTGAGGCGATTAGTGTTTTGGCAAAAAAGATGTATTATTTTTCTGATGTTGTTGAAAGAGCGGGAAAAGAATTACAGCCTCATTATATTGCCCTCTATCTTATAGAACTTGCTGGTGAGTTCAATCATTATTACGCGGGCAATAAGATTGTTGACAAGACGAGTGAATTTTCACCTTACCATGCGGCCCTTACCGAAGCCTTTTCGGTTATCATGAAAAATGGTTTATGGCTTTTGGGAATTAATTATCTCCAGAAGATGTAACGCTATTATTAAATATATAGAAACGTATGGAAAAACAAATATTACTGGGCTTGCTTATTTTTGTTATGTTGTGCGTGCTTGTGGTGGCGGGGCTTTTTGCTTGGCAGTATTACGCGGCCTCAAATAGTTCTTCTCCAACAACAGCCGGCGTGCCGGTCTCAACGCCAGTTGCCGCCCAAACTTGCGCCAGCACCGGTGGCACCACAAAAACCTTGGTGGCGGGAGATTCGTATTGCCCATCGCAAACTCTCTGTGGCGTTCAGCCGGAATTTTGCCAAGTGATTGGACAAGGGCAAACGATGCAAGAATGCCAATGTCCTTCTGGCGCTTGTTTTGACGGACAAAAATGTGTACTAAGCAGCCCACCATCGGCAACCGGTCCCGATACCAGCAGCTGGAAAACGGTTAGCAATGCAACATACGGCTTTTCACTGAAGTATCCTGATGGATTTTTTGATGCGGGACACCAGCCCGTGGTGCTGACGGGACCTTGCGCTTCTACTAATTTTCCACAAACTTGTCCCAATATTAATAAAATCTTAACCCAAAATAACGACTTGGGAGATTATCAAAGCGGAGCAGTGGGAAATGCGTTAACTATTAATAATAATTCGTATTGTTTGTATCAGCTTGGCGACGCGGCCATGGGGCATACTTATAGCTACTATTACTACGTTGCGGTAAAAAATAATCAGTGTTTGGTGGCGACCTTTGCCACCAGCGCCGCCAACTGCGACTTTTACTTGCCATTGGAGCCGGGCAATACGCAGCAAGCCCAAAACTACCAAACCTGTTTGACTACCAACCAAAACCAGCCTACAATACTAAATCAAATCGTTAACACATTTACGTTTGCGCCCTAAATTTTAAAGAATTATGGCATTTAATTTCCCTGAAGAAGAAAAAAAGATTTTGGAATTTTGGAATGATAAACAGATTTTCCAAAAATCTCTTGAAAAAACAAAAGGCGCAAAGCCCTTCGTCTTTTATGATGGGCCTCCATTTGCCACCGGCAAGCCTCATTATGGTCATTTACTTCAAAGCGTCATTAAAGATGCCATTCCTCGTTACAAAACCATGCGAGGTTTTTACGTTGAGCGCCAATGGGGTTGGGATTGCCATGGTTTGCCGATAGAAAATATTGTGGAAAAGGAGCTGGGCACCAAATCCAAAAAAGACATCGTAGCCATGGGAGTGAAAAAGTTTAACGACTTGTGCCGCCAAAGAATTTTTACTTTTATTTGTGAATGGGAAAAAGTTATTCCCAGGTTTGGACGCTGGGCAGACATGGAGCATCCCTATCGGACGATGGATTTTGAGTACATGCAAGGCGAATGGTGGGCCTTTAAACAATTGTATGACAAGGGTTTAATTTACGAAGACTACCGTTCCATGCACATTTGCCCGCGCTGCGAAACCACTTTAAGTCAGGGAGAAGTTGCCGACGGATACAAAGACATTAAAGATTTATCGGTAACCGTGAAATTTGAATTGCTCAAAGAACCTGGCACCTATTTTTTGGCATGGACAACGACGCCTTGGACATTGCCGGGAAACGTGGCATTGGCGGTTGGTGAAGACATTGAATATGCCAAAGTAAAAAGTGAAAACAGTTATTTTATTTTGGCAAAAAATCGGGTTGCGGACGTCATGGGAGAAAAACCTTACCAGATTATAGAGGTTTGGCCAGGGAAAAAATTGGTTGGCTTGGAATATAAGCCATTATTTAATTATTATGCTGGCGATGAAAAATTAGAAAATCGCCAGAATGGCTGGAAGGTGTATGTTGCCGATTTTATTACCGATCAAGAAGGCACTGGTATTGCCCACGAAGCACCAACCTTTGGAGCGGATGATTGGAGTTTGCTCAAAAAAGTAAATCTGCCGTTTGTTCAACATATAAAAATGGATGGTACTATGAAGCCAGAAGTGAAAGATTTTGCGGGAATGGATTTAAAGCCTCGCGCTAAAAACAAACCCGAAGAAATTCGTGAAGCAGATTTGGCGGTGGTAAAATTTCTAGAAGAAAAAGGCTTGGTATTTAGCCATGAAAAATACGAGCATCCTTATCCGCACTGCTGGCGATGCGACACAGCACTCTTAAACTACGCAACCAGTTCTTGGTTTGTGGCGGTGGAAAAAATAAAACCAAAACTGTTAAAAACGGCTAAAAAAATTAACTGGTCACCAGAACATATAAAGGAAGGCAGATTTGGTCAGTGGCTGGCAGGCGCGCGCGATTGGTCTATTTCCCGCCAGCGATTTTGGGCCGACACTATTCCAGTGTGGCGATGCGAGCAATGCAAAGCACAGCAAGTATTTGCTTCGGCAGAAGAATTGCAAAAGGCTAGTGGAGTTTTAATAAATGACTTACATAAAGATGTGGTGGATGAGGTGACTTTTACTTGCAGTTGCGGCGGACAGATGCGCCGAATCGCTGATGTATTAGATACTTGGTTTGATTCGGGGTCGGTGCCCTTTGCCACCAAGCGACCAATGCCGGCAGATTTTATTGGCGAGGCGCAAGACCAAACTCGAGCCTGGTTTTATTATATGCACGTTTTGGCCGGGGCTCTTTTTAACAAAGAGGCGTTTAAAAATTGTATTGTAACGGGAATTATCGTTGGCGAAGATGGAAAAAAACTATCTAAAAAGCTCCAGAATTATCCTGATCCGATGGTGATGATGGAAAAGTACGGCGCCGATGCCCTGCGGTTTTATATTCTTTCGTCGCCCGTGGTCCAATCAGAAAACCTTTTGTTTTTAGAAAAAGGCGTGGATGAAGTGGTTAAAAAAAATCTGGGGAGATTGCAAAATGTGTTGGTGTTTTATGAATTGTATCAGGATGGCACATCGGCCAGTGATAAAAGTAAGCATGTTTTGGATCGCTGGATTTTGGTGCGCTTGGAAGAACTTTTTCAACAGTCAACCGAGGGTTACGAAAGTTACCAGCTCTACGAAGCGACCCGTCCGCTGACTGATTTTATTGATGATCTTTCGGTTTGGTATTTGCGCCGCAGTCGAGAGCGATTTAAAGAAGAAGGCCAAGATAAAAAAAATGCCCTGGCAACTTTGCGATATGTTCTTTATCAGCTTTCTCTGATCATGGCGCCAGCTATGCCATTTTTTGCCGAGTATCTTTTTGCCGCGGTAAGAGAAATTACTGACCAGGAAAGTGTCCACCTGGAGCAGTGGCCTAATATAAAAGGCCACGATGATTCAGATTTAAAGACCGCTATGAATGAAGCCAGAAATATTGTCAGCGCCGCTTTAGCCCAGCGAACCCTGAAGGGAATAAAAGTCCGCCAGCCGCTGGCGAGTTTAAAGGTGAAAGGTAAAAAGGTGAAAGGTAAAAAGGTAAAAGGTTTACAAGATGAGTTGCTGGATATTATCAAAGACGAAGTTAATGTGAAGGAAATTATCTTTGATGAGGCGATGGAACATTTGGTGGAGTTGGATTTAGAAATTACGCCGGAATTAAAAGAAGAAGGGATGGTTCGGGAAGTGGTAAGAGCTCTGCAAGATATGCGAAAAGAACAGGGCTTAAAACCCGAAGACAAAATGTTGGTTTGGCTCATGGCGCCGGCGACATTGCAGAATCTTTTTGAAAAAAATAAAGAAGTGCTGGCCAAAGAGGTTGGCGCCAATGAAATATTGGTAAACCAAACCATAAAAGAAGGAGTGGTTTTAAAAGAAATGAAACTAGAAGGCGACGCTTATAGTATAGGTATTGAAAGAACATGACGACTCATTATCGAACGCAGGGTTTTGTATTTGGCCGCCAAGACAGAAGGGAAGCGGATCGGATTTTTTCCCTGTTTACCCAGGATTTTGGTAAAATAGAAGTGACGGCCCGGGCTATTAGAAAAATAGCCTCAAAGCTAAAAGGCGGGATAGATCTTTTTTCTTTTTCAACCATTGAATTTGTCCAAGGCCAAAAACGTAACACGCTCATTGATGCTGTTGCCGTAAGATCATTGCCAAGCCTTCAGGAAGTTCCCGAAAAACTAGTCATTGCTTCTGACGCCGCCCTCATCCTGCAATCTTTGCTGATAGGGCAGGAAAGCGACCAAAAGCTTTGGCAATTTGTAGTGGATTTTTTTGAAAAGCTTGACGGCGTTTTATTAAGCCCCACAAACCAAGGGCTTTGGTATAGTTATTTTTTTTGGAACGTCATTTCTATTTTAGGTTACGAGCCCGAACTTTCAAAATGCACCGTTTGCTTAAAACCGCTCAATCCCCGCGAGCTGTATTTTTCTTACCAAGATGGGGGTATGATTTCTGATGGTTGCGCTTTGGCAGGCAAAGAGGTTAAAAAAATAAATTCGGATACGGTAAAGTTATTGCGCCTTATCATAAAAAAAGAGTGGGACTTGTTATCTAAATTAAAAATAGACATGCCTTCGTTGGCATTGTTGCAAGATCTTTCGGCATCGTATTGGTATTATTTGCGTCAAGCTCATGGAATTATTACCTAAAATATATCTTGTCTTTGGCCTGGTGGCGATTTTGGCCGTCGGTTTTTTGGGTTTTTGGTATTATAAAAATCAAAGTTCTTCAAGCCAAACCCTGTTGCAACTGCAAATTTTAGGACCCGGCAGCGCTGCCATGGGAGACCAAATTACCTATACGGTTTCTTATAAAAACACGAGCAGTTTCAAATTACAAAACCCAACCCTTATTTTTGAGCTTCCCGACAATTCTTTAACCGAAGATAGTAAAACCATGTTTTCCCAAACCTTAAGCGATATTGCTCCCGGGGGCCAAGGGTCAATGCAATTTCAAACCAGACTATTTGGCAAAGAAGGAGATTTGGAAGTGGCCCACGCTTCACTGCTTTACACGCCGCAAAATCTTTCCGCTCAATACGAAAGCGACGCCAGCATGACTACTACCCTTTCCAGTATTCCTTTGACTTTGAGTTTTAGTCTGCCCACCGCCACCCAAACCGGCAAAACATTTGGCTATGATATTAATTATTTTTCCAACATCAATTATCCGCTGGAAAACTTGAGCATTAAGGTGGACCCGGTCAGTGGCTTTACCATTACGTCGGCCAGTCCCGTGTCGCTGGATAATATTGAATGGAAATTAAATACCTTAAATGATTCGCAGGGCGGGGCGATACATATTGACGGCGTGGTTGGCGCCAATGCCCCAGCCCAGTTGAATTTTGTGGCCCATCTTGGCATGTGGGTTGATGGCAGTTTTGTGATTATTAAAGATATCAGCCAGACGGTTCAGGTTTCAAATTCACTGCAGGCAAACAGCTTGCCGGCGCCCAGCGCCAGTCCGACCGTGGT
The DNA here is from genome assembly GCA_963835045.1 of uncultured bacterium. Lineage (GTDB taxonomy): Bacteria > Patescibacteriota > Minisyncoccia > Minisyncoccales > Staskawiczbacteraceae > VGLO01. Next base: position 6,304 of record CAWIDW010000003.1, read on the forward strand.
TGCAAAGCCCAGTTCCCATCTTGGCATCAGTCAAAAGGCAGACTATGGTAGCGACCCAAGTTTCCAAAATTCAGGCCCTATTCCTCCGCAGGTGAATGTGCCAACTTCATACACTATTACTTGGCAAGTCAGCAATGATATTAATGGTGTGGCCAATGTAAAGGTCGCTTCGGTTTTGCCAAGCAATGTCAGTTTAACTGCCATTTTACCGGAAAGCCAAATACCCAATGTATCGCTGAATGCTGCCACTCATCAATTAGTTTGGTTGGTGGGAAATGTGCCAGCTGGCGCCGGGGAGAATGTGAGCGCGCCGATGTTGGTATTTCAAGTTACTTTAATTCCAACTGCCAGCCAACAAGGAAGCGCTGCTCCTTTAATCGGACAAACCACCATTTCCGGCCAAGATCAGTACGCAGATGTTACGGTTTCAAGCTTGGCGCCGGCCGTCGACACCAGTTTTTCTGGAGACCCTACTAATTCTGGCGGTGGAATTGTCCAGTAACAACATCAATAAAAAAATCGCTCTGCAAGGCGGTTTTTTCATTGAATTTATTCGAGTTTAAGGTTACTATTAAAAACAATGGAAAAAGAAAACAATAGTAATAATCTGATGGAAAAGATAATTTCGCTGTGCAAACGGCGGGGTTTTGTGTTTCCCGGCAGTGAAATGTATGGCGGCTTGGCCAATTCCTGGGACTACGGACCGCTGGGAGTGGAACTTAAAAACAACATTAAAAACTTGTGGTGGAAGCGATTTGTCCAGCAGCGCGACGACATGGTGGGCATTGATGCCGCGTTAATTATGAACCCAAAAGTCTGGGAATCTTCGGGTCACCTGAAAGAATTTTCGGATCCCTTGGTGGAGTGCAAAAAATGCCATCACCGGTTTCGCGCCGATCAAATTAATTCTAAAAATTGTCCGGATTGCAAAGGTGAATTAATGGAAGCCAAGCAATTTAATTTGATGCTGAAAACTTTTTTGGGGCCGGTGGAAAATGAAGATGCGGTGGTTTATTTTCGTCCCGAAACGGCGCAGGCCATGTTTGTGGATTTTAAAAATGTCTTGGAAACTTCACGCAAAAAATTACCCTTTGGAATTGCCCAAATTGGAAAAGCCTTCCGCAACGAAATCACGCCGGGAAATTTTATTTTCCGCACCCGCGAATTTGAGCAAATGGAAATTGAATATTTTATCAAAGAAGAATATTGGAAAGATGTTTTTGAATATTGGCGCAATGAAATGCAAACTTGGATGACCGACGTGCTTGGCATAAAAAAAGAGCGCATTCATGAACTGGAAGTTTCCGATGGCGAGCGCGCCCATTATTCAAAGCGGACCATTGATTTTGAATACGATTTCCCCTTCGGCAGAAAAGAATTATACGGCCTGGCCTACCGGACTGATTTTGATTTGAAAAATCATTTTAAGGAAGCGCCTTATCGAGATGAAGAAGCGGGCGAAACGCTGTATCCTCACGTGGTTGAGCCAACCTTCGGCGTTGACCGCTCGGTGCTGGCGGTTTTGTGCGATGCTTATGTGCAAGAAGAGGAGAGAATTGTTTTGAAATTAAAACCAAGCCTGGCGCCATACAAAGCGGCAGTGTTTCCGCTCTTAAAAAATAAACCGGAGCTGGTGGCCAAAGCCAAAGAAATTTACCATGCGTTGCGCCAGGAGTTTTCCGTGGCTTTTGATGACCGCGGTAACATTGGCAAACGATACTATTCCCAAGACGAAATTGGCACACCGTTTTGTATTACGGTGGATTTTGATACTTTGGAAAACGCAGATGTAACCGTGCGCGACCGCGATACTATGAAGCAAGAAAGAATAAAAATTACCGATTTGGTTTCATTCATTAAAAAATCCCTTGTTTAAAAAATTTGCGCCCACACATCACTTTCAAAAAATCACCGACATTCCCGCAGATTTTTTTGATGGGGCCGAGCTTGTCATTTTTGATTTAGACAATACCTTGGTGTTTGCTGAAACCCTCAACACTAAGCCAGACATTTTAGCCTGGTTTTTTTTGATGAAGAAAAAGTATCCGTGCATTATTTTTTCCAACAGCTTTAGTTATTTTGACCGCGCCAAAGCCGTAGAAAAATTATTTGATTGTGAATTATTTTTAAGTAAAAGTAAAAAACCTTTCAAAAAATTATTCACGCAAATGCAACAAAAATACCACGTTGATCCCGTAAAGATTTTTGTAGTTGGGGATCGAGTAATGACCGATATTTTGTTTGGTAATAGTAATGGAACCAAAACGGTGCTGGTGGATTCTTTGGGCGGCAAAGAAAATTTCTTGATAGGGGCTTCTCGAATGTTTGATGAGATGGCACTCTTTTTTGCGTCTGGTGCTTGGCATAAATAATGGCTATAATAACTAAACGTATCGGGATATTATTAACTCTTTTCATTTTATGAGCTATAAAAAAAGAAGTCTCTTGGACGCGTGGCTAGTTTTTTTGAGCGTAGTCCTGGTTTGGGTCTTTGCCTCGCCGGCTCTGGCGGCAGGAACGCCAACGATTACCTCAATGAGTCCTACTTTTGTGGTTGCCGGTAGCAGTGGTTTTTGTCTGACTATTAATGGCACCAATTTTAATGCGCAAACTACTTTTGGAATTTTTAGCCAAACTAATCTTCATCAAGGTTGTACGGTAACTGGCAATCCGACATCAATATTTTTTTGGATTCCCGCCGCGCAAGTAACCCTTGCTTATGCTGGAAAAACTTTTCCCGTGGAGGTTTCCAATCCAGGATTTGGAACTTCCAGCAGTGGCATGCGGTTTACGGTCAATAATCCAAGACCCTCTTTGACAGCGGCCTCGCCGCAAGCCGTCGTCGCCGGCACAACCAATCTTTGGCTTGGGATTAGCGGATCGGGATTTGTAAATAGCACGACTAGCCAATCCTCAACCGCGGCGTCTGCCCAGGGAGGCAGCGCTTCATCGGTGTCTATTAATGGAAATGCTATTTTAGCTGCCAGTACCATCATCCGTTCTTCTAATACTTTGGCCGTCAATATTCCCGACAGCTATCTTTCCATCATTAATAATCAAAACCAAACCTCGTATACCATTACCGTTTCAAATCCCACGCCGGGCGGAGGCGTGGCAAATTCCACCGCGAGCCTGGTTGTTTTGCCCGGTCCAAAAATTAACAGCATCACCGCTAATCCTAATTTAATATACCAAGGCGTAGCGGGCTCGGTGCTCACTATTTCTGGAGAAAATTTTATAACGGGTAGTACATTTTTGGGTTCTTTGGGCGAAGTGTCTACGGTTGTGTTAACACCCACCGACGGCAGTGGCGCAATTACGTTATCATCGGGAGTTAATGTGGTTTCAACCAACCAAATTACCGTGGCGTTGCCCGCAACCTTGCCGGCAAAAACTTACGCTGTCCAGGTACAATACTCTTCCGGTGGCAATGGGTATGGCGCCATTTCCGCGGTTGGCCCCGGCCTGAATTTTACGATTTCCGCGGATCCCCATATTGCAAGCGTTGCCGATGCTTCTTGGTCAGCGCAAAATACCTTGGTGTATCCGGGAGATTTATTAACCGTGAGTGGAACTAATTTTGATGCACCGATGGTCAGTGTCATGCTTTTGACTTGCCCGGCCGCTTCTTATATAAAAATAATAAACCCCAGTCTTCAAGCCAGTTCTTCTTTGCAAATAACCCTGCCCACCGATGCCGGTTTGTATGGCGCCTGTTTTCTTCAAACATCTTCAATGGCTACGCAGAGCGCTCCGGGTGCGATACTATCTAATGCCTTTCCTCTTCCTATTAGTGTTAATGTGTCCGGCGAACCCAGCATTGATTATCCTGATGGTGTCTCTCCCCGCAGCGCCAATGCTGGCCAAACGATAACTATTCAAGGAAGTAATTTTGTGGCCAGCACCAATAGTCAAAATGTAGTTAAGGTGACTGTTTTGAGTTTGAGGCCCAGTGCATTGCTGGCTGCCAGCAACACTAATGCCTGGGAAAGTTTTGACTTAACAGACGGTGAAGTTTCTTCAAGTGTAATTACTTTCATCGTCCCAGCTACGTTGCCCGCGGGCCTCTACGATATGCAGGTTGCTTACGCGGGCATTAATGGCCAGCCCGCCAAAGTTTCCAATATTTTTTTGGGAGCCCTCACGATTCCGCCGGCAATTATGAGCGACGATCCATTGATTTTAGCTGCCAGCAACCAGTCGATTCCGGGTGCATCAGTGATGCCGGGCAATACTTTGATGGTGACTGGAAATAATTTTAACAATGCCACGTTTCAATTCAGTTGCGACGGAGGATCTTCTTGGATTAATTCTGGCAGCACGCAAATCACCAATAATAGTGCGGCCGAGGTGGGCGTCCCAGACAGCCTCACGGTTGCGCCTTCGGGAACCAATTGTCTTATGCGAGCCCAAGTTTCTGGCGCAGCAACTTCCAATGAATTTGCCATTACTATTTTTGGTGAGGAACAGCAAAATGCCAGCCAAGAAAACGATGCCAGCTCTTCTGGTAGTAGTGGATCAAGTACCACTACCCTGACCGCTGGAGCACAGACTGAAGAAATAGCGTTACTGGAAGAAGAAATTTCAGAAACAAAAGCAGAAATCGAAAAGTTGGAAGCAGAAATCGCCAACTATGGCAGTGATTCTTTAACTGCTCCAACGCTACCTGCCAATTCTCAAAACTCCGCTTCTTCCAGTCCGGTTGGCCAAAGCACCACTGCGCCAGCCGTTTCTTCTCAAGCCGGCGCCTCTGCTTCGTCAAACGTAAACACCGGTACATCAACTCAATCTTCCGTGGGGTTGGCGTTTTATAGCGACTCAAGCGGAAGGAATAAAATAAGCGCCGTGTCTGGCGGCAGTCTTGCCTACACCAATATGTTTGGCGCGGTGACGTTTGTTTGTCCTAATGGAACTGCGTCGGGGAATACGACGGGTAATAGTAATTTAAGCACTTCGTCATTTCAGGCAGTTGGAATACCTGATGGCATATCGGGACTTTGCAGCGCCAGTGTTAATGGATACACGACTTCAATAACCATTAACACGTCAGTGAGCAGTCTTGATGGCATTTTAAAAGAGCTGGCTTCAATTTCAGATATTATTAATCATTTAATCAAACAAAATGGCGGTAAATAAAAAAACCTTAAAGAATGGATTGCGGGTGCTGGCGGTGCCGGTCAAGAATGCCAAGAGCGTGACGGTGCTTATTTTGGTTGGGACAGGTTCTAAATATGAAACCAAAGATGTCAGCGGCATCTCTCATTTTTTGGAGCACCTGTTTTTTAAAGGTACCAAAAAGCGTCCGACGACTTTAAAAATTTCTGAAACTTTAGATATGATCGGCGGCCAGTACAACGCTTTTACCTCAAAAGAGGTGACGGGATTTTGGGCCAAGGTAGACAAAAAACATATCGACCTGGCTTTGGACTGGATCTTTGATATGTTTTTGCATTCCAAATTCGAGCAATCAGAAATGGACAAAGAAAAGGGCGTGGTGATTGAGGAATTAAATATGTATTTGGATATGCCTTCGTCGCACGTGGGGGAATTATTTGAAGATTTGTTGTATGGCGACCAGCCAGCCGGCTGGCGAGTGGTGGGAGAAAAAGAAACTATCATGGCATTTAATCGCCAAAAAGTTTTGGATTACTATACAACCCACTACACCAGCGCCAACACGGTCATTTGCGTGGCGGGCGATGTGAGCGCGGTAGCTTTGCACAAAAAAATCCAAGCCTACGCCGGAGCCGTAAAAAATACAAAGCTTCCGGTAAAATTGGCTACCAAAGAAATCCAAACAAAGCCACAAATGTTGATTCACTACAAAAAAACCGATCAGACACATTTTTGTTTGGGCGTGCGGACTTACGATCTGTTTGATCCCAGAAAATATGCCTTAAGCTTAATGGCCATTATGTTGGGCGGCAATATGAGTTCCCGATTATTTATTTCGGTGCGCGAACGCAATAGCCTGGCCTACTACATCAATACTTCCGTGGACACCACCACCGATACCGGATATTTGGTAACTCAAGCCGGCATTAAAAATGAAAATTTACAAAAAGCGGTGAGTCTGGTATTAAAAGAATACGCGGATTTTAAAAATAATAAAATTACTGCCCGGGAATTAAAAAAGGCCAAAGATTATGTTCGGGGAAGTATGTCGCTGTCGCTTGACTCCACCGACTCGCAAGCTTCTTTTTACGCCAACCAAGAAGTGATGGAAGGCAAAACCCAGAGCCCTGAACAACGTTTGCAGATGATGGAAAAAGTGACGATTGCCGATATTAAAAAAGTGGCCGAAGATATTTTTAAACCCGAAAAGTTAAATTTGTCGGTCATCGGGCCGATTCAAGAATCGGATAAGGCAAGACTGGAGGCGCTCTTGAAACTATAGGTCAAACGTTATAGAGTTTATCACATTGGAAAGCGGTGAATTATAAAACTGTAAACTGTAATGGAGCATCAGACTCTCGACATTTCTTTGGAAAGTATGATCAGATTTTTTCTGGTGGCTTTTGTAATTTATATTCTTTTTTTAACCCACGAAATCGTCATCTGGTTTTTCTTTGCCCTCATTTTGTCACTGCTGGTGGATCCGGTGGTTAATTTTTTGCGCTCCCTGCGCGTGCCAAAATTTCTGGCAGTCATTTTGGTGTACATTGTTATTTTGGGAATCTTGGGGTTGGTTTTGTATTTGTCAGCCCCCATTTTTATTTTTGAACTTAAGGAATTATCTTTGAATACTCCCGGATACTTTGCAAAAATTAATCCGCTCCTCAAAGATGCCGGAATTAAAGTGGCTAAAAATTTTCAAGATTTTACCGCCCTGGTATTGGTGAACTTAGAGCAAAGTTCGAGCAGCGTTTTTGGAGCCCTGGCCAGTTTTTTTGGAGGTGTGTATGCCACTTTTGTTATTTTTAGTTTGGCATTTTTTATTTCACTGGAAGATCAGGGAACAAAAAAAGTCTTGGCATTTTTAGCTCCCAGAAAATATGAAGGCCAGATTATTTCGTTATTTGAGCGCGCCCAATACAAAGTGTCCCGCTGGTTTGGCGCCAGAATCGTTTCCTGCGTCTTTGTGGCCGTGGCTTCTTTTGCCACGTTTTTTCTTTTGGGTGTGCCGTATCCGTTTATTTTAGCCCTTATTTGTGGAGTGTTAAATTTTATTCCTTATCTTGGCCCTACGGTGAGCCTCATTTTATCAGTGGTATTTGTGGGAGTTTCCAGCTCCTGGATTGTGGCCATCTACGTTTTGATTATTTTGCTGATTATCCAGGAAATTGAAGCCAAAGCTTTAACCCCTTTATTAATGAAAAAATTCATGGATTTGCCGCCGGTTTTAGTATTGCTTTCCCTATTGGCTGGCGGAGTCATGTTCGGCTTTTTGGGCACCATTTTTGCCGTTCCGGTTTTTGGTATCATCTATGAATTCACCAAAGAATTTTTAGAGAAAAAAAGGGAAGAAATAACCTATTAACTTATGGAAAAGACTCATTTTTACATCACCACTACCTTGCCCTATGTCAACGCAGAGCCGCATATTGGTTTTGCGCTGGAAATTATCCAGGCCGATGTTATCGCCCGCGCCAAACGCCAGCAGGGTTTTGTAGTCTTTTTCAATACCGGAACCGACGAGCATGGTCTTAAAATTTTTCGCAAGGCTCAAGAAAAAAATATCAGTCCCAAGGAATACTGCGACGCGCTGGCAGAGAGTTTTAAAGCTTTAAAAAATATTTTAAACCTTAGCTATACCCATTTTGTCCGCACCACTGATGAGCATCATGTCAAAGCCGCCCAGGAATTTTGGAAACTGTGCCAAAAAAACGGGGACATTTATAAAAAAAAATACCAGGTAAAATACTGCGTGGGATGTGAGTTGGAAAAAACTGATTCCGAATTGGAAAACGGCCATTGCCTCATTCACCCAAACTTGGAAATAGAAATATTGGAAGAAGAAAACTATTTTTTTAGATATTCCAATTACCAAAAAAAGCTCTTGGCCTTGTATGAAAAAAATCCCGATTTTGTCATTCCCAGTTCACGGCTCAATGAAATTACCGAATTTACCAAGCGTGGTCTGGAGGACTTTAGCGTCTCGCGCCTTAAGGAAAAAATGCCTTGGGGCATAGCGGTTCCCGGTGACCAAGATCACGTTATGTATGTGTGGTTTGATGCTCTGGTAAATTATATTTCAACTCTCGATTGGCCCGAAGATAAAAAAAACTTTGCCAGTTTTTGGCCAGGCCTTCAGGTGGCGGGCAAGGATAATTTGCGCCAGCAATCTTCCATGTGGCAGGCCATGCTCATGTCGGCTGGCTTGCCAAATTCCAAGCAGATATTCATTCACGGATTTATCACCGTTGCCGGGCAAAAAATGTCCAAGTCCTTGGGAAATGTGGTAGACCCGGTGGAGCTGGTAAAAAAATATGGTGCCGACGCCGCGCGCTACTATTTGCTGCGCGAAATTTCACCCACCCAAGACGGTGACTTTAGTTACGAAAAATTTGAAGCCCGTTACAATTCGGACTTGGCCGGAGGAGTGGGGAACTTACTTTCGCGCACCGTTACTTTGGCGGCCAAGGCGGCGTTTGTGCCCAAAAAACCAAGCAAACCGGTTGTCACAGAAATTAAAAAAACCAAAAAAGAGTGCCAGGAATTGTTGGAAGAATACAAATTCAATGAAGTTTTAAAATCAATTTGGGAACTGATTTCTTTTTGCGACGCCTTTATCAATGGAGGCAAGCCCTGGGAATGGAAAGACAACGCTTTTCAGGTTATTTCTGACTCTCTTTTTGCTTTGGAAAACATTGCAGATTTATTGACTCCCTTTTTACCGGAGACTGCCGAAAAAATGAAAACAATCCTTGAGACTAAAAAACCCGAGAGTTTGTTCCCACGGCTGGTAAAGCCATTGACTTAATTTTTATAATTTGCTATAGTATTTGTAAGTTGTACATTGTGTGAGTGGAGGACTCACAAGTCACGAAGACCCATTTTTTCAAGGGGGATTTGAAAATGTTGGTATTGTCCCGTAAGGAAAATGAGCAAATTGTCATTGGCAAAGATGTTTTTGTCAAGATCCTGGATGTCAGCGGCGACAAGGTGAGGTTGGGGATTATAGCCCCAAAAAACGTTCCAGTTCATCGACAAGAGGTTTCCGACGCGATTAATCGCGAGGCCTCGGCCGCTGCTTTGACAAGAGACGATCCGTCGTCTGTGTCGTAAGGTTTAGGCGTGTAAACATTTTGTTTCCACGCCTTTTTCATTGTAATTTTTATTCATTTAGATATGATAACAATATGATTATAGACACCCATAGCCACCTGCAACTTCATGCTTTTAAAGATGACCGGGATGGCCTGATTAAAAAAACCTTGGCTGATGGCATTTGGATGGTTAACGTTGGCACCAAGTATCACACCAGTCAAAGCGCGGTTTTGTTGGCCGAGCAATACGAAGGCGGAGTTTTTGCTGCCATTGGTTTGCATCCTATGTACGCCGGCGCGGAATTTTTAAAACTCAAACACGATCCCAATGAGGAGGAATTTTTTGTTGAAGAAAATCATTTTGACAAAGAAAAATACAAAGCTTTAGCAAAGTCAAAGAAGGTGGTAGCTATTGGCGAGATTGGTTTGGATTACTACTACAAGCCAAAAACCACTGCAAAGCTTGAAGAGTTTAAACAAAAGCAAAAAGAAGTTTTTGTCCAGCAACTAGATTTGGCCAGAGAATTACACCTGCCCGTGATATTGCATTGTCGGATGGCTCATGATGATGTCATCGAAATTTTAAAAGAGCAAAGAGTAAATCGCGGTGTCGTACATTGTTTCACTGGCACTTTGGAGCAAGCGCAAACATATATTGCTTTGGGATTTTACTTGGGAATCAACGGTATTATTTTTAAGTTCAACATTGATGAGGTGATAAAAAACACACCACTGGAAAATTTGTTAGTTGAAACCGATTGCCCGTATCTGACGCCTCCCATGGCCGAAAGCAAACGAAATGAACCAATATTTATCAAACACACCATCCAAAAAATAGCTGAATTAAAAGGCGTTACCTTCAAGGAAGTTGCCGAAAAAACCACTCAAAACGCCAAAAAATTATTTAGTATTTGATTTTATAAATATAGTCTGATATAGTTTTTCTAGTACGCCTCACAAACTTTTTGGAGGATTTTCCGGTGAATGCAAGAGTGTTGTCTGACGTGGTGAATCTGTACGCCTCTGTTTTTGAAGGTTTATCAATCCAACCCTGTGATTATTCACAGCTGGAGGAATTGCCGACCCCAGAGCAAAAACTTGACCACGCCCATTGGATGTTGAGGCACATGGAGCCTCAAATTCAGCGAGGTGAACTGGAAAAAGCCAGCCGCTGGCTCTGTTTTGTCCAAGGATGCATGTGGGGAAATACGCAGTTTACGGTTTCGGATTTTCGCAACCACATCAGGACAATTTTGAAGGGCTGATACCGCAGCCGCTCGCCGCACAAATCTTGGGGCGAGCTTTTTTTTATACCTAAAATATGCTACGATATTTAAGAATATGCCAAAGTATAACCCGCAAAAAATTGAAAAAAAGTGGCAAAAAAGTTGGTATAGCTCCGATGTTTTTGCTGCCAAAAATAATTCCAAAAAGCCAAAATTTTATTTGTTGGATGAATTCCCGTATCCTTCGGGCGATGGATTGCATGTGGGGCATTGCCGGCCGTATATTGGCTTGGACGTCATTGCCCGCAAGCGGCGAATGCAAGGGCAAAATGTGCTTTTCCCGATGGGCTGGGACGCTTTTGGTTTGCCGACGGAAAACTACGCTATTAAAATGAAAGTCCAGCCCAGCGTGGTGACCAAAAAAAATACCGATACCTTTCGCAAGCAAATGAAAAACATCGGCCTGTCGTTTGACTGGTCGCGGGAAATTAACACCACCGACCCGGCTTACTACAAATGGACCCAGTGGATTTTTATTAAATTATTTGAGGCGGGTTTGGCACAAAAAGAAGCGCTGACCATTAACTGGTGTCCCAAAGACAAAATTGGTTTGGCCAACGAAGAGGTGATTGCCGGAAAATGCGAGCGTTGCGGCACGCCCGTAGAAAAAAAAGATAAAGTACAGTGGGTTATAAAAATTACTAAGTACGCCGATAGATTAATCAAAGATTTGGAATTGGTGGATTATCCTGATCGGGTCAAACAGCAACAAGTAAATTGGATTGGCAGAAGTGAAGGCGCGGAAATTGAATTTTCAATTGCCAGTACCCAATTTCCAATTACCGTATTTACAACGCGGCCAGATACTATTTTTGGTTGCACCTTTTTAGTACTTGCTCCCGAGCATCCAGCCGTCAATTCTTATAAAGATGTAATCAAAAATTGGGAAGAGGTAAATAAATACGTACTATTAACAAAAAATAAGTCCGACCTTCAAAGGCAAGAAAATAAAGAAAAGACCGGAGTTGAACTAAAAGGTATTAAAGCTGTAAACCCGGCAACAAAAAAAGAAATTCCGGTATTTGTTGCCGACTACGTGATGATGGGCTATGGAACTGGCGCGATTATGGCGGTTCCCTCTGATGATGTTCGAGATAAAGAATTTGCCCAAAAATATCAGTTGCCGATTATTGAAGGCTACCAAAAAGCAGGTTTTGAGGATTTTGGTAAAAAAACCGTGCAGTATAAATTACGAGACTGGGTGTTTTCGCGCCAGCATTATTGGGGAGAACCCATCCCGATGATTTTTTGCGCGTCTTGCGGTTGGCAACCAGTGCCGGAAAAAGAGTTGCCGGTGGAATTACCCAAGGTAAAAAAGTATGAGCCAACGGACAATGGTGAGTCGCCCTTGGCGGCCATGACTAAATGGGTAAATGTTAAATGTCCCAAATGCAAGGGCGATGCCAAACGAGAAACCGACACCATGCCAAACTGGGCGGGGTCAAATTGGTATTACCTTGCATACACCGTTCCAGGAATTTCAAATTTCAAATTTCAAATTTCAAATTTTGCGAAAGGGCTTGAGCAGTGGATGCCGGTGGATTGGTACAATGGCGGCATGGAGCATACTACGCTCCACCTTTTGTACTCGCGATTTATTTTTAAATTTTTGTGGGACATTGGTGCCGTGCCAAAAAGTATTGGCAGCGAGCCTTACAAAAAGCGAACCTCGCATGGATTTATTTTGGGCGAAGGCGGCATTAAAATGTCAAAGTCGCGGGGCAATGTGTTAAATCCCGACGACGTTATCAAAGAATACGGCGCTGATACTTTGAGGGTGTATGAAATGTTCATGGGGCCGTTTGAGCAAATGATTCCTTGGGACACCAAGGGGATTGTTGGGGCAAAAAGGTTTTTGGAAAAAGTATACAACTACTCTCATAATATAGTGCCATTTGCACCAAATTTTAGCGATGGCAAAGCTTTAGCTGAATTAAATAAAGCCATCAAGAAAGTTAGCCAAGATATTGAAGAAATGAAATTTAACACAGCAATAAGCTCGCTAATGATATTCATGAATACTATCTATCAAGATTCTCTAAATGGGATTCGAGAGAATGTTGGCATGATTCAAAAAGAAGATTGGAAAAAGTTCTTAATTATTCTTTCGCCATTTGCTCCACATTTAGCAGAAGAACTATGGAGTTCGTTAAAATTTAAGGGTCAGTGTAGCCAGCAAAAATGGCCAGAGTATAATGAACTACTTCAAGATAAGACGGTAATTCTGGCCGTTCAAATTAATGGAAAGACAAGGGGATCAATCAAAGTTGAAAGAGGAATTTCTCGAGATGCGGTAATGAAAATTATTCTAGAAGATAGAATAATTTTACCTTGGCTAGGATTAGATCCTAAAAAGCGGGAAATACGCGCTTTTATACCAGATAAATTAATTAGCATTGTGGTTTATAGTGAAAGCGCCCAAATATTATCATGATTAAAAAAATAGTCATTTCCGCGGCGGGGCATGGTACGCGAATGCTCGAGCTTTCAAAGGATAAGCCAAAGCATCTGATAGAAATAAAAAACAGGCCATTTTTGGCGTACTTGCTGGATAATGTCTTTGAGGCTGGCTATCAAGAAATTATGTTAGTGGTTGGGTATCAGCAAGATACGATGAAAGAATTTGTAGCTGAATACAAATTCAAAGGGCAATCTCAACATATTATCCTGGTCAGTCAATTTGAAAAATTAGGGCCAAAAGAGGCTGGAACATATGGAACCGCTTGCCCCTTAATGTGCATAGAAGAATTTGTAAAAGGTGAAAGTTTTGTATCGCTGGTGGGAGATAATTTTTACTCGGTGGAGGATTTGCGGGCTATGAATATTGATGACGAATTTAACTACGTGGCTGCTTCAGAGCACCAGCATCCGGAAAAATTTGGCGTTCTGATTACTGAAGGCGAAATGCTCAAAGAAATTATTGAAAAGCCAAAAACCTTTATGGGGAATTTGGTTAACACGAGTTTGTACAAATTCACGCCGGCGGTTTTTGAAAAGTTGCCGTTAATTAAAAAGTCAGAGCGCGGCGAATTCGAAATTACCGATGTCATTACGCTGCTGGCCAAAGATGGCAAGGTAAAAGTAAAAGTGATAAAAGATCATTGGATGGATTTTGGAAGACCAGAAGATGTAGAAAAATTTTCAAAAGAATTTTTAAACAATGCAAATAATTAAAAAATCTTCGCGCGCTCCGATGTACGTCGGAGCGTTTTTGCAAAAAGGGGGAGTAGTCATTTGTCCCACGGACACCGTCTACGGCTTTTTGGCTGACGCTTCCAATAAAAAAGCAGTTACAGCGATTTACAAAATAAAACAGCGCCCAACATCAAAGCCGCTTTCAGTCTTTGTAAAAGATATCAAGATGGCACAGGAGCTCGCGGAAATTGATGAGCGGCAACTAAAAACCCTAGAAAACTATTGGCCCGGTAAATACACCTTTGTTTTAAAAAGAAAAAAGGGAATCAAATTGTATGGCTTAGATAAAAATACGATTGCCATGAGAATTCCCAAATACCCATTTTTAAACCGGCTTCTTAAAAAAATGAATCGGCCGCTGGTGCAAACTTCAGTGAATATTTCGGGGGGTCATCCGATTAATACAATAAGTGATATAATAAAGCAATTTGAAGATGTTAATGTTCTTATTTTGGACGGAGGAAATCTTATAAAGGCCAAACCATCGAAAATAATTAACCTCACTAATAATGAAGTTATAAGAAAATAATATGCCAAAATTATCAAAACAAGACGCGCAAATTTCTAAACTAATTAATCAGGAAACCAATCGCCAAAAAACTTCATTGCAGATGATTCCTTCGGAGAACCATTGTTCGCTGGCGGTGCGCGAGGCCTTGGGGTCAATTTTGACTGACAAATATGCCGAGGGGTATCCGGGAAAACGGTATTACGGCGGCAATCAGTTTATTGATCAAGTGGAAACGCTGGCCATTGAGCGGGCTAAAAAACTCTTTGGGGTGGAGCATGTCAATGTCCAGCCGCATTCGGGAAGTCCGGCTAACGCGGCGGTGTATGTGGCTACTTGCTTGCCTGGTGACACTATTATGGGACTGGCGTTGCCAATGGGGGGACATTTAACCCATGGAACCAAAGTCAGTTTTGGCGGAAAGTTTTTTAACGCAGTACAATACGGCGTTGACGAAAAAACCCATTTGCTCAACTACGATGAAATTGAAAAGTTGGTAAAAGAGCATAAGCCAAAATTGATGTGGGTTGGGGCGACGGCGTATCCGAGGCTGTTTGATTGGAAGAGATTGGGCGAAATTGCCGATTCGGTTGATGCGTATCTAGCCGCCGACATTGCCCATATCGCCGGCTTGGTTGCCGGAGGCGCGCACCCAAGTCCAGTGCCATACGTGCACATTGTCACCACCACCACTCACAAAACGTTGCGCGGCCCTCGGGGTGGTATGATTATGGTCACCAAAAAAGGCATTGAAAAAGATGCTGATTTGCCAAAAAAAATTGACAAGGCGGTGTTTCCAGGATTGCAGGGTGGTCCGCATGAAAACGCCATTGCCGCCATTGCGGTTTGCTTGAAAGAAGCTTCAACTCCGGCATTCAAAAAATATGCCGCCCAAATTGTAAAAAACGCCAAGGCTTTGGCCGAGGCTTTGAAAAAATATGATTTTACTTTAATTTCCGGCGGTACTGACAATCATTTGTTGCTCATTGATTTGCGCAACAAAAATATCACTGGAGCCCAAGCCCAGGATTTGCTGGAAAGCGCGGGCATTACCATGAATAAAAATAGTATTCCGTTTGATCCGGCCGGGCCATTCAAGCCCTCCGGAATTCGCCTTGGCACACCGGCCATTACCACCCGCGGCATGAAAGAACCGCAAATGGAGCAAATCGCCGCCTGGATTAATGAAGTCATCACCAACTCCCTGCCTACCGGCAGGCAGGCAAAAACCGCCAAAAAAATAAAATCCGAAGTAGAAAAACTCTGCAAAAAATTCCCACTGCCAAAATAATATGGAGAAATTAAAAAATAGGTATTTTGTATTGCGCCATGGCCAAAGCAAAGCCAACGTAGCTCATATTCTTTTAACTCATCCAAAAGATGGGACGGTTGGTTTTGGGCTTTCGCCGGAAGGGAAGCGGCAGGTCAAGGCTTCTGTTTTAAAAAACAAACAACAGGGGCTATTGGATAAAGATGTCATCATTTACTCGTCCGATTTTTTACGAGCTAAAGAGACTGCCCAAATTGCCGCCAAAATACTTGGAGTTAAAAAAATTAGTTTTCACAAAAAATTGCGCGAAAGATATTTTGGTAAATACGACAAAACTTCGCTGGAGAATATAAAAATATCTTGGGAGCGCGATGCCAAAAATCCAAACCATAAACACATGGGGGTTGAAAGTCCCAACAAGGTTCTTAAAAGAACGCTCGCAGTCATCGGAGAGCTTGAGAAAAAATACAGCGGTAAAAAAATTCTCCTGGTTTCCCATGGAGACGTTCTGCAAATTTTAAGCACCCATTTTTTAAAAAAGCCAGCCGGTTTCCATCGGCAAATTCCGCACCTGGAAACCGCGGAAATCAGGGAATTAGCATTTGAAAAATAGTAACATTGGCTTTTCTTATTTTATGTGCTAATGTTTTTTTAGCCAATTACCATCATAAAAGGAAACAAAACATGTTCGACTCAAAAGACAGTAAAACCATCGGTTACCATCTTTTCTTGTTGCCCCAGTCTGGAGTGTTGCAAGAAGAGACGCAGCGGATCATTAACGAGCTCGCCGAAAAATTTGGCGGGCCGAAGTTTGATTCGCACGCAACCTTACTTGCACACATTCCAGCTGCCGACGAGACCGAATTGGTAGAAAAAACCAAACGGTTGGCCAATATGATGCGCCCCTTTGAAATTGAACTTGGCGAGATTGTGAGGCGCAAGATGCCTATTTTCGCGCGCTGTACTGGAAGGCGGCGCCTGATACCGACTTGGAAAAGTATCACCAGTTGGCCCTGGAAGTGTTTGGTGTCCAGGATGCCAACAAATACATGCCTCATTTGAGTTTGTACTATGGCAATGTGCCACAGGTCACAAAGGACCAGATGTTGGCTACAATAAAGCTGCCGGCTGAAACTAAGTTTTGGGTCAACAGCATTTATTTGTACAAGACCGAGGGTGAAGCCCAGGATTGGGTGAGTGTCGGCGAATATCCAGTAGACAGATAGTAAAAACCACAAAGGCGTTGGAATCGCGATTCCAACGCCTTTTTTCTTACAACTAACAATGAATAACTAATTACTAAAAATTGCCGCAGCAATTTTTCTGGTGCCGAAGGAGGGAGTTGCACCCTCATGACCTTGCGATCGCTGGATTTTGAGTCCAGTGCGTCTGCTGTTCCGCCACTTCGGCAATTTCTGTCATTCTGTCATAATTTCCTGGGTATTTCAAGATTCCTGCCAGGTGGCTTCAATAATTTTTTCGGGGAATTTTTTGGCTAAGGTTTGCAAATTAACGCACGAAACCTGGTGCAATACCGCTGAGCGATATTTGGTTAAGTAGGCTTTTGCAGGATCTCCCGGTTTTGGCGAGCAACACTTGGCAAAATTAACCAGCATGCCTTTTTGGCCAGCCAGGTAGAGTTCTTTGGAGGCAGTTTTTTTAGTGGCCAGCTTTTTTTCTGGCGGTTTTTTGTTTCTACTTGAGATTTCAATGATTTTGCTTTTGACAAAATTGGGAACCGAAAACAGTGACAGGGGAATGCTGGTGATAATTTTTTTAATGTGACTTCTGGCAAAGCTGGTTTTTACCGATCGCAGCCAGTCTTGCGACGGAGTCCTCTTTCTGTTGGTGATAATCTCAACCACGTCGCCGTTGTTGAGGGGCTGGGTAAGAGTAATAATTTTGCCGTCAATTTTGGCGCTCTCGCAATGGTTTCCCACATCTGAATGAACTCCGTAAGCAAAATCAATGGCGGTTGATCCTTTGGGCAGCGCGATGACGTCGCCTTTGGGGGTGAAGGCAAAAATTTGGTCGTCAAAAAAATTAATATGGAAGGCGTTTTTGAGCTGGCGAACTTTTTGAGTCCAGGCAACGGTCTCGGCATCTTTTTTTGGGTCGAGATTCTCTTTGTAGAGCCAGTGGGCGCAAACACCGTATTCGGCCTCCTGGTGCATTGCCTGGGTTTTTATTTGTATTTCAGAAATGGTGGTATCGTCCAAAAAAACAGTCGTATGGAGCGATTGGTAGCCATTTTGTTTTGGTTTGGCGATGTAGTCGTTGATTTCTTTGAGGGCAATGGGTTTGTAATAGGTATGGATAATGCCAAGGGTTTTGTAACAACTTTCGATATCCGGGACAATAATTCGCAGCGCCACCAGATCATGGATTTTTTCAAAATCCATGTCATGGGTCAAGAGTTTTTTGTAGGTACTCCAGTACGATTTTGCCCGGTAGTTAATGTCCAGAGTGTTTATTTTCTCTTGGCTGAAATTTTTTTTTAATACCGGGATATATTTTTTAAGATACTCTTGCCGGGCCTGGTATTTTTCTTTAATGTTGCTTTGCAGCCACTGGAATTTTTCCTGGTATAAATGGGCAAACGCCAAATCCTCCAGGGTGGTTTTTATTTCCCCCAATCCCAAACGATTAGCGATGGGTACAAAAATTTCGAGCGTCTCAATGGCGTACAGTTTTTGATTTTCTTGGGGAAGCCTGGCAATGTTGTTGAGTCCATCGACGCGGGAAGCCAATTCAACTAACACCACCCGCAGATCTTTGGCGATGGCAAAAAACATCTTGCGTAAATTTTCAGCCTTGTCTTTACTGAAGAATTCAGAACGCTCGATGCTAACATTAAACGAGTAGTAGATTTTTTTAACCTCCGCAACTCTGGCTACCAGGTTTGCTATTTGTGTTCCGAATTTTTTTGAAATTTCTTCTTGCGCTGCTAGTTTGGCTGGTAAAGGTAGGCCTTCCAAGATATCGTGGAGCATGCCTGTGATGACAGTGGTCTGGTCAAGATTCATCTGGCCCAAAATCAGTGCCACGTTAACGGCGTGCGCAAGGTATGATTCTCCTGAAATTCTTGTTTTATCTTGATAGCTATTCTTTGCAAACTCAAAAACTTCCCCCATTAATTGCGGATCTTTGCTACTCGCCAGAAGTGTTTGAATCTGATCCTGGTCCATCTTTTTTGTAGTCGCAGGTTTTACTTGAACATTTTACGAGGCCCTTTTTGGTTTCCACCAGAATTGATTTGCACGTTGGACAAAATTCATTGATGGGTTTGTCCCAGGTGGCAAAGTCACAAGCGGGGTAACTGTCGCAGCCGTAAAACATTTTTCCGCGCTTGGATTTTTTGAGCGCCATTTTTCCTTTGCCACATTTTGGGCAGCTAATATCCGTGGTTCCGGATTGATCTTTTCCAGTGGCGCTTTTGACGACGGATTCGGTGTGCTTACATTCGGGAAATCCCGTGCAGGCATAAAATCTTCCAAACCGTCCCATTTTTTCTATCATGGGTTTGCCACATTTTGGACAAATTTTATCGGTGGCAATGTCGGTGTTTTCTTTTTGCACATCCAAGTATTTTTCTTTGAGGTTTTTGGCAAACGGTCCGTAAAAATCTTTGATGGTTTTTTGCCAGGTGTCTTTGCCGTCAGCAATTTCGTCCAATTCCTTTTCCATGGAAGCCGTAAAATCAATATCAACAATGTTTGGAAAATTTTCCACCAGCATATCGTTGACGAGCATGCCCATTTCGCTTGGAATGAAACGCTTTTGATCATCTTTTTGAATGTAGTTTCGCGCCTGAATGGTTGAAAGGGTTGGCGCGTAAGTTGAAGGGCGGCCAATGCCGTGTTTTTCCAATGCTTTAATTAAGGTGGCTTCGTTAAATCTTGACGGCGGCTCGGTAAAGTGCTGGGTGGGAGTCAGGCTTTGCAAATCCAAGACTTCTTTTTCGTGGAGCGCCGGCAAACTGGTTTCTTCAAATTTCATGGGGTAGACTTTTAAAAATCCATCAAACTTGAGCATTTGGCCATTGGCACCAAAGCCATAGTTTCCCGCCGAAATTTCAATTGCGGTGGCGTCAAAAATGGCTGGCGACATTTGGCAGGCGATGAAGCGTTGCCAAATTAAGGTGTAGAGTTTCAATCTGGCGCTATCTAATTCCGCCTTGAGTAAGTCGGGAGTTTTACCCGGCGTGGTGGGGCGGATAGCTTCGTGGGCTTCCTGGGCGCCGCTTTTGGCTTTAAAATGCGAACCCTTCCAATAGTTTTGGCCAAATGAATCACTGATAAATGTTTTGGCGGCGTCGGTGGCACTGGTTGCCAAATTCAGCGAATCGGTTCGGTGATAGGTAATGTGGCCTTCTTCGTATAATTTTTGCGCCAGCGACATGGTCATTTTGGCGGGGAAGTGGAACTTTTGCCAAGCGGCTTGCTGGAGGGTACTAGTGGTAAATGGCGCCAAGGGATTTTTACGAGTTTCCTTTTTTTCTATTTTTTCAATGTTATATTCCGCGTTTTCCAAATTTTTTAAAATCTCGTCGGCCTCGGCCTTGGTTTTAATGTCCAATTTTTCAATAGTCTTGCCATCTTTTTTAGTGAGAAAAGCGGAAAATTCTGCGTTATCTTTTTTAAATTTTGCTTCGACATCCCAATACTCAACGGCAATAAATTTTTGAACCTCGCGCTCTTTTTCAACCACCAATCGCACAGCCACCGACTGGACACGCCCGGCCGAAAGCCCTTTGGAAATTTTTTTCCACAAAAACGGCGAAAGTTTATATCCCACAATTCTGTCCAAAGCGCGCCGAGCTTGCTGGGCATTAACTAAATTCATATCAATGTGTCCGGGTTCCGATAAAGCTTTTTCAATCGCGCCCTTGGTGATTTCGTGAAAGACAATGCGCTTGGGATTTTCCAATTTTAAAGCCTCGGCCAAATGCCAAGAAATGGATTCGCCCTCGCGGTCTTGGTCAGTTGCCAAAATCACCTGGTCGGCACCCTTGGCATCTTTTTTTAATTGTGCGATCACTTTTTTAGCCTTGGTTGGCACCACGTAGGTGAGTTCAAAATTTTTGTCCACGTCCACTCCCAACTTGTTTTTGGGCAAATCTCGCACATGCCCAAAAGAAGACTTAATTAAAAAGCCTTTGCCTAAAAATTTTTGAATCGTTTTTGCCTTGGTCGGACTTTCTACAATTACTAATTGCAT
The DNA here is from genome assembly GCA_963835045.1 of uncultured bacterium. Lineage (GTDB taxonomy): Bacteria > Patescibacteriota > Minisyncoccia > Minisyncoccales > Staskawiczbacteraceae > VGLO01. The sequence continues at coordinate 26,992 of CAWIDW010000003.1, forward strand.
AGTTTTAATTTAAAATTAGTTTATCGAATATACATTTCCTCCTAAGTTGCGTATCTTACCGGAAATTTCCATAAGCGCAAGGGTGGAGGCGACGACGGGTGGGTGGAGTTTTGTTTTTTGTATAATGCTATCTATATAGAGAGACTGCTCTTGTAATACGTCCAAGATGGCGCTTTCGGTTTCGTTTTCGGCCACAAAAATTTGTTTGGTGGATTTTTTTGGTTTAATATCCAGTGTATCTAATATATCAGTTGCGCTCTCGATGAGTTGCGCGCCTTCTTTTATCAATTTGTTTGGACCCATGGAGTTTAATGCGTAGATGGGGCCGGGAACTGCGAACAGTTTTTTACGTTGCTCTTTGGCGAATCTTGCGGTGATGAGCGAGCCGGATTTTTCTTTGGCTTCAACGACCACCACTCCCAAACTTAAGGCCGAAACAATGCGATTTCTTTGGCGGAAATTATTGGGGTAGCCGGGCGTGCCTGGCGCATATTCGGAAATTAGGCAACCGGCGCGCTTTACAATGTCGCGGGCAAGTTGCAGATTTTGCTGGGGGTACAAACTCTTTTCGTCCAGACCCGTGCCAAGGACGGCAATTGTCGGCGCATTTTTTTCAACACAAACTTTGTGGGCAAAGGTATCAATGCCCGGCGCCAATCCCGAAACCACCACTACTCCGGCGTCCGCCAAGCCACCGGCAACTTGCAGTGCCACCTGTTGGCCATAGTCGCTGGGCCGGCGCGTTCCAACCACCCCAACGCACGGCGCGCTGGCCGCGGCCAGCGCGCCGTGATAATACAACACCTTCGGCGCATCGGAAAGTTGTTTGAGGGACTGTGGATATTCTTTGTCGGTAATTTTGACCTGGTGGATTTCTTTCATGCGCTTATAATACCATAAAGTTTTTTAATTCCTTAATTTCTCAACTGCCTCGGCTAAAATTTGGCAATATAAATTCAGGCCGATTTTGTTGATGGCGCCGGACTGCTCTTTGCCCAAAATGTTTCCCGCTCCGCGAAGTTCCAAATCTTTGACCGCAATTTTGTATCCCGAACCCAACTGGTGCATTTCTTCCAACGCTGTTAAGCGTTCTTTAGCTAGAAGTGTCAGATGTTTGGGATAAAGCAAATAGGCAAAACTTTGTTTATCCCCGCGCCCAACGCGCCCTTTAATTTGGTAGGCCTGGGCCAGACCCAAACGTGAGGCGTCTTCTATAATAATGGTGTTGGCCTCGGGCATGTCGATGCCGTTTTCTATGATGGTGGTGGCCACCAGGACATTGGTTTTTTTGGTTTGGAAGTCCTCCATGGTTTGGAGAATCTTTTTTTCGTTCATGCGCCCGTGCAAAAAACCGATGTGGGCTTTGGGCACCAATTTTTGCAAACCTCTTTTAACTTTTTCAATGCTTTCAACCCGATTGTGTAAAAAATATACTTGGCCTCCCCGAGCCAGTTCAAAATCTATGGCCTGGCCAACCAATTTTTTTTGATAAGGCAGCACGCGGGTTGTAATAGCGCTGCGTCCTTCGGGCGGAGTTTGCATCAGGCTGATATTTTTAAAACTGGAAAGCGCCAGATACATGGTTCGGGGAATCGGGGTGGCGGAAAGGCTTAATAAATCAACGCCAGGATTTTTAGCCCGCAATTTTTCTTTTTGTTTGACGCCAAAGCGCTGTTCGTCGTCAATGATTAAAAGCTGCAAATTTTTAAAGACAATATCTTTGGAAAGCAGGCGATGGGTGCCGATGACAATGTCGATGTTTCCTTTTGTAATTTGTGAAATGATTTTTTGTTGCTCTTGGTTACTTTGCAGCCGTGAAAGCAACGCAATTTTTACGGGAATTTTTTCAAACCGTTTTTTAAAATTGTTAAAATGCTGGTTGGCTAAAATGGTGGTAGGGCAGATGATGGTGGTTTGATAGCCGGAACTTGAAGCCATCAGGGCGGCGCGCATGGCAATTTCGGTTTTGCCAAAACCAACGTCGCCGCAGACAAGCCGATCCATGGGTTTTGTGAGTGCCAAATCTGTTTTGATATCTTCAATGGCTGCCAGTTGGTCGGGAGTCTCTTGGTAAGCAAATCCCGATACCAGTTGGCTTTCTAATTCCGCATCAATAGCATAAGGAGCGCGAGTGACAATTTCTTTTTCGGCGTACAAGGCCAACAATTCTTTGGCCAGTTTTTCCACTTCTTCTTTGATTTTGCGTTTGGTTTTTTGCCAAAGCGACGAGCCAAGCCTTGAGACCGTGGGATTGGAAAAGCCCACGTAGCGGGACAACTTCCGCTCAAGTCCCAGTGGCACAAAGAGCTTGTCTTGGGCGGCGTATTCTAAAACGTAGTAGTCTTGGTTTTGGTTATTGTTGCTTGTATCTTGTATCTTGTCGATTCCGCAGAATCGGCCAACGCCGTGGTCTAAATGTACCAAATAATCGCCGGGCTTGAGGTTTTTTAAATCAGAAAAGAGTTTTTGTGATGTTAGTTTCTTGGTAAGAATGCTTTTTGATTTTTCTTCGTCGCTTACCTGAATATTTTCTAGTATCTCAATGCGCTCTAAAGTATTGCCCAAAAAATCCAGACGCACGGCTTTTGCGGTATTAATGGGGAATACTTCAATGATGCCGCCTTGGCGTGAAAACTCTCCCGGGTCGGCAACGCTAAATACTTTTTCATATCCCATTTCATCCAGTTTTCGCAAAAGACCGGTGATATCCTGGTGTTGGCCCGCTGTTAAAAAAATTACATTGTCGGCAAAAAATGATTGGGTTTTAATGCTCTCCAAAATCTGCGCCAAGTTTTCAGTAAACCACAAAAACCCCTTTTCCAAAAAGTAGGGGGTAATTGATGTAATCAGAAGATTGTTTCTAGCTTGCGTTTCCATCTAGCCTTTTGTCATAAAAAAATGTCAAATTTACCGATTGTATTCATTCATGGTTTTTTCCAGACCTTGGTCAATAAATAGCTCAAGTGCTTTGCCGGTTTTTTCAATGGCTGCTTGCACACCCATCTGTTCTTCTTTGCTGAATTTTTCCAATACGATGTCTTTGGCTTTTTGATTGTCGAGGTTGCCAATACCAATGCGTATTCGCACCAGATGTTCGTTGCCCACGTTTTGGATAATAGATTCCACCCCTTTGTGTCCAGCGGCTCCGCGTTCTTTGACAATTTTTAAAGTTCCCGTCGGCAAATCGATTTCGTCGTGGATTACAATGAGGCTTGAATCTTGCAATTTGTAGTTTGCAACCAAGGATTTTACCGCTTTCCCCGAATCATTCATGAAGGTTTGGGGTTTGGCCAGAATTATTTTTTGCTCATTGATGGCACCTTCAGAAATGTCAGCCTGGTATTTTTTTGAAAAGGTAAATTCAGGAAATTGATGTTTGCCAGCAAAAGCCTCCAAAGCTTCAAAGCCCACATTGTGGCGCGTGTGATGAAATTTCTCTCCGGGGTTTCCCAGGCCAACAATAAGTATCATGGCTTGATAGTAGCGTATTTGCCCAAAATGTTCCAGAGACGGTTGACTTAGTTTTTTTCAGGTATACAATGAAAGTAAGTTTTTCTATAGTAATGTTCTTTTCTTTAGATAGCCAGAAAGGAGGTTCTCTCTTGCGCGCTGGTAACGTTAGTACTCAAGAGAGCAGGTGATCCTACTTTTTGTTCGCCCACCCGCTAAAAAAGGACAGAGGAGAGGCTTGTGTTTTTTTGACTCGAGGACTCGATAGGAAAGGATCAGCATGACCACTGTAAGATCCAGGAAGCGTCAAAAAAGATTTGTGGCTCGCGTACTCAAGCTGGCAGATGACTCTTTTACCAAGAAGGAGAAAAAGAGCTTGAGAAGCTTTGATGACTCGCTTTCAAAGCTCAAGGAGCTGGGTGCGCCTGTCGCGGATCTTTGTCTTCCCCCAAAGAGGAGATGCAGCTTTAAGCGATCCAAGACTCGTGTCGAAAAGAGCAAGATGCTCAAGACAAAGTGCGTGTATTTTACGCACTAAGTGTGCATGTCCCTGCAGGGACTAGAAACTGCGGCAATGGATTGCCTCAGTTTTTTATTTTACGTTAACAGTTCGCTTGCACCAATCTAAAAAACATGATATATTAAACGCCATGGAGCCTGAACTAGCGCCGGAAAAAAATTCTCCCAGTGTCGCCGGAAATGAAAAAAAAGAGGGATTTGTAAAAAAATCGCTACTTTTTTTGTGGGAATTGGTAAAAATAGTGGTTATTGCGGCTATTATCGTCCTGCCCATCCGCTATTTTCTCTTCCAGCCATTTATTGTTAAAGGAGACTCTATGATTCCTAATTTACAATCGGGAGATTATTTAATTGTTGATGAAATTTCGTATAGATTTCAGGAGCCAGCGCGCGGTGACATTATTGTCCTTAAGTATCCTTTAGATACTACCCAGCGCTTTATTAAACGAGTAATCGGGCTTCCCGGCGAAACGGTGGAAATTCAAAATGGCAGTGTTGATATTTTAAAAAATGGAAAAGATACCAAATTGAGCGAAACCTATTTGCCCAAAGGCCTGACTACCAGCGGTAATATTGATGTTACCTTGAGCTCGTCGCAATATTTTGTTTTGGGAGATAATCGTCCTTACTCATACGATTCGCGTGGCTGGGGAATCTTACCTGCCAGCGACATTGTGGGCAAAGCAGTATTTCGAGTGTTCCCGCTGCCAAGGATGGGAGTCATTAAAACGCCAACCTATTAAAACGCAAAATTAACATATGTCTAAGTTGAAGCTACAATCATTATCTGGGATGCATGACCGATTGCCGGAAGACCAGGTCTACCTAAAAAAAATCCAAAAATCAGTGGAGGGTATTGCCCATTACTACGGTTTTTCCCGCATTGACACGCCGGTAATGGAACAGGCGGAAGTGTTTTTAAAGGGAGTTGGAGAAGGTACTGATATCGTGGAAAAAGAAATGTACACCTTTCGGACCAAAGGAGGGGACTTGGTGGCTTTGCGCCCGGAGTTTACCGCTGGAATTGTCAGAAGCTATATAGAGCATGGCATGTATAATTTGCCCCAGCCTGTAAAACTATGGACCATGGGACCTTTGTTTCGCCATGAGCGGCCACAGGCCGGAAGGTATCGGCAGCTTTTGCAGTTTGATATTGAAGTCTTGGGAGATAAAAGCCCTTCCATTGATGGCCAGGTGATTCAAATGACCTACGATATTTTAAAAGACTTAGGTTTTAAAAACCTTAGTATTGAAGTTAACAGTATCGGGGACTTTGAATGCCGGCCGTATTTTAAAAAGATTTTGATGACCTATTTTCGGTCCAAAAAATCCAGTCTTTGCAACGACTGCCAGCGACGACTGAAAGAAAATCCGCTCCGAATTTTGGACTGCAAAGAAGAAAAATGCCAGCAGGTAAAAGCCGGGGCGCCCCAAATTATTGATCACTTGTGCGAACATTGCCATGCCCACTTTAAACAAGTCCTGGAATTTTTAGACGAGTTGGAGTTGCCCTACACGTTAAATCCTTATTTGGTCCGCGGCTTGGACTATTACACTCGAACCGTGTTTGAATTGGTGGAAAAAAGTGAGATTGGCACTACCCAGGGCAGTTTGGCGGGCGGTGGCAGGTATGATGGTTTGGTAAAATTACTGGGAGGCAGAGATACTCCGGGCATTGGAGTTGCGGGAGGAGTGGATAGAATCATGAATATTATGAAAACCCGGGAATCAAAACCCGATAAAAAGCAAGAAAAAACCGAAATCTTTTTAGCTCAATTGGGCCAGTCCGCTAAACGTAAAAGTTTGAAATTATTTGAGGAGTTTAGGGCTGCCAAAATTCCCGTGGCCGAATCGTTTTCCAAGGATTCATTGCGCAGCCAATTAAACGCGGCCAATAAATTGGGAGTTAAATGGGTGCTCATTTTTGGACAAAAAGAAGCGTTGGAAGATTTCATCACCTTAAAGGATATGGAAACCGGAGTTCAAACTGAAATTAAATTAGACAAGGTCGTAGAAGAAATGAAAGAGAGAATTAGTAAAAAATAAAACTAGAAAATAGAAATATAGAAAGATAGAAAATAGAATCGCAACGTCGTGTTAACATTCTATTTTCTATCTTTCTACTTTCTAAATTCTCAAACAACGTGTTGCAAGTACAAAAAAAGGATCGGGAAAATTCTCAAAACTTGGTGCACCGCTTTACGAAAGTGGTTCGCCAGAGCGGAATTTTACTTGATGTTCGGGCAAAGCAGTTTCGCAAGCGTCCAAAGTCAGCTTTGGCAAAGAAGCGTTCGGCTCTAAGAAGGGTAACGATGCGAGTGGAAAAAGCTATCGCGGAAAAAATGTCAAAACCTAAGTAGAAAATAGGATTTAGAACATAGAACATAGAATACTGACGTCGTGTTAGGTATTCTAATTTCTAATTTCTACTTTCTATTTTCTAGATTCTCGTTGCATGCTCAAGGAAAAACTCCAGGCCGATGTCAAAGAAGCTCTCAAGAGCCACAACCAGCAAGTAGTTGATGTTTTGCGTATGGCATTGTCTTCAGTCAGCGCCAAGGAAAAAGAAAAACGATATAAGATTGCCAAAGAAAAACCCGACACTTCTGAAGCTGAATTGCTCAAGCAATCGGCGCTCTTGGATGACGAGGTGATATCTGTTGTGTCTTCTGAAATTAAAAAAAGAAAAGACGCTATGGCGTTATATCAGCAAGGCAATCGCCAAGAGTTGGTTGACCAGGAGGCAAAAGAAATTAAAATTTTACAAATATATCTGCCCGAGCAGTTATCAAAAGAAGCGCTCGACCAGCTCGTTCAAGAGTCAGTCAATAATGTGGGAGCAACAACAATCAAGGATATGGGGAAGGTGATGGCGGACTTGATGCCAAAAGTAAAAGGCAGGGCCGATAACGGCCAAATCAGTATTATTATTAAAACATTGTTGCAGTAACTATGGAAAGCCAGCCAAAAAAACTCATTTCTTTAGACGAACTTTTTAGAAAAAGCGTTGACATGTATTCAAAAAAGGCAGCGGTAATGATGTGGCTGGTTTTAATCGCCTTTGTCAGTTCTGTTATTATTTTTTCACCCTTTTTCTTATTTGCCACAGCAAACCATCAAGCCAGGCACCACTTTGACATGTCTTTATTTTTGCTGTTCCTGGTCGGTTTTTTACTCGCCCTGATTATTAATGTCTGGGTTCAGGTTGCTTTATTTTACGTTATCAAAGAAAAAGAAGTGAAAGTAACCCTAAAAAGTATTTTGCTTCTGGCTTGGGATAATATCGGTTCGTATTCCTGGGTTTTGTTTTTAAAAGGAATTATTATTTTAATTGGTTTTGCCTTGTTTATCATACCGGGGATTATTCTTTCTGTTTGGTTTGGTTTCCCGCTGTATAGTTTTGTGTTTGATGATGTAAAAGGAGGTAAAGCTTTGACGGCTAGCAAGAATCTGGTCAAAGGTTATTGGTGGGCCGTATTTGGCAGATTATGTTTGTTGTTCATTGTGATGTATGTTATTTCTTTTATTCCTTTCCTTGGACTGTTGATTAATCTATTTATTTTAATGCCATTTAGCATTGTCTATGGCTATGTTATTTTCGAAGATTTAAAAAGAATAAAAGCGCTCCCCCGGTAATTCTCGTTTATATGTCATATAACGCAAAAAGCCCCCATGTTCGGGGTTTTTTGTTTTTTAAAAATGGTGTAATATAAACTACATTAACTCTTTTTAGGCTATGATTGAGATTAACAATTTGACCAACTTCTCTGTGGATAAGACTTTTTTTCTGGGGGTTGCAAAAAAAGTGTTAAAAGGCGAAAATAGACAAATAGAAAACATATCTATTGCTTTTGTGAATGCCCAGGAAATACAGGCTCTTAACAAAAAATACCGAAAGAAAGATAAACCCACCGACGTATTGTCATTTGAAAAAGTGTCAGATTTTAAAGATGAAGCCGCGGAAGTTATTTTGTGTCCGACGGTGGTTCGGGAGCACGCCAAAAAGTCCGGGCTATCATTAAAGAAAGAATTGGCCAACATGCTCATTCATGGACTGTTGCATGTCTTGGGATACGATCATGAACTTTCGCCGGCCGAAGAAGAAAGGATGCTAAAAAGGCAAGCATATTATTTTGCTAAGATTTAAAAATTTAACATTTAACATTAATGTCTCGTGGTCACATTGTCACAGGTTTAGATATTGGAACAAGCACCATTAAGGCACTGGTTGTGCAAAAGAAAGGAACCGAATGGGAGGTTTTAACATACGCCCAAATTCCTTCATTCGGTTTGAGGCGTGGAGCGGTGGTTAAGGTGGATGAAACGGCAAAAAATATCCAGCTTTTAATTTCAGGTATTGAGCGGGAACACAATATCAGGATTAGTTCCGCTTTTGTAAATATTGGCGGCAGCCACTTGTATGTCACGCCTTCCGATGGCATTATTTCTGTTTCCCGGGCTGACCAGCGCATTTCTAAAGAAGACATCGAACGGGTGCTTCAAGCAACCCGGTCTATCAACATTCCTTCAAACCAAGAAATTTTAGATGTCTTTCCCCGCGAGTTTATTATTGATGACCAAAAAGGCATCAAGCAACCAGAAGGGCTTACCGGCATTCGGCTTGAGGCAAAAGTGATTTTGCTTTGTTATTTCCAGTCATACTTTACCAACTTAACGACCGCCGTTTTGCAAGCTAAATTGCAAATCAACGACATCATTCCATCTCCCATTGCCGCGGCCGAAGCGGTATTAACCCCTCAACAAAAAGAATTGGGAGTTGCTTTAATTGATATTGGGTACGAAACCACGAGTTTGGCAGTTTTTGAAGAAGGGGACTTGATCCATTTGGCTATTTTCCCATTGGGTTCTGCCAATATCACCAAAGATATTGCCATTGGGCTTCGAACAGAATTTGATGTTGCCGAAGATATAAAAAAACAGCACGGATCGTGTCTTTTTACCAAGAACGAAAAAGAGAAAAAAGATCTTTCAAAAAAGAAAATAGAAGTCCTTGATAAGGCTTCGTCACTGTCTTTTAATGACAAGATGTTGGCAGATATTATCGGCCCCAGGGTTTCTGAAATTTTGGACTTGATGCAAAAAGAGTTAAAGAAAATAGGACGCCAAGAGTTGTTGCCAGGAGGCATTGTCCTTACCGGCGGCGGGGCAAATTTACCCAAGATTAAAGAGCTTTGCAAACAACAATTAAAACTTCCTTGCGAAATAGGAGTGCCAAAAGGTGTTATCGGTTTAGATAAAGATCCGGCTTTGGCGACGGTGGTCGGGCTTGTTTTGGGAGGCGCCTTCATTGACGATTCCGATCGAGAAGGTATGATGGGAATACTTGGGTTTTTAAAACAGTTACTATTTAAAATTAAAAAGATGTTTAGGGTCTTTATTCCGTGAATTTCGAATTTTGAATTTCGAATAAAGCTAGAATTTCTAAATTTTTGAAACGTGTTTTGAAATTAATTCATTAAAAAATTTATTCAAAATTCGAATTTCAAAATTAGAAATTAGTTATCATGAATCTGAAAATTAAAGTGATTGGGGTGGGGGGTTCGGGATGTAATACGGTTTCTCGCATTGCCAAGTTTGATGTGGCAGGAGTTGAATTGGTAGCTGTTAATACGGATGCCCAGGCGCTTCACTTTTGTAAAGTTCCAAAAAAAATTCTCATCGGTAATCAGGCTACTCGCGGTTTGGGAGCTGGTATGGATGCGTCTCTCGGCGCCCAAGCGGCCCAAGAAAATAGCAAAGAAATTTCCGAGCTTTTAAAAGGTTCGGACATGGTGTTTATTACCTGCGGTTTGGGAGGCGGAACCGGGTCGGGAGCTACGCCGATTATTGCCAAGACCGCCAGGGATTTGGGAATTTTGACGGTGGTGGTGGTAACAACTCCCTTTTCGTTTGAGGGCCAAGAGCGCAAGCAAGTAGCCGCCGCGGCCTTGCATCAGATTAAAAGCAATGTTGATTCACTCTTGGTTATCGCCAATGACAATTTGCTGAAAATGATTGATGAGAAAACTACGGTTTCAAGCGCTTTTGAAATCTGTGACGATATTTTGCGCCAAGCTGTCCAGGGAATTACGGATTTGGTCATGGTGCCCGGAATCATTAACATTGATTTTGCCTCGGTTGTTTCCATTATGAAAAATTCCGGCCAGGCGCTCTTTGGCACCGGCCAAGCTGTCGGAGAACATCGGGCTGTTGAAGCGGCCACCAAAGCCATCAATTCGCCGCTCTTGGATTTTTCCATTAAGGGTTCAAAGGGAATTTTATTTAACGCTTCGGGAAGCGATGTTACCTTAAACGAAATCCAGCAGGCCGCCAAAGTCATCACCGAACACGTCGATCAAAAAGCCCAAATCATCTTCGGCGCCGTCAAAGATAATACCCTAAAAAAAGGGGAAATAAAAATCACAGTCATTGCCACCAAGTTTTAAGGTGGTATAATGGTAGGGGTGATAAAAAATAAAATACAGTTTAAAATTATGGGAGAAATTAGTAGTAACAATCCTCCAGAGAATCTACCCCCCCCAGAACTAAAAACAGATCAACCACAATTGTTGACACCTGAAGAAATTGCGCAGCAACATAAAGTAAAGGAAGCTGCAGATTTTGCGGAGGTGAAAGAGGCGCAAACTCCCGAAAGGATTAAAGAATTAAAAAGTAAAGTAGTAGAATTTCTGAGTGAAGACGAAACTACTCGCAAAAATGTTGCTAAAGAGTTGGGTCTTGGTGAAAATGCTACCGCATTGGAAATAGATGATTTACAGGATAAATATGAAAAATTATCTGATGAGCAACGTCAAAAAATTGATGATGAAAAAATAAGTATTGCAGAGTATTTTGGCTTTGGCGAAAAGGTAAAGCAGAACGATATTCCGTTAAAAGAAGCTCCAGGAGAAAAATTGCAGGAAAAAACTGACCAAGAAGTGGCCCAAGAAATGATTGCCGCGGCTCAAGGGATGACTTTTGACGAACTTAATCCCTTGGTAATAGAAGTTTACAAGAAGATCAAAGATAAAAATCTACGGAGTCAAACGATAACTACCCTCAACCAGCTTTTAGAAGTAAAAATGCAAGAGAAGTTAGGGAAATTAAAAGAACAACATCAGCAAACCGTTACAGATTGGGAAGAAGGAAAAATAACAATGGGAGAGGCAGAAGATGTGTTGAAAGGAAAAAAACGGCCTAGCCCAGAACAAGTAAAATTCGCACAAGAGACAAATGCGCAAAGAGAAAAAGAAGCAAGACAGCGAGAGGCAGAAAGAAAATTTTCGGAGGAATCCAACCAATTTCTTTTGGGCTTGGCAAAGTTATTGGCGGGCAAAAATAAGGCAGCTAAAGCAATTGACGATCAAGAAGTTTTAGAATTAATTTTTCAGGCAAACCAGAAAATACGATCTGTTATTGAATCGCAGGGTGAGGCTTTGGGGCCGGTAGAAATTCAAAAACTGCGCGATATAGAGCAGGATTTTATCAATAAATCCGGTGCTATTGAAAGTCGTCGAAAAGTAAAGCAACAAATAGAAGGAGTCGCAAAAAAAGATCTTTATAAATATCTGGATCTTACATCAGATGCTTCCGAAAAAAAAATCAAAATACAATATAGGAAGCTTTCACAACAATATCATCCCGATGTAAATGGTGGTGAAGACAAGAAGTTTAAAGAAATTAATGATGCGTATGATATCTTAAGTGATAAAAACCTCCGCGAAAGGTACGACACTCGCCGCAGTCAATTTATTCTTTATGGAAATTGAAAATTAAATTGCAATTTTGATTTTTGCATTTTGACTTCCTAAAAATGACTCCCTCCAAAACACTTTTTTATCTTTGCATTTCTTTTGTGGTGGGAATATGTTTGGAGTCGAGTTTCTATAATTTTGCGCCGGAGTTTTTGAGAAACCGAGCCCTGTATCTGGCGCTTGGTTTTTTAGTTTTGGGAATTGTAACCATAGCCGCCACATTTTTCATTCGGATAATTCGGATGCGACATTCGGAGCATTTGGATCTCTTCATTGTCTTCGGATTTTGCTTGCTCTTTGTGGCTTTGGGAATTGGGCGTTTTGCCATTACTGAATTTAATATCACCCATAATGTTCTGACGATTTTTAATGACAAACCCTACGCCGTTACCATCGTAGGGCGAGTTGCCGACGCGCCCGATTTGCGTGATGCCAAGCAAAATGTGACCGTGGCGGCAAACGACTTGGTGGTTGATGGTAAAAAAGTAGTAGTCAGTGGAAAAATATTGGCAACTTTGAGTATTTATAAAACCTATCAGTATCAAGATGAGGTGGCGCTCCAAGGAAAATTAAAAACTCCGACCGTCTTTGACGATTTTAATTACAAAAATTATTTGCTTAAAGACGGTATATATTCGCTTTTGTATTATCCCAAAGTAGAAACGATTTCAACCAACCATCAGTACAACGCTTTTACATTTTTATACGCACAGATTTTATGGATCAAAGAAGCTTTACGAAATTCTATCTATGCTAATTTTTCTGGTTCGCCACGACTTATTTTAGAGGGGGTTATTTTGGGCAACAATAAAAACATGACCGACGATTTGCGTAATCAATTAAATGTCACGGGTCTGCGTTATTTGACTGCCATTTCCGGCGTGCATATTATCATTATCACTCTTATTATGATGTCACTGCTTTTAATGCTGGGGCTCTGGCGTGGCCAAGCTTTTTATTTCACCTTGATATTTGTCTGGCTCTATATTATTTTGACCGGTTTTTCGGCTTCAGGAATTCGAGCGGGGGTTATGGGCAGTATTTTATTGTTGTCCCAAAAATTAGGACGTCAGAATACCAGCTCCCGAACCATCGTCTTGGCCGCCGCAATCATGCTTTTGCTTAATCCGTTGCTCTTGTTTTACGACATCGGTTTCCAACTTTCTTTTTTGGCGTGCCTTGGCATCATTTACTTTAAACCCATCCTTGAAAACCTGATGAAAATAATTACCAAAGAACACGCCCGATACATTGTAGAAATGCTGGCCGTCACCTTAACCGCCCAACTTTTTATCTTGCCCGTCATGGCCTACAACTTTGGCGTTGTTTCACTCATAGCTCCGCTGACTAGCCTCTTGGTATTGCCTATCATGGCGCCGTTAATGATCGTAGGGTTTTTGGCCGCGTCGGTTGGTATTTTTTCCCAAGTGGCCAGCTTTGTTTTTGCCCTGCCTTGTTTTGTCTTGCTGTTGTATTTTAAAAAAGTCCTAGACATTTTTTCACAACCCTGGGCCGCCGCGACAGTCCCAAATGTTTCGTGGCTTTGGATTGTTGTCTACTACGCGATATTGTTTGGGCTGGTAGTATGTTTGCAAAAAATCAAAAAACCAAAGTTTTTAGGATTTTAATTTCGTTAAATTTTTTGTAAAAAAATAACCGCAGGGCGAACCGTGCGGTTGGTTTGGTCAAGAGGTTTTTGATTTCTCTTTTTCTTTTTCTTTTTCTTTTTCTTTTTCTTTGTCCCACTGTTCCATGTCAGCAATGGCCTTTTCATGCGGGCCAGAGAAGACTCTTTCAAATACGATTCGGCGGCGTTTTTTGCCAGCAAACCGTGCATAGTACAGTTTGATTTTTTTCCCAGGAAGGATGGCCTCTAAAAAACTTCCAAGCAGAGGTAGCGTACTTTTTTCCAACCCCTCTCCGTCATCGCACGGGTAGCCTAAAACGTTGCTGGGAACCGTGTCAAAGTAGGCACAATTTTCGTGCACGATGACGATGACTGTTTCGATGGTAGGGAACTTCTTGCATTTGAACACCAGCTGTTTACGTAGATATTTAAACCTACTTGGCATTTCCATGGGAAATGCGATTGGCGTCAAACTTCCCGCTAGTCTCATGATGACATCCCTGCTTCTTTTCACGCCTTTTCTACGGGTGAATTTTTTGCAGGCTCCAGTAAAGCGCACATCGACACATTCTGCGACGAGTTTTTTGGGCTTCGGGTTTTTGCGGGCCCTGTAAGTTTTTGCCATCGAACGATACTCCGTTGTCAATTAGCTGTTGCGCAAACATTGCTGGCGCCATGCCAGCAGCGAATCTATGTTTACGCAACTACGGCCAATCATACTCTTGTAAAAATATTTGTCAAGAATAGTGTCGCAACAAAAAACCACGGCTCACCGTGGTTTTAATTTTCAAAATCTTTACGCGGCTTCTATTTTGTGGGCTTCCTGCCAGTCTTTATCAACCCAGAGCAGGAGGGTTTCTACGGGAAAGCCAAATCCTTCAACGGTTTTTTTGGCTTGTTGCAAGTGCGCAAGCTGTTGGGCTTTTTCTACGGGATTTCCGGCGCAGCTAAAGTGTCCGACAATGGCAACCACGTTTGAGCCGTGATGCTGGACTGAAATGCCAACCCTTTTTTTAATGTTTTCAACAATGATGCTATCTTGGTTATCGGCTAAAATTTTGTTGGGGCCGGGTTCGGTGACCATATCAACAAAATCCACGCCGTAATGTTCTTGCAAATAGTTTTTGACCGGATTTTGACATCGGCCGTCCATGCAATTAATAACGCATGCAAACGTATTTTTTGGTTCCATAGTCATGTAATTTAGTATCGCACCTGGTAATTAAGATGGTAACACGGCTAATATATTTTGCAAGATGGCGGCGATATTTTTCAATCTATAAAAAATAGGGTACAATATTTGTATGGAATCTAAAGATGCATCAAAGAAAAAGGCTTGGGTTATAGCGGCCGATATGGGTTATGGCCATCAACGAACCGCTTATCCTTTAAAGGATGTGGCTTTTGGTAACAAAGTCATTAATGCCAATAATTACGATGGCATTCCCAAAAAAGACGAGCAGTTTTGGAATACCACCAAATCCTTTTATGAATTTGTTTCGCGCTTACGGAGAATTCCATTTGTCGGTTTGTTTATTTTTTTATTTTTTGATAGTTTCCAAAAAATCATGGGCTACTACCCCAAGCGCGATTTGTCGGGGGCAAATTTCAGCGGGAAAGCCGCCTACTCTTTTATTAAAAAGGGTTGGGGTAGAGATTTGATAGAAAGCTTGGCAAAAAATCCCTTGCCGTTGGTGACAACTTTTTTTACTCCAGCCTTTATGGCCGAGGAGTGCAACTACCCCAATGCCATTTATTGTGTTATTTGTGACGCCGATATCGCCAGAGCCTGGGTGCCGCTCGACCCCAAACATAGCCGCATTACCTATTTTGCTTCGTGCAGTTGGTCTAAAGACCGTCTTTTGCAGTACGGGGTTTTGCCAGAGCACATTGCTTTGACCGGTTATCCTCTGCCCAAAGAAAATATCGGCGGGGAAGATTTAAGTATTGTAAAAAAAGACATGGGCCATCGCTTGCTTAATCTTGATCCCAGCGGTAAATATCGCAGTCTTTATAGTCCTTTGATTAATTCGTATTTGGGCCAGCTTCCCAGTCATCCCAATCATCCTCTCACCTTGCTATTTTCCATTGGCGGAGCAGGCGCTCAAAAAGAGATCGCTTTGCAAATTGTTAACAGTTTACGCTCGAAGATAAAAAATAAAGAGTTGAAATTTATTATTTCGGTTGGCACCCGGCAAGAGCTTATAGTCTATTTTAATAACCATATCAAAGATTTACTCGCTGATGGCTGGGTGACGATTTTGTCAGGTAAAACCATGAACGAATATTTTGATGCCTTCAACAAGGCTTTACGAACCACGGATCTGTTGCTTACCAAACCTTCCGAACTTTCTTTTTACGCGGCTTTGGGCATCCCTATTATTATTCAAACTTCGATTGGATCCCAAGAAGATTTTAATCGCAGATGGTTGACCCATATTGGCGCTGGAATTTTACAAGAGAATCCCGATTATATGGCAGAATGGCTTTTTGACATGCTTGAAACCGGCGACTTTGCAGAAGCAGGAATGCAAGGCTTTGTAGAAATAGAAAAATTAGGGACTTACAATATTGAGAAGATAATTCAAAATTTCAAATGAATAAAGCGGTTAAATTCTGCGGCCTAGTTTTTATTGGACTCTTGATTGTGGCCCTGCTTTATTTTTTTGTGGGCAATGCGCCGCAGCAAAAAAACATTACCTGGGGGGTTAATTTTTCACAAATGCAAGCCGATTCATTGAAACTGGATTGGAAACAGACTTACCTGGCCATTATTGAAGATCTGGGCGCAAAAAATATTAAACTGATTACCAATTGGGATTATGTCGAAGGTAAACAGGACACGTTTTATTTTAGCGACATTGATTGGCAACTGGCTCAAGCCCAAGCTCATCAAGTACATGTTATTTATGTGGTTGGCTTAAAAACTGGGCGTTGGCCGGAGTGTCATGCTCCCGGCTGGGCCAGTAGCCTTTCACAGTCACAGGAGCAAAGCGAATTACTGGACTATATCAGGGAAGTAGTGGAAAGATACAAAAGCAATAGCGCCATTACTACCTGGCAGGTTGAAAATGAACCTTTGTTTGAGTTTGGGCAATGCCCAGGCTGGTACTACGACAGTGACAGTTTTTTGAAACAGGAAGTGGCTTTGGTAAAATCCTTGGATCCCACCAGGCCCGTCATTGTGTCGGACTCCGGAGAACAGTCTTTTTGGTTTGATGCTGCCAGTATTGGGGATATCGTCGGAGTGACCATGTATCGAACGGTCTGGGTTCACATTTCAAATAGCCTTGGTTTTTATACCACCTATCCTATTCCGCCAGTTTTTTATTATCGCAAAGCCCAATTACTGGGGTATTTGTTTGGCAAGCCCGTCATATCGGTTGAACTCCAAGCCGAGCCGTGGGTCTCGGGTTCATTTAGTGATACTCCGCTGGCAGAGCAAGAACAAACCATGAATCTGGGCCAATTTAAATCAAATGTCACTTACGCAAAGCAAACGGGACTCAACACCTTTTACTTTTGGGGAGCCGAATGGTGGTATTGGCTCAAAACAAAAGAGAATCAACCCCAAATTTGGAATTACGCCAAAGAAATCATACGCCAGCAATAATTTTCAAGTCTGCGCCACTGTTACGATGAGAAATTAAAAATTAAAAATTTCGTCTTATGGCTTCCTGGTTGCCCGTCATTATTTTATCGTATTTCTTTTTTAGCTTAGGATACTTGGGCGACAAGTTGGTTTTGGCGAGCGCGCCAAGACCCAAATCCTATACTTTTTACATCGGCCTTTTAAGTATTCTCGTCATTGTTTTTATACCTTTTATCTCTTTTCATGCTCCCAGTCCCATTGCCATGCTTTGGATTTTCCTTGAGTCGATAGTTTATATTGCGGGCTTGTACCTGATGTTTTTGGTGCTGGAAAAGTCAGAAGTTTCCGTGGTCATTACTACCATCGGAGCCACCCAGCCCATTTTTATTTTTATTTTAACCTGGCTATTTTGGGGAGCCCAAGTAATAACCGGAGTGAATGTGGTGGCATTTTTACTGCTCTTGGCTGGCAGCGTTATTATTTCGCTCAATAAAAAGTTTACCATCAGTAAAGAATATCTAACTTTAACCATTCTGGCTTCCTTGATGTTTTCATTTGATTACATTTTTTCCAAACTGGTTTTTTTGCATCAGCCGTTTTTACAGGGATTTATCTGGATGCGAATTGCCAGCTTTATTTTGGTACTCCTGTTTCTTTTGAGCCGTAAATTTAGAAAAGAGATTTTTCAAAAGCAACACATTCCTGATGTTAAAACCAGTCTTATCTTTTTTGCCACCCAAGCTTCGGGAGGCGTTGCCAATCTATTGCAAAACTTAGCTATTTTTTTAGCTCCGGTGGCGTTTTTGCCCATTATTAATGCGCTCCGGGGAATTCAGTATGTCTTTTTATTTTTGATGACCCTCTTTTTTTCACTCTTTTTGCCGCGCATCCTAAAAGAAGATATCTCGCGCCGCTTGCTTGTTTTAAAAATAATCTCTATAGTATTGATAGTGGCCGCCCTGGTAATGCTGTCAGTTTAGGGTGCCGCTTGCCATGTTATTTTTTTAATTATGCTTTTAAGTATTATCATTCCCACGTTAAACGAAGAAAAATACCTGCCAGGATTGCTTGCTTCAATAAAAAAGCAAGATTTTAAAGATTACCAAATAATTTTGGCCGATGCCGGCTCTAAAGATGCCACCCTGGAAATTGCCAAGCAATACGGCTGCATTATTGTTCCCGGCGGTCTTCCCGCAAAAGCCAGAAATAATGGCGCCCGCGCTGCCAGCGGAGAAATACTTTTTTTTCTGGACGCGGACACCTGGCTGGCCGATCGGTTTTTAACTGAATCTTTGGGAGAATTTCAAAAAAGAAAGCTAGACGTCGCCAGTTTTTGCCTTATTCCTTATCCCAAGGAAACAATCTCCTCTTTATTTTTGAATGTATGTTACAACAGCATGATTATCGCTTCGCAAAAAGTGTTGGCCCACGGAGCCATGGGGATTTTGGTAAAACAAGAACTCTTCTTCGTCCTTAATGGTTTTGATGAAGATATTAAACTTGCGGAAGACCACGATTTAGTTCGGCGCGCCGCCAAGCTGGGAAAATTTGGAATCATTAGAAGTCAAAAACTCTTATTTTCAGACCGAAGGTTTAAAAAGGAAGGCTGGATAAGGGTGGGGATCACCTATTTTCTATGCGAGCTTTACATGATCTTTATTGGACCGGTAAAATCTGATATATTTAACTATCAGTTCAACCATTATCAAGAGAAAAAGTAACGCAACTAAAAAGTCGCATTATTAGTAGTATCTTAAACTAATTTAGAAATCGAAAGTCAGCATTACCATCAAAAATTCAAAAATATCGTTAGCAATTTTAGCTTTTGATTTGAAATTTTGCATTTTGATATTTGCATTTTGATTTCTTGCCACAATGTACAATTTACCCGATTTTAATGCCAAAGAAAAAGCCTCACAGTTTTTCAGTAGCCCATTGGTGAGAGTGCTGTTTTTCGTTGTTGTCGTTTTCATAGTAATTTTTTGTTATCTGGAATTTTTTTCTGTCGGGTTTTTACATAATCAAGTTGATTCTATCGTTAAAAGGGCAGAAAATGGTTTTTCATACTTTCAAAAAAAAGTGGCTGTTGCCAACGTGCCGCCCGCCACTGGTTACGTTTCGCAAGTTTCTTATGAACAGGCCATTATTAACGCGGTAAAGAGTGCGTCGCCTTCGGTGGTCAGCATTGTCATTTCAAAAAATCTTCCCGTCTACCAGCAGCAATTTGTTAACCCATTTGGCGATATGCCGGGAGGCTCGCCATTTGACTTTGAAATTCCCGAAGAAGTGCAAAAGGGAACTCAATATCAAGAGGTGGGAGCCGGTTCTGGATTTATTGTTTCCAGTGATGGCCTGGTGTTAACTAACAAGCACGTGGTTTCAGATACCGGCGCGGATTATACTGTTTTTACCAGCGATGGCACAAAATACGCCGCTAAAGTTTTGGCTTTGGATCCCGTCCAAGATTTGGCTATTATAAAAATTCAAAGCAGCAATACTTTTCCTGCCATAAAAATCGGGGACTCATCGGGTATCCAAGTCGGCCAAACCGCCATTGCCATCGGCAATGCCTTGGGACAATTCAGTAATACTGTTTCCGTGGGCGTAGTTTCCGGTCTTGGCAGAACCATTGATGCTTCTGAAGAGGGCAATAGCTCGTTTTCTGAAACCCTGGAAGGCATCATCCAAACTGACGCGGCAATTAATCCGGGAAATTCCGGCGGCCCGCTTTTAAACTTAAAAGGAGAAGTGATGGGCATAAATACTGCTATGGCTGACGGCGCCGACTCTATTGGTTTTGCCATACCAATTAACATTGCCAAAAAAGACATTGCTCAAATTATTGCCAGCAACAAAATTGTGTATCCTTTTTTGGGAGTTCGATACCTTGAAATTAATGACCAAGTTCAGCAGCAGTATCATCTGTCAGTTGATAATGGAGCATTGGTGGCAAAGGGGCCTAAGGGAGAGCCAGCAGTTACTGCCGGTTCTGCCGCCGATAAAGCTGGAATTAAAGAAAACGATATTATTGAGGAGGTTGATGGCCAGCCTATTAATCAGCAAAATCCCATGCAAACCTTGATTAGCCAATATAACCCGGGTGATACAATAACCTTAAAAATTTTGCGCGGTGGCAAAGAAATGAACGTTAGTGTCACTCTCGGATCGCGAAGCTAAAACTGTCCTCAATACAAAAAAAGCCCCATCATCAGGGGCTTTTTTGTTTTTTTACGCTCCCTTGATTTTTCGGTCATTTTAAGCTAAGATGAAACTAAAATGATACCAGAAACGTATTAATGGTACGTAAAAATTATGAATCAAGGAGGAAATTTTACCAACAAAGCGCAGGATGCTATTTTGGCAGCCCAAATCATTGCCCAGGATCGGGGACAGCAACAAATTGATGCCCTGCATTTGCTGTACTCATTGCTTTCCCAGGAGAATTCGGTGGTTTTAACGATTCTGCAGAAATTGGGAGTTGATGTGGATACTTTAAAAAAGAAAACTGATGTCAGTATCGCTAAAATTTCCACCATGTTAAACCCAACCAGCTTTGGCCAGTTTTATCTGACCCAAGATATGGCAAAGGTGCTGGAACGCGCCCGGCAAGAATCCATGAAAATGCAGGATGATTTTATTTCGGTTGAACATTTGTTTTTGGCGCTCTTAGATCAAAAGTCTATGGCTCGTGACGTCTTGGAAAAAACCAGTTTTTTAAGCGCGGGAGGCGAAAACAACAGTCTTAAAACCGCCAAATTAAGTTATGAAGGAGTTTTAAAGATCTTAGCTTCAATACGCGGCGGCCAAAGAATTACCGACCCCGAGCCGGAGTCAAAGTATCAAGTAATAGAAAAATATACCAAAAATTTAACCTATATGGCCGCTTCAGGAAAAATTGACCCGATTATCGGCCGAGATAACGAAATTCGCCGCCTGATGCAAATTATTTCCCGCCGAACCAAAAATAACCCCGTACTCATTGGAGAAGCCGGGGTGGGAAAAACCGCCATTGTAGAAGGATTTGCCCAGCGGGTAGCCCGGGGAAACGTACCAGAGTTTTTAAAAAACAAAGAAGTGATTTCCTTGGATTTGGGTGCCATTATTGCCGGCACAAAATACCGGGGTGAATTTGAGACCAGGATTAAAGCGTTGCTGAAAGAAGTTGCCCGGTCCCAAGGCAAATACATTTTGTTTATTGATGAATTGCACACCTTGGTCGGCGCGGGGGCCGCTGAAGGTGCCATTGATGCTTCTAATTTACTCAAGCCTGCTTTGGCTCGGGGAGAGCTGCGAGCTATTGGAGCCACGACGTTTAAAGAATACCAAAAATACATTGAAAAAGATCCTGCTTTGGAACGAAGGTTTCAGCCTATTAATGTCCAAGAACCATCGGTGGATGATGCTACGGCTATTTTGCGGGGCATTAAAGAAAAATACGAAGTTCATCATGGAGTACGGATTAAAGACTCGGCTATTAAAGCGGCAGTAGAATTAAGTTCTCGCTATATTGCCGACCGATTTTTGCCTGACAAAGCAGTAGACTTAATGGATGAAGCGGCTTCGGCTTTAAGGCTTGAGATTGAATCGGAACCCCAGGAATTGGAAAAGTATGATGAAGAAATTACCAAACTGGAAATCGAAAAACAGGCTTTAAAAAAGGAAAAAGACTCTCAAAGGCGTCTGGCGGCCATCGCCAAGGAATTGGCTGATATCAAAGAAACCACCAAAGAGCTGCGTGCCAAATGGGATGCTGAAAAAGAGCTGATTAATAAAATCAAAGACATCCGTAAAAAAATTGACGAGCTGTCTTATCAAACCGAATTGGCCCAGCGCGAAGCCGACCTGGAAAAAGTGGCGGAGATTAAATACGGAAAAATTCCAAGCCTTTTAAAAGATCAAAAACTCATTGAACAAAAGTTGATTCGGCTGCAAAAAACCCACCACTTTTTAAAAGAAGAAGTAACCGAAGAAGATGTGGCTCGGGTGGTTTCGCGCTGGACGGGAATTCCAGTCATGCGCTTAATTACCGAAGAAGCCAAAAAATTGGAAACCATGGAAGCTACCTTAAACAGAAGGGTGGTTGGACAACAGGAAGCCATCAGCGCCATTTCACGGGCCATTAGGCGGGCAAGAGCCGGCATTTCAGAAGAAGACAAGCCATTGGGTTCGTTTCTCTTTTTAGGGCCAACCGGAGTTGGAAAAACCGAAACGGCCCGGGCGCTGGGAGAATTTTTATTTAACGATGAAAAATCCCTCATTCGCCTCGATATGTCAGAATACATGGAGCGCCATACCGTTTCCAAAATTATTGGTTCTCCTCCAGGTTATGTGGGCTACGAAGAAGCCGGCCAGCTTACTGAAAAAGTTAGGCGAAGGCCGTATTCGATTGTGCTTTTGGATGAAATTGAAAAAGCCCACCCTGAAATCTTTAATGTGTTGCTCCAAATTTTTGAAGATGGAAGGCTGACCGATTCAAAAGGCAGGATGGTTTCGTTTAAAAACACCATTATTATCATGACCTCTAATGTGGGCAGTGATTTTATTAATAAAATGTCGTCCATTGGTTTTTCAAGCCAAGAAGATTTGGCTGAGCGTGAAAGTATGAAAGATAAAGTGATGAACTCGCTCAAGGATCAATTCAGACCGGAGTTTCTCAACAGAATTGACGAGATTGTTATTTTCAACTACTTAAAACAAGAAGAAGTCAAAACCATTGTTGACTTAGAGCTGGCTAAAGTGGAAAAACGCCTCAAGGCTAAGGAAATAAGTATTAAAATCTCCGACAAAGCTAAAGAGTTTTTGGCTATCCAGGGCTTTGATCCAAACCTGGGCGCCCGTCCTTTAAAGCGTGTCATTCAGCGGTTAATTTTGGATCCCTTGTCCGTTAAAATTGTCACCGGAGAAATTGCCGAAGGTTCACGAATTCTTATTGATGAACAAGATGGGACGGTGGTGTTTGAAGTGCCAAAATTGTTGGCAAAAATGAATATACAGGAGAGGGCAAAAGTATCTCACTAATATCACATTCACCCGATGATTAATTTTGACGATTTTAAAAAAATAGAAATAAAAATCGGTACCATTGTTTCCGCAGAAAAAGTGGAAGGCGCTGATAAGTTACTTAAACTCATGTTTGACTTCGGCGGGGCAGAGCCAGTGCAAATTCTCTCTGGAATTGCCCAGTACTATGACCCAGCCGCTTTGGTGGGCAAACAGGTCCCCGTGGTAGTCAATTTGGAGCCAAGAACATTAAAAGGCCAGGTCAGCAACGGAATGATGTTAGCCGTGGTAGTTGAGGATAAACCCGTGCTGTTGCATCCGGATAACACTGTTCCCGCGGGGAGTTTGATAAGATAATTGAATCTGGTGAAGATAAAAAGGCTTTCTTGGAAAGCCTTTTTGGTTAAGCTATTTTTGCCAAAATATCTGACAATTTTTACGAGAAAATAAGCGATATTTATGATACAATGAGACCATTATTTATTTTTGACTTTGCCGTGATTTTTTGTTAATTTAAACGGATTAGTTAACCTTTTTAGAACAGATATAAAAAATCATTTTATGAAAGAGGATTTGACAACAATAACTCAAAGCGCTTATCGGATTTTGGATTTTTTGCCGGAGGGGGATCCTTTAAAAAATAAAGCTAAAGAAAGGGTGTTGGCAATATTGGAAGGCGCAACTCTTGTTTTTAATAGCGTTAGTGGGCTGTCGCAAAAAATCCCGGAGCCGCATGAAAATGTGCAAACCTTGGCGACACAACTTCTGTGCGACATCGATATTCTTGAAAATTATTTTTATATTGCAAAGTATCAGGGTTGGGTAGATGGTGTTAATTTTTTAATCATCGTCAATGAATATAAAAAGATAAACAGCAGTATTGAAGTTGTAAAAGCATCTTTGAGGCAACCAAAAGTGGAGACTGTCAGTAGTAGGAAAGAGAATCCTACCGGTTCTCAAAAGCCGATATCAGACCAGGGGAAGTATTCTCCAAGGCAGGGCGAAATTTTAAAAATATTATCTAAAAAAGAAAAGGCTCAAGTTGCCGATTTTCTTAAGGAGCTACCTGATGTGACTAAAAGGACGATACGAAGAGATTTGGATGATTTATTAAAGAAAGGCAAGGTAGTTAGGGTTGGTGAATGGAATCAAGTGATGTATTCACTGGGTGAAGGTAGAAAGTAGGACAAAGACCTATTGTTAGGACATTTGATAGGACATAGTTAGTTGTCCTATCAAATGTCCTAACAAATGACAGATTTAATATTGATTTTATTCTGTATTTATGTTAAAATTCACTCCTAAATGACCAGTGATCCTAAAGAACAATTTAGCCTTATTTATGACCAATATATTGATAAAATATATCGGTTTGTGTATCTGAAGGTTAATTCTGAAGAAATGGCTCAAGATATCACTTCCGCAGTATTTTTGCATGGTTTTAAAGCCTATCAAAAGGGTCAAGACATAAAAAATCCCGGCGCATTCTTGTATAAAATCGCCAGTAACATGGTCACGGATTATTATAGGAAAAAGGGCAAGGAAAAAACTGTTTCAATCGAACACGTAGGCCAAATTGCCGATAAAGAATCTACGATTTACGAGAAGGCGATTGTCAATGCTGATATTTTAGAGATAAAGTCGGCTATTTTGAGCTTAAAAAAGGATTATCAGGACATTCTCATTTGGTATTATCTGGAAGATATGAGTGCCGACGAGATCGCCCAGTTAATCCACAAGCCTGCCGGAACCGTAAGGGTAATGATTCATCGGGGATTGGAGTCCCTAAAGCAGATATTTAAGGATAAGGCTTAGTGATATTTCCTTGATTTGTAACAAAAGCAGCTCTTTTGCGTCGTAGTATTATAAGCAACTTTATGATGACCCAGCAAGAACTCATTGCAAAACTCCAGGAATTGAAGCAAATTAAACCCAAGCAAGAATGGGTTGCTTTGTCTAAAATGAGTATTTTAAATTCAGATTTGGCAGCCGTTAAGCCGCTAAAAAAAGCAAGATTTTCTAGTATCTTCAGTAACTTTAGTCCATCAAATTATCGCTCCGGATTAGTATATTCGCTGGCTGCCTTTTTGCTATTATTTGCCGGCATAGCAGGTGTTTTAACTTATGGCTTCCCGAGCCTTAATATTGGCACGAGTGTTGCCAAACAATCTACCAATGAAATTCTTGCAGAAAATACCTTAAAAAGTAATGTTGAGGTTTTTAAAGCAAAGTCCGAAGATTTAACCCAGGCAATGGAACTTAAGTCCTCAAACATTCCTGTCGCTATCAAAGAAGCAAAGGATGCTACGAAGAATTTAACTGATGCTATAGAAAAAAATCCAGAGCTGGCAGGAACGGTGGCCTTGGAAGTCAATAATGATAAAACTTTGTTAGACGTCCAAGCGGGAAGTGCTTCTCCAGATGTGACTGACCTGCAAAACAGTACCGATGAATTGGAAGGAGCTGTCGTTGGCCCGTTAATTAAAGACGAAGAGAAAATCAGTTTGACGCCAGATGAAGAAACAGCCTTTAAAGCTGCGCAGGCCGAATACAATAAAGGCGATAATGGTGATGCGTTAAGGGATATGCTGTTGTTACAGAAATCTTCAGACAATACCACGGACGGTCCAAGTAGGTAGGACATTTTAATTTAATATCAGACGAGTCGCAGAAATTCGTTGTTAATACGTAAAACTGCGAGTTATAATTCCCTCATGGTACTTATCTTTCGATATAAAGAAGATAAGTACCATGAGAGACAATAAGGTCGACGCGACGAGAAATAAAAGTCAAAACAATTAATTGTCTTGTATTACTCAGTAATTCAAGACAAACAAAAAATACAAAAAAAATGAATATTAAACAAACAATTATAACAGCCACCGTTGCTTTAACGATGGTTGCCATGATTGCTCCTATGACCGTTGGCGCAACCACGATTTCAGATTTGCAAGCCCAGATTAGTGCTTTGATGGCTCAGTTGAATTCTATGCAAGGTTCAACTTCCACAACAACCACTTCTGGCAGTTTGCCTGCTGATTGCGTTGGCGTCACTTTCTCAAGAAACTTAAAAGTTGGTATGTCAGGTCAAGACGTGAAATGTTTGCAAGTAGTCTTGAATATGTCAGCTTCAACTCAAGTTTCAGTATCAGGAGCAGGTTCACCTGGCATGGAATCAATGTACTTTGGTCCAAAAACCTTGGCTGCAGTGATGAAGTGGCAGGCACAACAGGGATGGACACCTGCAAGCCAGGTAGGTCCTCTTTCACGAGCTAAATTAAATGCATGGTTAGCTGGTACTTCAAGTACAACTACTACCACAACTACAACCACAGGAGGTCTTCCTGCCGGATGTACATCATCAGTAGGATTTAGTGCAACAACTGGTGTTTCTTGTGCGACAGGTACTACCGTAGTATCAACAGGTCCCGTAAACGTTATGCTTTCATCGGATAACCCTGTAGCTAATTCTATTGTGGGAGGCCAAGCAACAGCTGATTTGTTGCACATGACCTTTACAGGAACTGGAGTTGTTACTTCGGTAACATTGCAACGTTCCGGTATTTCTGATCAAAACACGCTTTCAAACGTGTATTTGTATGAAGGAAATACTCGTATTACTGATGGATACTCCTTCAATATTAGTGGTCAGATCGTTATTAACGGTTTGAGTATTAATGTAGCTGGTTCTCAAGAAATTTCAGTGCGAGGTGATGTTTCAACAAACGCACCTAACAACGCTTCTACCATCGCTGTTTCTTTGACCAGTTACACTGCTAACGGTACAACCGTAAGCGCGAATGTAACCGGGAATACCATGGCAATTGTGAACGGAAACTTGGCAAGTGCTACGATTGGCACCCAAACTGATCCATCGACTGCAAGTGTCAACGCTGGCACAACTCAATACAGTTTGTGGTCAGCTCCAGTACAGGTTAATGTCAGATCAGTATTATTAAAGGCAGCAAACTTCCGAGAAATCGGTTCTGCTCCTTCAAACTCTTTGGCAAACATGAATTTGTTTGTTGATGGTATCAATACTGGTGCAGTAGGAACCACATCGGTTATCAATGGTTCTACTTATGTCATGTTTGATTTGACAGCATCTCCTGCTACCTTAGCTACCGGTTCACACACCCTTGAAGTTCGAGCCGATATTATCGCCGGTTCAGGCAGGACTATTCAATTGTCAGTACAGCAAGCTGCTGATTTGATGATTGAAGACCCACAAATTGGCGTTAATGTCGCTGTGAGTGGAACTCCAAATGCTGGTGGAACCATCACTATTAACCCAGGTTCATCAACCGTTACTATTGATCCAACATTCAACGCTACAACCAATATCTCTGGCGGCGCCACAAACGCTGTTATCGGAGACTTTGATTTCTCCGGATATGGTGAAAATGTCAAGGTAAATGAACTTGAACTTACCCCAGTATTTACAGGACAAAGCACTACTTATGTAGCTGGAACCGTCACAGCGGCTGTTTCAGGAGTTACCATCCAAGTTGCTAGCACAGCTGGTTTCACTGCAGGTAATATCATTACCATCGCGGGCGTAACACAGGCTACAGCTACCGTTACTTCTATAACAGACAGTACTCACATGGTGGTTACAATCACTACCGTGGGTGCAACTCCTTCCGGAGCTGTTACCGTTGTTAACGAAGGATTAAACAATGTAACTTTGTACTTTAATGGTTCACAAATTGGTACCCAACAAAATTGGCCATCAACCGGAGGAGATTTAGTTTTCCAACTTGGATCTCAAATGATTATCCCAGCTGGACAAACCAGTACTCTTCAGGTTCGCGCTGATTTGCAGTCAACTTCTGATGTAAGTTACACCGGAGGAACTGTTTCGGTAAACTTGAATGAATACGCAGGTACTGGAAACAACGCCCAGGGACAAACTTCCCAGACAACCGTTAGTGTTCCAATAACCGATGTTCCTGGTCATCAAGTGACCTTGCAATCTGGATTATTGGCTGTATCAAAAAATACCGCCTACTTAAACCAGGCTGTTACTCCTAATACTTCCGGAGTGCAAATTGGTTCATATATTTTACAAAACCAAAGCACATCTGAATCTATTAGACTAACATCATATAAGTTTGTTACCTACGCAGATACCAGCATGACACCTTCGACACAAGGTTCTGTTATTAACGGTATCAATGACCTTTCAGGATTTAGAACATCAGATACTACTGGATCGGGTTCAACTCCTATTCAGCCTAACGGTACCAGTGATGTCTTCTCTATTAATGACACCTTGGCTCCTGGAGCTTCGATGGTGCTGAATGTATTTGCTAATACCGGTTCATCAACCACGATCTACGTTCAAACAAATTTGACCGTAGCATCTATTGGTGTAACTGATAATATTGCAACCACCAGCTCACAAGTTGCGGGTCAGATCATGTCATTAAGCAACGGTCAAGTTACTAACCCACCGACCATTGTGCCATCGGCAACGACTCAATCTCAGTATATTTCAGCTGCAGGTGGAGCTTCTAATGCCAGTCAAGCAGAGTTTAACTTTGCTGCAACTGGTGGAACGGCAACCATCACTGAATTGAAATTTACGGTTTCTGATTCTACAGCAACCGGTTACAATTCTGTTACTAGCATCTGTGTTACTCCAAATACTGGCGCGCCAATTTGTCAGCAACCAGTTTCGGGTACAGCGGATATTACAGGATTGAGCTTGATGGTTCCAAATGGAAGCGGAGGATTGTATCAACCTATTTCAGTTTCGTACACCAATACGAGCGCTACGACTGGAGCTCCTTCTGGAACAGTCTCGCGCGTTTCTCTGAGTTACGTTAAGTACACATCGGGTGGCACAATGGCATCCTTCTCGCCTACGCCTACGCCGGTTAATGCTTACAACCTGACACTAGTTGGTTCTCAACCAATTGTTACTCTTGCGGGAGTTCCAAACCCAACCACCCAGAAACTTTCTGCTGGAACTCAAGCAGTTGCCTATGTAACAGTTCAGGCAGCTAGTAATGGTCCTGTTAATATTAATTCGCTTGCCTTCACCTTTACTGGCAATGCCGCAGGAACTCACATCAGTCCATCAACAGCTTTTGTTATCAAAGACCAAAGCGGAAGTACCATCAATAATTTTGTAGTGGGAGATGGATCGACTAATGGAGGAGCAGCAGTTACCGGAAACGGAAGCGCCGCTGCGACAGCTGTTGCAATCTTCACGGGTGGTTATCCAATTCAAGCTGGCAAATCAGTAACATTTGAGGTTGATGTTAATGTCAGCGCCTTGGCTGGATCAAACTCGGGAGACTCTGTAGCAGTAGGATTAGTTCGTGCCAATACCGGAACCCTTGGCGGAAATTCCGTCAACGGATTCGCTTGGACAGATACTGCTGGAGGCGGAGCGACGGCGGCTCAAACTGGTACTTTGATTACCGGTTTCCCAACCAACACCGTTTCTATTACTACTAACTAGTTTTTAGTGGTAAGCAGAATTAGCACTTGTTACTCTGACAAGGCAACGCTAATAAAAAAAGACCCCCAATTTGGGGGTCTTTTTTTATTAGCACCAATGTGGTATGTAAAATATGTATGTAATTACATAGGTTATGAATTATAAAAAATGGTTACTGGGTGCGATTGTCGGTTTAATGCTCCTTGGACTCGGCACAGGTGTGGGTTATTTTCTTGGCCTGCATTATGAACAGGGTATTTTAGTGAGCGATTTAAATTTAATCCATCCTTTGCGAAACCATGATTCAAGTTATCAGTTCATCTCGCCATTGCTGGCGTACGTGGTTCCCAGCGACGACCAGCAAAATGCCCTGGCCGGATTAAAAAATAGTATTTCAACTTTTATTGATTCGCAAAAAAATAGCGGCTCGCTTTCCGACGCTTCGGTATATTTTTACGATCTTAACCTTGGTCGCTGGATAGGAATTAATGAAAACGAAAAGTATAATCCAGCCAGTATGCTTAAAGTGGTGATTATGGTGTCGTATTTTAAAGAAGCAGAAACGAATCCGACTATTTTGCAACAAAATCTTACCTACACCGGCGCCGTTAATGCGTCAATCCAAGAAGACGCTTTCAATGCCACCTCAAATTTGCAAATTGGCCAGAGTTATTCGGTTGAAGATTTGGTTGAGAAAATGATTATTGATTCTGATAACGGAGCGGAGGTGTTGCTGTTTGACAACATTGACCAAAATAATTTGGATGCGGTTTACAATGCTCTTAATATTGCAAATCCCGATACGGTCAGCGGAACGTTTACTATTTCGCCCAGAACCTATTCGCTCTTTTTTAGAATTCTGTATTCGGCTACCTATCTTAATGATGATATGTCGGAAAAGGCATTGTCAATTCTTTCGCAAGCCACTTTTAAAGATGGCCTGGTGGCGGGGCTGCCCAGCAAATTAGTGGTGGCTCATAAGTTTGGGGAGTATGTTGTAACCAACAGCAGCAATCAAATGCAGGGAGTTGAATTACATGATTGCGGAATTGTCTATTATCCTACCAATCCTTACTTTCTGTGTGTCATGACCAAGGGAAGCAATTTGCCTCAACTGGAAAACACCATAAAAAATATTTCCTCGCTAGTGTATAATGATTATTCTAATCTCCGCTGAAAAGGCGCTGATAATTACGCTGAATTAACGCTGATGTTTATCTCTGGCAGTATCGTAGACAATTCTTTGGATGGTTAATTTTTCTGGTCCAAAGTTAATAAGAAAGCCAAGCTTGTAGCGGGCTCCTTTCAGGTATTTCCAAAATTGGTCGATGTCTTGCTTTGTTATAAATGGTTTTGCTTTTAATTCAACAATAATGCAATTGTTTACAATTTTATCTGGAACATAGGTACCAACTTTTTCCCCTTCAAAATAGATGTCGATTCTTTTTTGATCTTCAACAGCGAGTCCTCTCTTTTCTAGAGCCTTTGTGAGCGCCCTGTCAATAATTTTTTCTTTAAAGGCTCCGCCAAAACTTTTCCAGACATCAAAACAAGCGCCTCGAATTTCATAAGATTCTTTTTCATAGAAAAAATCATTTACCTTGTTCATATCAGCGTTTTAATCAGCGTAATTATCAGCGGTTATTTCAGCGGATTGTTAATTCTGCGGAAGAGTCTCAAGGAAAGCGTCCACGTTTGGTTTTGATTGCGGCGAAAGTTGCAGGACTTTGAGGGCTTCTTGGCGCGCCAAGCTGTATTGGCCAAGTTCTTTGTAAAAAAAGGCCAGTGATGAATAATATTGGGCTACATTTGGGTTTTGGGAAATTAACTGTTGGTAGACAGATGCCAAATCCGTAAAATCCGGTATGCTTTGATAAGCATCAGATAATTGATTTAAGCTTACCAAGGATTGAGTGCTGTAACCCTTGCTGTTGGCAAGCTCCATATTAGCTTTGGCATCACTGGTGTCTTTAAGGTATATTTGCGATAGCGCCAATTGCCAGTAGCAATCCGGTAAGTTGTTGTCTAGGGCAATGCATTGGTGTGCGTATTGCTCCATGGCCGGATAATTGGCTAAAACCATTTGGCGGTGGGCTTGTTCAACCAGAATTTCGGGGTGTTTTGGAGCTAGTTGCGACGCTTGGGCTAAGTCATAGCTTGCTTGATTGAGGAAGTTTTGCTTGTTGGCGGGATTTTGCTCTGCCGCGGCCAGTGTGTCGTTGGTGTTAGCCAGGTAAATCCAGTAGCGGGTGTAAAGAGGCTGAATTTTTACTGCTTGATTGATTAAGGGCAGTCCTTGCTGGAAATATTCCAAGGTATTTTGCGGATAAAACTGGGCGCAGGTTTTGGTGACTTCAACATATTCAAGTCGGGCGTAAGAATCTAAAAAACTATGCTCCTTGAGTATGTTATTCATCATGCTAAGGGCTTGGTCGCATTGTCCGACGTTAGCCAGATTTTGAGCGTTATTTATTTGCGCATTAATTTGAAGCGGCACCAGATTGTATTGCCACAAAAATATAACCAGGGCGCAAAAAAGGATTGCCACGGCGGCAAATGTTAAGGGCATATTTTTTTGGAATTGGCTTTTTGGTTCTTTGATTTGGTTGTCGTAGATTAAAAACATGGCGTAGCCAATTAATAAAAAGAATAGTAGGTAACTGGAGAACCCGTCAAAACTAAAAAGATTGGCAATAAAGTAAGCCAGCAGTGTCGCTTGAATGGCCCGCGGCACAATGTGATTTTGATTGTTGTCATTGTCGCGATACTTTTTTTCCAGCTGCCAGAAGATTGTTATTAACAGTCCAAGGTAGGCAATTAATCCTATTACGCCCGCGTCGCTGATGGTTTGCATGACAATATTGTGGGCCCGGTCCCACCAGTCAATGTCTCCCCCTAAGTAGCGTATAGATGGGTCGTAATATTTGTCAAAGCCCACGGAAAAATTTTCCGGGCCAAAGCCAAGCAAGGGTTTAGCTTCTGCGATACCAAGCTCAATGTGCCAGGCGGCAAAACGAGGGTCTTGCAGGAAACTTTTTAACGAAAGCCGCGAGAGCACCAACGTGGCAAAGTGATTACTACGCACGAACGTCGGGTACTTGGGCGCGGTGTTGGCATACACAATCACGCAAAGCGCAAGCGCCAGTATGCCAATGACGGCTATTTTTACCGCCGGAATTTTGTTATGTTCTCCCGGGGCTGTTTGGTTTTTTTGTTTTGGATACCAAAAGAAAAAGTAAAGGAGTCCCATAAAAAGCCCAGCATAAACCGCCCGGGAGCCCGTTGCGGCTATCACCAAAAAAAATAATATTGCACAGGCGCCGTAGGATACTTTTTTCCAGAGCTTGGTCGCGCTAAGACAAAACGCCAGCGCGGGAATAAGGAGCAGTAAAAGATAGGCAGCCAGAAGGTCGGGGTTTCCCATGGTCGCCTCGGGCCTGGCCAGGCTCTGGGTGAAGATTCCATAGTATTGGGCTATGGCCACCAGGGAAACTCCGATGCCGGTACACAAAGAAACATCCCAGATTTTTCCCCAGTCATCTTTTTTTGCGAGCAAAAAAATTAAGATGGCAAACGCAATGTAGAAACCGAACGTGATAAATCCTCCGCCCCGATACGGGGAGCCCCAGAAGCTAAAGTAAGGGTCAACGGAAAAAATGCTGGCCAGAAGATAGGTAAAAAAAAGCGCGCCCAAAGCCCAGGCAATGTTATTTTTTTTCAAATCCGCCAAAGAGACTTGGTTTTTTTGATAAAAAATTTGCCAACAACAAACAAACAGCAAGATTGCCAGGATGCTTCTAAATGCGATCGTTTTTCCAAAGTCGGGCGGAAAAAAGTAAGGAGATAACATTAAAATTGGCAATGCCAATATGATTAAAAATCCAATATGATAAAGCCAAGTAAGCTTATTTTTTCCCTGTTTGTCGTTGATTCTCATGATATTTTATGTTAAAAACAATATACATTTATATTATCTGATCATACAAACTCTCTATCTAAAAAGCAATGAAAATGGAGAAGATCGTAATTACATCCGGTTATTATAATCCCCTCCACAAAGGCCATATCAATTTGATGCGCGAGGCTAAAGAATTGGGAGACTTTTTGGTGGTGATTGTCAATAACGATCAGCAAGTCACGTTGAAAGGAAGTGCCCACTTTATTGATGAGCGCGAGCGGATGGAAATTATTGCCTCGCTAAAATACGTTGACGATGTTTTTTTATCGGTTGACGAGGACTTGTCGGTTGCCAAGAGTTTAGAGTGTATTGCCAAGAAATATTCCGGACAAGAACTCTTTTTTGCCAAAGGTGGCGACAGAAACTCAAGCAACATACCACAACAAGAAAAACAGATTTGCAAGCAATGCAATATTAACATAGTCAACAATGTTGGTGGGCCGAAAGTCCAAAGTTCGTCGTGGCTGTTAAAGAATAAAGACAAGGTAACGAATTAACAATGACGGTTAAATCTTTGATAAAGAAAGTGGTTCCAAGTTCTTTTGTAATCGCTTATATGAATTTTCTGATCACCAGAAAGTATGATGTCAGCATCGGCAAAGGATCAAGCGTTGACGCCAGTTCTTTTTTTGAAGGGCACAACGCTGTTGGCAATCATACGGAAATTTCAGGGAGCCGCCTTGGCATTGGCAGCTACATTACTCATAATTCAAGCATTAGGTTGGCAAAGATTGGCAGGTTTTGCTGTGTTGGGGAAAATGTAAAAATTGGCGTGGGGCAGCATCCCTCAAACACATTTGTCAGCACTCATCCCGCGTTTTATTCCCTGGCCAAAAATATTGATGTCACATTTGCCAAAGAACAAAAATTCCAAGATCATGCATATCTAGATTCCGAGAAAAAATATGTTGTTGAAGTTGGCAACGACGTTTGGATAGGCAGTAATGCGCTGATTTTGGACGGAATTAAAATCGGGGATGGCGCTATTGTGGGCGCAGGGGCTGTCGTTACCAAAGACGTTGCCGATTATGCCATTGTCGGTGGAGTGCCTGCAAAATTAATAAGGAAAAGATTCTCCGATGAGCAAATAGCATTTTTAAAAAAGATGAAGTGGTGGGAAAAAGATTTTAATTGGATACAAAATAATTACGAAATATTTTCTGACATTGAAACATTTATTAATACCTATAAAAATGAAAGCCGCGTCTGATAAAAAAGCAATTATTACTGGAATCACGGGGCAGGACGGTTCTTATTTGGCCGAACTGTTGCTTTCCCGGGGATACCAGGTTCACGGAATTATCAGAAGATCCAGCACGTTTAATACTTCGCGCATTGACCATATTTACCAGGACCCGCACATTAATAACGCAAAATTAATCGGCCACTACGGCGACTTAACCGATACCGGAAATATTGTAAAAATCATCAACCAGGTGCAACCGGATGAAATTTACCATTTGGGCGCGCAATCACACGTAAGGGTCAGTTTTGACATGCCCGAATACACCGCCAACACCGTGGCTCTTGGCACCTTGAGAATTTTGGAGGCGATGCAAAATTCCGGCAAGAAAATAAAAATGTATAACGCCGCTTCTTCTGAAATGTTTGGCTCATCGCTGCCGCCCCAAAGTGAACAAACGCTTTTCCATCCGCGTTCGCCTTATGCCGCCGCCAAAGTGTTTTCATATCAGATAGCGCAAGTGTATCGGGAAGCTTATGGGTTATTTGCCTCCAATGGCATTTTATTTAACCATGAATCTCCCCGAAGAGGCGAAACGTTTGTTACCCGCAAAATAACCCGGGCCATCGCCCGCATCAAAGCTGGGTTGGACAAAGAGCTGTATCTTGGCAATTTGGATGCCAAACGGGATTGGGGCTACACTCCAGAATATGTAGAGGCCATGCATGCAATGTTGCAGCAAGATAAGCCCCAAGATTATGTCATCGGAACCGGCCAGACCCACACCATCAAAGAATTTTTACAAGAAGCTTTTTGGTATTCGGGCTTGGGTGATTGGCAGCAATACGTAAGGACCGACCCAAGATATTTAAGGCCGGCAGAAGTTGATGTGCTGATGTCGGATCCGTCAAAAGCAAAAAAAATGTTGCCTTGGGAGTCCAAGATAACATTTAGTGAATTAGTAAAAATTATGGTGGACGCTGATATGCGATTGCTGGGCTTAACGGCGCCGGGTGAGGGTGACAACATTTTAAAAGAAAAATTTCCCAATCGCTGGTGGCAAGCCGACTAATCCATACTGTTATGATAAAAATAGCAACAACTAATTTACCGGGAGTTTTATTAATAGACTTGGATGTTTTTTTGGACTTTCGGGGCCAATACGTAGAAACTTATAACGAACAGTTATATAAAAAACATGGCATTGATGTAACATTTGTCCAAGATGATGTTGCGCTGTCGCATAAAGATGTATTGCGCGGCATTCACGGAGATGATGAAAATTGGAAACTTATTTCGTGTTTGTATGGCAGTATTTATGTGGTGATTGTAAATTGCGACCAGGCTTCGGCGGACTTTGGCAAATGGCAATCTTTTACTCTGTCTGATGAAAAAAGGCAGCAGATATTAATACCGCCAAAGCATGGAAACTCTTATGTAACTTTAAGCGACAAGAGCCTTTTCCATTATAAGCAGTCAACCTATTACGAGGGTTCTAGGCAGTTTACCTATAAATGGAACGACCCGAAGTTTAACATTTCTTGGCCGATAAAAAATCCTATCCTTTCAAAAAGAGATGAATAATGACCAACAAAAACAGCCACTAGTTTCTATTATTACTCCGGTTTTAAACCAGGAACGGTTTTTGGAAAAACTGATTTTAAGTATAAAAAGCCAGGATTACAACAACATTCAACACATTGTGGTTGACGGGGGATCCACCGACAAAACTTTGGACATTTTAAAAAAATATGAAGGCACCTATAACTTAGTTTGGTCGTCAGAAAAAGACAAGGGAATCGCGGATGCCTACAACAAAGGATTTGCCAAAGCCACCGGAGAAATATTTTGTTGGCAGGACGCGGATGATTGGTATCTGCCGGGGACGATAAAAAAAGTGGTGGAAGTTTTTAATAATCATCCTGCGGTGGACTTTGTTTTCGGGGATATATTGTTTTGTGATAAAAACGACAACATTGTCGACTACACCAAACGCCCGGGGTTTGACGGAGAATCTTTGGTGTACAATATGATGAATATCAATCCGCAAACGGCTTTTTGGAAAAGTTCATTGCATAAAAAATTGCAAGGATTGGACATCCGCTACAGGATATCTGCAGATTATGATTTTTATATCAGAGCCTTAAGGCTCGGTGCTAAGTTTTATCACATCCCTGAATTTTTAGCCGCATACAGATATCACCCCCAACAGATTACTAAAAATGTGGAACTTTTAAGGCTTGAACATAGTCAGATACAAAAAAAATACTTTGATAAAAACATTACACCCATCCAGCTAACGTGGAAGAAGCGAAAAATCTTATTAAGAAAAACATGGTACTTTATTAAAAAAGGAGATTTTGCATATATTTTTCGATCGATTTTGCGTCGACTCAACATTCTACATCCCTATTACACGTTTGAATAGCTAAGAAAAATAACGATTATGGAAGTAATTAATATTCGCAGATCTTGGAAATTACAAAAGTTAAATTGTAGTATTATACTATGGCGCCAGGCGTAGACAAAAAAAATATTTGCGCCATTATCCAGGCTCGGATGGGTTCTGTGAGGCTGCCCAATAAAGTTTTGTGGCCGGTGGAAGGAAAACCCATGCTCTGGCACATTATTGAAAGGGTAAAAAAATCAAAAGAAATTGGCCAGATGGTTTTGGCAATTCCAGATACCAAAGAAAACAACGCGCTGGAAGAATTTGCCAAGCAAGAAAAGATACCTTATTTTCGGGGTAGCGAGGATGATGTGTTGAACCGTTTTTATGAAGCGGCAAAACAATACCACGCCGATGTTATTGTCAGGGTAACGGCCGATAATCCTTTTATAGACCCAAACATTGTTGACGTTGCCGTAAAAAGCCATTTACAAACAAATGCCGATTATAGCTCAACCCATTTTGAAAGTAAATTAGCCACGGGGTTTGCCGTTGAAGTATGCAGTTTTACAGCTCTAAAAAAAGCTAATAGCGAAGCCAAAGAATTGCAAGAAAGGGAACACGTCATGCCCTATTTTTACAAAAACCCGGACATTTTTTCCATCAATAAAATTGATATAAAAGGCTACGAGGATTCGGCAAGTTTTCGCCTGACCGTTGATACCAAAGAAGATATGGAATTGGCGCTCCGAATTTACAAAGAATTATATAAACCCGGCGAAATTTTTTATTTGAGTGATATTATTGATTTACTAAAAAATAAAAAACCGGAACTTACAAAAATTAATGAAAATATCCCGCAAAAAAAAGTTACCTGAAAAGCCAGCCATTGCCGGCGGCAAAAAAGTACGCAAGCACCAGCTTTCGGCTTTTAGTCCCAACATTGGTGCCGAGGAAATACAGGAAGTGGTTAAGACATTAAAGTCCGGTTGGCTTAGCACGGGTCTTAAAACCCATCGCTTTGAAGAAGCGGTAAAAAAATATGTTGGCAGCAAATATGCCGTTGCATTAAATTCTTGCACCGCCGGCCTTCACTTGTCGTTAATTGCCGCCGGTGTGGGCGCGGGCGACGAAGTCATTACCAGTCCCTTTACCTTTGCCGCTACGGCCAATGTTATTTTGCACGTGGGAGCCAAACCTGTTTTTGTTGACATTCAAAAAGACACCTATAATATCGACCCAAATTTAATCAAAAAAGCCATCACCAAAAAAACCAAGGCCATTATTGCCGTCCATTACGCCGGTCATCCTTGTGACATGGATGAAATTTTTGCCATTGCCAAAAAGCATAACTTGGTGGTCATTGAAGACGCGGCCCACGCCATTGGCGCAACCTATAAAGGGAAAAAAATCGGGAGCATGAGCGATTTTACGGTCTTTAGTTTTTACGCCACAAAAAATATTACCACCGCGGAAGGGGGGATGGTGTGCTTAAAAGATGCTGACGCCGAAGAAAAAAATACGGGTCATGAGTTTGCATGGTATGAACCGTGACGCCTGGAAGCGCTACACCAAAGGCGGAAGTTGGTATTACGAAGTAAAATATCCGGGATTTAAATATAATATGACCGACTTGCAGGCTTCTTTGGGCATTTGGCAATTAAAAAAAATAGAAAGTTTCACTAAAAAAAGAAAACAAATCGCAGACTTTTATGATAAAAGTTTTGCTGATTTTCCGGAAATAACATTGCCGACTACCAGAAATTATGTGCGCCATGCCAGGCATTTGTATTCCATGTTAATCAATCCCGAAAATCTGACTATTGGCCGCAACGAATTTTTTACTGCCCTTAAAGCCGAAAATATTGACGCCAGCGTGCATTTTATTCCCGTCCATTTGCACCCTTATTATGCAAAAGCATTCGGATTTAAGCGCGGGGATTTTCCCAACGCGGAATATATTTTTGACAGGATTATTTCTTTGCCGATTAATAATAAAATGAACATGAAAGACGCCGGTGATGTTGCCCACGCCGTCAAAAAAATTATTACTTATTATAGAAAACAAAAATGATAGAAAAAGAATTTATCATTGGTAAAACAAAGGTAGGTGGCTCAAACCCCTGTTTTATTGTGGCCGAAATCGGAATTAATTTTGATAGCGAATACGGCAACGCCTTAAAGCTAATAGACGTGGCGGCCGCTGCCGGTTGCAGTGCCGTAAAATTCCAATTGTTTAAAGCTGAAACCATGTACACGCCAAAAGCCGGCAAATATACTACGGCTTCGGGCAAGAAAAAAGATATCGTAGAAATTGTCAAAGAAGGCGAATTGCCATCGCTTTGGATACCCAGACTACGGGACTTTGCAAAGGCCAAAGGGCTGGAATTTTTTGTCACCACCTGCGATGAAAAAAGCACCGACATTTTAGAAAAATACGGGGCCAGCGCTTACAAAATTGCTTCTTATGAAATCACCCACCTGCCGCTGTTAACCTACACCGCCAAAAACCAAAAGCCCATGATTTTTTCTTCCGGCGGGTCAAATTTGTCAGAAATTATAGAAGCCATGGATGCCATCACCAAAACCGGCAACCACCAAATTGCCCTGATGCATTGCATCGGCCAGTATCCGGCGCCGCTTGAAAGTCTTAACTTATCAGTAATTTCCCTGTTTCGTTTGGCTTTTCCTGACGTGGTTATTGGCTACTCCGATCATAGCCAAGACCCTGTTGTAGCCCCAAGAGCAGTCGTGGCGCTTGGCGCAAAAATAATTGAAAAGCATATCACCTTGGACAAAAATTTACCCGGACCTGACCATATGTTTGCTTTAAATCCCGGTGAATTAAAACTGATGGT
Organism: uncultured bacterium; assembly: GCA_963835045.1. GTDB lineage: Bacteria > Patescibacteriota > Minisyncoccia > Minisyncoccales > Staskawiczbacteraceae > VGLO01. The sequence continues at coordinate 66,773 of CAWIDW010000003.1, forward strand.
GCAAGCTATTCGCCAGGCCGAAAAAGAATTGCAAGAAGGTAAAAAAATAACTATTGATCCAAAGCTACTGGGCAATTCGGAGCGCAAAACTTTAAAGGGCGAAGAATCTGTCAGGTCATTTGCCTACCGCTGCCTTTTTGCCAAAGAGCTGATAAAAAAAGGCGAGCGTTTTAGCAAAAAAAATGTGATTGTCTTGCGTCCCGGAAAAACCAAGCGGGGCCTTGAGCCAAAATATTACCAGTTGTTGCAGGGACACAAAGCCACAAAAAAGATTGCCCAATTTTCACCAATCCAATGGGACGATGTGCTGTTAACGTAATCATGCAAGCCATTAAAATCAGTGTTATTATGCGCGCGTATAATTCAGCCGCTTTTGTCGCTACGGCGGTAGAGAGTGTTTTGGCGCAAACGTTGGCGCCAGAATTTTATGAGCTGGTAGTCATTGACGACGGGTCAAGTGACCAAACCTTGGATATTTTAAAAAATTACGGGAATAAAATAACGCTGTTCCAGCAAAATCATTTGGGCGCCATCGTAGCTTTAAATAAAGCCATAGACCAAGCTGTGGGAAGTCATATGATTATTTTAGATTCCGATGATACCTTTCAAAAAGATATTTTGGAAAAAATGTTTCTGGTGGTAAAAAATAATCAGGCAGATTTTGTCTATTGCGATTACTATGAAAACGAGTTAGCAACCGGTAAGCAAAAAATAGTATCTTTGAAAAAAAATATATTCAACAGTGTGGCGGGCGGAATTTTGTTTGATAAAAATATTGTCAAAAAACTGGGCGGCTATGATGCGAGTTTATTTTTTCCCGAATACGATTTGCTAATAAAAATCCGGCAAGTTTCCCAAGGATATTATTTACCCTACCCATTATTTACTTACAATCGCCACAAAGAAAGCATGACGGCCAATAAAGAAAACGTGAAAAAAGGCATGGAGCAATTATTTTTAAAATATAAAAAGAATTTTAATATACGGGCTTATTAATATATGGAACCAAAAAAAGAAAAACCAACGTTTGATGCCATGGGAATGACAAAGTGGTATTGGCGCGCGCTTCACCACGATAAATTAACGTTGGGCGAAAATACCCAAATAGGGTCTTTTACGGTCATTGACGCGCATCACGGCGTAGAAATCGGGGACGATGTTAAGATAGGATTTAACTGCGTCATCATTAGCCACTCATCCATTGATAATAAAAGCGGCAAAGTTATTTTAAAAAAGGGTTGCAGTATCGGGAGCGGCGCCATGGTGATGCCTGGAGTAACCGTTGGAGAAAATTCCATTATTGGCGCCAACAGTTTTGTAAATAAAAATGTCCCCGACAACGAAATCTGGGTCGGCACCCCCGCCAAGTTTTTAAAGAAAATATAACGTTATGAAAACTGAAAAGCCACTATTAAAAGGTTCAATGATGCAATTAATTAATGACATTTGGTTTTTGCGCCGGGATATTATTTCTGACGGTTTTGATGAGGCTCTGGAATATATTTCAAAAATTATTCCGCTCAAAATCCACCAAATTCCGACCGGGACGAAATGCTGGACTTGGGTGGTGCCGGAAAAGTGGTCGGTGGGCGAGGCATATATAGAAGATTTGCAGGGCAACCGGATTTTGGACGTAAAAAACCATCCGTTGCACGTCATGTCGTATTCGTTGCCCATTGATAAAACGGTCAGCAAAGAAGAGTTATTGGAGCACGTCCACACGCGCATTGATAAACCAAATGCCATCCCGTTTGATTTTAAATATTACCAAAAAGATTGGGGCTTTTGCATGGAGCATAATAAATTGGAAACCTTAACCCAAGATAAGTACAAGGTTTTTATTGACTCAACATTTCAAAAGGGCAACTTAAAAGTGGGCGAATATACCATCGCCGGGAAAACCAAGGAAACCATTGTTTTGGTTGCCCATTTGTGCCATCCCTGTCAGGTCAATGACGATTTAGCGGGCGTGGCGGTGTTAATTGATGTGGCAAAAGAATTGGCAAAAAAAGATAACTACTATAGTTACAAGATACTGATTTTGCCGGAGACGATTGGATCGGTTGCTTACTTAAGCCAGAATGAAAAAATAATCCCGCAATTAAAATACGGTATTTTTTTGGAAATGCTGGGAAACGACAATGCCTTTGCCCTGCAGCTGAGTCGGCAAGGCGACACTAAAATTGATAAGATTGCCCGCTATGCGATGAAAAGAACATTAAAAGATTTTCGTGAAGGCGCTTTTCGCAAAATCATTTGCAATGATGAAATGGTTTTTAACGGCCCGGGTGTTAATATTCCCATGATTTCTGTGAGCCGCTGGCCGTATCCGGAATATCATACTTCGGATGATAGTCCCAGTATCGTCTCGCAAGAAAGGCTAGAAGAATCCAAAAATCTGATTTTAGAAATACTGGATATTTTGGATAAAGATTATATTCCCAAGCGTACATTTAAGGGCCCGATTTTTTTGTCGGGCTTTGGACTTTGGGTTGACTGGCGTGTCAACAGGGCTTTAAATAGCAACATTGAACAAATAATGTTGCGCCTTGAGGGAGATAAAAGTGTTTTTGATATTGCCAGTGAGTTGGATATGGATTTTGATACGGTGCGAGAGTATATCGACAAGTTTTTTGATAATAAGTTAATCACTAAGAGCCATGAGCTTTGATGAAGTTTGTAAAAAAGGTAATTTCGTTTTTGCCAAATCCTTGAAATAAAAACAGAAAGAAAAAGTAACAGACGGCTCCAAGACCAATCGCGACCAATGTTTTCCATAAGCCCATAGGGTTGAATTCCACCACCATGATGGTCATGATTACCGAGGCTAAAATGCTTTTTATGATGAATCTCCAGTCGATTTCAAAATGCAGTTCTTTGAAAGCGTAATACCATGTTGTTGTAAAGACAAAGAAATAAGCTAAGAGCGTGGTAATGGCAGCTCCCATAATTCCAAAGTGAGGGATTAATATCAGATTTAATCCAAAATTTAAAAGAGCAGCTACGAGCCATGTAATTCCACCGATGTGAGTTTTCTTTTTGAGCGCCAAGATTTGGGCTACAATTACGTAAGCACCAAAAAATAGTATGCTTAAGGCTACTAATGGTACGATATAGTATGAATGATCGGCAATTTGGCGAGTAGAAAATATTACGAGGAGTTTTTCTGACAAAATGGAAAGGCCAAAAACAGCAGGAATGGATAATGCTAAGAAATATTTTAGTGAATATTTGAGATATTTTTTCACCTCACTGATTCTTTCTCCATCGTAATGCTCTGATAAGACCGCTGGCAGGATAAACAGTAAGGGCGCTGTAAAAAATACCATACTTGATCCGAGGGTATAGGCGGGTGAGTAATAGCCGACAAACAGAGTTCCCAGAAAAAAACCTATTAAATACCGATCGCTTGACTGGGCAATCCATTGCACGGTATCGCCAAAGAGATTGGGTAAGCCAAATTTTAGATATTCCTTTATTCGCAAAAATTGGGGAATTTTAATGCCAACCCTTTTAATGACCAAAGATCCCATGATTAAAAAAAGTGTAGCCCTGATAATTAATAGTGACAATAAGGCCCCCAGTAATCCGTATCCCAGAGATATAGTTACAATAATTGATCCAGTTTCTGCTAATTCCTGGAAAATTACAAAAAAACAGTATTCTTTAGTTTGTTGGAATGCCCTAAAAATATTTAAAAACGTCCCATTCGAAAAATCAAATATAATAACAACAGCCAAAATCTGAACCAAAATCTTACTGCATCCGAAAAAATGCGATATAGGTTGGGCAAAAATAATTAAAAGTGAAGAAAGGGCAATGGTAGTGCTGGCTATGAGAGTTAAGACTGACCATATTCCGTCTCGAATTTCCTTTTTATCCTTTTCGCCGGCCAAAAATCTGACGAGAGTATAGGGTAGGCCCAAAAAGGCAATAGGGCCCAAAAGGCTTATGGTGACCATGAGTTGGGTCCAAATGCCATAATTTTCTGCTCCCAATAGTTTTGTTATCACGGGCAGAATTGCAATTCCGCCTAATGCAATAACTAACTGGGTTAAACCCAAAAGGATAATATCTTTGGTAAATTTTTTGTAAGACATGTTCTACTATCTTAGCATACTCATAAACTTTTAATAGATTTATATGGAAGCTACACATTTATCTGACGCTGATTATAACAGATTAAGATCCACCGATAGTGATTTTTGGAGCGAAGATGACTTGGCCCGTTTTTTGGTGTTAGATGTTTTTGTTGCCCCAAAAGAGGCGACTTGGGCCAAAGATATTCAAAAAACATATGTTGATGAGCAGCGACTTAAGACTAAAAAATATAGTACCTGGAAATTAGCGTTTGATATTTCCGACAAGTTTTTTTTAAATATATATCTTAAAAGCAGAAAACATAATAGAAAAAGTATTTTATTTCAAAGTTCAAGATCTTACTCTATTATGTTGGAGGCAAAAAAACATTATAATGTGGCTCTGATTACCGAAGGGAAGAAGGATCGATTATTTGCGTTGCGTAACTTTTTGGGTTATATGGGAACCAATGACTTAGATGAATATATTTCTGCCTATTTGCAAGAGATGAATGCTAAATTTTTGTACGCATTTTTAAAGAAAGTTGAGAATAAATTGCGGGTCCTCAAGCCTGACTATATTGTATTGAGAGATGATTGTTTCCCTATTACAAGAGCCATCAGCTTAGTAAGTAAAAAATTAGGGATTACCACTATAGTAATCCAGGATGGAGTATATGACTCTCATGCCCCCCTCTTTAGCGGTAAAGCTGCTGACTATATTTTTGTTTGGGGAGATTACGTTAAAGATTTATATGTTAAGCAAAATGTAAGAAAACCGGAAGAAGTGTATGTTTTGGGGTATCCTTATTTTATTGAAAAAAACAATATAGCTGAAAGTAAACCTCCTGTTGTGTGTTATTTGGGCCAAGATTTTGAAAGATACGACAAAAACTTGTTGCAAATAAAATTGGAAACGATAAAAAGGCTTTGTGAGGTTTGCGGGCAATTAGGACTGAGATTTCTCTATCGTCCCCATCCCTCTGATAATAGAAAGTTGTTGGAGGAAAATTTGCCTGGTATTATTTTTTCAGCGCCAAAAGAAAAACTCAACCAAACTATTGCCCGAGCAGATATTTTTATTAGTTTTAATTCAACGGCTTTAATTGAGGCAACGATAAGACAGAAAATTACTTTACAATTACTTAATTATCCTATAGTAGCGGACAATTTTGAAGAATTGGGTGCTTGTAGTAAATCATTTAAAAATATTATAGAATTAGAAATTCATCTAAAAAGCATGGCTGAGAGTCAGAATTTGAACGATTTTAAAATCGAATTTAATAACTATTGCATGGAAACCAGAGGTAATTTGAACCAGAATTTTTTAGAAATAATAAAAAAAATCGAAAAGAATAAAAATATTAATAAGGTAATTCTAGATTAGTGAATTTTGGGGAATAACCTTTTAGCATGTTATATGGATTTGAGAATGTATTAATAGCTTGAAAAATATGTATAAAAAAAGTCAACGAGTCAATGAAAAAATTAAAATTAGTATTATTATCGGAACGAGGCCCGAAATAATAAAAATGTCTTCGGTAATTAGAGAGTGTCAAAAGAGAAAAATCGATTTTTTTATTTTACATACTAATCAGCATTATGCTTACAATTTAGACCGTATTTTTTTTGAAGAATTACAACTACCCATTCCTAAATATAATTTAAGAATTGGTTCTGGAACCCATGCTGAACAAATCGGAAAAATGATTGTTGAAATAGAAAAAGTATTAATGAGAGAAAAGCCGGATCTAGTCCTTGTGCAAGGAGATACGAATACGGTTTTGGCTGGGGCATTAGTTGCAGTAAAATTGCGTATAAAAATAGGTCACGTTGAAGCGGGCCTAAGATCGTATTCCCGTGAAATGCCAGAGGAAATGAATAGAATTTTAACCGATCATTGCTCCGATTTACTTTTTGCGCCCACTTCCCATGCTAAAGAAAATGTATTAAAAGAAGGAGTTGGTAAAAATAAAATTTTTGTTGTTGGGAATACCATTGTTGATGCTGTGTGTCATGATTTAAATTTATCTCGCCGAACGTCAAAAATTTTGGAAAAAATAAAAGTAAAAAAAAATAATTATTTCTTACTAACTACTCATCGCCAAGAAAATGTCGATGTGAAAGAAAGGCTGGCCGGGATTTTACATGGAATGGACCTGGTGTATAAAAAATTTAACCTTCCTATTATTTTTCCAATTCATCCGCGTACCGAAAATAAGATACGTGAATTTGGTTTGGATATCTCTGCGGGAATTACTTTAATAAAGCCACTGGGATATTTTGATTTTTTACAATTGGAAAATAACGCAAAGCTGATTTTTACTGATTCCGGTGGCATACAAGAAGAATCTTGCATTCTGGGAGTTCCGTGCGTGACTTTGAGAAATAATACAGAAAGACCTGAAACATTAAAAATTAAAAGTAATATGTTGGTTGGTTCGGATTCTGGAAAAATATTGAGATCGGCCATAAAAATATTGAATGGAAATAAAAAATGGAAAAGTCCTTTTGGTAGCGGAAAAGCATCGCAAAAAATTGTCAATATTTTACTAAAAAATGCTACCTAAGAAAAAAATACTTTTTGTAAGGACTAATGCCATTAATCCTGATCCGAGAATAGAAAAAGAGATTGGTTTTTTATTAGACCTTTATCATATAGAAGTTTTGGCATGGGATAGGGAGAATGAATATGATAAATTTGAGAAGAGAAATGGATATACTATAATTCGTTGTCATACTGGGGACAATTACGGAGCTGGTATAAGGCATCTGTATAAGTTGGTATTGTGGCAGTTTCAGGAACTGAAGTATCTTTTGAAACTAGATTTTGATATTATCCATTCATGTGACTTTGATACTTTCTTGCCCGCACTTATCGTGGCCAAATTAAGAAAGAAAAGAATAGTTTATGATGTATGTGATTTTTATGCGGATACGATTGTTCATGGTTCGTATGTGTTGAAAAGTATTATAAAGAAAATTGATATTTTTTTAATGCAATTCGCCGATGGAGTAATTTTGGCAGATGATAATCGAAAAAAACAAATACAGGGTTCAAAACCCAAAAAATTGGCGATAATTTGTAATGTACCACATGACTTTTATGAAAGATTTAGAAGAGAAAGGGAGAATTCTAAAAATGACAGAATTTTTCTATTAACTTTTGTCGGTATGATTCAAAAAGAAAGAGGGTTTGATGTGATGGCGGATGTTATTAAGGAAATATTGGAAGTGAAATTGATAGTTGGTGGTTATGGCCCCTATGAAAAAGAATTTACAGCAATGGTTGAAAAATCAAGGAACATGGAATTTTTAGGAAAAGTATTACCTTATGAAAAAACGATTGAAATTGAGTCAAAATCAGATGCTCTTTTCGCTTTGTATGATCCGTGCATACTTAATCATCGTTATTCAAGTCCCAATAAACTTTTTGAAGCAATGATGCTCGGGAAGCCGATCATTGTTAGTAAGAATACCGGAATGGATGAAGTAGTTGAAAGATATAATGTGGGTATTGTCGTTGAATACAATAATAAGCAGCAGCTAAGATGCGCAATTTTAAAATTGATTGACATGAAGAAGAAAGGAGATAATTCTTTTGGAGAAAATGGCAGGAAGGCGTATGTGGCTCATTTTTCCCCAAGTGTCTTAAAAAGAAATTTGATCGATTTTTATTCGCAGATCACATGAAAAGCGTGTTTTATTATTATCTAAAACCTTTGCATTATAAAATATTAAAATGAACGCAGCTTTTTTGCGGAAAATAAATTATTTAACGTAGTGCTTCATTTAAATATGATTACTTTGAGTGTTGTTATCCCAACAAAAGACCGAGAAGAAGCTCTTTTGGAGTGCGTGGATTCTATTATCAATCAATTTATGAAGCCAGTTGAAGTTTTAATAATGGACGATGGCCAAATTTCAGAAAGCGTAAAAGAAATAATGAGGCAGTCTCTTTCTAAAAATGGCATTTCTTTGAAATATTTTAAAAAAGAGACGATTGGGCTTGCCGATTCTAAAAATCTAGGAGCTAAAGAATCACAAGGCCAAATTGTTTTGTTTCTAGACGATGACGTTGTTTTAGAACAAGACTATATTGAAAACATAGTGAAGGTTTGGGCGCAGCGTTGGAGTGAGTCGAATTTAGCAGGTGTTGCAGGAGTTATCATTAATAGCAAAAGAAAATCTTTTGGAAAGATTGTTTTCGAGAAAATCTTTTGTCTCCATCGTGCAAAATCCTGGTCCATCCTGCCTTGGGGATTTCAGACGCAAGATTTTGACATTACCAAAGAGGAAATTGCCGATTGGATTCCTGGCGGCATGTCCAGTTTTAGAAAACACATCCTTGATGATTATCAATTTGCATCGCTCCAACCGGGGCGCACTGCACTTGAAGATCTTGAGTTTTGCTGGCGACTGAAAAACGACGGCTATTATTTTATTGTTACTCCCTGTGCCAAACTCATTCATCGAGAATCAATAGTCGGCCGGGAAAGCACGTTTCTTTCGGGTTTTAAGGAAGCAGCAAATCGGAAAGTTATTTTTGGCATGCATGCTGAAAAAATCCCAAAAAAATATTGTTACTTTTGGTTTTCGGCCGTCGGCGGTGTAGCAGCCACATTTTTATCGGGCAACTACATAAAAAGTTTTGGCATGATGAAGGGTTATTTGCGAAACGAAGTATAATTTTTCATGGAACATATTCACAGACAACCCACTTTATCGCATTCGCACATCAACATGAAAAAACCTTCGGTAGTATTTTTCATGCCTTCACTGGAAGCTGGCGGCGCGGAACGGGTCATGGTAAACATTATCAATAACATCGACAGGCAGCGCTACGATGTATCACTAATTCTCGCTGAAGCCAAAGGGATATTTTTGGACGAAGTTAAAAAAGATGTGCCTATTCATGTTTTACATATCAGCAGTGACGCGAAATTATTTTTTGCACTGGCGGCGTATCTTCGAAACAATACTGTAGACGTTTTGGTGTCCGCTTTTCCGCGCATTAATATTATTTGTATCGCGGCCAAGATTTTTTCCGGAAAAAATACAAAAATTATTATCACCGAACATTCGGTTTTTTCACTGTTGCCAAAAGTTGCCACAACCGCTTGGCGCAGATTCTTTGCCCGTCTTTTTTTGCCGTGGCTGGCGATGGTTTTTTATCCTAAAGCCGATAGTATCATTTGTGTTTCGGAAGGCATTAAAGAAGATCTTTTGGGTATTATTCATTGCCGTCAAAAGTGCCAGGTAATATACAATCCCATTATTAATGATACTATAAGTGAATTGGCAAAAGAGCCTTTAGAGACTTACCCTTTTTTATCTGCTAACGAACCCATTATTATTTGCGTAGGACGTTTGGCCCTGCGTAAAGATTATCCCAACTTATTAAAGGCTTTTAGTTTAATTGTACATAAGCAACCTGCCAAGTTGGTTATTTTGGGGGAGGGGCCAGAAAAAGATCATTTGGTAAAGCTTGCCAGCGAACTGCAAATATCCAAATACATTACGTTTATGGGAGTCCAGGCTAATCCCTATAAATGTATGGCCCGGGCCGATGTTTTTGTTCTCTCTTCTTTAGTGGAGGGATTTCCCACGGTATTAATCGAGGCTATGGTTTGTGGCGTTCCGGTCGTTTCAACCAATTGCAAATCCGGACCCAGTGAGATTATTGAAGATGGCCACAATGGCTTCTTGGTGCCGGTGCAACATGAAAAAGCTTTGGCCAATGCCGTCTTGAAATTATTGGCTGATAAAAAATTAAGGGAACAGTTTTCAAAAGAAGGCAAAAAAGTATCAAAGCGATTTTCTTTTGAAAAAAGCATTGAGGAGTACCAACAGGTTTTTGAAAAAGTATTATGAAAATCACGCCATACACATTCAGCGGCATTGTTGCAATATTGGCTATAATGATAGCGACGTTCTTTTTTGACAAAGCCTTATTGGTTGGTCTCTGCCTGCTGGTTTTTTTATCGTGTCTTACCTTTCTTGTTTTCTATAAAATTGGTTTTGGCGACAAAAAAATATATTTGCTTTTTTTCATTGTTTTGGCGCTGCATCTTGCCACTACACTTTTTATGTACTACGGCCATTTTCAGCCTTTTAGCGGTGGGGCCGGGGACTATATTTACTACCAGCAAAATGCCCAAATGATATCGGCCCGGCTCCATCAGGGCAACTTTTCAGTGCAAGGCGTAACGCTGCATAGCTACTATCCCCTTATTATTGGCTATCTGTACGCTTTGACCATGCCATCGCAAATTATTGGGCTAATGCTTAATGTGTGGCTGGTGGCGCTTGCCATCACTCTGATTTACCTGATTGTGTTAGAAATTGGAGGATCAAAAAAAAATGCTTTTATCATTGGCCTTATTGTGGCCCTGTACCCAAGCTATATTTTCAATACCGGACTTTTACTTAAAGACGCGCTGGAAATATGTTTTATTATGCTGGCATTATTGCTGCTCTTAAAAACCATTAAAAAATGCAAGTGGTATCACTTTTTGTCTTTCTATGTGGTTTTAATATGCGTAACCCAGTTTCGTTTTTATATTGGCTACGTTTTAATGTTCACCTTTCTTGTTTCCTGGTTTTTAATTGCAAACATCAGCATTAAAAAAAGAGTGGTCTATGGAATTTTGTTTATCATCATACTAGGTTTTGTCCCCCAAATTACCACGAGTTACGGATATTATGGAATTGGTTCAGTCGAAAAATACTTAAATTATAAGTCAATTAATTTTTACAGAACCGTGGTTTACAATCCGGCGCATTACAGCCAAGCTCCACCCGTGGGTCCCGCTTTGAGTAGTTTACCTGCGGTGGTTTTGGCAAGCAAGCCTCATGTTCAAACCAATTCGGTGTTGGTTAATGCACCCGTTAGCAAGCCTTCTTCGGTGGTTGGATTAGATTCTTCTTTTGTGGTGGGGAACGGCCCAACCGGTTATATAAAATCTTTCTTTTATGCAATGCTAGGTCCTTTTCCTTGGCAGATTAAAAAAACGCGCCAACTTTTTGCTCTCATCGAAACATTCCCGTGGTATTTATTGTTATTTTTCGTTGTTGATGGCATGATTGTGGTATACAGAAAACGCGTTAAAATTGCCCTGCCCCTTGTATTGTTTAGTTTTATGACCTTGGTTATTATCGCGATCTTTGATAGTAACTTTGGAGAAATCACCAGGATCAGGATCCCGGTTTTTATGGCTCTTTTGTGTATCGCATCTTTTGGTTTTCGGGAAGATAATATTATTTATCGCTTTGTAAATACATCATATGAAAAAATACTTAGTTACGGGCGGAGCTGGTTTCATCGGCAGCCACTTAGTCGATACATTAATAGAGCAAAATAATCAGGTTGTTGTCATCGACAATCTTTCTGCCGGCAAAAAAGAATACCTAAACCCTAAGGCTGATTTTCATCAGCTTGATATTTGTGATTTTGAAAAAATCAGGCCCCTTTTTAAAGGTATTGATGGCGTATTCCACTTAGCCGCCATTCCCCGCGTTCCAGTTTCAATAGAAGATCCCGTTGCCACCTCACAGGTAAATATCATGGGGACGATGAACGTCTTTAAAGCGGCGGCCGATCAGGGTGTGGCGCGGGTTGTTTTTGCATCATCTTCCGCGGTCTATGGCGATCAAAAAAAGATGCCCCTGAAAGAAACCATGGCGCCCAATCCCTTAAGTCCCTATGCCCTGCAAAAATTAGTTGGAGAACAAATGGCCAAATTGTTCGGCGAGCTTTACAAACTTCCCGTAGTTTCGCTGCGATATTTTAATGTCTATGGACCCAGAATTGATTTTAACTCGGATTATAGTTTGGTGCTGGGTAAATTTTTAAGATTATCCTCCCAACACAAGCCACTTACCATTTTTGGGGATGGCAAGCAGACTCGGGGCTTTTGTTTTGTCCAAGATGTTGTGGAGGCAAGCATACAGGCGGCAGAAAGCGCGCACATTAAAGGGGGAGAAGTGATTAATGTCAGCCAGGAAACAACCTATTCAATTAATGATGTGGCTGGATTAATCGGAGGCCAGGTTCAGTATCTGCCGGCAAGAATGGGAGACCCAATCCATACCCAAGCAGACATTAGTCTTGCAAAACAGTTGCTCTCCTGGCAGGCTAAAGTTAACTTTGAAGACGGCGTGGCAATTACCAAAAAATGGTTTTTAGATAATGGAAAATAAAAAAATTAAAATTTGTTCAGTAGCCAATAACGATACCTTCGTGAAGTTTTTACTGATTCCCCAATTACGGTTTTTAATGAAAGAAGGTTACGACGTCAGCGTTGCTTGCTCGCAAGGCAAATGGATACCTGACATAGAGAAAGAAGGCATCAAAGTAAAAACCATAAAGATAAAAAGAAAAATTACCCCCTTTTATGATATTGTAACTTTGTATAGATTGTGGAGTTATTTTAGGAAGGAGAGATTTGATATTGTCCATACTAATAATCCAAAGCCGGGGCTGTTGGGCCAAGTGGCTGCAAAAATGGCGGGAGTTCCTATTATTATTAATACCGTTCACGGTTTTTATTTTCAAAATAATTCATCCTACCTTAAAAGAAGATTTTTTATTGTCGTTGAAAGATTTGCGGCCAAATGCTCAAGTTTGATTTTGTTTGTAAATAAAGAGGATATGGAAACGGCGTTAAGGGAATGTATCGGCAATCGCGCATTAATTAAATATCTTGGGGGCGGAGTCAATGTTACCAAGTTTAACCATGCCCTTTTCCCGCCAGCTTTTATTAGTGCTAAAAAAGAAAAGTTAGCAATCCCCAAAGATCATCGGGTTGTCGGAATTGTTGCCCGGTTGGTCCAGGAAAAAGGATACCTGGATTTATTTGAAGCCTTCAGGCTGATTTTAAAGAAATTCCCCAAAACGACCCTTTTGGTCGTCGGAGCGAGGGAGCCGGAAAAAAACGATGCCGTTCATCCTGACGTTGTAAAAGAGTATGGCATTGAGAAAAATGTTATCTTTTTGGGAGAAAGAAACGACGTTGACCAAATTTATCCTTTAATGGATGTGTTTGTTCTGCCATCCTATCGGGAAGGGCTTGGGGTAGCTATTTTAGAAGCTATGGCCGAAGAAAGACCAGTGGTGGCCAGCGACATACGGGGCTGTAATGAAGAAATAGACAACGGAAAAAATGGTATCCTTATTCCCGTCAAAAGCCCCGATAAATTGGCGGCCGCCATCATGGATCTGTTTGGCAATCAAGCCAAGGCAAAGGAGTTGGGAGAGAATGCAAGATTGAAAGTTGAAGAATATTTTAACGAAAACCTCATTTTTGAAAGGATGAAAAACTACTATGGAGAACTTATCGAGGAAAAATTAACAACCCTAAAAAGGAGTAACATTTCATTGTTAATGAAAAGAATTTTGGATGTATTTTTTGCGTTGCTTTTGCTGTTATTATTTTCGCCCATCATGATTATTATTGCCATTCTTATTAAACTGGATTCACGGGGTCCCGTTTTTTATCAAGGGGAGCGTGTTGGCAAGGACGGCGTTATGTTTAATATGTGTAAATTCAGAACCATGATTGTAAACGCCCAAAACCTGGGTACGATACACGCTTCCCGTAATGATCCGCGCATAACGCCAGTAGGCGGCTTTTTGAGAACCTGTAAGTTTGATGAACTGCCTCAGCTTTTTAATATTCTTAAAGGGGAAATGAGCTTTGTTGGGCCTCGGCCACAGGTCAAGCATTACGTGGATTTGTATACCAAAGAAGAGAAAAAAAGTCTTAGTGTTAGGCCAGGAATGACGGATTATGCTACGATATACTACATTAATCAGGATGACGTGGTGGATGAAAAAGATGTTGACGGGTCGTATCAGGAAACTATTGAGCCTAAAAAAAATGAACTACGCTTAAAGTACGTCAACGACAACTCGCTTTTTATTGATGCTGCAATTATTTTTAAAACAATAGCGGCAATCATCAAGAAGAATGTCTTAAAACTAAAGGATAAATAAAAAAAACCGGCATGAATTTATTTGCAAAAACAACCGTTAAGAAAAATATCTTTTTTGTGGCAGGGGATGTGTTTTCCGTGTTTGTTGCGGTGTGGCTGGCCTTTCTTTTCAGGTTTGATTTTAGCGTACCCTCGCAATATTTTTCCTTTATTTATATCATGATCGGATTGTCGATTGTGTTTATCCTGCCTGTTTTTTATTTCCAAAAACTCTACTCTTTTTCATGGTCTTATGTTTCAACCGATGAGCTTATTTCCCTGTTAAAAGCCGTAACGATTGCCGGCGTTTTTTTATCAATTGCCATTTTTGTGTCGTATTATTTCCCGCATTTTATTAATTTCCCCCGTTCCACTATTTTTATAAGCTACCTTTTGATTTTTGTTTTTTGCGGAGCGTTGCGATTTTCCAAGAGAATTTATTTGCGCATTATGGGCCAGCAAAGGATGCCGGAAAAAGAGAGGACCTTGATTGTCGGGGCCGGAGATCCGGGAGAGCAGATTCTCAGAAGTATTATTTCTTCAAACAAAAGCCATTATTATCCCGTGGGATTCGTGGATGACAACCCGATTAAAAAAGGCGTTTTAATCCATGGAATAAAAGTGTTGGGGAAAATTTCCGATATTGCCGAATTAGTGGAGCATTACCAAATACGCCAGTTGATTATTGCTCTTCCTTCAGTCAGCAGGAGGAAAATAAAAGAAGCGGTTGAACTGGGTAAAAAATCCGGCGTAAAGAAAATCAAAATCGCGCCTCCTTTGTATGAAACAATCCAGGGCCAGGTTTCTTTTAAAAATCTGAAAGATGTGGAGGTGGAAGATTTACTGGGCAGGGAACAAGTGACGCTGGACTTAAAACAAATAGAGTCTTTTATAAAAGGCAGGGCGATTTTGGTTACCGGTGCCGCCGGGTCCATCGGTTCCGAGCTTTCAGAACAAATCGCAAGATTTAAGCCGGGGCTTTTAATATTACTTGACCAGGACGAAACGGGAATATTTACCACGTCCGGCATTCTGAAAAACAAGTATCCGGATACCAATATCCAAAGTTTGGTGGCGGATGTGCAGGATAGGCAAAAAATTGAAGCCGTTTTTGCCACTTATAAACCGGCCATTGTTTTTCACGCTGCCGCCTACAAGCACGTCCCCTTGATGGAGCAGCAGCCCGATGAAGCCATAAAAAATAATATTTTTGGAACCCGGGTGTTGCTGGATGCTAGCATTGCCCACGGAGTGGAAAAATTTGTTTTTATTTCAACTGACAAAGCGGTCAATCCAACTTCGGTTATGGGAGTAACCAAACGAATTGGTGAAATGATGTGCCAGGTTTATAATCAAAAAAATGCCACTAAATTTATTTCCGTGCGATTTGGGAATGTGTTAAATAGCCGGGGAAGCGTGATCCCTATTTTTAAAGAACAGATAAAAAGAGGCGGACCCGTTGAAGTGACCCATCCGGACATGAAGCGTTATTTTATGCTCACTTCGGAAGCCTGCCTTTTGGTGATGCAAGCCGGCGCCATGGGGCATGGAGGCGAAGTATTCGTACTGGATATGGGCAAACCCATACAAATTTTGGACTTGGCAAAAGAGATGATTCGCCTTTCCGGGTTTGTCCCCGACAAAGACATCGCTATTATTTTTACCGGCATGCGCCCCGGAGAAAAATTATTTGAAGAAATGTTAACAGCGGAAGAGGGAACCCTGGCCACCCAGAACCAAAAAATTTTTATGGCCAAAATATCACAAGTAAATGTTGCTGATATGAATAGGGTATTGGACGACTTGGCAAAGATGGTGTACCAAAAAGATGCTTTGGAAATTATTAATGAACTCAAAAAAATATTAAACGACCTTACCCATGCAAGAGTATAAAAAAATTGCTACTGATGCCCGCAAAAAAGTTCTCCAGATGATCCACAAAGCCGGAACCTCGCACGTGGGGTCGAACTTTTCCTGCATTGATATTATGGCGGTGTTGTTTGCCAAAATGAATATCGATAAAAATCTTAAGGAAGATAGGGATCGGTTTATTTTATCAAAAGGATGGGCGGCCGCGTCGCTGTATTATTTTTTGGCGCAAAAGGATATCATTTCAAAAGAAGACTTGGAAAGCTATTGCATGGAAGACTCAAAATATATTGGATTATCCGAACCCGATGTCAGAGGAGTGGAAGTTGCGGGCGGAGCCATGGGCCATGGTTTGCCCATGGCACTTGGCATGGCGCTTGGTGCTAAATTGGCAGGTGAGCAATGGCAAACGTATGTCTTAATGTCTGATGGCGAATTGGATTGCGGCACTACCTGGGAGAGCGCGCTGCTGGCAGCTCATCATAAATTAGGCAACTTGACGCTGATTATTGATTGCAACGAGTTTCAGGCCATGGGAACCAAACATGAGGTTTTAGATATGGAGCCATTAGCTGATAAGTGGCGGGCTTTTCATTGGGAGGTGCTGGAAATCAATGGCCATGATTATGGGCACATAGATTCGGCCCTGGAGCATGCTTTGCATTCCAAGAGGGTTAGGCCCCTAGTCGTTATTGCCAGGACTTTAAAGGGCAGTGGCGGCCAAACTGCTTGTGATATTTTTGAGAATAAACTAGAATGGCATTATAAAAACGTGGACAAGGATACCTACCAAAGAGCCCTTGCGTTGCTTAACCAAGACAAAAAGCGATAAAATTTTTCTTTGCGCGCAAAGAAACAGTTTTGGCATATCTTATTTAGTGGAGATAAAAATCATGAATGACAAGTTTACTTCGTTGCCCGGATTTAGCAATGGCTTGCCGGGGGAAATACAAAAAGAAACAACGGCCAGAAACGCCCGGGGAGTTTTTATGGAGACGCTTGAAGAGCTGGTCAAAAAAGATTCGCGGGTTATTTTAATTGTTGGCGACGTGGGATTTTCTTACATGCAGGAATTTCAAAAAAAATACCCCAAGCAATATATCAACGCCGGCGTAACGGAACAGTCTTTCATGGGCATGGCCGCGGGTTTGGCTAAAAGCGGCTGGAAGCCGTATGTTTATTCCATGATTCCGTTTGTGATGATGCGAAACTACGAACAATTAAGAAACGACGTGTGTTATAATAATGCCAATGTCAAGATTATCGGAGTTCGTGGCAGTGTCCATTACCGGTTTCAAGGAATGTCCCATAATCTTTTGGGAAGTGAAAATGAAGAAGATCTGCTTAAAAATTTGCCCAATATTAAACGGTTTTATCCTGAAGACGCCAGTGAAGTCAGAAAAATAGTTTTGGATACTTACGCTCATACCAATCCTACCTATATTCGTCTTTAAGCTTATCGCCTGATATGAAAAATAAAAAAATATTATTTTTTACGATTGCTTTTTTAATGATGGCCATGCCTGTTTGGCATGCCAAAGCTGCCAATATCGGCGATATTGTCAATTTTAATGTTGACAGTACTTTGGATGCCACCGGCAGGACTCAAGTGCCGGCCACTTTGGTGCAGATAGATCCTAATTTGTATTTTTACGTTGAAAATAATTCTTGGAACTTACAATCTCAAAGCCAACAAAATGTTATTTTGAGCCAACTGAGCAGTTTATCTGATGAATTTAGTAATCACATTTATCCGGTGTTGACCTCAACGTATGGTTCTGACCAGGCTCCTGGCGCCACGGGAGACACCAAAATTACGGTGTTATTTGAGTCAATTAATAGTGATCTTGGCGGCTATGTGCGAACCGATGATGAATACAGTAACCTGCAAATTCCGGATTCAAACCAGCGGGAAATGGTGTATTTGCCGGTAGATCAAATCGGCAGCTTGAACTTAAAAGTATTTTTGGCTCACGAGTTTGTCCATTTAATTGTCTTCAATCAAAAAACCAGAATTGAAGGGGCACAGGAAGAAGTATGGCTGTCGGAAGCCAGGTCGGACTACGCTTCAACGCTTTTGGGGTACGACGATGTTTACGAAGGCAGTAATTTACAGCGAAGAGTGGAAGATTTTTTGCAAGAGCCAAGCGACTCGCTGACCGAATGGCTCAACACAAAATATGACTACGCGGTGGAAGATGTATTTATGCATTATTTGGTGGATCACTACGGCATTAATATTTTAACCGATTCTTTACATTCCAAATTAGTGGGAATTCCAAGCCTTAATCAGGCGCTGGTGGACAGCGGAGCCAAAGAAGATTTCTCCCAAATTTTTACTGATTGGACGATAACTTTGATGGTTAATGACTGTTCTTCCGGCTCAAACTATTGTTACCTTAATGCAAATCTTAAAAATCTTACCATTAATCCAAGCCTCATTTTTTTGCCGCTGATGGGCAACAGTTCTTTGTCGGTAACCAATATCACTAAAAATTGGTCGGGAAATTGGGAAAAAATTATCGGCGGCGATGGAGATTTGACTTTGGACTTTTCCGGCGGCCCGGAGCTTGATTTTCAAGTGCCCTATATTCTTTACGATAAAAATAATAACTATACGGTAAAATTCCTTACCCTTGATAACAATGGAAAAGGCGAAATTGATATTAAAGATTTTGGCAGCCAATATAGTTCATTGGTGATTATTCCTTCACTGCAATCAAAATTGGTGGGTTTTGCCGGCCCGGAAGCCAGTTTTCCGTATAGCTTTACGGTTTCAACCACCGGAAACGTACCGGATGGGGACGCTACGACAATGCAGAAATTGCTGGATGAAATTGCTTCCCTAAAACAGCAAATCGCCCTGCTTCAATCACCAAATTCAACCTCATCTGGCGCTTCTATGTGTGCCGCCATCACTACCAACCTTTACATTGGTTTGGTAAATAATAACCAAGTCAGTTGCTTGCAAAGTTTTTTAACGTCCCAGGGCAGTAGCATTTATCCGCAGGCTTTAATAACGGGAAACTTTGGCAGCTTAACAAAATCCGCCGTTATTCTTTTTCAAAAAAAATACGCCATAGCGCAAACCGGATTTGTCGGTCCCTTAACCCGTCAAAAAATTAATAGTTTACTTTAGTTTCATGGATGAACTATTTGAAATATTAAAAAAGGCGCTGCCGGGGATCAAAAAAAATGTTTCCTTAAGCCGCCACACCACTTTTAAGATAGGAGGGCCGGCTAACTATTTTTTTGTCGGCAAAGATAAAGCGGGAATTATTAAGGCGCTAAAATTGGCTAAAAAATTTAACATTCCTTATTTTATTTTAGGCGGCGGAAGTAATATGCTGGCCTCTGATAAAGGATTTTTGGGCTTGGTAGTTAAAATAGAAAATAAAAATCCAAAACTTAAAATTGGCAAAGGCAACATCCTAGAAGCTCCCGCGGGAATATTATTGGCTGATTTGGTTGACTTCTCTGTCAAAAATTCTCTGCAAGGGTTGGAATGGGCGGGTGGATTGCCCGGAACGTTTGGTGGAGGCATTCGTGGAAATGCCGGCGCGTTTGGCGGGGAAATAAAAGATGCCATTGTGCAAGTGGTGGCATTAGATGATACACTGAAGGTACGCAAGCTAACCAATGAGCAATGCCAATTTTCGTATCGGAGCTCCATTTTTAAAAAGAAAAATTGGGTGGTACTTTCGGCAAAAGTAAAACTCAAGCCCGGTGATAAAAAAGCGTTGACGCAAATCGCACAAGCCAATAAGCAATACCGCAAAGACAAACACCCGCTGGAATATCCCAACGCCGGCAGTATTTTTAAAAATCAGGATTTTGCCGATTTTTCCGACCAGCATAAAAATTTGCTGCTTAAAGTGGTAAAAAAAGATCCCTTTCCGGTGGTTCCCGTCGCTTATTTATTAAGTGAACTGGGACTGAAGGGAACTACGATTGGCGGCGCTCAAGTTTCAAACAAGCATCCAAACTTCATTGTTAATCTGGGAAACGCCAAAGCCGAGGATGTCTTAAAAATTATTGAGCTCAACAAAAAGCATATCAAAGAAATCTACGGTGTCGAGCTTGAGCAGGAAGTGCAATTTTTAGACTAATAAAAGGGGTAACTGCGAAGATACGAATATTCGCGACGCCTCCAAAAATCATGAATATTATTATAAAAACAAAAAATGTGGAATTGACGGAAGGCTTGGAAACGGTTGTGCGCGAAAAAATGGGCAAGTTGGAAAAGTTTTCCAAACTGTTGGAAAATGACTCTTTTGAAATTTTTGTTGAACTTTCAAAAGAAACCAACCATCACCGCCAAGGCGACATTTTTATGGCCGAAGCCACTATTCGTCTGCCCCAAAAAAGTTTGATGGCCAAGTCACATGGTGAAGATTTAATGAAAGCAGTGATTGAGGTTACCAAAGAAATGGAGCGGGAAATTAAAAAATACAAAACCAAAAAAATTGAAGCTCCGCGCCGCAAAATCCGCAAGGCCAGCCATAAAGAAGTATTTTAAAACGCGCCGTCCGAAAGGGCGGCTTTTTTTGTCGAACGCCACTTCTATGGAAGTGGCAAAAATACTACGGGATTTATTGCTAAAAAGCCGTTTTTTAGGTAGAGTTAACTCCATAAAGTATTAAGTATAAAGCATGAAGTAAGCGATATAGCGTTTTGCCTCATGCCCCATGTTTCATGAATGTATTCAACCGTATTTTTGGTTCTGGTAATGATAGTAAGGTAAAAGAAATTTTACCGATTGTCGCAAAGATTAATTCTTTTGAGGCCAGTTTGCAAAAGCTATCCGACCAGGAGCTTAAAAACAAAACTCAAGAATTCAAGCAGCGGCTTGAAAAGGGCGAAACTCTGGACATGATATTGCCCGAGGCTTTTGCGGCCGTGCGGGAAGCGGGACGGCGCAATTTAAACCAGAGACACTTTGATTCCCAGTTAATTGGCGGTGTTGTGCTCCACCAGGGAAAGGTAGCCGAGATGAGAACCGGTGAAGGCAAAACCTTGTCGGCCACCTTGCCGGCATACTTAAACGCGCTGGAAGGCAAGGGAGTCCACGTAGTTACCGTCAACGATTATTTGGCCAAGCGCGATATGGTTTGGATGGGACAAATTTTCGCGGCGTTGGGAATGACGACCGGTTGCGTGGTTGCGGAATCAGCGTACGTGTATGACGCGGCTTACAAAAATGAAGATGTGGACAAAGAGCGGGACGTGGTTGGCGGATTTAAAATTGTGGAAAATTATTTACGTCCGACCAATAAAAAAGAAGCCTACGACGCTGACATTACCTATGGCACCAACAATGAATTTGGTTTTGATTATTTGCGCGACAACATGATTTATGAGCTTGGCCAGCAAGCCCAGCGCGGACACCGGTTTGTGATCGTTGACGAAGTAGACTCCATTTTAATTGATGAAGCCCGGGTGCCATTGATTATTTCCGGCCAGGCGGAAGAGGCAACTGACAAATACTACCAGTTTGCTAAAATTATGGCGCCGCTGGAAAAAGAAACAGATTATGTCTTGGATGAAAAAATGAAAGCGGTCAGCTTTACCGAAGAAGGTCAAAATAGGGTGGTTAAAAGTTTGGGCTCGGATCCATGGCTCCAAAACAATATTCCCCAGACCCATCAATTGGAAAGCGCCCTGAAAGCCAAAACCCTCTTTTTAAAAGATCGCGACTACGTGGTTAAAAATGGTGAGATTGTCATCATTGATGAATTTACCGGCAGAATGTTGGCGGGTCGCCGCTGGTCAGCCGGTTTGCATCAAGCGGTTGAAGCCAAAGAGAGTGTCAAAATCCAGCCCGAGTCCATTACCCTGGCCACCATTACTTTCCAGAATTATTTTCGCTTGTACAAAAAAATATCCGGCATGACCGGTACCGCATTAACTTCGGCCGAAGAATTGGATAAAGTTTACAAACTGGATGTGGTGGTCATTCCCACCAATAAAGACATGGTCCGAAAAGATTTTCCTGATAAAATTTTCAAAACTGAAGCCGGTAAATTTAAAGCGGTAATCCAGGAAATTAAAGAGCTTCACCAAAAAGGCGTGCCGGTGTTGGTGGGAACCCGTTCGGTTGAGCGCAATGAATTCTTGGCCAAAATGTTAAGCCGTGAGGGAGTTCCGTACCAGGTTCTTAACGCCAAAAACCATGAACGTGAGGGAGAAATTATCGCCCAGGCCGGAAAAAAGGGAGCCGTAACTATTGCCACCAACATGGCTGGTCGAGGCGTGGATATTATTTTGGGAGGCAATCCGCCGCGCCCGGAAGACGCCGACCAGGTTCGCAGTTTGGGAGGCTTGCATGTTTTGGGAACCGAACGCCACGATGCCAGAAGAATTGACAACCAGCTTCGCGGACGCGCGGGCCGACAAGGAGACGCGGGCGCTTCCCAGTTTTTTGTTTCATTAGAAGACGACTTGATGAGAATTTTTGGCGGCGACCGGATTAAGTCAGTGATGACCGCTTTAAAAGTGGCTGATGACGAACCCATTCAAGCTAAAATGATTTCCAATGCTTTGGAGTCCGCCCAAGGAAAAATTGAAGGCTTTAATTTTGATGCCCGTCACCATGTTTTGGAATACGATGACGTGATGAATAAACACCGGGAAATTATCTACAAAAAACGCCGTGAATTTTTGGAAGACAAGCCGTTTGATATAGAAAAGTATGGCATTTCCAAGGAAGACTTTGATAAAAAACAGCAAGAATTGGGCGAGCAGAATATGGCCCAGGTCATTCGTTTTGTCAGTTTAAAAGTCATTGATACGCTTTGGCAGGATCACTTAACTAATATGGATCACCTGCGAGACTCGGTAAAATTGCGCGCTTACGGAGGCAAAGACCCTTTAGTAGAATACAAAAATGAAGGCCGAAAATTATTCACAGAACTCTTGGAAGAAATTGATGCCACGATTGGAAATAATATTCTAAAGGCCGGCCTCCAGGTTCAACATGATCACTCGCATGTCACATTGCCACTTGACTCCCAAGTCGGCCGCAACGACTTTTGCCCCTGCGGCTCCGGCAAAAAATGGAAAAAATGCGGGATGTTAAATACCGAGGAACACCAACAAAATATGTTAAAATTAGGTAAATAAAATTTATGAATAATAAAATTATAATTAGTATTTTATTAATAATTATAGTGCTCATTTTGGGTTTCGGATTTTGGTGGTATTTTACGAGTCTTTCGTTACCACCTAATTCTGTAAAAAATACGCAAAATCAAACTCAGACACAAAACAATGAAACTTTTAACTGGCCAACGTATAAGTCAGATAATTATAGTTTCGAATTTAAATATCCAGAAACTTTAAACACAAAATACGCATCGTTTAATATAGTTCCTGGATTGTATCCTAGTGCCAGTGTAATTGCACAAAATAATGATACTAATGGAAATATTATCAATGGTTGTTTTGTGCCGGCAATGGATAAAGAAATTGCGAAGACTCAGCCTGGTATTATGATAAATAATATGCTCTTTTGCCTGACTACGGAAAGTAGTCCTGGAGCTGGTCAGTTATACAACACGTATTACTACACCACCTTGCATAATGGAAATTATTACACATTGGATTATGTTGTTCATACGCTTAATGGATGTAGTCCTTACGAAGGAACTGCTGATTATCAGCCCTGCTTAGATTTTTTCAATAATTATGGTGGCATTGTAATGAAACCAATTGAAGATAGTGTTGCGACTTTAACATTTACAAAATAATCCGCTATAAATGATATAGCAGATAGGTTCGTCGATTGAGTTAATGGGTGTTTGGCCTTGTGCCTTAGCTAAGAAATTTAAAAAATGCGGGATGTTAAATACCGAGGAACACCAACAAAATATGGCGAAAAAATAACATGGAGAAAAAACGAGATGTTTCTGTTTTAATTCCTTATTATATAAAAGATGGCGTGGTGTTTGTGTTTTTGCAAAAACGCGACCAGCATGGCAAGGTGTTGCCGGGTCACTTTTCCTTTTTTGGTGGAAAAATAGAATTGGGCGAAACTCCAAGTCAGGCATTAGAGCGCGAAATAAAAGAAGAATTGGGAATCACTGTCGCAGGTTATCAATTTTTAGGGCAATACCTGTCGCAAACGGGGTTTGTACTTAATGTTTCTTTTCTAGAAGTTGCCGAAGATTTCCAAAAACACATTAATATTATGGAGGGCGAATACGGAAAGTTTTTTTCAGAAGAGGAAATGGCGCGCGAGCCGATGCTCCTTGAAAGCGATAAAAAAATTATCGGAGATTTGTATAAAAAATTGCAAAACACATAGTATATTATGGATCACGTGGCTGTCATGAAAAAGGAATGGGGGTTTGTCGAAAAAATTTTGTCTGGCCCAAAAACTATTGAATCACGGTGGTATCTGACAAAACACAAGCCTTGGGATATGGTTGCGGCAGAAGATATTATTTATTTTAAAAATTCTGCAGACCTGGTAACGGCAAGGGCATGGGTGGAAAAAGTGATGCAGTTTGAAAATCTTAATTTTAAAAAAGTAAAAGAAATGTTGGATGAGTATGGCCAAGATATTGGAATAGAGAAAAAAGATTTACCCGAATTTTTGGAAAAATTTCAAGACAAAAAATACTGCATCCTTATCTTTTTAAAAAACCCACAAATCGTCCAGCCATTTGCAATTAATAAAAAAGGTTTTGGTGCCATGGCTTCATGGATAACGGTAAAGGATATTTGTGATATTAAGATATGAAAAAGATATTAACCCTGCTTATTATTCACAAAGACGAGCAAGTGTTATTGGGAATGAAAAAACGGGGATTTGGCGCTGGAAAGTGGAACGGGTTTGGCGGGAAAGTGCAAAAGGGCGAAAGCATTGAAGACGCGGCCCGGCGGGAATTGTTTGAAGAAGTGGAGATTGAGGTAGTGGAAATGGAAAAAATGGGTGTGCTGGAATTTTCTTGGCGAAGTCAGGCGTCGCATGGTGTTGGGCAGAAAAAACCGAGTGATATTTTGCAAGTTCACATTTTTAAAGCCACGGATTTTTTTGGCGAGTCTCAAGAGACTGAAGAAATGAAGCCTCAATGGTTTCCTGTCAACGAAATCCCTTTTGAAAAAATGTGGTCGGATGACCGGTATTGGGTTCCATTGTTTTTAGAAAATAAAAAATTCAGCGGAGCGTTTTTGTTTGATGAACATAATAACATTTTAAAATATCAGCTTGATGAAGTTTGCAATTGTTTCTGATACTCACGATAATATGGCTAACTTTAATAAAGCCATTGATTTTTTAAATGCCCAAAAAATTATCACCATGCTTCATTGCGGCGATATTTGCAACCAAGAAACCATTGACGAGGCCACCAAAAATTTTAAAGGAGAAATTTTCTGGGTTCGGGGAAATGGCGACTTCAGCTTGGATGAAGTGCCGGAAGAGTTGGAATTGGAACTTGGCGGTAAGAAAATATTTTTCAATCACTATCCGGAAATTTCCAAGAAAGCCGTCGAGTCGGGCAAGTACGACTTGGCATTCTATGGCCACACTCATCGCCCCTG
Source organism: uncultured bacterium (assembly GCA_963835045.1). GTDB lineage: Bacteria > Patescibacteriota > Minisyncoccia > Minisyncoccales > Staskawiczbacteraceae > VGLO01. Next base: position 92,242 of record CAWIDW010000003.1, read on the forward strand.
GATGAAAGAAGTCGGGAAGTGTAAACTGGTTAACCCCGGCGAACTAGCCGGCCAGCGCTACAAACCCTGTTTTGCCATTTACGACACCACCACCGACAAGCCGGAACTAAAAATCTTGGAAAGACTATTATCTTAAGAGTAATAAACTCAAAATACCGTAAAAAGCGGTATTTTTTAATTGGCAGGGATTTTCCAAGAAAACCATTGACAAATTTTAAAAAAATATGATATAATATAGAGGTATTGGGTCCAGAGGTTCACACCCCTTAGGGGTCATTGTAATGTTACCCAATGCCAATATTGCGGATGCAGGAAACCCTACCTTGAATGGTGTAATGGATGGTATCCGTAATTTGCCCGTCACGAGCAAACTCAAAGCTCTTTTCAATAGATTTTTGGCGGTGAGTAATTGAAAATCCATTTTGGATGAGAGGTTCTTTACTGCCAAAAAAAAGAAGCGTCTGGAAACGGCTATCTTCCGAGATAATACCTCAGCTACGCTTCTTGGGCGAGATAATACAGCTTGTATCCTTTTAAGGATATGGATGCACTTATCTCGCCCTCTTTTTACAGCAATGAAAATGCTTTGATTTCTGTAAAAAGGGGATGATTGTGGGTTTACCTATCATAGGTGGTGATTTACATATCCTCTTTGTTCTTTCAATAATTTTGGTGGTGATTGTGGGCCTACTCTTATTGAGTGAAAGATGAATTACCATCAAAAACCAAAGAAACGTGTGGGATGGTCTACCTTTTTGGGTGCCGATGGCTCTACGTTTCTTTTGGGCGAGAAGAAGCGGGGAAAATCCTTTTGGATGTCTCTACCTATCTCTCGCCCCTTTTCTAAAGAAATTAACTTAGGTTAATTTTTCTAGAAAGGGGATGGCAGTTTGTGTACCTGATTAAGGTGAGTCCAAAACTATCCCCCTTTGTTCTTTCAGTAACTTTTGGCGATGACTCTGTAACTACTTTTAATCAAGTGACGGATGCAATGTCGCCAAAAACCAAAGAAGCGTGTCGTTGTTGGTACTCTTCGGAGTGCAGGGCTACGTACGTTTCTTTGAAAGCCCCGCACCGCCATATGGTGCGGGGCAGAATCACGGGCGAGATGAACGAGCTTTTATCCTTTTAGGATGAGAGGAAGGTTATCTCGCCCCCTCTTTGGAAAAATTCATGCTATGGATTTTTGCAAAGAGGGGATGTCAGGTACTTTACTTTTTATAGTGAGATTACCTGTATTTCCTCCGTTCTTTGAAAAGCGCTCAAAGTGTTTTTGAGCCATCAATTCGTGTCCCATTATTCCCCAAAGGAGACCAAAATGGGCAGACTGTTGAGTTTTTGTTTTCGGACCAAAAAGACCGTCAAAGGTGACGCGCGACCGACGATTGTGGCCATTCAAACCGGCGACAAGATTGTCGAGCGCAAGCTGGCGGAGGTTGATGACGAACGGGATTTTGCCATGGGGCGTTTCCCGATCAGTTATCGAAGCGTCCAGGATCACGAAGATATTTCCGGTTTTTTGCCGCGCCAATGCAAATGGCGCAGGGTAGAAGACGGTGAAGATGTTTCAGGTTTGGATGCAAAACATCTGCGCCAGGTTGGCAGTGGTAAAGATAAACATCTGGAGCTTTGCACCGATGTACCAGATGAGTTTGAAGGTCTTGGCGTGGGAGATTCGGTGGTTATGGCATTGGGTGCCGGCGATTTACTAGCGGCCATGCTCTTTGCCAAAGGCAAGAAGTCTTTGGTCAAAGTGTGGCGTACCCCCCCCTCGCATCTGAAAAGTTACCGACCCAAACAAGACTGCGAAAACAAGGACAACGACCATGTCTATCTTTTGGAAATGTTTCAAAAGCAGGCGGCGCCTTTTTACGAGTTCCGCCAACCCGATATGTCACTGGTCAGTGTGGCCGTCAAGCTGCGCTTGAGGATGGAAACTCAAGGACAGCGCATCGCCGCTGAAAACCGTCTGCGCCAGTGGGTCAAAGACCAGATGTACCTTTTTGATGGAGAGGAGGAGGATGTCAACGAATGGATTGAAGAGCGTTGCAAGATTCTCATGCGCGATGATCCGGTGCATGCCGCGCTGGTCAAGGAAGAAAAGTCGCGCGATCGGGAATTGCGCCTGGCAGTTGAGTCAACCGATGCCTGGCAAATTTTTGAACCGATAGAGGGCGTAGGTCCTCGCATCGCGGCCGGCTTTTTGTGCATCGGTGACATTCGTCGGTTTCAAGTTGAGCCAAACTTTGACGGTGCTGATACCGATGAAGAACGGCAAAAACGCAAAAACAAAGCTATGCAAAAAGGCGCGGCAAAGATGATGGCCTACTGTGGCCTTCATACCACGGCCAATGCTTCCGGTCCCGACGCGAATTTTTACCGCGTTTTCCCCCGCCACAAAACGGGTGAAGTGGGCAATTGGTCAACCGAGCTGCGCCAGACTTTTTTCCAACTGGCCGAGCAACTCAACAAAAAGCCCAAATCTGTCTGGGGCAAAAAGCTCTTGGAGTTTAAGGATGGTTTTTACCAAAAGCATCCCTATCCCATCAAGTGCGACAAAAAATTGGTCAAAATATTTCGGTCCCTGGAGTTGTTCTTCAGGGAAAAAGCCGGAGTGCACATTCAGCCAGCCAATTACGTAATTGATTCGATTGAGAGTTTGCAGGATTGGTTTGATGGCTGCTGTTCCATGCTGGACGTAAGTAGATTTAACCGTTTATCCGCCGAAATTGAGCAATGGCAAGAGCAAATTGCCAAGGCTCAAGTGGAAGGTAAAACGGTTAAGCTCTTCACTCCCGGCCACTTGTTAAAAATGGCCAAGTGGAGAACCTTAACGCGCTTTGCCCGTTGGTTATTTCCGCAGTTGGTAAAAGTCATGGGCAAACGAATTGAAAACCAAGAAAACGCCGCTTAGTTTGCTAAGTGTGCATTTTCAAAAATTCACAAGCAATTGTGAATTTCGGGCGAGATGAGATGTTACATACCCTTCCAAGGATAATGGTCTCCTTATCTCGCCCCTTTTTTACAGCCATCAAAAATTTGATTGTTGTAAAAAGGGGATGTAACGGAGAAAACCCAGATTGGGTGACAATTCGAGTATCCTCTTTGTTCTTTCAATAATTTTTGGCGGTGAGGCGCAGGATGCCTATTTTTAGGTGAAGTTGAACCTACCGCCAAAAAAAGAAATGTGCAATTGCTCGCACTCTTTTGAGTGTAAGCTAAAGTGCATTTCTTTGGGCGAGATGATCGTTGAAGTATCTTATAGATGCCCCTCGGTTTATCTCGCCCCCTTTTTACAGCTATGGAAAAATCAATGGCTGTAAAAAGGGGATGGTTGGACATTTACCTTTACAGGTAATCACTGATTTATCCCCTTTGCTCCTTCCAGAATTTTGGCGGTGCCATGATTCCTACTCACAGCGAGTGTTAGTATTAGTATCGCCAAAAAAAAGAAGCGTGTTTCTACCATTACCTTTTAAGGTCTGAAGTGATGTACGCTTCTTGGGCAAGATGAGTTGGCAGATATCCTTTTTTGGGATTAAGGTTCACACATCTTGCCCTTTTTTTATGCTCATTATTGCGTTTTTTGAAAAAAAGAGCTACAATAACAGCATAAATTTTTTACATTCTATTAAATTATGCAACAAAAATATTTGATATTTATTGGTGTGATTGTTATTGCTTTGTTGGCGGCAAATTTTGCTTACCCGAATTATTATAACAAGGGTGTTGATCTTTTAAATCACCAGTTTTCTTGGAATTTGCCGCATTTTTGGAGCAAGCCTTATGTTTTGGGGCTTGATTTGCAGGGCGGAGTAGACTTAACTTACCAAGCGGATTTAAGTACCATTCCTGCATCTGACCAGGCTTCTGCCATGTCAGGGCTTCGGGATGTGATTGAACGAAGAGTTAACTTATTTGGTGTTTCCGAACCGGTAGTTGAAACTCAGGGAAGTAATCAGTTAGTGGTTGAGTTGCCTGGAGTAAAAGATGTGGCTTCGGCTATTAGTATGATTGGCCAAACCCCTTACTTGGAATTTGACCAGGAACGTCCGGCGGCCGACACCACGGAAATTTTAAATGTCATCAAGCAAGTCCAAGCGGCTCAAGCGGCAAACCAAGATATTACCAAAATCCCAAATTACCAATTAGCGCTTCAGGATCCATATTTTGAGCCCACAGGATTAACCGGTAAATATCTTTCTAAGGCCACGGTTACCTTTGACCCAACCACCTCCGACCCGCAAATTCAATTGCAATTTAATGATGTAGGTTCCACCTTGTTTGCCCAGATTACAGCGGCAAACGTCAACAAGCCTCTGGCCATTTTACTAGACGGCGCTTCTATTATTGACGTGGGTCCCGGCCAAATTTACGCTCCGGTTGTCCAGGGTAAAATTACGGGCGGCACAGCAGTTATTACCGGCAACATGACCATTGCCACCGCCAACAGTATTGTCAGCAGGTTAAACTCCGGAGCTTTGCCGGTAAAAATTGGCAGTCCTATTTCCCAAGAAACCGTTGGCCCGCTCTTGGGATCGGTGTCGCTGCAAAAATCGTTGTGGGCGGGAATTTTTGGACTGATCGCCGTCGTTATTTTTATGATTGTCTTTTATCGCCTGCCCGGATTCTTGGCTTCGGTGGCATTGCTCATTTACGTGGCGGTTACCCTGGCATTATTTAAACTCATCCCCATTACGTTAACCCTGGCTGGAATAGGGGGATTGATTTTGTCTATTGGTATGGCCGTGGACGCCAATATTTTAATCTTTGCCAGAATGAAAGAAGAAATTAAATTGGGCAAGGAATTGCCGGTGGCCATTAAAGAAGGATTTTCGCGGGCTTGGCCGTCAATTCGCGACAGCAACTTAAACTCTTTAATTGTCTGCGCCATTTTATTTTTATTTTCCACATCGTTTATCAAGGGATTTGCTTTGACGCTGTCACTGGGCATTGTGGTCAGTTTATTTTCTGCCATATTTGTTACCCGAATTTTATTGATGGTATTTATCGGCCCAAGGTTGGAAAAATACAAGTGGCTTTTGTAGTGAATTCAAAAATCAAAATTCAAAAATCAAAATGACAATTCAAAATTCAAAATTGATCAACGTAAAGTGTTAGCATTTTACATTGCCATTTTGAACTTTGATATTTACATTTTGCATTTAGTTAAGCGACTATGTTTCCTTTTACCAAGTATTCAAAATTCTATTATCTCTTTTCTGGAATTCTCATTGTTGGAGCCATCGCTTCTTTGATTTTCTTTGGTTTGAAGTTTGGCATTGAGTTTACCGGCGGCAGCGACATGGAGGTTACATTTGTGCAAAGGCCAAGCAATGAAGTAATTTCCGGAGCATTGGCAAAGTTTAATTTGGGAGAGATAACCGTCCAGCCTACCGGAAACGACGGAGCCGTGCTTGAATTTAAAGGAGTTGACGAAGCCACCCATCAGGAGATTCTTTCAACCCTTAATACGTTGTCTCCTGTCCAAGAAAAAAGTTTTGAGTATATTGGGCCTTCCGTGGGTCAGGATCTAAAAAACAAAACCGAGATCGCCATTTTATTGGCTCTGCTTGCCATCACGATCTACATTGCTTTTGCTTTCCGAAAGGTTTCCCGTCCCGTAGCTTCCTGGAAGTACGGTGTTACTTCTTTAATTGCATTGTTTCATGATATTTTAATTCCCTTGGGGGCTTTTTCACTCATGGGCCACTTTTATAATGTGGAAGTAACCGTTCCGATTGTGGCCGCTCTTTTGACCATTCTTGGATTTTCCGTGCACGATACCATCGTTATCTTTGATCGAATCAGGGAAAATATTTTACGCAAAGGCACCGGTTCGTTTGCAGAAACGGTGGACCAGAGTTTAAATCAAACGGTTGGCAGATCCATCAGCACCGTTGTGACCGTGCTTTTGGTAATGTTTTCATTGTTCTTTTTCGGCGGCGAAACCCTCCAGTACTTTTCCCTTGCTTTAATTATTGGTATTACCTCCGGCGCGTATTCCTCCATTTTTATCGCCAGCCCATTGCTGGTATCCTGGCAAAAGTGGAACGAACAGAGGGGTAAATAGGTCTTGGGTTGACATATTTAAGACCCCATGGTAGACTGTATTTAGCGTATTAATGAGCCCAATCATGGGCCCAGAGCTTATGGAAAAAACTAATTATTCTCAACTATATACCAAGCTAACAAAAGGCCTTTCTCCAAAGACCAAGGATATTTTTGATCGACGTTTTGGGGTCAAAACCGGCCATACTGAAACCTTGGAATCGATTGGAAAAAGCATGGGGATTACCCGTGAACGAGTTCGTCAAATTGAGGAAGTTGGTTTTAATTTTGTCAAAAAAAATCACAAGGAAGCTTTGGAAAAAGCCTTCAGTGAATTTGAAGCTTACTTTAAAGAAAAGGGCGGATTTAAAAAAGAAGAGCTGGTACTTGAAGAATTGGGAGGTAAAAAACAAAAACCTTTTGTGTTATTTTTGTTAACTATCGGACAGCAATTTAACCGGGTTTGTGAAAAACGGGACTACTTTTATTTCTGGTCAGTTTTAGAAAACCCGGAAAAAAGCGTCAAGGATACTTTGAACGTTTTGGTGGAGGACATGCAAAAACATGGCAGCCCATTGCCTAAAAAAGAGTTGTTTGCCCGTTTTGCTGCAAATCACGGCATTGGTGACTTGGCATTAGAATCGTATCTTGAAGTTTCAAAACGAATTCAGGCTAATAAAGAAGGCAAGCTCGGTTTGACTGACTGGCCGGAAATTAAGCCTCGCAGCGTCAAGGACAAAGCCTTTTTGGTATTTAAAAAACATCAAAAGCCATTGCATTTTCGGGAAATCACCAGCCTCATTGATACCTTGGATTACAATCAGCCCCATGGCGCCAAAAAAACCCATCCTCAAACGGTTCACAATGAATTAATCAAAGACCAGCGCTTTGTCTTGGTAGGCCGGGGAATGTACGCCTTGGGTGAATGGGGATACGTTCCGGGAACCATCAAGGATATCATTACTAAAACCTTGCAAGAAAAACCACACTTGGTTAGCAAGGATGAAATTGTCAAAGAAGTATTAACTCAAAGACTCGTAGAAAAAAATACCATTTTGATAAACCTTAACAACAAAAAATACTTCCAAAAAAACGCCGAAGGCAAGTATTTTCCCACAAAGCCCCAAGCCGCTTAATGCCTAACCAAAAACCGCCCCTTCGGGCGGTTTTTGGTTAATTCTGTGATACATTGATTTTGGATTTTCAAGAGAGTACAATATATAAAAGCCTTCTAAGCTGCAAATATTGCTATGATTTCTTACTTTTTTTGGGGAACGCTTATTTTATTAATCGCCACGGCCATTTTTTACCTGGTCTTTGTTTCGCTGGTGTATTACTGGCATGAAAAAAAAATTACCTACGTGGTGGTTCCCCTCATTTATACCTTTGAATTCTTTTTGACCAGTTTTTTCATTGTTGCTTTTGTCAGCATCCTGTTGCAATTTTTGCCGGATTTTTTAAAGTTGTTTTAATAAGTCATTAATGCGATTCCAACATACCAGCGCGCTCAAATAATAGCTTAGAGTGCGTTGGTACATGAGTGTCGCCAAGCGAGCGGTGGAAAAAGTGTCAGATATATTATATGTGTTTCTTGCTTCCTTTTGGTGGGTTTTTTTAATGCTCATTATTCTTTTTGTGCCTTTTTTGAGGGTCTGGTGGTGGGTCTTTTTCCCGCTTCTTTTGGCCACAGAATTAAGAGTGCTTTATTTGTGGTGGATGAATTGGGATTATGCCTACGCTAAAAAAAAGTGGGTGGTGCTGGAAATTATTCCGCCCAAAGAAGTGTTGACTCCGCTTAAAGCCATGGAAGATGTGTTTTCCGTTATGTGGAGCTCGCTGTATAGTAGCGCCGGTAACTGGCGGGAAAAGTGGTGCGAAGGTTCTTTGACTGATGCCGACGGTTGGATGTCCTGGGAAATTGTCAGCATTGAAGGGGCGTTGCATTTTTATGCCAGGGTGTTAGCCCAAAATCGCGAGAGTTTGGAGACGGTGCTTTACAGCCATTATCCTGAACTTGAAATTACTCCGGTTGCCGATTACGCCAAGCAAGTGCCACAAAACGTTCCCAATACCGAATGGGACACTTACGGCGAAGATTTTATTTTAATGAGGCCCCCGGGTTATCCCATTCGCACCTACGAAAAGTTTTTTGAACCCCAGGGTGAAAAAATCAGTGCCGAAGAAAAACGTATTGACCCCATTTCTTCATTGCTTGAGCTTTTGTCAAAAATGGGTCCGGGAGAACAATATTGGTTGCAATTTATTACCATGCCTGTTAGTGACGGCGAAAATCCGGAAGTTAAAGACGACGCGACGAAGATTGTTTCAAAGTTGGCCAAGCGTCCCACAAAAAAGCCGAAAACATTTTTTGACACCTTGGCTCAAACCGCCCATGATTTAGTTTTGGGTCCGGTGAAAGAAGGCTCGGGTGAAAAAGCCAGTTACAAGTGGCTTCAATCACAAAAAACTGAAGAAGGGGATCGGGAAATGGTCTTAACTCCCGGAGAGCGGGAAATGATTACCGAGGTGGAAAATAAATACAAAAAACCACTTTTTAGGACTAATATTCGAGGTGTGTACGTTGCCAGGCGCGATGCGTGGCAATCTGCCCACCGCCTCTTAGCCCGAGCGTATTTTGCCCATTTTGCCAGTTCCAGTTTTAACTATTTCAGATTTTCCACGCTGACCCGTCCTAAAACGTCATATCTTTTCAGGCAGCGAATTCCGTTTATCCGATCCCGAAGAATGTTTAGAAACTATGTATTGCGGTTTCCTCCGCTATTTCCCGACAGAAAAGGCGAATGCGCCCTTTTAAATACTGAAGAATTAACCACTATTTTTCACTTCCCACTCAAGATTACCGGACTGGTAGCTCCGACGATGTCCAGGGTTGAGTCCAAAAAAGGAGGCCCACCACCAAATTTGCCCACCGAGTAGAAACGTGGATGTTAGGTGTTGGATATTCGGATACATCGCCTTGTTCTAATCTCCACATTCTCATATCTTATATCTAGTTTATGGATAATAAAAAAGTAACATTTTTTGGCTTGACTTCATTTCGCAATCAGCGAAAAAAGTTTGGCATCAAACAAGACGACCGCCGCCGCCACTTTTATACCATTGGAAAAACCGGTATGGGCAAATCAAACCTGATGGAAAACATGGCCATTCAGGATATCCAAAATGGTAACGGCATTGCCTATGTTGACCCTCACGGTGAAGGAGCGGAAAAGCTTCTTGATTTTATTCCATCCAATCGCATTAAGGATGTCATCTTTTTAAATCCCGCCGATTTGGATTTTCCGATTGCTTTCAACGTCATGGAAAAAGTGGATTTTCAGTATCGGCATTTGGTGGCCGGGGGATTGATGGCGGTGTTTAAAAAAGTCTGGCCGGATGTCTGGTCTGCCCGCATGGAATATATTTTAAATAATTGTTTGCTGGCGCTTTTGGAGTATCCGGATTCCACGTTGCTTGGAGTTAACCGCATGTTGTCGGATCCGGAATATCGCAAAGAAGTGGTGGCGGCTGTCCAAGACCCGATTGTACGGTCTTTTTGGGTGACTGAATTTGCCCGCTATAGCCAAAAGTATGAAACCGAAGCCACGGCCGCTATTCAAAATAAAGTGGGGCAGTTTGTTTCCAACGCCTTGATCCGTAATATTATCGGCCAAACCAAGTCCACCATTAATATGAGAAAAATTATGGACGAGGGCAAAATCCTGATTTTGGATTTGTCAAAAGGCAGAATCGGCGAGGATAATTCAAGGTTACTGGGAGCGCTTTTGATTACCAAAATACAACTGGCTGCCATGTCTCGCGTTGATATTCCCGAAGATGAGCGCAACGATTTTTATTTGTACGTTGACGAATTCCAAAACTTTGCCACCGAATCATTTGCCAACATTTTATCCGAAGCCAGAAAGTATCGCCTCAACTTAATTGTGGGACATCAATACATTACCCAAATGGATGAAATCGTCCGCGACGCCGTCTTTGGCAACGTGGGAACCCTGGCGGTCTTTAGAGTGGGAGCGGAAGATGCCGAATTTTTGGAAAAAGAATTTTCACCAGAATTTATGGCCACCGATTTGGTCAACTTAAGCAAGTACAATATTTATTTAAAACTCATGATTGATGGCGTGGCGTCACATCCTTTTTCGGCCAACACCTTGCCTCCGCCGATTCCGTTGGCCGAGTCAAACCGGGAGCAGATTATCCAGGCTTCGCGCGATCGCTACGGGGTGAGAAGGGAAATCGTAGAAAAAAATATTACGGATTGGACCGAAAGTGGACAAAAACAATCATCAGCGCCCGCTTCATCGGCTGCCAAAAGGATGGAAATGCCCCGGGCCGTGGTCAATACCTCCAGCGGCGGCGAACAAACAGTATTGTATGATGCCATTTGTTCGGTCTGCGGCAAACCGACCAAAACTATTTTTGAACCAAAACCCGGAAGGCCGGTGTATTGCAAGTCGTGTTTAAAGAAAATAAAAAGCGCGGCGGCTACCGCGTCTCCAAAAGCCGTCCAGCAACCAGCCTCAAATCCGGTGATTCCGGCGTCCGCGCCCGTATCGATTGCCCCAAAACCAACACAAATTTTTGTAGACCAATCGGTAAAAATAGAAAATGTTTCGTTCTCGTCTTCTAAAAAAAATACATCGGTTCATGTTAATTCATCCGCTCCTCAAGGAAAAAGAAAAGAAATTAATCTTTCTGAATTAAAAAAAGCCCTTGAGACTTCCCTGGAGCATAAAACCGACGACGAAAAAGAAGTGCAAGAAGAGTTGCCAAAAGAAGATGACAGTAAACAGGGAGTAATTAAACCGGGAGAAAAAGTGACACTTTAGGCAAAACTAATCTGCCAATTACAAACTCAAGACGTATTTGTAAATTCGGATGAGATTAGCGGCGCCTTTTATTATTATGAAAACTCTCACAGATTTTGATGTTGCGGGAAAACGCGTGTTGGTACGCTGTGATTTTAATGTGCCGCTTGATAAAGAGGGCGGAATTTTGGATGACTCAAAACTTAAAGATGCCCTGCCAACTCTTAATTATTTGCGAGAGCATGAGGCAAAAATAATTATTCTTACCCACTTGGGCGAACCGGAAGGCCAGGTAGTTGAAAGGTTAACGTTGGATGTTGTAAAGGACGCGTTGGAAAAGTTATTGGGTATTGCGATTAAAAAAACGGATGATTGTATTGGCAAAGAAGTTACAAAAGCGGTAGAACATATGAATGCCGGAGAAGTTTTACTGCTTGAAAATGTTCGCTTCCACAAAGAAGAAACAAAAAACAATCCAGCTTTTGCCAAAGAACTTGCCAGCCTCGGCGACCTTTATATTAACGAAGCCTTTGATGTTTGTCATCGCGCCCATGCTTCAGTTGCCGGTGTTGCCCAGTTTTTGCCCCACGGCGCGGGATTGGCTCTGCAAAAAGAAGTGGAAGTGTTACGCCACATTATGCAACATCCCAAGCGCCCCATGGTTGCTATTATTGGCGGGGCGAAAGTTGCCACCAAGGCGGCATTCGTTGACGGCTTTTGCGCTTTCGCCGACCTGGTCATCGTCAATGGTCTTATCAAGCAAGAATTAATTTCAAAAAAAATACCGCTGGTCACCCCGGAAAAAGTATTCGGACCAAAAGAGAATTTGGATGGTTTGGATTTAAGTCCACAAGACACAGAAAGAATCGTTGAGCAAATTTTACATGCCAAAACGATTTTTTGGAACGGCCCTTTTGGAAAGTTTGAAGAAGAACAATACAAAAAAGGCACTCTGGCCATTGCCAACGCCATCATAAAAAGCGGCGCGTTTTCGGTAGTTGGCGGCGGAGAAACTATTGCATTTTTACACCAAGAAGGTATGCTGGACAAGTTCAGTCACGTTAGCACCGCCGGCGGAGCCATGTTGGAATTTTTGTCAGGCCAAGAGTTGCCAGGACTGAAAGCCTTAGAATAATACAATCATGAAAAAAATTAAAAATATTGAAAAGGCGGCGGCAAGGATTCGCCAGGCTGTCGAGCAAAAAGAAAAAATTGTCTTGTATGGGGATTCGGATTGCGACGGCATTACTTCGGTGGCCATTTTAAAAGAAACCATTCAAAATTTGGGGGGCACAGTGGCTGATGTGTTTTTTCCCGATCGGGAAGGTGATGGATATGGGGTTAATGCAAGAGGGTTGGAAGTTCTTAAAAAATTTGCGCCAAATACCACAAAAAAATCCACGCTTTTTATTACGCTGGATTTGGGAATTACCAATAATAAAGAAGTTTTAGTGCTAAATTCAATGGGGTTTTCAGTGATTATTGTTGACCACCACCAAATTTTAAACGGCATTCCATCGGCCGAAATTGTTATAGATCCCCAGCAAGAAGGTGATGAATCGGGATGCAAGCATTTAGCCAACGTGGGAATAACCTTTAAACTGGCCGAAGAAATGTTAGGCAAGAGTTTTTTTGGAAATGTAAAAAACAGTTTTTTGGAACTGGCGGCCCTGGCCACTATTTCTGACATGGTCCCACAAATTGAAGATAATAAAATGTTCATTGAAGAAGGCCTCCGGTCGCTCAAGCGGACTTTTCGCCCGGGCCTTCGGGCCTTTTTAGATATTTTAGGCGAAGGGGAAGTGGTCTCGGGAGGCTACTACAAAATTATTTCTGCCTTAAACGCCGCCGAAAGTATTGATTTTCAAAATGAAGCCTATGCACTGTTGGTGAGTTCTTCACCAAAAATATGCCAAGAATTGGCGGAAAATTTAATTGCCAAAACCAACTACAAACAATTAAAAATCCAAGAAATTGCGGGCGAAGTTGAGCGTCGCATTGCCCAAAAAAAACCTGCCCGCAGTGCTACAGGCGTTGCAGGCGGGGACAGCCCCATTATTTTTGAGGGAGACCCATCCTGGCGTTTGGTTTTGGCCGGACCGGTGGCTTCTATTATTGGCGGTAGCCACAAAAAGCCCACCTTCATTTTTAAAAAAGGAGACAGCGAATCATCGGGTTCTGTTCGCTGTCCCAAGGGTTTAAATTCGGTTGAAGCCATGAAAACCTGCGCCGACATTTTAATTACCTATGGCGGCCACCCTCAAGCTTCCGGGTTTCGAATAAAGAATGAGAATCTAGAGGCATTCAAAAAAGGTTTGATTACCTTTTTTGAAGAAAATAGAAAATAGAAATATAGAAAATAGAATACGAGAAAAACATGGGCACACAATCTTTTAGGGATTTGATTGTTTGGCAAAAGTCTCGGGATTTAGCTGTTACGATTTATAGGATTACAGATAATTTTCCAAAGTCTGAAATGTATGGATTGACGAGTCAAATGCGTCGCGCTGCTATTTCTATTTCATCAAATAAATATTGCAGAAAGTTATCACCGTTTCCATCACAAAGAAAAACAACAATTTTTAGGTGTGGCATTTGGTTCTGGGTCGGAGCTGGAAAGCCAAATAGAAATTGCCAAAATATTATATCCATTAGTAGATTTTAAAAATACCGAAAATGATATTTTAGAAATAATGAAAATTCTCAATAAGTTTTTGACGTCGTAGGATTCTATTTTCTATATTTCTATTTTCTATTTTCTCAATTTCATGAAAAAAATTGTAATTTATACCGACGGTGGGTCGCGAGGCAATCCTGGCAACGCGGCTATTGGGGTGGTGTTTTGTAATGAAAAAGAAGAGATTATCAAAAAGTTCGGCGAGTATTTGGGAGACAACTTAACCAACAACGATGCCGAGTATCAGGCAGTGATTTTTGCCCTCAAGAAATTTAAAAGTGTGTTTGGCAAGTCGGTGGCGGAAGTTTCGGAAGTTGAGGTACGCAGCGACTCGGAATTGTTGGTCAATCAAATGAATGGCAAATACAAAATTGAAAACGAAAAAATCCAAAAATTCTTCATAGAAATCTGGAACCTGAAAATAGATTTTCAAAATGTAAAATTTAAAGCCATCCCGAGGGAAAAAAACAAAGAAGCCGACAAGCTCGTCAATGAAGCCCTCGACGCGCAAGGCTCAAGTCAGAAACTTTTTTAGTAGTTTGACAGGGTAATTTAAAAATGATAAAGTAATAATGTCTTAGCAAGATGAGTGATTGCTCTTGCGTGTAATGCGCAAAGAGAGGAAAGTCCGAACACCAACTCTTCAAAAGGAGGTTAACAAAATAGCGGCTAACGGCCGTCCATCGTAAGATGCGAGGTGCGAACAGTAACGCCAAGGTCGAAAGACCAAGGTATCCTTCGGGATAATGGTTGTAGTAATGCAACTATGAAACGGCTAAATCCTTATTGGGCGCAAGAACAAACCCTTCGGTAAGCTCAGGGTAAAGCCTGGAAAAATTCGTTTATGAATTTTACACTTGCCAAAGGAGAAAAGTAGTTCGCCAGAGCCAAGCAGTAATGTTTGGCCCAGATAGATAATCACTTCCGCCAGTTGGCGGAACAGAATTCGGCTTATAGTCTTGCTAAGACAACAAAAATCTCGACCCCGCGTCGAGTTTTTTGTTGGTTGTAAAATGGCCTAAAAAGTATTAAAATGTAAAAGATGAAATGGCTTAATGCGCAGACTAAAAGTGTGAGTTTTGCCTCGCTGATCTTGGCGGGGTCTTATTTGTTATCGGCATTACTTGGTATTTTGCGGGACCATCTGTTGGCCGGTAGCATCAGTGTGGGGAATTTAGATGTCTACTATTCGGCTTTTACCATTCCCGATTTTATTGCCCTGATTTTAATTTTTGGCGCCATATCCGCCGCCATTGTCCCTATTTTCAGCAGCTACCTGGTTAATTCAGAAGACGAAGCCTGGAACTACGTTTCTAATTTGGTAAACATTTTTTTGGTGTGCCTGGTCGCCGTGTCGGTTGTGTTAATTATTTTCACTCCGCTGTTGGTGTCGTTTATTGCCCCGGGATTTTCAGAAGAAAAAAGGCAGATGACCGTTGAGCTCATGCGAATTATGTTTTTAAGCCCCATTATTTTGGGCACCAGCACGGTTATCAGCAGTATTTTGCAGGTCTTCCACCGATTTTTAGTGACGGCCCTGGCGCCGATTATGTATAACCTTGGCATCATTGTGGGCATCGTTTTTTTTGTACCAATGATGGGGCTTCAAGGTTTGGCCTTTGGCGTGGTGCTTGGCGGCGTTTTGCATTTGCTCATCCAGATTCCCGCTTTTTTGCATTCGGGTTTTAAGTACCGGCCCTTGTTTGACCTCAAACACAAGGGAGTGCAAAAAACGTTGACCTTGATGATTCCCCGGTCGCTGGGTTTGGGAGCGGGGCAACTCAACGATATTGTCACCACGGCCATTGCTTCAACCTTGATTACCGGAAGCATCGCCATTTTTAATTTGGCCAACAATTTATCTTCGCTTTTGGTCAATGCCGTGGCGGTTTCGCTTTCAACGGCTATTTTTCCAAAAATGGCCATGGCCCATTCCAGTGAAGATGCCAAGGGTTTTGCCCGAAAATTTTCCGCCGCCTTTTCCCAGCTGATGTTTTTAAGCGTACCCATTAGCGTGGCCATGTTTTTGTTGCGCTCGCAAATTGTCAGAGTGGTTTTGGGAACCGGTAAATTTACCTGGATGGATACGCGCCTGACCGCGGCCTGCCTTGGCATTTTTAGCTTGGGACTGTTTTCCCAAGGTCTGGTTTTTTTACTTTCAAAAACATTCTACGCGGTCCACAATACCAAAATTCCGGCTTGGATTAGCTTCGGCACGGTGGTTTTAAATATTGCCTTGAGTTTATGGTTTGTGTGGCTGTTAACTTTTTCCAACCGTTTTTCTTCTTCTTTGCACTGGATTTTAAAGCTCCAAACCATTCCCAATATCAGCGTGGTTGGTTTGTCGCTGGCTTTCACCATCACGGCTTTTTTGGAGTCTTCGCTCCTGTTATTTTTTATTATTACCCAGCTACAAGTCTTCAATACCAAAGAAGTGCTAACATCCCTTTATAAAATTACCATTTCTGGTATTGTAATGGGAGTCATTATCTTTGTCATTCGGGAAGGACTGGTCCAATACAACATTATTAATTTGCAAACTACCGTGGGCGTTTTTTGGCAATTGGCGCTGGCGGCCACTTTCGGCTCGCTTGGCTACATTTTTTCTTCGTTTATCCTAAAGTCCCCGGAAATCCACATGATCAAAGACTCATTTTTCAAACGGCTTATAGGACGGAAGTCGGTTATTGACAAATAGGTTAACTGATGCTATAAATGAAAAATCGAGTAGCTCTTTGTGAAAAACCACCCCATTTTCTATCTTCGAGGCTAAAGTCATGCATTCGCAAGTAACTGCTGAGCGGCGACATGTGTTCGGTAAGGTGTTGGGAGCCATTCATGGATATGGCATCCTCGAACTTTTTGGTCGAAAGCAAACGGAACATGCTGACCTTCGTTTGTATTGGATGAAGCAAAGGTTTCAAAAGGAAAACATTGCTCCGCTCAACAAGTATCAGATTGTTATTGCCCAACTTCAGCCCGGCCAAGAAAGTCGGCCTCATCTTCACAGGGTTGGCGCATCCACTTTTATGTATCTAGCTGGTTTGTGGGGCCAGTGTAGTGCAAGAGAACTTTGTTATCGGGTGGGTTGTTCGCGTGATGATGGAACGTCCGAATTGAAATCCTCAACCCTCCTTGGAGAGCGCAATGTTCACGACATCTTGCCCGGAGAAATTCACCAATTCTGCAATCTGAGCAAGTACCAATCTTGTATTCTGATTGTAACGCACCCTGCTATTTATGTGGGTAAGGGCGAAGAAGATATTGTCTTCTGCTCGGAATTCTCATAGGCAGAGCGCAATTAAAAATAGCCCGTTGGAAACAGCGGGTTTTCTTTTGCGTAACTTTCTCATTGCTTTTTGGTCGGAGGCTGGAAATTTAACCTAAAAAAGGCTAATCTAAATCTATTATGTCACAAGATAGTACTTAATTTCTGATTTAAATATAGATAAATAGATTTGTATTATTTCCCATTATTGATATAATTAAGGCATGGGAAGAGTTAAAATTGAATTATCAAAAAAGAAATTATATACCCTGTATCACGTGCAAAACAAGGCTCCGCATGTGATTGGCAAGTTATTTGGATGCAGTTTTAGCACAATCACAAATCGCCTTAAAGAATATGGGATACCGTTAAAATCTCCCTCTCTGGCCCGAATGCGGTATAAAAAATATGATTTTTCGGGGGATCTTATTGAAAAAGCATATTTAATTGGTTTTAGATTGGGGGATTTGGCTGCAGCAAAAACAAACCCAACAGCTGAAACGGTTGTGGTGAGACTTCACACTACTCACGATGTCCAGATAGATTTATTTAAGAAGTTGTTTAAGAAATATGGTAAGGTTGTTTCGTATAAGTCTCCAACGAATCCATCTACTAATGTAAATGTCTATCTGAATAGAAGTTTTGAATTTCTATTGCCCAAATGGGATTTGGTAGAAGATTGGATTGTTGAAAATGAAAAATACTTTCGCTCTTTTGCGGCAGGATATATTGATGCGGAAGGAACATTCGGAATTTATCAAGGGAGAGCAAGATTTAAAATAGATGCCTATGATAAGGGAATCTTGTCCAAGATTCATGAATGGCTTGACAGAAACAAGATTCCAAATAAGTTTTTTCGTGTTGCTAAAAAAGGGGATTATGTAAAATATGGAAATTATTATTTCAAGAAAGAGGTTTGGCGAATTAATGTAAATGAGGCTAATGCTCTGGTGAATTTTATTGATTTAATTGACCCATACGTAAAGCACAAAAAAAGAAGAAGTGATATGGAAAAGGATATAAAAAATATCGCACAAAGAAAGCTAAAGGGAACAATAAAATGAATCAAGAAAATTTAAGAAACTTTGTGATAATCGCGCACGTGGATCACGGCAAGTCTACCTTGGCTGACCGGCTTTTGGATATGACAAAAACCGTGGCGACCAATAAAATTACGGCGCAGTTTTTGGATAGCATGGAATTGGAAAAAGAAAAGGGAATTACCATCAAGTTAAAACCCGTTCGAATGCACTATATGTATCAAGGCAAGCCTTACATTTTAAATCTCGTTGATACGCCTGGACACGTGGACTTTGCTTACGAGGTTTCTCGGTCCTTGGCCGCCGTTGAAGGCGCGGTGCTTTTGGTGGATGCCACGCAGGGAATTCAGGCGCAGACGTTGGCCAACATTGATTTGGCAAAAAAGCAAAATTTGGTCATCATTCCGGTGATTAATAAAATTGACATGCCGGCGGCGCGAATTGAAGAGTCCTGCCAGGAGCTTGCCACCGTGCTTGGCATTGAGCCGGAAAGCGTGATTAAAATTTCGGCTAAAAATGGGTTGAATGTGGAGCAGGTGTTGCAGGCGATTGTACAAAAAGTTCCGAGTCCCGAAGTGCGCAATCCGGGAGCCGAGCAAAAACCATTTCGGGCGCTCATTTTTGACTCAACCTACGATTCGTTTAAAGGTGTACTGGCGCTGGTGCGGGTAATTGATGGGAAAGTCCGCGACCGGGAAAAAATTGAATTGTTGGCCGCCAAAACCCAAGCCGAAATAAAAGAGCTTGGATATTTGGAGCCCGGCATTGACCCACAACCAGAAATTTTGACTGGTGAAATTGGCTACATTGCCACCGGAATTAAAGAGCCCGGAAAAGTTCGCGTGGGGGACACCATCACCAAATTACAGGTTACTGGTTCCGGGTTAC
This sequence comes from uncultured bacterium, assembly GCA_963835045.1. Lineage (GTDB taxonomy): Bacteria > Patescibacteriota > Minisyncoccia > Minisyncoccales > Staskawiczbacteraceae > VGLO01. The sequence goes on from CAWIDW010000003.1 coordinate 110,995, forward strand.
GGGTTACTCCACTGCCTGGTTACTCCGAACCAAACCCGATGGTCTTTGCCAGTTTTTACCCGGAAGATCCGGACGAGTTCGATGTTTTGAAAGTGGCTCTGTCAAAATTAAAATTGCAGGATCCGGCGCTCGTCTACGAAGCCGAAATGAAAGAAGCTTTGGGCCGCGGATTTCGCTGCGGATTTTTGGGAACCCTGCACGTGGAAATTATTTCTGAAAGATTGGAGCGCGAATTTAATTTGGGGTTGGTCATTTCTACCCCATCGGTCATTTACAAAGTCTTTGACAAGAAAGGAATTGAGCGGGTGATTTATTCAGCCTCCGATTGGCCGGATCCGTCGGGCATTGGCAGCATGGAAGAGCCGTGGGTGTTGTTGGAAATTGTCGCTCCCGCCAGCTACGTGGGCAAACTCATGGATGTGCTTGGCGCGGTGGGAGGTAACTATTTGGAAACCAATTATTTATCTGCCGAGCGTTCGATTATAAAATACGAGGCGCCACTAAGGGCGATCGTGGCCAACTTGTACGACAAAATCAAAAGCACCAGCCAGGGATATGCATCTTTGAATTACACATTACTTGGCTATCGACCGGCGGTGTTGGTAAAAATGGAAATTTGGATTGCCGGCAAAGCCGAAGAAGCCTTTAGTAGGATCGTTGAAGAACACGATGCTCAAGAGCAAGGCAAAAAATTGGTAGAAAAATTAAAAGAAGCGTTGCCACAGCAGCAATTTACCGTCGCTATTCAAGCTGTCATCGGCGGCAAAGTCATTGCTCGAGAAACCATCAGCGCCCGGCGCAAAGACGTTACGGGATATTTGTACGGCGGAGACAAATCCCGCAAAAAGAAATTACTGGAAAAGCAAAAGAAAGGCAAAAAGTTAATGAAAGACAAGGGCAGCGTCAACATTCCATCAAAAACGTTTTTAGAAATTTTTAGATCCTAAGGGCGAATTTGAAATTTACAATTTGAAATTTGAAATCAATTTGAAATGAAGAAAATTTGAAATATTTCAAACCGACGTCGCGTTTTCAAATTTAAATATTAAAACATTTACGTATTGATTTCAAATTGTAAATTTCAAATTCATATGGTTTACGATGTGCTGGTAATTGGCGGCGGGCCGGCGGGGATGATGGCGGCGGGAACGGCAGCAGCGCGAGGGCGGCGTGTTTTGTTGTTGGAAAAAAATCCCAGTCTTGGAAAAAAACTGTTAATCACCGGCGGCGGGCGATGCAACTTGACCAACAACCCTTCGAAAAACTCAGGGCAAGCTAAAACCGAAGTGCGCGACATGCTTTCAAAATACAAAGAGAGCGACCAGTTTTTGTTTTCGGCGTTTGCACAGTTTTCAGTCAAAGACACCCTGGAATTTTTTAACTCACGGGGGCTGGCCACCAAAGAAGAAAACGAAGGCCGCATTTTTCCGGTTAGTGACAGCGCCAAGTCGGTGTTTGATGTGTTGGTCAAATACATGAAACAAGGCGGAGTGACGGTGCAAACTGGCATTGAAGTGACGGGAATTTCAGTTGACGAAGCTTCGGGAAATATTATTATTGCTACAAAAAATGGCGCGCCGATTGTTGCCAAAAAGTGCGTCCTTGCCACCGGCGGCATTTCGCGCCCCGAAACCGGATCCACCGGCGAAGGATTTTTGTGGCTCAAAAAATTGGGGCACAAGGTTGTTGATAACGATTTTGCCCTGGTGCCAATTGCCTTGTCGGATGCCTGGGTCAAAAAACTCGGCGGCATCAGCATGTCCGATGTCAAACTCACTACCTTTCAAAACAACAAAAAACAGCAAACGGGAAAGGGGAGCGTCATGTTCACCCATGTTGGCATCACCGGCCCGTTGGCGCTCAACATGAGCAAAGAAATCGGCGAACTCTTAAAATATGGCGAGGTCACCATTGAATTGGATTTATTCCCGAGCCTCGACGCCGGCGCCGTCCGCCAAAAACTCCAACAGGTCCTGGCCACCGACCCCAACAAAAAATTAAAAAACGTCCTGGGAAATTTAATCCCCACGGCTCTCGCCGAAGCCTTACTCATGGTTGCCAACATCGATGGCGAAACCAAAAACAATTTGGTCAGCACCAAAGATCGCAAAAAATTAGCTCTCCTGGTCAAATCCATCCCACTAACCGTCTCGCATCTTCTCGGCGCCGACAAAGCGGTTGTCTCCAGCGGCGGCGTCGACCTCACAGAAGTAAACTTCAAAACCATGCAATCTAGACTCGTCCCCAATCTATATCTAGTCGGCGACGTATTGAATATCGATCGCCCAAGCGGCGGCTACTCACTGCAATTGTGTTGGACAACGGGGTTTGTGGCTGGGAATAATGTGTAAAAATCTGATATAGTCAGAGTATAACGTAAAAAATTATGTCAATTAAAGTAACTTGTATTAGCAAGGGCAAAGGCAATCATGATGATCCTCATGAAGACATAAATTGGTTGGGTTGGATTAACGAGTCAACGGGAGCAGCAGGTAAAAACACACGATCTGAAATAGTTGGCTTCATTGAAGAACAAAAGGGCGCCATTTATGTTAAAGATGGAGCTGGAAATATATTGTACTTGGGCGTTGTAGATCCTCCAACACACCGCAAATATCTTAGGACCCGCGACAAAGATGGCAAATGGACAGATGATTTGCTGGCACTTACAGAGTGCAAGTAAGTAGCCAACCACCGCCGAAAAGCGGTTTTTGGTTACACATTGAGTAAGAAGAGAACATTATAGTCTCAAGTTCTGCTGGACCACCGGCGAAAATGCTAAAGACCCACTAAAGGGATACGGAACTACTGTCGTAAAAACCTGGTATTGGTACGATTCATGGCTTTCTTTCGTAAGAAATCATTGTGAACAAAACAAGATTGACTATATTTAAATTTGTTAAAGTATTGAACCATGAAAACCTTTCTAGTATCAAACTATCAGCGGATTAAGAACTTTTACGGGCGGTATGAGCGGGTTTTGATGTCGGGGTCGTTGGTGGCGGGGTTTCTTTTTGACTTCATTGCTTTCGTGAATATTGATTTGGTGGTGAAGTTTACCATCCTTTTGGTGTATTGGGTTTGCGCGGGCGGGGCGATTGCGTTTATGCAGATTTATGACTCCCACTTCGCCAAGGCTTCGCGGGACGAGGCTGGAAAAATTTCAAGGCAGCTTGAATATGTGAGGCTGTTTATGCCGCTTGTCTTGCAGTGGACGTTTGGCGGCCTTTTGAATATTTCTTTGATTTTTTATTGGTTTTCGGGGGCGTTTTCGGTGTCTTGGCCGGTGCTTGGGATTTTGGTGTTGTTGCTTTTGTGCAACGAAGCGTTTCGTCATCAATTTTCAAAGCCGTTGGTGCAAATTAGCGTCTATTTTTTCACCACCCTGTCGCTGTTTTCTTTAGTCCTGCCATTCGCGTTTGCTTCGCTTAGCCCGTGGCTCTTTGTGGCTGCCGGAGCGTTGAGTTTTGCCATTTTTACAGTTTACATTTTGGGGCTGGCGGTTTTGACGGGGCGGGCAGAGACAGAAACTCGTAAGTTTTTTGCTGCCATTTTTTTGATCGCGGTGGTGATGAACGTGCTGTATTTTACCAACATTATTCCGCCCATTCCCTTGGCTTTGCGTGAGGCGGGATTGTATCATAGTCTTTTAGTTACCGGCGACAAGTATATTTTGGGCGCCGAACCTGAAACTTTTTGGCAACAAATTCAAGATGCTTTGTTTGGCCAAACGGTGCATGTGGCTCCCGGCCAGAAAGTGTATTTGTACACTTCTATTTTTGCGCCAAGCAATTTGCAGACTGTTATTGTGGATCGCTGGCAATACTACGATGAGGCCAAAAAGACTTGGGTTGACGAAGGAAATTTGTCATTCACCATCAACGGCGGCAGAAAAGCGGGCTACAAAGGCTACTCGTGGGAGCAAAATTTGGCGGCGGGGAACTGGCAGGTGTATGTGCAAAACCAGCGCGGGCAGGTGCTGGCCAAAGTTCGCTTTAAGGCAGTGAGGGTCACCACGCCCGTAAACCTAGAAACCATAACCAAATAAGTTTTAGAAGTTCGCCGCTAAATACTAAAAGTGTTGTCAATAAATTTGACAACACTTTTTGATTGGAATAAAATGGAAGTAGAAAAATCAAAATGCTAATTATTACTGGTGATTGTGCGATTGATAAACATGTTACAATATATTCATTAATCAACGTCATAAGTAATACAAATTAATATAAAAAAATTATGTCAAAACTACAAAAAATTTGGTTAAGTATCTTCGGAGCAATGTTCGTCGTTCCAGAATTAATATTTTTAATTCTTCCATCATCGATTATTGATTATTTCTCGGGGAAAAATCTAATTAGTGTGTATTCGTTTTTTGTAGATAGTCATTTCTTTATTAATAATTGGTTCTATTTTCCTAGAGTTTTGGCTATAGAGCTAATTGGTCTGGTTGGCTTATTAATAATTAGTATAAAAGCAAGAAAAAAAATATTCTCCATCTTATTAGCTATTATTTTAGCATGGCTTCTATTTGTATTTTTTATAGGATCTTTGTCTAATAGTATTAATTTATAATATCTAATTTGTTTATGCGGGATTATTAAACCGTATGAAAAATAAAATTATATTCTTTTTGTCTCTCGTCTTGTTCGTTATGCCCTTAGTTTCTCAAGCGTTCGTTGTACCTCAAGCTAATCTAACCATTGTCGTTAATACACAAGGTCAAGATGGCACCTTTAACTTTCAATTAAGTGGTGGTCAGCAGTTTGGTATACCGACCCAGGGGTTAACGGGTTCAAAGAAGGTGCAAGTAGTTATCGGACCTGGGTATTCTTTAAGTCAAAGTGTTGTGTCTGGACTTACGCTCCAAAGTGTTCAATGCGTCAGCGACAACCCAGCTGACGTTTTTTCTTATGGAAGCAATAGCGTTGGTTTTTCTGCTATTAACAAGGAAAATATTACCTGCACCTTCAATAATGTTCTCACAAAAACACCGGTTTTGATTGTGCCTGGATTATTAGGAACGGAGATACAAGATGGTAATCAAACATTGTGGCTAAATTTGGGTAGTCTGCTTACCAATGCTGATGATAGCTTTATGGATGGCTTAGGATTTAATAAAGATTTAAGTCCTATTATTCCATCATTATCTACTTCCGACGTTATAGGTAAAGAAACAATTGCAGGGGCCACGGTTTCTGATTATACCGATGGTCTCATAACCGAATTTCAAAGCCAAGGTTATATCGAAAACCAAAATTTATTTACTTTTCCCTATGATTGGCGATATGGAGCGAGTGGAAAATATCCAGATGGTTCAACTAATGAGACTTTATTAGCTCAAAAAATTCAAGCTATTTTAACTCAAACTGGGAGTAGTAAGGTTGATATTGTAGCTCATAGTGAAGGAGGATTGATTGTCAAAAAGTACGTTATGGATAACCCAACCAGTAACGGCATTGATAAGGCAGTGTTTGTAGGGGTGCCAAATACGGGCGCGCCTTACGCCGCTAAGGTGTTGTTGCAGGGAGACAATTTTGGTATTTCTTTTTTGGGCTTCGGGCTTTCTAGCACAGAAATTAAAAACATATCAGCCAATATGCCTACTGCCTACGATCTTTTACCAAGCCAGCAGTATTACAACATTAAGGGTAGTTTTGTGCAGGTGGTTCAAGAAGCAGCGCTGGATGGCTCAACTCCGTATTCAAAAAAGGATTTAAATTATCAAGATTTCACAAGTTTTTTAACCAATGACCATGGTTTTAATGCACAAGCACTAACCAGCGCTGAAGCCCTACACACTGCAGCTTTCGATAATTTTGATATGCGTACGGCTGGTGTTGATGTGTATAGTATTGATGGCTGTAAAACCGGGACCATTGGTCAGATTGTGGAAGATCGATACACTAATGCGTTTGGCCAAAATTTTGTAGACTATAAACGTCCGACACTTGTTCCGGGAGATAAAACGGTGCCACTTGAAAGTTCAACGAATTTACCCATGGATGATTCCAAGAAATTCTATTCGCTCAATGCTGATCATGGCAAAATGTTAAGTCAAGATGGAAGTAAAGAAGAAATTGTCAATTTGTTGACGGGAAGTAGTTTACCAGTTAATAGCAAATATATTACTCAGGATATTAGTCAGTGCGATTTAAACGGTAAGGCTATTTCAGTATTTAGCCCGGTGAATGTGTTTGTGACCGACCAAGATGGTAATCAACTGGGGCTTAATCCCGATGGCAGTACTTTTAATCAAATCCCCAATGCCGACTTTGAAGTGTTTGGGGATCATAAATTTTTGTATCTGCCAACGGATGCTGGTCAAACGTACACCATAACCATGCAAGGAACCGCAACCGGGACGTACACCATTGATAGCCAGGATATTGCTAATAGCCAGGTTACGGGGACGCAGGTGTTTTCTAATTTGCCGGTGACGACGGCGCTGACGGGGAGCATTAATCTTGGCACTGGTGCTGGCGCGACAACATTGACCGTCCAGCAAACTCCGACGGCACCCGTGCAAACCATTGCGCCATCAGCTACGCTTACTGCTGTTCAATCGCAAGATGTGTTGGCGCCGGTTTCGACGGCAACTGTAGTTGGAACCCAAGGCCAAAGCGGTTTTTACAAAAGCAATGTGGCGGTCAATGTTAATGCCACCGACGATTCTTCGGGAGTTTTGGCCATAAATTATGCTTTGGATAATGGCGCCGAGCAAAAAGTGAGTGGCGCTACTGCCAGCATTCCGGTTGCAACTGAAGGAGCTCACACCCTGACATTTTTTTCAACCGATAACGCGGGCAACAATGAACAGGTAAAAACTCTTACTTTTACCATTGATAAAACGGCGCCCGAAGCGGTGGTTCAATTTGATCCGGCGGCCATGGATTTGCATTTTAGCGGTACGGACAACATTTCGCCTGCCAATTTGGTGACGGTTTTGGATCAAGATAATGTCATTACTCTTACCGATCAGGCGGGGAATACGACGGTTATAAACTTGAGGGATAAAAATAGGAAAATTATTATGTCGGCACAAATTTTATCAATCAAAAATAACGGCGTGGCCGCTGACATTAGCAATAATGACATGGCCTACCTTTGGCTGGTTGATAAAACTAAAAAGCTGACCACGCTTTCCCAATATGTAAAAGCCAAGAATGACTACAACGTGCTGGCGGTCTATGACGGAAAAAATACCAAATTACTGGGTAAGGACGCCTCGGGTTTGATTTTAAAATCAGTGGCTGGTCTGCAGATTTTAAAAATCACCACCAATAAGGGGAATTTGGGGTGGAGTTATTAGGAGCAAAGCGAGCGACGACGCGCGGGCCCCGCGAGGCCCGCGCGCGTGTGCAAGATTGCTTTTTTTGTTTTTTTGTGTTAAAAATCACCTATACATATTTTGTGTATATGATCATATCGCGCCTTGGAGGAATAGTACCTCGGCGGTCTCATAAGCCGCAGGTCCCCGTGCAATTCGGGGAGGCGCAACAAATATAATGTAAAGTTCAAAAATCAAAATGCAAAATTAAGATTTGTATTTTGGATTTTGGTCGGGGTAGCTCAGTTGGTAAGAGCGTAGCATTCATAACGCTAAGGTCGTGGGTTCGACTCCCACCCTCGACACAGGTTTGATAGAAATTAAAAATGCGGGCGTGGTGTAGCCTGATTAACACGCTCCCCTGTCACGGGAGAGACCGTGGGTTTAAATCCCATCGCCCGCGCATAACGGTACAAACAGAGGCATCAACCTCTGTTTTGTGCTTAAAAGAGGCCTTTTCTGCCAGTTCGAAAGTGGAATTGACCTTCGGCATCCAATTTAACAGTAATTGGAAGGCCAGGGTGTATTCTGCCCTCACAATTCCCTTGTTTAGGGTCAAGTTCGAAAATACATAGCTTAATAGCAGTCTCTTGTCTTCTAAGGTGGCTTTTTGGCTCTTGTAGATGTTCTGGGCACGCAAGGCTAGCTCGTGAATAGAATAACCAGCCTCGTAGTAGGCGGCTCGGCTTTCAGTCAGCTTGGACAGTGAATCTAGTGCATCATGCTTTTCTGCAGTGGACTCCTTGATGATTTTTTCACATAGCTCAACCGGCATCTTGCCATCAAGCTTATCTGTATAGGCCCCTTCAATCCTTTTATCGGCGGTTTTGATAACTTTAGTTAGCTCTTCTCTTTTATTGGTGTTGTAGTCAGTTTCATTAGTACGGCTTTCTTTCAACGCTTTTTCGAGCCACTTTAAAACGTGTTCATTTTTAGGTGCTACTTTTGTAAGCAAAGGAAGTAACTGATCCTCCACTTCATATTGCTTTATCCCACTTTTTTGTGAACAGGGCTTGTAACGGTTGCAATAACCATAGAGTTGCCCCTTTTGCATTTCCCAGGCTATCGTGCCGCCGCACTCTTCGCATTTTACCTTTGCCTTAAAAATGTAATTGTGTTTGCTGTATTTGGGCTTCCCTCCAAATTTTATGCTTAGCTTGTCCTGCACTAGGTTAAATAAGTCTCTACCAATAAAAATCTCTTGCTTAGCATTATTATGGATTTCACCATTCCACTTATTAATGCCAATGTAAAATGGGTTAGACAATAATCCATGTATTCGACTCCGTGAAACGGGCTTATTCCTATTATTCCTCAACCCTTCTTTTTTCATAGTATTAGCAAGGGTTGTAAGTGGATAGTTTCCGGTTGAATACAGCTCAAACATCTTTTTAATCAAAGGTGCTCTCTCTCGATCTATGATATGTGTCTTATGGCCTTTCTCTCCGGTAGTTTTGTAGCCGAGCGGCGGTTCTCCCTGCGGAGACCACCCCTGGGCTAGTTTTTCCTTTTGGCCTTTTTTAACTTCTTCAGACAAGTTATTGATGGTTTTTCTGGCTAACACGACTTCAATATCCCAACGGAACTTTTCATCGGACTTGGCATTTTTATGGATTACCAGATTTTGTTTAACAAAGTGAACTTGCCGTTCGGTGTTTTCTTCCAGCCAATCATTTATGGCAAGCGCGTCTTTTAGGTTTCTGGTAAGACGGTCAACTTTTTCACAGATAATAATATTGATTTTATTCTTCCTAACGTAATCTATCATTTCATTGAATATCTTTCTTTGCTTCCGGCCGCTTGCCGATTCCGCTACTGAGAACTTTCTAACAACGTCAAAAGCCTTCCTTTGGGAATAATCTTGGAAGAGTTTTTCTTGGGAGGGGAGCGAGTATCCCTCAATTTCTTGATCTTTACTGCTTACGCGCGCGAATGATACTGATTTCATATTTTTATAAAACTAAAAGCGACTGGAAAACAGAAGGTTATTTGTTGAGGACAACCCAGTTTCCAGCCGCTTTTAGTATTCTATTAAAAATAAAATACCTTCTGTTAATCTGAATTGCCCTCAACGCCTTTATAGTATCATTATTTTTCAGGCTTGCCAATCATATTTTTAAGTGATTTATTTCCTTCAATCTCTCTTTTATCTAAAAATATATAATGGATTCGGTGGTCATATTTTTGATTTAACCTTATTTCCCTTGTCTTTTTTTCAATAAAATCTTTTTCTAATTTTTCATCTATATCTTCTTTCCACCTTATAAAAACAATATTATCTCTCTTTCCTTTGTTCATACCCAGGGATTTTTTTATTCTCTTAATTGTACTTTTTGTAATAGCCATTTTTTATATCTTATAATTCTCCGTGTCGTTCCTTATACTCCCTGTCTATTCTCTCCATATCTTCATCGGTCCTTGCGAATAGTTTTCTTAAAAGCAAATCTGCTCTCGCGACAACTGCAGGATCATTTGAGGAAAAATCACGCACACGAAATTCGTTTTCTTTTTCCCTAATCACATTCATTTCTTTCTCTATCTTTTTTATTTTAGTTTTTGTAATACCCATAGTTTATTTTAACTGGATTTTGCTGGCTTTTAACTGTTTTTCTTTTTCTAAAAGTTCTTCTGCTTCTATGGCTCTCAACGCATCACGATGCCAGAATTTATTTTCTTCTTCCTTAATTACATCCATTCCCTTTTCTATTTTTTGATTCTTTGCTTAGTAATTCCCATAAACTTAATTGTCTTTTTTACTTCTCTCTTCAATATGCTTTTCTATCTCCTCAACCCTATTTTCAATATCAGACACTTCCAGCGCCTTAATCAAGTGGCCGGAAAGATAACCTATACAATTGGCCACTCTCAAATCTATTGCCCCGGCCCTTACCTCATTTATTGTTCTAGCTAACAATCTAGCCACATCTGCGCTGTCGTTAATTTTTACGGGAGGCAATGGGTTGTAATTCTTTTTGGGAGACTTTCCGCCTTTGGTTACGGCTTCTTTTTTCGCTTCTTTCTTTGCCGGATCGTGGGAGAAACAAAAATCACTATTCTTTATGGCGTTTGCATTGCAACGCTTTTTATTGGATTTTATGAATTTACATTGCATATAAGTTTAACTTGTGGGGTAGAGGGTTAATGTAAAACTATTTTTTAGAGTATGTTTAATTATTTTTTAATTTTCCACTCAATTTTATTTTCTCTGTCAGCATATTCTAACCATTGGCCCTTTTCTATGACGTACCATTTTCGTTTATCTCTTACCCAGCGCATTGGGTTGCCCATATAGAATGGTTTGTGGCTTGCATCCCCTCGCTTATAAGTTTCTAAAATCGTTGAATTATTTTCAGCAGAAAAATCCCCTTTCTTTTGTGTTTCATTACTATTGTGTTTCCTTACTATGGAAGTCCGCGTAGCAAACTTCTGAAGTTTGTCCTGCAAACCCTTGAAGTTTACGTGGCAAACTTCAGAAAACTCTTTTAAAGACTCTTCACTTATAGGTCTCCAGCCAGATTTTTTTAATAAAAAATATCTGTTTGTACACTTTAACCCAATCCTCTTTTTCCTGATGATTTTCCAAAACTCCAAGTATTTTATGGAATCCACAACTGAATTTTTACCAATGCCTAATTTTTCAGCGATTGTTTTTTCTGCAGGATACGTTTTTTGTTGCTTGTCTGCATGTCGGCAAAGGGAAACATATACACCAACGGCATACACACCTAAAAATCTGGCATATCCATTTAAAAATTTATCATCCATTACAAACCATTCCTTGTCCCTCAAGTCTCGTACTTCAAAGTTTTCTTGATTCATGATTTTAAGCTCAAAAGGTATTATTACTCGTCTTCGCTTTTTTAACACCGCCATGGGCTGATTTCTCTAAAATTTACTAAGGAAATCACCTTTTCTTTGCAAGACTGATGGCGTATTTTAAAATTTCGTTTTTACTTTCTTTGCCATAATCATCTTTCTCAACCAATTTTAAAAACCATTTTTTAATCAAACGAGGGTGTAGGGCTCTTCTATTTTTAATAGTTTCATGAAAACAAACAAGTGAAGACCAGTAGGGATTTAATATCTGGATTTCCGAAAATTCATATTTTGGAAATTGACCTGTATATTGCATGGCTTATGTTTTAATTTCTTTGTTACGATTAACGCCACTTTTTTCTTGCCAAGAAATTTCTGCTACAAGATTGTAAAAATCAACCAGCCCGTTAGCTATTTTAGAAACATCTTTTATGTCTAATTCTTTTCCGTAATCTTCTTTGATTATAAATTGTAGGTCTTTTAGTAATTTTTGGCTTACCATTACCCGATTGTTAAATTTTTCAAAAACAAAAAACCCCTACTCAAGACATTTGCAAAAATAGCGATGCAAACGCTTTGTAGAGGTTTAGTTTTTAACTTTTAAGTTAGGGTACTTGGATTTTCCTTCACCTTCTTTAATTGTCAGCTCTTATTCTAGCATAGTAAAAATATATGTGTCAATAGCTTGTGGTAAATAAAAACCCTATCAGCCGGGCATTTATTTTTTTACCTATTCACTACTGTATTCATATTATGGACGAACTTGCTTTTCCTGTTTCTGGAACGCTTGGAGTTTTTTGAGAGCTATTGCTCTGATTTCCCTCAACTTGTCCAGGTGTTTTTGCCAAGGTGTTTTCATTTTATTTATAATTTAATTATTTTTGAAGCATTGTTTAAGAAACCAAACAAAAGCTCCAACAAAAAACGACACGACGATAAGTTCCCAAAAATTTGCATGATAATAAGGATTTTCCGTCCCATTGGGAAAAAAGAAATTTAAGATTAGCAATATAGGAAAAACTATTATTACACAAACTATGTATTCCCAAAAAATTTTGACATATTCTTCTCTTTCTTCCTTCTCTTTTTTTAATTTTGCAAGTTCTCTAAAATCATTTCCATACCTTTTTTCAAAATCCGCCGCCCTGATCAGTTCGGCATTATCTTTTTTAGCTGTATTTTCTTTTTCCATATTTTTTACTGTGTTAAAAAACGAAAAAACTTATCCGAGCAATAAACTAATATAAATTCAACAATTATTATTCCTGCCCAATGCCAAAAATCTAAATGTATAATTTCACCAAGCCAACCAATTCCAATAAACAAAGTAATTAAAGCAAGTCCTAAAAATACGCTAAATCTATACGGGATATGATGTAATATATTTTTCTTCATAAATTTATTTAGAAGATATTTTTGATAAAATTCCAGATGTTTGAAAATATATTGCTGGAATTTTTGGATTTAGCCTGAGTCTTTGCAGGTGTAGTCTTGGTGGGCGTTGCGGTTTGGGTTGTAGCTATTGTCGGTGCCGATACTTGGGTATTTTTAGTTTGACTAATTGTTGTGGCCTGCCCCGACTTTTTTGGAATAGACATTTGTTTAGTATTTTGATTAGCGCTGTTTGGAAATGGAGTTAAGGTTATTGTCTGATTATTGGTGGTTGTTGGGTTTGGCATAATTGCCGGAGTCGATGCATTCGTCTGGGACGGCTGGTTTGTTTGCTGGCTTGGGTTGTTAACGGTTAAATTAAATGTTTTAGTCCCAATTTCGTTTATATAATTGATGCCACTTAATGCATAGGCCACAATCTTAAATTGGCCACTTTGTTTCGGAGTAAATCTCAAGGTGGTACTTCCGCCATTTCCTCCTCCGCCAACGCTTGAGGGAGTAATGCCTAACTCATCGGGATTAGAACAAAAGTTGATCTCAGGGAGCATTCCGCCAGAATCAGTAAAATTTATATTTTGAGAATAAAGTTTGCCAACCGTTGCATCGGGCAATTGTGCATCGTCTGTAAATACCAACGGATTTGAAGTACCGCTAACCGGAATACCACTACAAATATCACTAACTTTAAGGTCAAAGGGCTGATTCAATACCGCTCCATTATTATCGGTAATAACTAAAGTTGAAGGATAATCTCCGACTTGTGTTGGAACCCCTGAGAAAAGAACATTATCAACTCCGTTGGCGCCATAAGACACGTTGCCAACTTCAAGGCCCGGAGCTGGATTTAAGCTTATTATTTCTGCGCTTGTATAATTTTTTCCAGAATAAATATAATTGATATACACACTTAAATTTTCATTAACAGTTGCGTTAAGTTGGCTTGGAAAATTGAGTAATTGAATTGTGCCCGTTGTTGCCGGGGAGGAAGAATTTTGAGCAGTAGGAACAGCAGAAACGGATGAACTTAAACAATTTTGATACGCTAATTCGGCCGCTTGATATTGAATGATTTGATTCTGGCAAGCCGCCACATTTGCATTTCCTGATGGGCTTCCCGCTTGTCCTGAAGCCGCATTTTCAGCTCCTATAGACCCTAAATCTCCATTTGTGGTGCAACCAGTAGCTACAGGTGGTACACAATAGGAAGTAGCCGATGCTGTAAAAGGAATTATTAAAAGAAAGGTTATTAAAAAATATGTTTTTTTCATAAATTTATTTTTTCGTCCGAGGAGGGTTTTTGCTGTAACAAAAAGCCCACCACAGGTAGTAGCCGAAGCTACTCATACAAGTTTCCCTGTATGGGCAATGAAGCGGACCCCGTGATGGGTTCTTTATGCTTCATTGCTCTTTTTTGCCATGCCCTACAACGTAAGGTTTAGGCGTCATTATTAAATTGTTGGCTTAATACTAACGCTAAAGTGCCCAATAATCAAGCAAATAAAAAGCCCGAGAGGCCGGGTTTCTGGTTGAAGTTTTGTGAAATAAAAGGTAGTGTGAAAATAATTAAAAAATAACTTTTATGCCCATTTCCGTGGAACTACTAGATGACTATCACAAGGAGAATGACTTTACTATAGTTGTTGGACAAAATATCCTTTTAAAATTTGTCCCCAATGCGCAAGTACCCCTTGTACAAAGACCCAACCTAAAAAATGTTTTAAATATTTCTGATTTGCCAAGCGGTAAAGAACTTGCTTTGATAAAAGATATTGTGAAGGGAACGAAAGAACTCAAAGCAGTTTTAGGAACTTATGTTAGAGATTGGTCATCAGCCCAGCTCGCAAATTTACCTGATTTAAAACAGCGGGTAATTAGTATATCAGATGCCATTATAGAAAAGGAAAGGCAGATTAATATTTCAGTTTGTGATAGGCATTATTTGTCTTTTTGTTCGGGCTGTAGTGCGTATATTGGCGAAATTGATACTTTGGTTACAAAATGTTCAGACTGCAATGTGTCGTTAACAGACCATGATAAAATAGTAGTATCCTACCTGGATAATATAACAAATACTTACTTGGATGGAGGTACGTGGTTTGAGGACTACATAGAAAAATTACTAGTCAGCCAAGGTTGGAAAGTTTGGACTCATGGCAGTGTTATGGGGGCTTCAGGTGTTTTGCATCCTATTGATTTTCTTGCGGTGAAAAACGATAGAGTTTTAATCGGGGAATGTAAAACTGGGGATGTTAGTACGAGGGATATATCCCACTTTTTTATTCAGAAAATTGACATACCATCCCATTTTGGTTTATTCTTATCTATGCAAAAATGTTCCACAAAAAGTACAGCTTCTCTTTTTAAGGTCAGCACCTCGGCGTTGATTGATAGTATAGAGGAAAAAACAGACCAAGAAATAATTGGATTAGTTAGTGGACATGTAGAAAAGTTTTCGTAATTGTTATACAATATATCTAATAAATAAAATATGGAAAAGTCTATAATTTTACCGTGGTCTAAAGAAAATATAGAAGAAAAGGTCCCAGAAGGATGTGGCGTTTTGATGTTGCGCACTACGCCCGTTAATGGCGATATTACCCTAATTCAAGTTTCTACTAATTTAAAAAAGGATTTTTTATTACAATACGAAAAAGGATTAACAGATGTTAAATATTTCGATTGGTATTCAACTAATGATGCAGGAGAGGCTGAGGCGATGAAAAACGAACTATCTAAGCGGTACCATCTTGAAGGCCAGTAACATAATTATAATGCCAAGCTAAAACCGTTCTTCTTTGGGCGGTTTTTTTGTTGAAATTTTATAAAATAAGCGCTAATCTTAAAGGACAAAAAAATAATTATGCAGTGTAAATTGTGTTTACAGGATAAAAGACTTTGCAACAAATCCCATATCATACCTGATTTCATGCATCAGGAACTTTTTGATGAAAAACACCGAATGGTTAAGTTTACAACCCTAATGCCCGGCTCTGATAGCGTAGCCCAAAGCGGTGAACATGAGAGCGACATATTGTGCGAGGATTGCGATAATAGGGTTATCGGTTCACTGGAAAATTACGCCTCAAAGGTTTTGTACGGCGGACAAATATCTGTAAAGCAGGTAAACTACAAATTACCGGACGGGCTTGAATTTTCACAGGTAGATGGATTGGACTATAAAAAGTTTAAGTTGTTTCTTCTTTCTTTGCTTTGGCGTGCGAGCATATCAGGCAAAGATTTTTTTCGTAATGTTTCACTTGGCCCCTACGAAGAAAAAATCAGGCAAATGATTATCAATGACGACGCCGGGCCGGAAGAAAAATTCCCGTGCATACTCCTTACCTACCGCAATACCAAACTACCAGAAAAAATTATCATGGCACCCAAGAAAATCCGGCTAAACAATAAAATCGGATACACTTTTTTAATAGCCGGCATATTATACATATTCATTGTTTCTGAAAAAGAAGAAACCGACTGGATTTTAGAAGCGGCTATAAAACAAAATGGCGGCCTGAAACTCATATTTGGCGAGGAAGAAAGTGCCAAAAAAATGTTTAATAAGTTTATGGGAGTACAGTGGTTTTAATATGGCAAAACAAAAGAAAACAGAGGGCGAAATTTTATTTGAGGAGTATTTGACTCAAAATGCTCTGCCCTTTGAGTATGAACCAAAAATCGGATTGAAATGCCCGGACTATCTTGTTAAAGCATCACAAAACTTAATTGTAGAAGTTAAAGATTTGGCGTTAAGCGACTTTGACAAACAAATAAATAAAGAACTACGGGCGTATGGCAAAGCACAATGGTCAAAATCTGGCAGTAAGGAGTTTTACGGCAGGATGCGCCGTAAAATGAATGAAGCACACGACCAATTGAAGAATTGCGCCATGCACCCCTGTGTCATTGTTCTTTGCAGGTCAAACAAATCCCTAACAGACCATACTGATGATAATGTTATGCTTCACGCCATCTACGGCGACGAACAAATAGTTTTTGAACGGGATACAACCCCAAGACATGATTTTGCCACCAAAAACGCTTTTCTCGGCCCCAAAAGACACAATGTGATAAGTGCTATCGCCGTGGTTGAAAAGGCAAAGCCGTACGACGAACTTTTGAGCAAGCCGTTGGCAAAATTATGGCGCGGAGACAAATATGAAGATTATTCAACTGAAAAATTTAAGGAAGTAGTTGAGGCGAGGGTAAAAGAGATTGAGCAGCAATATCCTTTGTTGGGGACGCAAGTCTCGGCCTAGCGGCGGGCTTTGTGTTTATAAAAATCAAGAAAAGTATATGAAAAAAACATTTTTATTATCTCTCCTTTTCTGCGGAGTAGTTTTATCTGTGCCAATCTCTGCTTTCGCCACCTCTGGAGCTTGCTCGGATCACGGTGGGGTAGATTGTTCTGCTGGCCCTCAGGCAAACGGCGATGTTATCTGCAATGATGGTTGGACTGGTAGCAGCGTAAGCTACGAATCAATGGTTGAGTGTCAAACCTATCAACCAACTAATTCTTGTGTTGAGCCAATGGCATATTGCACCCAAGATCAATTAAATACACTGCGAATGGATTATGGAAGCGATCTAGAATCCGTTGGCGGAAGCGACCAATATAGTCCTGGCGAATTCAATGGCTATCCACAAGCAATTCAAACTTGCCAGCAACAAATCGACACGTATAACAGCGAAATGCAAACTTATGAGGATTGTTTATCAAATTCAAACTCTAATTCGAATATTGCGGCTACTCCCGGAACTTGCCCGCCAAACGCTTCTTATGTAAACGGACAATGCACCTGTAATAGTGGCTATGGGGCGAATACGAATGGTGATTCTTGTATACCCGCTACGCAAGCTTGTCAGGCTTTATATGGGTTAAATTCTTATGCCGACAGCAACAATCATTGCCGTGTTTGTGGTTCTGGATCAATTCTATTTAATAACGACAGTTGTATTACTTTTGTCTTTACGAAAACTTTATTGCCCGACGCAATCATAAATCAACCATATTCCCAAAATATCAATTTTACCTACACCGGCACCGATACGCCTCTTATTAGTTTTTCTGTTTCCGATCCGTCAAACCTGCAAGTGGAATCCATAAATGTTGAGGGATATAGTGGAGTCGCCGCCCTACAACTAATACCAAGACAAGCTGGTCAATTTACTATTACAGCTACGGCATCCGTTAATAATACCCAGGTTGCAACACAAACTTTTAACCTAACCGTTGACGCTCTAACTGTTACTGCGCCAACCTCTCCGGCACTGACAAATCAGAATAGTGTTCCTCCAGTAGTTATTCAAGCTCCAATAATTACCCAGAAACCCACAATCCAAGCTCCTACTTCCTTGCCAGTTAAAAAGGTGATTGTAAAAAAACCAATTCAACCTACAACCACAGTTCAAAATACGCAGATACAGGGAGCCGTTAAAATCCAGGTTCAAACACCAACACAATCTCAGACCAAATCAAAAACTCAATTCCATGCTTCTAATAATGTATTTTTTGACACGTGGAATTTCATTAAAAGTATTTTTAAATAATTTATGAAAAATTCTCAAAAAGGTGAAGTTATTGGCGAGACATTATTATTAATCAGTGTATTGGC
The DNA here is from genome assembly GCA_963835045.1 of uncultured bacterium. Classification (GTDB taxonomy): domain Bacteria; phylum Patescibacteriota; class Minisyncoccia; order Minisyncoccales; family Staskawiczbacteraceae; genus VGLO01. Next base: position 129,145 of record CAWIDW010000003.1, read on the forward strand.
AATCGTTGGTTTTGCCGGATACGGTGCTTACATCTTTTTTTCTCATCCAAAAAATGCACCCGTAACTAATGGAAGTCTTGCGAACCAACAAATCTGTTCGAATGCCGCGAGTTCGTATTTTAATGGCCCATTTATGCAGGATTATGCTCAAAGTCCTTCAAATGGTTATACGTATAGTTACTCATACACAGACCATTACAATACAAAATTAAATAAATGTTTTATATTGGCTGTGGTAGATAGCCAATACCCGTCAACGTATGTAGATGTACTGGGCAAGACGCAAAATGTAGATGTACTGGGCGAGTCACATTATTTAATAGATGCACTTGAGGGAACGGAGTATGCCCAATTTCATGATCAGAATTGGAACGAACCTACGCAAGAGACTCTCGGTGGCGTTATAGATGAACAACTCCCGCCTTCTAAAGTACCTATAAACTCTAATGAAATAAACTCTACGGACGAATTTAATAATTACATTAAGCCGTATATGAGTAATTAGAATAAAACTTATGAAAAAACTTATATCATTTTTATCATCATCAGCGTTCATTATCGGTATTTTATTAGTTGCTAATACTGCCCAAGCAAGTGGTACGGTTTTCACTAAAAATCTTTCCTACGGAACCACCGGAACCGCAGTTTCCCAGTTACAGCAATTTTTAAAAGACGAAGGGCTTTTTAACGGATCAATCTCTGCCACGTTCGGATCCGCCACCCGTAGCGCCTTAATTACTTTTCAAAAACAAGAGGGAATTAGTACGACGGGCTCTTTTGGCACTCTTACTAGAGCAGATGCAAATAAGATCTTAAATAACAACGCGCAATGGCTTACCACCTTATCAAATAACAACTCCTACACCAACGTAAATGGAAATACGGTGCATAGCCCGGCGTCCTCGTCCAACGGAATCCCTGCCGGAGCTACCGCACAGTGCCGGGACGGAACGTATAGTTTCAGCTTGCATCATAGTGGTTCCTGCTCTCACCATGGGGGAGTGGCGAGTTGGTTATAATAAATTCCAGGCTGATAATAAAAAGCCCGAGAAGTCGGGTTTTTGGTTGAAATTTTGTAAAATAAAAGATAACTTGAAGCTAGTCATGACAACACTAGAAATTATTTTAGCCATAACTAGCATAGTATCAACATTGGCGGCATGCGCATCCGCTATTTTTGCGCTATGGAGCATATCTTCAAGCAAGAAGGTTGCAAAGGAGCAAATGATGGTTGAAATTCAATTAAAAACACAAGAAACTTTTGACAGTCTCGCATTAGTTGTTGCAAGAGGGAAGCTTGCTGCACAATTTTTAGACGAAATAGTTAACAATGCGTCAAGCGCGGCCCGCCATGATATTATTAAAGAGGATGTAATGAATTTTTTTGAAATGGTAGGTATGTTTTTAAGAAGAGGGTATTTAGACGAAGAGATGACTTGGAGTAGTTTTGGGTATCATATAATAAGGTGGTGGGGTGCATGCGAAGCTTACATTAAAGAGGAAAGGGTGTTGAAAAATGACAGTACTCTTTTTATTGAATTTGAAAATCTTTTAGATAAAATGTACGAAGTTGAAATAAAAGAAAGGCATGAAAGTATGCAAAAAATTATACCCTCTAAAACAGAAATTAAGGAATTTTTAGAAGAGGAGCTTGGCTATAAATTTCAAGGTGCTCAAATAATTAAAAAATAAATTCCATGAATGATGAACTCTCGGAATACGAAAAAGCCGAAGAGGTGCGATATAAATCAGGAAAACCGGAGGACAGGCTCCGCATTGCAAATGCGGTAAACGACCAATTGTTTCAGATAACAGCTTCTAAGCTTGCTACATTACCAATTATTAGCGCAATTGCAGCAGCTCTTTTAGTGGTAGCATCATTTAATGAAAATCTTTTGCCGCTCAACATAATTGTCAGGTTACTGATTTCGCTTTTAATGTTAATAGTGCCAGTTTCTTTACTTTTCTATGTTGCATATATTTCCAGAATTGAAAAATTAGGCATCCGTTTAATGACAAAAGTGTACAAAGCTCCACTTGTTGTAGATGGCTCCAAGAAATTAGACAAAATTACACATAATTTACCCTGGATTGTTTCTTGGACTCTTTTCATTGTAGTCCTTACTATTCTTTGTGTTATGTGGTTTCCGAGCCATCGGGTTATGCATCATTATTGGATAAGTTCTCGTAATCAGTAAAATTAATTCTATATGCGCACTCCCCACACCGCCGTCAAAAAAGGCAAACGCGTCAAAGTAGTCCTAAATAACGGAGAAACGTTTGTCGATAAATTTGTTGACCGGAAATCAAGGTATGTTACGTTTGAAACCAGAAAGGTCTTGAAGGGAGATATAAAATCATTTGCTATTTTCAAAGGAGGGGATTAACCCTTCTTTTCAGTTATCCACAGATTACTATTGACACGACCTTATGATCTGCTATGATGACAGTGGACAAGCTAATGAAGATTCTTCGGAATCAACAAAAGCGAGTCCGACAGCTCTTTCTCTTTCAACCCCCACACCTCCCATTCAACTCCAAACCCCACCCAATAAATAAAAGACTTCCCTCAAAAGAAGTCTTCAATCATTTATAAAATTTGTTTATCCACTTTATCGTGGCTTTTTGTTTGCATCTTTCCCTAAAAGGTATAGCATTAACTAAACATTAAGATTATCGCCCAGTCCTTTCACAAAGGAGTGTCATCGTGAAGAAAAAGAAGAAGATAAAGTCGAGAATCGATGTAGATGAAATCTACATCGATGAAGAAGACGATGTGTATCTGGCCATCAAAAAGCTGGATGCCGCTTTGGAACAAATCAACAAGAAGCGAGAAAGAATCGTCCTAGTCATCACGACCGAACTCAAGTATCCCGAAAAAGAAGGAATCACGTAACTTTCTCTTTCCACCTCACTTCAACGCCGGGTTTCTAAAACCCAAGGAGACGCACCATGCAGATCACCGAAATCCGCATCAAGCTCATGGAAGAGAACGGAGACAGCACGGATCGCTTGCGCGCATTCTGCTCCGTCACCTTCGACGACAAGTTTGTCGTCCGCGACCTCAAAGTCATCGAAGGCAACAAGGGACTGTTCATCGCCATGCCCAGCCGCAAGCTCACCGACCGCTGCCCCGAGTGCGGATGCAAGAACCATCTGCGGGCCCGCTACTGCAATCACTGCGGAAACGAGCTCGATGAGGATCGCGCCACCCGCGACACCGACGGCCGAGCCAAGCTCCACGCCGACACCGCCCATCCGATCAACTCCGCTTTCCGCGAAGTCATCCAAGAGGCAGTGATCTTTGCGTACCATACGGAGCTGGAACACGCCGAGCAGCCTGACTATGTGCCTTCCTACGAGTACCATGAGGTTTCAGAGTAGGCAGAATCGCCGCGAACCACCATGCTACCCGGTGGACCGTCAGAGAAAAAGAGCACGATGCTCTTATACACAAGGGGCACGATGCCCCAATTTTCCCAAGATTCATTTCTTGGGTTTTTATTTGTGGTATAATAAAGAAAAAACTAACATAAAACTCCTATGTATTATCCATATCATTACGGAATGTGGGCACACTATTCATCTCATCATTGGTTTTCACTCTGGTCTTCTCCGTTGTTTTGGCTTGCGCTCATTGTCATCTATATCTATAACGCCCTAGCTTACACGGCTATCGCTAAAAAGCTTGATATGGAAAAGCCATGGCTTATGTGGATACCGATCGTAAACATCTATATGATAAGCAAAATGGCCAAAATGCACTGGTGGCCGATGTTGCTTATGATAGGATTTTTCATCCCTATCCTGAATATTTTTTGCAGTATCGCTTTTGTAATCTTCGCCATGGTATGGATTTGGAAAGTTTTTCAAAGAGTTGGCCGACCCGGCTGGTGGGTTCTTTTTACCCTCATTCCAATTATTGGATATCTGATTTTCGCAGTTTTACTGGGAATCGCTGCTTGGTCAAACCGCCCAACTTCAAATCAAAAGATGCCGCCGGTTATGCCGATACAGACCAAGTAGACACCCTGAACCTTTTTAGCTATTTTTCACGTATTACTTTTACAGGTTAAATGATGTGGTATAATAAAAGCAGTTATGAGTAATATAATTTAAGTATTTTTTAACCTATGTCAAAAAATTCTATAATCGCAAGCGTAGTTGTCGCAGTAGTAATTATCGTCGGAGGAGGGATTTGGTGGTAGGTTGCTTCATCAAAGCATCCAGTAGCTATGGCTCCAACCCAACAAAACATGGCAACAAATACTAATCAAAACAACGCACAGAGTCCAAACGGTACGTATTCTCCTAATCCAAACGACACATCTGATACAGCAATCAACAGTGATCTGGCAAACATTGACACTCAAATGAATGGCTTAAACACCGATTCTGCTAGTGTAAATCAAAGTTTAAGTAACCAAAATCAATAACATTATGGCAATCAAAAATATGAAATTTAATAAAAATATATTACTATCAGCGCTGGTCTTATTGGTTGCTTTAGTTGCAACTCCGGTTTTTGCGCAAACAACTACAACTGCTTCTTCGACAACCAACGGAGCTGCTAGAATGCAGAAAATGATTCAGCGTTCTGATACCGCCATCACCCAAAGAATAAATAGCTTGAATACTCTCATTACTCGCGTAAATTCAATGCAAAAACTTTCAGCTACAGAAAAAACCACCCTTGCTACTTCTTTACAAAATGAAATTACCCAATTGACTACATTGAAAGCAACTATTGATGCCGATACTGATGCGACCACGTTAAAAACCGATATGCAGTCCATAACTAAGTCTTATCGGATTTATGCATTGGTGCTACCTCAAGCACGAATCGCAGCAGCATCGGATAGAATCCTTACCATTGTGGACTTAATGAGCGGAGTTCAGACAAAGCTTCAGACACGGATTTCTCAATTGCCATCCACCGACAGCACGACATCCATACAATCTGCCATGTCAGATATTACTGCCAAGCTAGCTGATGCAACTACTCAGGCTAATGCGGCAGTAACTGGAACCGCATCATTAATGCCCGACCAAGGAAATACAACGACGGCCGCATCAAATAAGGCGGCACTGGAAAGTGCAAGAAATAATATTCAGACTGCAACCAGCGACTTAAAAGCCGCACGAGCAGATTTTACGACAATCGTTCAGGGGATAAAAGGACTCAAATGAGTGCGAGCGCTTCTCAATAAAATATTTTAATTATATTTCAAAAAGTCGCCATGTGGGCGATTTTTTGGTACAACCTGTTACGTGTCCAAAATCACGTAACATTCCTGTTTTTACCCCAATTTGCTACAATAGCCTTAGTAAAATAGCGACGCTGAGACGTCAGACTAGAGGCCGCCGAAACCGCCAGATTTGTTCCTGAAATTCCAGTTCACGACCCTGATGGCGCAAAAAGTCGCCTTTCGGGCGATTTTTTGGTAGAGTAAGTGAAACTATGAAGAAATTTCTCATTTTACTTTCAATAATTACTGTAGTTGCTATGACTGCGCTTTTTGGCTACAGGGGCGTGGTGCTGGCAGCCAATCAGCCCGAAAGTGCAATCCCTCAAAGTGGGGATCTGTGCGGTGGTACCGGCGGCATCGGACAGATCGTTAGTGTAGGAAGCAACACATTTATTATGAAGCGAAACGACAACGGCAGCAGTCAGATTATTCACCTTACTGGCCAAGCAACAATCCAAACATCAACCGGCTCTGTTTCTCTATCCGATTTGAAACCAGGAGACAGAGTAACGCTGGTCGGAGGACCAAATTCCGATGGCAGCTTTACCGCCAATACCGTTGTGGTATGCGCCGGAGCTGGTCAAACTCAGTCAGGGCAACTACAAGCTGCGGATTTTCATAAAACAAACATATGGAGTTGGTATCTAAATGTATCGGCCGTACTTCTTTGTGGTCTGATTTGGATCGGTATTGCTACATTTCTTCGGCTAAAGAAAAAGGAAAGCTTCGTATATCTGCTGTTCTTTACGATATTCTACATCTACATAGTTACGGTTTTGTATTACACACTATTTAAATATCAATCCCTGCTTCTTCTAAAGATTTTTACGCCAGGCCTTATGCTCCATGGGATCGCGGCCGGGAAACGCCTGAATTTAATTCCGCTTATTACACTCACTCCAAAGGATCTGAAAATCAGGCTTCTCAACATTCTTCTCATGATGCCTTTCGGCTTCGGACTACCGTTCATTACGAATCTTCGCTTCAAGAAGGTAGTCGTTATTGGTGCATTCTTTAGTATCGCTATTGAGCTTTTGCAACTAATAACGGGACTCTTGGCAAAAATGACCTTCCGGATTGCCGACATCAATGATGTGATATGCAATACCCTTGGTGTCGCAGTCGGCTACATTCTATTTGTCGCCTTCGTGCGTATCTATCGCCACATATCCCGCCATTGGAAGATATCAGCCAATCCCATCTTGCGATATATTGCTGAGCGGCCGCAGGTAGATAAACAAGGCTAGAAAAAATGATATAATTACTGTAGTCACGAGTTAAAGTATTTAGCTTTATTGGCTTTTATAACCGAATTAGCGAGGGAAGTTGGTAAGCTTGGTGGGAGGCCTAAGGGGAGTTTGTCGCCTAACACAATCCGGGCGATTAAAACAAAAGAGGCAATGATTAAGGAGATTGAGAAGCAAACGGGGCGTATTGTAAATAATCTTTTACTAGGCTCTGATAGACTTGATACTTCCGCCAGTAAAGAGCTTTTTGAGAGAGCCTTTGGCAAAGTCCCGCAAGGCGTTCAAATGCAAGTAGCAACATTTTCCCTGAAGGAATTGGCCGAGTATAGAGAAAAACTAAAAATAGAGGCTCTAAGCGGTACCATCTTGAAGGCCAGTAACATAATTATAATGCCAAGCTAAAACCGTTCTTCTTTGGGCGGTTTTTTTGTTGAAATTTTATAAAATAAGCGCTAATCTTAAAGGACAAAAAAATAATTATGCAGTGTAAATTGTGTTTACAGGATAAAAGACTTTGCAACAAATCCCATATCATACCTGATTTCATGCATCAGGAACTTTTTGATGAAAAACACCGAATGGTTAAGTTTACAACCCTAATGCCCGGCTCTGATAGCGTAGCCCAAAGCGGTGAACATGAGAGCGACATATTGTGCGAGGATTGCGATAATAGGGTTATCGGTTCACTGGAAAATTACGCCTCAAAGGTTTTGTACGGCGGACAAATATCTGTAAAGCAGGTAAACTACAAATTACCGGACGGGCTTGAATTTTCACAGGTAGATGGATTGGACTATAAAAAGTTTAAGTTGTTTCTTCTTTCTTTGCTTTGGCGTGGGATAAAAGAAATTGAGGAAGGCAAAGCAGAAAAACCAGATTTATTTATGCTTGATCTTCTGTTGCCGGATATAAACGGTGACAAAATTTTGGAGCAAATACGCAAAACCCCATCAACAAAAGATAGTACCGTATTTATCCTGACAAACTACGGCGGAGAGCAGATGGAAAATAAATTAACAGAACAATTAAATGCCCAGGAATATCTTTCTAAAATTGATTGGCAGCCAAGTAGATTGTTACCGTTTCTTGTAGAAAAGATGAAGTGAGGGAATTAAGATAGGGAAAAGAGAGATTATTTTAAAAAGTAAAAAATCGTCTTTAATATTAGGCGATTTTTTTGCTTTTTCATCAAAAATAAGGCAAAATAAAAATATGAAAATTAAACCTATTAAACAAAGAGACGATTCAGCTTGCGGCCCAACGAGCATTCAGATGATCCTTAATTACTTTAAGGTGCCTTATACTTTCAAAGAAATCGCAAAAGTATCTGGATATAAAAAGAAAGGTGGCTTATATAATAAAGATTTAGTTAACGCTATTGAAAAATTTGGTTTAAATGTACAGGAAAAAGTAAATTCTACCTGGGCGGATCTTGCGCGTCTCAACAAGCCCAGTAATGTTATTGTTGTATCATGGATGATGAAAGGTTACATCGGCCATTTTAGCGTGGTTGAAAAGGTAAATAAAGATTCTATTGAGCTTGCCGATCCTGAAAGCGGGAAGATTACCAAAATGAAAAAGATCATATTTTTACGAATGTGGATGGACTATGAAAAGGGTTGGTATCCGGTAAAAAATACCGATATTCAGTTACGGTGGATGTGTATTGTTTCTAAAAAATAGATGAAAAAAGCCCGAGTGATAAATCACATCGGGCATGTTGTCTTACAGCGACTCGTGTGTCCAACTAAGGATGCACATAAGTAGGTGAAAGACCAAGCTTGTCGTTATGTCCTCTCTGTCACGACAAGGACACAGTTCCACAACGTCGATCCCGACGATGTGGTTTTGACGGATGATTACCTCCATTAGGCGAAGGAGAGTGTTTGGGGTCATTCCCATTGGAACTGGTGTGCCAGTCCCTGGAGCCAGGCTCGGCTCAATTACGTCCACATCAAAACTGATGTAGCACGTGCGATCCCGCGGGATGCGCGAAATGACCTTGTTAAGATCGGTATCGATTTCCTGCTGTCCTGCCACGTGACAGCGGTTATTGTTGGAAGGTGCACCTGCGAATCCACGAATACCAAACTGGTAGATTTCCAGTTTGGGGTTTTCATGTAGGACTCTGCTCATCACGTTGCCATGGTGATGGTTGACAGCACAGTCCCAATCGGCCAGGTCCGTGTGGGCGTCGAAGTGGATTAGCGCGAGATCTTCGTGTTTTTCTCTACAAGCTCGAATGAGTGGCGCAGAAATAGAATGATCTCCGCCAATGAAGACTGGAAACCCCTTTCTTTCATGAATGGCGAATGCTGTTTTTTGGCAACGCTCGTAGAAGTTTCTGGGATCTTCGGACAGATGATGGACTACGTTCCCTGCGTCCACGAATGGAACACCTCGCAGTATGACTTTCCCCATGTCGGCGTTGTACCAGCCACGATTGGCGAGCGTGAAGATGTCCCGATCATAAGTAATGAATCGGGTAGAAACTTCACGAAATCTTTCAGGGCCGTGACGCGCTCCGGGATGACCCGTTGTGGCCTGATCGCTGCCGATGCCTGCGATCACGATTGTACCCTGTTCAATCTCATTCAGGTTCACGCTTGGGCAGTGGGCGAAGAGAATCTTCGGCCGCACGAGTGAATCAGAATCGATGATTGTGCGTAGGTTGCGATGCTCCTGTGATGTTACATTGGATGCATCAACCAGAAAAGATGCATCGACGAGCGGCGACAGTAATGACCAGAGCTGTCGATGACTTCCTTTTCCGATGATACCCAGGTGTCGCGCAGCACACAGTAGTGTGCGCGGGGTCTGAAATACCGCCAGAATTTTCATCGATTCGCTGGTCATCTGCAGGCGCTGGCCGGTCAGCGTGTTTAGGATAACACGGATGCCAGTGCTGGCGTCCAAGCTTTCCAGTGAGAGATGCCTGGAAAGCACAAGTGCTTCCCGCTTACTCATTAGCTTGCTCCTTTCTTTTTTTGCCCACAGAGGAAGCAATTTCTCCGTTTCTTGAAGTTCCGGAAGTTGATTCCGAACGTCAGGAAATCGAGTTCTGCTGCCCTGTTGAGCATGGTTGGTGGCGCGAAGCCAGTAAGAACTTTAATGGCTTCCAGAACATGGTAGTTGGCCGTGATGGCGCTGATGGCGCCAATATTGCCTCCTTGTATGTGAGACGGAGTAACCTGGAGATGTTGGTAGCCGGCACGATCAAGTTGTTGATCGAGGGCGTGTTCGTAGCAGTACCAACAGCCAGATTTTCCGGGGATGATTGTTGGGCCAAGAAAACTCAAGTGTCCATCATAACCTCCACAGAGGATATGGGGAGCATTGAGCTGGTGACCCGCTTCTGTAACGATACGATTAATCGTATCCGTCTGGGGTTCATCAGCACAGTTGATGATGAGGTTGGCCTCACAGGCCGCATCCACGCAATCCTCCTTACTGAGGATCTTTTTTTGCAGAACGCGAACCTGAATGTCCGAATCAATCTGGGTAAATTTACCCGCGATTGTTTCGGCTTTCGGTTTCCCGACGTCCAGAAGTGTGAATAGGCATTGGCGGTTGAGATTGGCCAGCTCGACGATGTCGGGATCCGCCAGGGTGAATTTGCCGACTCCCGCCAGCATCAATCCCTGTGCTACCCAGGTGCCAATTCCTCCCAGACCAATGATTGTAACATGCGACGCCTTCAGGCGTTGTTGCATCTGGTCCCGTGAGAGTTTTTCCGTTTCAAACTCAGCGAAGAAGTTAAGCTGAGTTACAAAACGAGTTTTCTCTACGGAGTTTGACAGCGTAGATTTGCCACAAAGCACTTTGGCTTTGCGCAAGGCAGACACAAGTCGCGTGACTTCTTGCAAAGACAGGCCGGCTGCCTCGCAAATCTGTTGAAGTGAATGCTTACCATCGAGGTATCGCAAACACTTGAATGCAGATTCGTTCAGCTCGAACGGCAGAACGGTACTGCTCGCATTAAGCAGAAAGTTCACTTCGTATACATCGCCTTTTTGGCGATACAGCACAGAAATACTGTCTTTGATCTTGGGAAACATCCCATCCCTCCTTAAAAAAAGAGGGCGTAGAATGGTGTTTACCAATCTACGCCCCAGGAACCCGGACGCCTCAATTAGGCGCGCGGGCGGCGGACGCCACGCATGTAGACGTCGTCGTTGCGGCGCGGCAGGCGCACGATCGTGACCTTGGCGAGGTCGAGCGGCTTCTTCTGCTCGTCCTGCGGGGTGACGGGCGCGACGACCGGCTTGCGAGACTGGTGCATATAGCACCTCCCATGAAAGAACAGTAGTAGCCACAAGTGAAATTACTTATGGATACTATAATTCTTTCTTTACTTTAATTATTACCCATATTATTTTAAATATTTAATGTTGTCAATAGTTAATAACAATAAGACATTAATCATTGACAACTGACCAATATTTACTACAATTCATAGTATGAGTACAAACTTGGAAGAAAAACTTATCAACTATGGTTTAAGCCAGAAAGAAGCCCGGGTATACCTGACGCTTCTTGAAATAGGAACGGCTCTTGTTACCGATGTTGCAAAAAAGGCAGATATCAACAGAAGTACTTCTTATGTGATTCTCGAATCTTTGGCGAAAAGTGGTTTAGTTTCTATTACGGAGAGAAAACATACAAGGCTTTATACACCAGCCTCACCGGAAAGAATAATTCAAAACCTGGAAAATAATGCAAAAAAATATGCTGGGCTTGTCGGTTCAGCAAAATTAATTTTACCGGAGCTTAAATCAATGTATTCGGGATCTGGTCCCAAACCCAAGATTCAATTTTTTGAGGGAACAGAAGGAATAAAAACTGCTTACGAAGATACGCTTACATCAAAAGAAACGATACGAGCTTTTGCATCTATTGAGTCCATGCACGCTGCTCTTCCAGGATTTTTCCCTGATTATTATAAAAGAAGATCCGGAAAAAATATCAAAATCAGATCAATTTTTCCTGATACGCCAGAGGCACGAGAACGTGTGAAGAATAATAAAGAAGAAAAAAGAGAGGCAATTTTAGTCCCAAAAGAAAAATATTCTTTTACACCAGAAATAAATATTTACGATAATAAAGTAGTATTTATGTCCCTAAAAGAACGGTTCGCACTTGTAATTGAAAGCGAAGAACTTGCCGACGCGCTGAAAAAATCATTTGAGCTTGCATGGCTTGGCGCAAAAAAATATGAATAGTGAAAAATTAAAAAAAATCAAAATTCCTAATCTTCAAAATACTTATATTTTTGACGAAAGCACAAATAAATTTGGAACAATTAAAGATAGGAGAAATGAAAAGGTTATCAAAGAAGCGCTCCATTTACATGTTGATAAGCTTGTTTTAATTACTTCGGGAAATAATGGCTACAGTCTTGCTAGACTCGCCAAAAACACAAACATAAAAGTGGTATGTGTAGTAAATAGACAATTAGATGACACAATAAAGGATTTACTCAAAAGTGTTGCTTATCAGGTAATAGAATTAAATTTAGAGCAGAAGATTTTAAGACCAGAAGAAATTATAAGCATAGCCAGAGAAAATGACCAGGAGGTTATTTGGGATGTAACCAATGGATATGAAGAGGCCTATGTTTCTATTGTTGAAGAAATTTGTAAAAAAATTATCCCTGATTACATTATTTGTCCTCTGGGGAGCGGGGGTATTTATATTGGCATTATCGAAGGAATTGAAAAATATTCTCCCAAAACCAGAGCTATCGGAATTGGTACCCAAAGCACCTATCAAAGTTTTGCAGACAAATTATCAACCCCATGGACTCCTTATCAAAGAGCCGTGGAGAATAAAGTATTACAAGGACATTATGTATTCAGATTAAGTGAAGAAGAAATAAAAAAAACATATCTTCAATATAAAAATCTCGCTTCATTTGAACCCTCATCGGCAGTTATATTGGCGGCACCGTTTCATTTTAAATTCAAGCCAACTGATAAAATAGTTTTCATTAATTCGGGGAAAATGAAGTGGAATTAAGATTGCTATATTTATAATAATGATAGAAATAATAGAAGATGTTATCCAATTAATCAATAATTCCAATAAAACACTTTGGATTTTATGCGGGCTTCCGTATTCTGGAAAAACCTACACAGGTAAAAATATTTTAGAACAAACCTCATGTGTTTATGTGAGTATTGATAATATTCTTGCGGAATTACATTACGATTGGAATGCCAATAAATTGCCCGATGAAGCAGGTTGGAGAAAAGTGTTTGATATCTCTTACCAGCAAACACAAGAAGCCTTGCAAAAAGGTTTAAGCGTCCTTTATGATTCAACTAACCATACCAGGGCAAGCCGGGACAAACTCCGTGAAGTTGCCAGCAGTGTCGGAGCGGATGCAAAGGTGATTTATATTAATGTCTCAAAAGAAGTTGCCATAGAGCGTTGGCAAGAAAATAAAAAACAAAGAAATCGTTTTGTGTTAGATGAAAATCTTTTACATTCGACTATTAATTCAATGGAAATACCTGACAATGATGAAAATGTAATCACGATAAAAAATTAGAGAAATATGGAGGAATGCGTATTTTGTAAAATTATAAAAAAAGAAGTTAAAGCAAATATCATCTTTGAGAATGAGGTGTGTTTGGCGTTCACACCGTTAAAACCGGTAACTGACGGGCACGTCCTGGTTGTGCCTAAGGATCATTTTGAAAATATTCTTGATATTGACGACAAAATTCTTAAGGAGGTTGTCATTACCAGCAAGAAAATTTCTTCAGACATGATTAGAGAAAATAAGGCCACCGGAGTAAATATTTTACATGCGAGCGGTAAGGATGCGCAACAATCAGTATTTCACTTCCATCTTCATATCGTGCCAAGACGTCCCGATGACGGATTGGATATGTGGATTAGGAATAAACTATAAAAACTGATTGATATTGCAATTACTTTATAGTATTGATACAGTAAAGACAGATAAAGGCGACGAAGCTGCCAACACAGCCGAGCCCGAGGAAGAAAGTCATATGGCAAGTAGAACCTCGCGGGTAAGCCCGTAATTGCTGTAAACCTTCGGGTTGAGTTTCGCTTGGCAACAAGCGAATTGATTAGGGTGGTATCGCTTACAAAGCCCCTATAAGTTTGTCAGTAGAATAACTGGTAGATTTATAAGGGCTTTTTAATTTAAAAAATAATAAAAATTATGGAACGAATATATATTAATCAAATAAAAGATCATATTGGCCAGCAAGTAAAAATTACCGGATTTGTCCAAACGATCAGGGATCAGAAAAACATTAAGTTTTTTTTGATTCGCGATATTTCAGGAGTTATCCAGGTTGTTATTACCAAAGATAAAGAAGAAGCATTTAAAAGTTCTTCCGGTTTAAGTTTGGAGTCAGTAGTAGAAATTACCGGCTTAGCTAAAGAAGAAAAGCAGGCTCCGGGAGGTTTTGAAATTGCGGGAGAGAGTATTTCAATTCTATCTCTTTCGGATCCCGAACTTCCCATCCCTGTGATTGAAAAAGGACAACAAGAAGAAACCGACCAGTCGATTCGTCTTGATTGGCGATGGATTGATTTGCGTAAAGAAAAAAACACCCTTGTTTTTAAAGTGTGGACTGTTATGGAACAGGCGTTTCGGGAATATTGGGTAAACAATAACTATATTGAAATTCATTCTCCGAAACTCATTGCTACCGCAAGTGAGTCTGGCTCAGAAGTGTTTGAAGTAAAATATTTTGAACGCAAGGCCTATCTTGCCCAATCACCTCAGTTCTATAAGCAGATGGCCATGGCTGGGGGCTTTGAAAAAGTATTTGAAGTTGGTCCAGTATTTAGAGCCGAACCATCATTTACTTCGCGGCACGCCACGGAGTTTACTGGTTACGATACAGAAATTTCTTATGTAAAATCTCATTACGATGTGATGGAAGAAGAAGAAAAAGCAATTGCGTATGCCATAGAAAAAGTAAAGGAAAAATATGGCGAGGAAATATTGAAAGTATTTAACAGGGAAGTAGTAGTTCCAAAAATTCCTTTTCCTAAAATCTCAATGAAAGAAACCAAGGAAATCCTGGCAAAGATGGGAATCAAAAGTGAAAAAGAAGGTGATATTTCTCCGGAGGAAGAACGAAAGATTTGCGAATATGTCAAAGAAAAACACAACCACGAATTTGTTTTTATTACCGAATATCCGGTAAGCGTTCGGCCATTTTATCATATGCATGATGAGAAAGATCCAAAGTTAACTAAGAGTTTTGACTTGCTATGGAATGGTCTTGAAGTCACCACCGGGGCACAACGTGAGCATCGATATGACGTATTGATTGCCCAGGCAAAAGAGAAAAAGATGGACATTGAGCATCTGCAATTTTATCTGAATTTTTTCAAATACGGCTGTCCTCCCCATGGCGGTTATGGCATGGGTCCCAACAGAATGATTATGCAATTATTGGGACTTGATAATGTTCGGGATGCCATGTTTGTATATCGGGGCGTAAATCGATTAACACCATAGAAAAATTTGACAAAAATGGATAACCTGTGCTATTGTAACTACAATGAAAATCAATAAAAATCACCAACTAAATACAATGTCTATTAACTCAAGACTAGCAGGCGTATTTTGCTATGCATGGAATAAATTGAGGTTATTTAGCCAAGGCGATTTTTATAAAATATTAACGTAAACACTTAAAGTATATTTTAATCATAAAAAGCGTCTCGGCTAGATAAGCTGAGGCGCTTTTGCTTTAAGCTGAGTCTAGAACAGTTCCTTGAAAGGGGAAAAGCCATGTCCAACGAAAAGCCGAAGGTGATTTTCCTGGAAGCTGTGAATTACGAAACTCTTAAGTCACTCATTTTTTAGATATAACCAAAAATCTCTCACGTTAGTGAGTTTTTTTAGTTAAGCAAATTGTCACTCAATTGAAACGTCTTTTTACAAATCGCTTGCTATCTCAAAACAAACGAAGTGAGAGCGTGGATGTAGTTGGCCAGATACCCATTAACTGACCGAGGAAGGCTGGTCACCAGACCGTGAAACATTTTTAGCGATCGAAAATCAAATTCAATTTGAAATCGTCCTTTGTACAAATCTTCCTGCCATTTTGTCATCAATTTCTTCATGGTTTTGTAGGGTCGTATTAATACCCAACGCTTACCACCAATGTTCATGTCATTTTCTAATTGTTTTGACACGTAGCCCGCATCAGCCACGATGATGCCGAAAATATCTTGGTTGATCTTACGGAATATGTCACGGTCGCTGGCATGAGCACTGGTGAATTTCACCCCCAGCATTTTACCATCAGCATCTCGTGTTAGGGTCATTTTTACCCCGTAAAACCAGCCTTTTGAGCTTCGGCCGAAGCTGGCAAAGTTCGCCATAGTTTTGTGTGAGTCAGCATTCTTTTTCAGACAAACTGGAATGTCGGTGGCATCAGTATATTTAACCAAATGTTGACTCTTTTTCCCAAGACGCATGGTGATGAATAGTAATCGTAGGCACATTGTCGCCGAAGCGTTCATGGACACGACAAGGGTTTTGTATGAGCACTTTAATTCTTCTTTGAAATCTTCGTAGACTGATTTTTTGGTTGCACGCGTGCTCTGGTGTTGGTACAATGAAAGTGTCATGGCATCGACTTTGGAGATTTTTCTTGGTCGACCATTGGTGGACGTTTCAGGTTTCACCAACTTAAATTTCTGAGATAATTGAGTGACAACTGCCTTAAGTTTTTTGAAGATTAATATCTCCATATCCTTTTGACAGTTACGAAAAAGACACCTTACGGTGTCTTTTTCAGTATATCAAATTTAAGCAATAAAGGGGGTTTCGTAATTCACAGCTGGAAGGCAAGAAGGTCAATCTGCGTCCGTTCTCCAAGGACGACATCCCGCTTCTGACACGCTGGATCAACGACGCCTATCTGAGAGAGTTTCTCATGGCCTTCCTTCCTCGCACGGAAAAGGACGAGGAAGAGTGGTTTAACAAGCTCGGCTCTGACGACAAAAACATCGTCTTTGGTGTCGAAACCAAAGATGGCTCGCTGATCGGATGCATGGGTGTCCACCGCATCAGTTGGCGCGATCGGGTCTGTACTACAGGCGCTTTCATCGGCGAAAAGGAGAACCTCTGCAAGGGCTACGGTACCGACGCCAAGATGTTTTTACTGGAGTACATCTTCAACACACTCAACCTGCGCAAGGTGTGTTCTGAGGTTATCGCCTATAACGAGCGGTCGATCCAGTACAGCACCAAATGTGGCTACAAGCCCGACGGCATTCGTCACCAGCATGTGTTCAGGAAGGGGGAGTACTGGGATCTTGTCCAGTTGGCCGTCTTCAGGGAAGATTGGCTGCCGATCTGGAAGACATATCAGGAGACCGGCTCAGTGCGTTAGCCAATCTAGGAGGGGGTGTTATTTTCGAATAATACCCCTTTTTTTAATTTGCATTTTTAATGTAAAACAGGCAGAATAAAATAAAAAATGAAAACAGTTATTAAGTTACAAATAGGTTACCTACTTAGTAAAAAATTTAACTTGCCAACCGATGGTCTGGATAAAAAGTTTCCTATATTAAACCGTGCATGGAAGAAGCAGGAAAACAAAATATTGCATGGGCTTGAAAAAATTACCGGCCTTAGATTTCTTCAAAACTATGTGGACGTATTTTTGGTGAATCCCGATGATAGCCCGTCTATTTCCAATCCAATTATAGTTGCGGTAAAAGATGATGCTGATAGGTTTATCCGCGTTCTTTCCCATGAACTGATACATGAATTATGTGCCGATAACACTACAGGTATTAATTGGCATTTTAAGGTTCAAAAAATGTACAAAAAAGAAGCTCCACAGGCAGCTAACCATGTTATGGTTCATGCAATACTGGAAGCGCTTTATATGGATATTCTAAAAAAACCAAAAGAAATTTTGAAGGATATAGAAACTTCCCAAAAATCTGAAAATTATAAACGCGCTTGGGAAATTGTGAAAAAAGAGGGATATAAAAACATCATTGCCAGCTTAAAATCTCCTAAAAAGAAAAAATGACCATCTTTGAAAGGGTTAAAAATTTACACTTACCGTTGGAAGAGTACGTTGTTATTGGAGCTGGGATTCTGGAAGCACTTGGCATACGAAATACCCGTGATGTTGATGTTATTGTAATGCCGAAATTATTTAAAAAATTAAGAGAATCGAAGGCATATAAAGAAGAAATACGATGGGGAAAACTATTTTTGTTTGCAGATAATATTGATATTGGATCAAAATTAGATTGGGAAAATTATTTAACCACGATTGAAGGAGCAATCAAAACAGCGACTATTATTGATGGTATTCCATTTTTAAATCTTCAAGAAACGATAAAATTTAAACAGGCGATGGGGAGGGAAAAAGATTTTAAGGATATAAAATTAATTGAAGAATATTTAAAAAATTACGCAACTGAGTTTTTGGGCAAAGTGGTAAAAATAAAAATTGACCGGCCGCTTGGTTCAAAGCATCCAAAACACGACATGATTTATGAAGTAAATTATGGTTTTGTGCCGGATACAAAGGCTCCGGATGGAGAAGAGATAGATGCTTATTTACTGGGAGTAGACAAGCCCGTAGATGAATTTACCGGAACATGCATAGCCGTAATACGCAGATTGGACGATAATGATGATAAGCTGGTAATTATTCCTGAAAACTCCAAAAATAT
This sequence comes from uncultured bacterium, assembly GCA_963835045.1. GTDB lineage: Bacteria > Patescibacteriota > Minisyncoccia > Minisyncoccales > Staskawiczbacteraceae > VGLO01. Next base: position 147,347 of record CAWIDW010000003.1, read on the forward strand.
AAGTGATGAAGAAGTGCTTGGATTGACCAGCTTCCAAGAAAAATGGTTTAAGTCAGAAATAATTAGGTAAAAAATATGATAAAGCATCTCATTTTTGATTTCGGCGGAGTATTTTTAGACCTCGGAGGAAAAAACGGAAAGATTCACTACAATCTTGAAAAAGTTTTTAATATCTCCGAAGAAAAAGCACTAGAGCTTTGGAAGGAACATAAAGAGAAGCTTATTATAGGAACAGAAACCCTGGAAGAATTTCTTACGAGAGTGGGCATTCTTTTGAATCATCCGATCAGTGCAAGCGAAGCCCATGAATTGTGGAAGCAAGTTAATAAAGTGGAAAAAGAAAGCATTGACTGGGATTTGGTTAATTATGTTGAATCCCTAAAAAAGAACTACAAAATCCACATGCTTTCTAACGCGATTGACCTTGATGCTGGAAATTCAGAGTGGGAGCATTTAATCTATAAACAGTTTGATAATATCTATAAATCCTTTGGCATAGGCCATAAAAAACCCAACAAAGAAGCATTTTTGCATGTACTTGAAAAAATTAACGCAAAGCCAGAAGAGTGCGTTTTCATTGATGATTTGCAGGTAAATATCAATGCCGCCAATGACCTCGGAATAAAAGGAATTTTATACACCAATTTGGAACAGCTAAAAGAGGATTTTGAAACGCTTAAAATACAACCAGTATTCAATGTTGCCAGAGTTATTCTATTAAATAGCGAGGGGAAAATTCTCATCTTAAAAAGAAATCTACAAGATAAATGGTATCCTGGTCTTTGGGATATTCCTGGAGGAGGAGTGGACGAGAGCGAAAGTTTAAAAGAGGCTGCGATAAGAGAAGTAAGAGAGGAATGTGGATTGGAAATAGAAATTCCAGAAGATTATCTTACCGTTTTCCATCGCACCGACAAACCGGTTGACATCTACGGGTTTTTTGGAGGACTTGTAAGGGGTGATATTATTTTGAGCAAGGAGCATGTGGAGTTTGCCTGGATGCCTAAAGACAAATGGAAAAACTTTGAATTAATTCCAAGTAGTAAGGCTATCGTCAAAGCATATGTTGAAAACGAAATATGAGAACTCCGCACACAGCAGTTAAAAAAGGTAAACGAGTAAAAGTAGTTTTAAAAAGCGGAGAGGAGTTTGTTGATAAATTCATTGACCGGAAATCAAGGTATGTTACGTTTGAGAATAGAAAGGTTTTGAAGGGGGATATAAAATCGTTCGCGATTTTTAAAGGGTAACACAAATCTACTTAGCCTTTAACGACTTATACCGTAAGCCGACATTATAAAGTATAAATTCACTGTACATATTTTATTAATATGTTTTTAGTGTATAATTATCCTAATCACGAACTAAATCAGTCAAATTAAATGGTTTTATTGGTATTAATCCAATTCTTATGGCGAGACACTTTACACCAGAATTAGCGCGAGAAGTCGGTAAATTGGGCGGACGTCCGCGAGGCGTTTTGAATAAATCAACGATAGAAAAGATGAAAACCCAAGAGGCGTTTGTTAAGGTCATTCAAGAAAAAGCCGGTTTAATAGCAGATCAACTTTTGCAAAATCTCATTTACAACAAAGACACGTCAGCCGGTAAAGAATTGCTCGATCGCGCCTTTGGGAAAGCTCCGCAGGCGATCGATATGCGAGTTGCTCATTTTTCCCTCAAAGAGCTTGCAGAGCATAGAGAAAGATTAAGAAAAGAAACGATTGAGTCGAAATAAAAAGTACCAGATCCTTAGACCTGGTACTTTCATAGATTTTGAGGTGGTAATCAATAAAGTAAATCAACCGCCGTGTATACTAGATAGAGATAATAATTGTTTTATTTGGTTAATAGTTAGTTCTGGTGATGGGAAAGATTTCTCCCACTCAAAAGTTCGGAAATCATCCCGCCACCCGCGCCAGATATATTTAGTATTGAGAGACCGATCGGCCCTCGTATTGCCGAAAAAAAGTTCCAGCAACCTATCGGGATTCCCGCTAGGAATCTGAACTTTAATATCGGATTTTCGGTACTAAATTGGTGTAACCGCAGCAAAAAAACACGATATTTAATTCGTGTTTTTTTTGTTACTATTTCTGCAATGTTAACCCGTCTTTGGTCAGCAATAATTTGCTTCGCATGTTTGAAAGTAACTCTCTTTTTTCAAGCATGCTTCCTTCCTTGAGAATATATTTTACAAAAGTTCGCAGATCAACATTGCTGGCTGTTGCAGATTTGTTTTTCTCCAGCCCGACCATCGTTTGGAATTTATTGAACCGTTCCAGTTCTTCTTTCAGTCGTTCCTTGAGTCCAAATTGATTCATGTCTATCGTATCAACTATTTTGAGTAACCATTCGATTAATATTTCTTCTCTCAGATATTGGCTCAGGCATTTTAAATCCCTTGACCGGGTACAACCATAATATACGTATCGTGAGGTAGTACCATCTTTCAACTTTTTGTATCTTTCGCCTGCTGTTATCCCTGATCCGCAGAGTCCGCAAGTCAGCAGTTTTGTGAAGGCAAACTCTCTTGTTTCTCTATTGATATGATCCCGTGTCAGTTGCTCCTGTACCCTGTCAAAGAGCTCTTTTGATATGAGCGGAGTGTGCTTGCCGGTGTACCAGTTTCCGCTGTTTCTTGGGTATTCAAATCTGCCGTAGTAGAAGTGGTTTTGCAGAATCAGGTACACATTTGAAAGTGCTAAATGATGATTGCGGTTGGTCCGATAGTTAAGCTCAAATTTCATCCAGTGGTACAATTTCCTACCTGACCAGTGGTCATTAGCCACTTTCTCAAACATTTGTTTTATCACGTCGGATCTTTCCGGATCTACCATGACATAGCATTTTCTATCAGTTCGTTTTTCATTCAAGTAACCGGTTGGCGCCGTGGTGGGCCACAGTCCCATTTCTACCCGGGTACGGAGGCCGCGCTTCACGTTGATGGCCCTGTTGTCATTTTCTAGTTTTGCCTGACTTCCCAATATCATTAGCAGGAACTTTTCATTGGGGTTGTTGGTAAACTTTTGACTGTGGGTGCGTATCTCTACCAACAGTTTTTGGTCTATCAAGTCTACCAGACTACCTAAGTCACCGGCATTCCTACCTGGGGCGTAAATATAAGAAATCCTTTACCTCTTTTAGGGAAAAATGCTTTTAAAATTTCACTCTTAAATCCTAAATCGTTCAGAATTTTTGAAAACTTTTTACCGCGAATTTCTCCCTGCAAAAAGGGAGATAAGTCATCTCTTTTAATGCCCTTGCTGGGGTTACCCATAAGATGCTCGAAAAAGCTCATATTTTTTCCTACAGCGTGAGGCTTGCTAATAACGTAATTGTTTATCCGTATTTCCCGATCTCTAGTTGAAACACTAAAACCCCGGCCGTTCATGATTGCATTAATCTGCCGCTTTTTAAATTGTAAGCCCTCTTTTGATGGATTGGATATGTATAAATCTGGAATTCCATCGTCATAATCATCCTGGGTGAGCTTGTCTAATAAAAATTCGTCTGGGGGAGTATTTTTCGGGCTAGTTTTTGGGATTTTCATAATAAATTTTCATTCTCATTTTACTTAACTCTGGCACTTTTAACCTTTGTTTTCAAGTAGTTTTCGTTTTACTTTTGAAAAATTTTATCGTAAAGTAAATAAACAATTTAATATCGATTGCCTAACCCTTAAAGTCAAAAAACTTTAAGGTATGGCAGTAAATCGTTGGACACAGAGATCCCGTCATTCGGGGGCGTGTCCAACGTTACACAGGGAAACTTGTGTATGAGTCGCAAGACTCACCCCAGTGGCGGGTTTTGTGTTTTATAAAATAATTAATTTTAAAATTATGAATGAGAAAATGAAAAATATTACACTCTTTCTCAAGAAAAATAAAATCGCTATTTTATTAGTTTTGTTGGCTGTAGGACTATTCTACTGGTTCTCCCTAAATCCCTATTTAGTAAAAAGAAGCTGCTACCATCGCGATGTAATTCTTAATACCAAATCTTCTAATTTTAGCTGGGCGGAATTTAATGATTGGTACGCAAGCTGCCTTCATAAAAACGGGTACTAATCAAGACATCAAATATTATTAAGACACAAAATTATGAAAGAAAAAATTAATAAAATTCTTTCGTCTAAGCATCTTGTGTATGTCATCGTGCCGGTCAGTTTAATTCTTTTATTAACCTACACTATCAGCGGGGCAGTAACTTTAGGTCAGCACATTATGTTTCTTTTTGGAGTAGGGGTAGTAATTCTCATTATTTTCTCTATCGCCCAAAATATTAATGGCAAGGGCACAATCTATAATTTAAATTTAGCCCTCACTATCTTTTGGATATTTTATTTCCTTAAAAGTATATTTTTCTAAAAAAATTAAAACGGGAAAAAAGCGTCATTAATGGCGCTTTTAATTGCCTTAAAGATGTGATAGTTTTAATGAATAAAATCTATGTATCGAAGACGATTTGATGCCAAAAAATATTGGGCCGATAAACCTTACTGCGTTGTCTGCAAACAACATAAAGTTAAGCATGGCCAAATTTGTGGGGAATGTGAGAGAAAAGGAGGATTTGATGAAAAAACTACTAATGTGAATGTTGGAAAAATAGAGGAAAAAGATTTGGTTTCAACCTTTAATACAGAGCAACGGGAAAGAACTGTGGCGCCAGAAAGACTCACATCGATTATTGGTTACTTAAAGGATTGCGCCCAAGCAATTATGCGCTCGGTTGCGCTAACTGATATTACTTCTGGAGATATTTTATTTTTACCATTAAAGCCAGATGCTATTAAGCAATTAGCTGATGGCAGTATTGAATTAAAAAGCAAAGAAGTTCTAGACATTATTTATAAAGCTACTGCGCGCCCCACGGAATTTGAGATTATTTTAGGTACTTTGTTTGTGAAAGGTACTAAGGGGAATGGTAACAAGGCAAGCAAAATAAATGCGCCATTGCTTTTTCTTAAACTGGATGCGGAAAAAACAGAAAATGATACGGTTGTATTTACATTAAAAGAAGACGATACAATCCATTTAAATCAATCTTTAATAGCTAGTATTGCAACCGCTCAAAATGAAGAAGAGTTGGAGGTTAGGTTTCAGGATTTATATTCATCAATTCCGGAATGGCCACTTACCCTAGAATCAGTAAGAAAGTTTTTTAATAATATAAATAACTATTTTCCAGAAATATTCAAAGAGCGAGGTGATTTTACTTCGTTTATTAAATTTGATGAAAAAAACACAAGTCATGAGGGGTATGAAATATGCCCTGCTCACTGTATTATTCTTGCTCCTCGACAGGATGCAGAAGGGACGGTTGTAGAAGAATTAAATAGAATCCTCAAAGATACTAAGGATAAAACTGGCTTAGATTCTATCTTTTTGGAAAACCCTTCTAATGGCGGTAATCCAGTTTCAGAGGTCAGCAATGGAGTGGCTGGTGGATTTACCGAACAAAAAGCAGAAGAACAAAAATGGCATGACCTTTTTCCGTTTGACCTAAGCGACACCCAAAAGAAAATCGTTTTAAATACAAGGAAAAATAACTTAACAATAGTTTCGGGGCCACCTGGCACTGGTAAGTCCTATACAATAGCGGCTGTCATCTTGGATCACCTTCTTGGAGGTAAAAGAGTTTTGTTTGTGTCTAGAATGGATAAAGCAGTAGATGTAGTATCGTCTTGGCTTGAAGAATTTGTCGGCCCATATTCTATTGCTCGTTCTGGGGCGAGAAAAGCACAAAGATCTTTGGCGGATAAACTTGAGGCAATTACTGGCCCAAATAGCCCCGTAAAGCCGTACGATAAAAAAGATATAGAATCTGTTTTGGAAAAATATGAAAAAGCACAAAAGAATCTTTCTAAATTGGAGAGTGATTTTACTGAAGCAATAACCAATGAGCGGACATGGGCTTCCGCCAAAGAAAAAATTGAGGACATAAATAAGCATCTTAATCTTGATTTCAAAACTGATGGCCTTTCTATTGGAAAAGATAAGGCTGTTAGAATACAAGAAAAAATTAAAGGCGCAGATGCCCTGGTAAGAAATAAGGGATTTTTTCTGCAAACTTGGTGGGGGAATGTGACTATAAACAATATCTGTAAAAAATTAGGAGTTCCAGAAAATACACCAGTACAAGAACTTATTTTAATGGCGGAGAGAATAGCCAATGAAAAAGGTAGAGAAGAAATAGAAAATGAAATTGCTAAATTTGATGAAGTAGATAAAATTTGGTCTGAAATCCAGGCTCTTAAAAGTCAGTTAAAGAAATTGGCACTAGATAATCTAAAAGCTCGGCTTTTAGGCAATTTACATATCATAGTTCACAACTACGAAAAGCGCGTTGAAATTAAGAAATTTATAAAATCTCTTAGAACGGCCAATATTCGAGAAAAACTTGCCCTACTTACCCAAGTTAAAACAGAAACTCTTTTATCGGCGTTTCCTTGTTGGTCTAGTACTACTTATCATCTTTCGCAAATTCTATCAGTGGAGCCAGGTATGTTCGATCTGGTGATCTTTGACGAGGCTAGTCAATGCGATTTAGCTTCTGCTATCCCAGCCCTTTATAGAGCCAACAGAGTCTTGATTGTGGGGGATCCAAAACAACTTAATCACGTTGTGTTTCTTGGCCGGCAAGCTGAATATTCTTCTTTTGCTAAAAATAATGTCCCGCCAGATATTCAAGCTAACTATCGTTTTTCTACCCACAGTTTATTTGATGTAGCCGAAAATCTTGTACCCCAAGAAAATTATTTCATGCTCGATGAACATTTCAGGTCAGATCCCCATATTATTGGTTTTTCTAATAAGATGTTCTATGAAAACCAAATTAGGATAATGACCCACAAGCCAAAAATGGGTTTTAAAGATCAGGGACTACCTATTCAGATGGAATATGTGAAAGGCCAAAGAACTGAAGGAGCAGCAAACCCTAAAGAGATTGAGGAAATATTTAAACAGGTAAAACAGCTCATATCCCAATCTCCAGCAGATAAACCGACAACCATAGGTATTCTTTCTCCTTTTAGAGATCAGGTAAATGCAATAACAAAGGAATTACCTATGCATCTTTCGCTTACTGAAGTAGAAAGGCATAAAATTGTGGTGGGAACGGCTCATAGTCTGCAAGGAGATGAAAAGGACGTAGTCATTCTTTCGCTTTCCATTGACCCCAAATTTCATCATGGGACACTTAACTTTTTGGAAAAGCCAAATGTTTTTAATGTGTCAATTACTAGAGCCAAGAAAAAGCTCATCGCTGTTTCTTCGGTAGAAAAAGATGATCTACCAAATGGCCTACTGAAAGAATTTCTTATTCATGCAGAACAGGCACCTATCGCCGAAATCCCCAATACAATATTTGAATCAAAATTTGAAGAACAGGTCGCCAGGGCTTTGGAAATGTCTAAATTAAAGGTTTGGCCACAGTATCAAGCCGCTGGATTTTATATTGATCTTGTTGTGGGAGACGGGAAAAATTGCATAGCGGTTGAATGTGATGGCCCAACTCATTTTGAAATGAAGGAAAAACAAAATTTCTATGATGTCTGGAGACAGGGTATCTTAGAAAGGGCAGGATGGAGATTTGTGAGAATTTCATCGCGGGAGTGGGAGAAAGATTCAGATAAACAAATAGAAAAAGTAAAATCCCTACTTAGTTCTCTGGCAATATAAACAAAAAATTTCTAAGAAAATAATATGTCAAATCACGAACAAAAAATTGAATGTCCAAATTGCGGCACAGCCATAGATGTGGAAGATGCGCTCTCTCATCAGCTTAAAGAATCTCTTAAAAAAGAGTTTAGTAACAAGCTAGCAGAGGAAAAGAAGAAATACGAGAAAGATTTTCAGGAACTAAATAAGGCGAAAGCCGAATTTGAGGAAAAGAAGCAACAAGAAAATGAACTTTTCCAGGAAAAGTTGGATGCTCGACTAAAAGAAGAAAAGAAAAATCTTGAAGCAAAGCTAAAAGCCGAACTAAAGGATGAGCAATCTGAACAGTTTGCTATTCTGCAAAAAGAATTGACTGAAAAGTCAGAGCAAGTTAAGGAGTTGAATAGGACTAAAGCTGAAATGGAAAAGCTGAAGCGTGAAAAAGACGAACTAAAAGAGGCTATAGAGGCAGAGTCTCAAAAAAAACTTAATCAGATTCTACAGGAAGAAAGAGAAAAAATACACAAACTCGAAGAAGATAAAAATGAGATGCGCTTCAAGGAAATGCAAAAGAAGTTGGATGATCAGGTTAAGCTAACAGAGGAGATGAAGCGCAAGCAGGAGCAGGGATCTACGCAATTGCAAGGTGAGGTAATGGAGCTAGCTATTGAGGAGTGGTTAAGAACTCAATTTCCATTAGATACTATTGAGGAAATTAAGAAAGGCGCAAGAGGAGGAGACTGTCTTCAGATTGTAAATACTAGAACTGCACAAAACTGCGGTAGTATTTATTATGAAAGCAAGCGCACAAAAGATTTTCAGCCCTCTTGGATTGAAAAATTCAAGTCAGATATGCGAGAAAAGGGAGCCAACATAGGTGTGCTAGTTACCGAGGTAATGCCTATTGATATGGATAGAATGGGTCTAAGAGACGGTATTTGGATTTGCTCTTTCGATGAATTTAAAGGGCTTTGTTTTGTTCTTAGAGAGTCCATTGTACAAATTAATAATGCTGTCACTTCTCAAGAAAATAAAGGCGAAAAGATAAAGATGCTCTATGACTACCTAACCAGTAACACTTTTCGCTTACAAGTGGAGGCCATTGTAGATGGCTTTACTCAAATGAAAGTTGATCTAGATGCCGAGAAGAGGGCAATGCAGCGCATATGGAAGCAAAGAGAAAAGCAAATTGATAAAGTAACTCTTAACACTATTGATATGCACTCTTCTATCAAAGGCATTGCAGGCAATGCTATTCAACCAGTTAAAGCCCTGGAGTTACCAGAACCAAGTGATGATATAGAAGCGCCGGAAGATGATGATAATGCGAAGGCAGCAGATATTCCTTTTTAGAAATTCAGGTTTTAATATTTTTAATAAATAACAGCATGGAAAAATTAAAAAGAAATTTTTGGGATAGTACAATTGGGCGAGGTATTAAATTCTTGCTTGAGATAATTGGAGGAATAATTATACTAGCAATTATTTTGAAGGTTTTTAATTTTGATTCAACAGATTTGATTATAATCGGCTCTGTTGTGGCAATATTATTACTTATTGGAATTTGGAATGAATTATCTAAGATTGCAAGCATGTTAGAAATAGGCGAGATTATCCATTTAGGCCATAGGATCGATAATATGAGCAAAAACTCCAGTGCAATTGAAACTCATTTAAGTGTAGGTGAAATAATACATTTAAAAAGTTCGGTGGATAATTTAAATGATAGTCTAAAAGATGTCGTTAGTAAGCTGAACGACATCGAGGCTAATACAGAAGATTGAGGTAAAAATTAATTAAAGCCTTCAAAAGTCCTTCGCAAATTATTAGGATTTCTGATTTCCTTCTATGAACATAGATCCACGACTTCATCACTATTGCCAAAACATCACCAAAGACAATCTTCAAAACATGGTTGAGATGTATAAGCTTTTAGGTTTTGATGTAGTTTATACTCCACCACCCAGCAAATGGCCATGGATTATGGTTGGACAGCCACAGTTAAGGTTTGCTATTCAGATAACCGAAGTTTTAGACATACCTATTGAAAACATCGATAAGAAGAGACAGACGCACATTGCTTTTATTTCTGATAATCCGCAGGAAGTGATTGATAAAATAAAAGCATGGGCAGAAGATAAAGGCCTTAAATTCCGAGACGGAGGATGGTCAAAGATAGAACGATATTTTGATTTACCTGATATTTTTGTAAACTTTGTGGTTGAGGTAATGCATACCTCAATCGAAGATAACTAATTGATTATGAAAAATGCGATCATACTACACGGAACAGGGGATACCCCAGATTTATTCTGGTTTCCCTACATAAAAGAAAAGCTTGAAGAAAAGAGTTTTGAAGTTTGGTTACCTCAACTTCCTAATGCCAAAAAGCCGAACCTACAGGATTGGTTACCCTTTATTTTAGAGAATGGAAAATTTACAGAAGAAACCATAATAATAGGTCATTCGGCCGGCGCTCAGATTATTTTAAGTATTTTAGAAAATAGCGATCTTAAAATTAAAAAGGCCATTTTAGTTTCGGGTTACTCAAAACCTTTACCGAAAACAGAGAATGACCCGAAAAACCAAGATAGTTTTAATTGGGAAAAAATAAAGGGAAAGGTAGGTGAGTTTATCTTTATAAATTCCGACAATGATCCATGGGAATGTACTGATGTTCAAGGAAAAATTATGGCAGATAATCTGGGTGGAAAACTAATTGTAATGCATGATGGACATATGGGGTCGCAAACTTACAATCAGCCATATAAGGAATTTCCTCTTTTGCTCGAACTAATAAATTAGGATATGAAGAGAATTTATATCACAGGTATATCTGGTACGGGAAAATCTGCTATAGCAAAAGAACTTGAAAAGCGAGGTGTTTTTGCATTTAGCATTGATGAGGTGGACGATTTGTGTCATTGGATAGATAGAAAAATGGGAAGCATTGCTCATGATTATCAGCCAACTCGCGAATGGTTAGATGCTCACGATTGGATTTGTGATATTGAAAAATTAAAACAAATGCTTAATTTTGACAAAGAAGTAGTAATAGCTACTGGGATTTCAACCAATCAAGATGAATACCTAAGTCTTTTTGATAAGATTCTTCTTTTGCAATGTAGTGAGAAAACTTTTATGGGTAGGATGGAGAAACGCCATAAAAATCCTGAAGAAAATAGCTTTGGCAAGCATCAAGCTGAAAGAGATTATGCGGGTGCAATTTACAAAGATTTTGAAGAGAAATTACTAAAATTAGGAGCTGTTTCAATAAACGTTGAAAATCCTATTTCAGTTGTAGTAGATGAAATTCTTTCAAAAATTTAATTTACTATTTGCAAATGAGAAATCAGATTAAACAACTTATTAAATCAATTAAGCCTTTTGATGACTTGGAAGCAAGCCACATTTCAGATGCAATAGTGTGGATAGATAGTGGTGCAGAAATATTTAGAATTGAGAAACCAGATATACCACCAAAACATCTTGTTTCCTATTTCGTTCTTTTTGATTACCATAAGGAAAAGATAATGTTGGTAGACCATATTAAAGCAGAGCTTTGGTTGCCTTCGGGTGGTCATGTAGAGAAAAATGAGCATCCAAATATAACTGTAGAGCGAGAAATTCAAGAAGAATTAAACATGCCGGCCAAATTTTTCATGAATGAGCCATTTTTTATTACTCAAGCGCTTACTGTGGGAAAAACAGCGGGTCATACAGATGTGAGCTTGTGGTATTTATTAACTACCGATTCAGAAAAACCAATCAAATATGACCCGGGAGAGTTTAATGGATATAAATGGTTTACCTATGATGAGATTTTAAAAACGCCCATTGAGAAACTTGACCCTCATATGCACCGATTTATGGAAAAATTAAAAACAACTTTGTTTGTTAAAAAAGTATAAATGTTAGTAAATATATGTCCCAAGATTTAACCAAAACATTTACAGACAAGATTGCATCAGAATTTCCTGATTTGAAATATAATTCTGCAAAGCTTGTTACACATGGTTGGGATAATAACATTATCATACTTGATGATGCGTTTGTTTTTCGTTTTCCAAGAAATGATGAATATGTGAACAAGTTTAAAACCGAAGTAAAACTTATCAAATATCTTCAGGATAAAGTTTCTATTGCTATCCCAAATTACAAATACCTATCTAAAGACAACTCATTTGGGGGTTATCCTTTGATTGCGGGCGACGTACTTAAGCCAGAATTGCTGGAATCTCAGCCAGACAATGTGAAAGAAAAAATTGCAGTTGATTTGGCAGATTTTTTAACCAAAATTCATCAAACACCCAAGGGAGTTATCGATGAAATGAGCACCCCGAATGGGGCTTGGAATTATGATCATGTTAAAAAATTATATGCTGAAATTAAAGAAACACTTTACCCTATACTTTCAGAGGATGAAATTAATTGGCTTGATGTTCAATTCCAAAACTATTTTTCACTAAAAGGTGAAGTTAAGATGAGTCTTATTCATAGCGACTTGAATAACGGCAATATACTATTTAATGTAAAAGCTTGCAGACTTTCAGGGATTCTAGATTTTGCTGATGCCGAATATAATGATTCTGCTCTGGATTTTTCACCCTTGCTAGACTATGGAGAAGATTTTATGCGAAGCGTAATTAATCACTATAAGGGTTTTAAAGATGAAGACTTGATGCAGCGTGCAAAGTTTCGAAGGTTAGTTGGCATGGTAGAGAACATGTTAGAAATTACCAAGGGCAAGAAACTACCAACAACCTATGAAGAACAGCGTTTTCACTTAAACAAGAAAATGGAATTATTTCCCATTAAATAATATGAAAACTATTATCGTCACTGCCGGAGAGACATTTGCGGATATTGATGTCCTGGCTTGTGCTATTGCATATTCTGAACTACTGAAACTTGAAGGCAAACCTAATGAGGTGGTTTTGCCTGGGCCACTCAATAGCAGTAATACTCCGACAATCCGGAGGTGGGACTTAAGGTATGTAACCAAGCCGACTAATATAAATTCGCCAGTTGTCTTGGTAGATATTTCTGAATTTGTGCATGTAGCTAAATTTGTGAAACTGGAAAACATAATTGAAGTGTATGACCATCGGTTTGGGTTTGGTGATTTTTGGAAAGAAAAGTTAGGAGAGAAGGCTCATATTGAGCTAGTTGGTTCGTGTGCCACGCTCATTTGGGAAGAATATAAAAAGAGAGGATATGAAAGGAAAATAAGTGCATTAAGCGCAAACCTACTCACTATTTCCATTCTTTCAAATACTCTTAACTTTGGCTCTTCAGTGACTACTCAAAGAGATGAGGATGCCTTCTACGAATTAAAAAATTATACGGATTTGCCCAAAGGCTGGCAGCAGCAATATTTTCTTGAAGTGGAAGCAGGTATTTATAGTAACATTGCGAAGGCAATGGCAAACGATACAAAAATTCTTGATCTTCCTGTGGTTGGTTTTCCGATCGTTATGGCACAGTTGGAATTATATAATGCAAGCAGAATTTTCGATGAACGTGGCAGGGATATAAAAAACGCCTTGGAAAAGCTGGGGCACAATAATTGGTTTTTGAGTATACCCTCTATCTCTGAAAAGAAAAATTATATCTATACACAAAATCAGAAAATAAAAGATTTGTTGGTAAAAATTATCGCAGTAACTTTTGAGGGGGATGTTGGAATAACTGATAAGCTTTGGTTAAGAAAGGAAATCCGCAAGAAATTATTGGAGTTAAAATAAGATGAAAATACTTATACCAAATTCAAAAGCAATCGAATTAAAGACGTTAATACTTGATCTTAACGGGACGTTAACCGTTCACGGGAAATTAGTGAATGGCGTTGCAAAGAGGCTGAGTATTTTAAAGAAAAAGGGACTAAAAATTGTATTATTCTCTGGAGATACTAGGGGCAATGCAAAAAAGATTACGGATAAGCTTGGCATCACAATGACTAAAGCTCTAAATGGCAAAGAAAAACGATCAGCCGCTTTAAAACTAAACCCTAAAACATGCGTTGCGGTCGGAAATGGCCTGATAGATAAGCTCCTTTTTGAAACTGTTGAACTTTCCATTGCCACTTTACAAGAAGAAGGCGTACATATGAAAACGCTTGCAGTGGCGGATATAGTGATTCCCTCCGTAATCGATGCACTGGATTTACTTATTAATGAAGAAAGTTTAATAGCTACGCTAAGGCCCTAGCTTTCTAGCTGGCTTCTCTCTTGCCCCATAATAAACTATTGCCCTTTTTAGTGATATAATTAACCCTAGTCACGATTAAATCGCATATGGTTAATATGGTTTATTAAGCAAATATATGGCAAGACACATGTCATCAGAATTAGCGCGTGAAGTTGGTAAGCTTGGAGGACGTCCCAAAGGTTCTTTGTCGCCTAATACAATTCGGGCAATAAAAACCAAAGAGGCGTTACTCAAACAGATTGAAAAACAGACTGGGCGCATTTTAAATAATCTTTTGCTTAGTTCCGACAAAGGTGATACGCCAGCCTCAAAGGAATTATTTGAACGTGCATATGGAAAAGTCACCCAAGGTGTTGATATGCGTGTAGCTCAATTTTCTTTAAAGGATTTAGCAGTACACAGAGAAAAACTAAGAAAAGAAGAGGAGATGATTGAGAAGAAATAAAAATACCAGATCTATAGATCTGGTATTTTTTAATTTAAGACTGTAATCAATAAACTAAATTAACCGTCGTGTATATTAGACAAGAGATAATAACTGCTTTATCTGGCTAATATTTAGTTCTGGAGAAGGGTATACCTTCTCCCACTCAAAAGTTCGAAAATCGTCCCGCCACCCGCGCAACTGTGTACGAATGGAGGCCAAAGCCTCCATTTTGTGCTTATTTTGACCTATTTTGTTCAGTTCTAACCTTAAATATGTCTCTTGTAATGGGGGAATGTCATTTTTGATTGGAACAAGCCAGTCATTTGGCTCAATTATCAGCTTTCCCCTTTGTATTTCGGGCATTTTGCCCATAGTCATCAAGATTTCCTTCTTCAGTTCTAACCCTTTCTCGCCTTCCGCACTAATAAACTTTTGTCGTGCATAAGCGGCAAAGGCAAATGTCTTTTCGGTTAGTTCAAGCCACTTCTCGGCTCTGGACTCGGTTTGGGTTAATTGTTCTTTTAATTTGGAAATCTTATTTATCAAGTCTGGTTTTTCCTTCAGATAAGTTTCGTCATCAATCAAAAGGCGGTATCTCATTTTGGTTAGCTCGTCTAATTCAGACTGTGCTTGGGCAACGGCTTTCTGTTGGGTTTCATAAATCTTGCTTCGGGGAATCAAAAAGTTTTGATTTTACCATTCAAACCATCGGCCGCATTATGCGGATGCCAGAGTTAAAATACTACTCCAAAGAGCCAGCACTTAACGATGGTTATATTTTTACCAATCTTGAAAATGTAGTAATTACAGAAGAATACGCAAAGGACTACATCACGATTTATGAAGCCAAAAGAGATAGCAAAGTTTATAGCGATATTTTTTTGTATTCAATCTACCTAAAAAGGCAACGAGAAAGAACCCGATTATCTGGAGAATTTGTTAAGATTTTTCAAAAGATTGCATCCGATAACGACTTGGTCAAAACCATAAACCTAAAAGCATCAAAAATTGTAAACCCCATTATTGCGGACGGTAAAATTGTTGATATTGATAAGTCTGGCCAAATAGAACATAAGGGGGCAATTAAAATTAGCCTTAATGAAAAAGAATTACAGGATAGGTTTGATAAGTTTATTGTGCAAAATTGTACTCCTTACGCCCCTGCCGATTCCAGCGACCGAATGAAAACCGCCCTATATCAATTTTTCAATCAGAAATTCAAGTTTGAAAAGTATGACCCGAAGGTTCAAAGAATTGTTTTAGGTAAAGAAAATATCCAGCCATTTATTGACGCTATCAACTTGGCAAAGGAAAAATACAAGCAGGAAATCGTTGAAAAAATAAATGAAAAAAGGGAACTGCAAGAAGTACCGAATTGGGAAGTGCCTATCATTATCAATTACAACAGCAGATATAAGGCTGAAGAACAGCCACTTTCGGCCGTAAAACCCTTTTATACCGCCAAATCAAGCGAACCAGAGCGTTTGTTTATAGATGCCCTAAATAACTCCAAGAATGTGAAATGGTGGTATAAAAATGGTGAGTCTGAAATAAAATACTTTGCTGTTTTGCGAAACGATAATATGGCCTTTTACCCAGATTTTATAGTTCAATTTAAGGATGGCCAGGTTGGCATTTTTGATACCAAGTCTGGCAGGACGGCCGAAACCAGCGATGCTAAACCAAGAGCCGAAGCATTATACAGATACATTAAAGAGCAGAACAAAAAAGGAAAGAAACTGCGAGGTGGTATTGTGGTAAATATCAATGGTTCTTGGAAATTGAACGACAACGAAAAATACGAGTATGACGAAGAAGATTTTTCAGATTGGAAGATATTGAATTTATAGCTATAAATCTGATATAGTGTAATCGGAGTAGTGAGAGTTGGTGTTCATCGGTTTTTGCTGATGACAGTGTTGTGCAATAAGTCCGCCACCCGCCTTCGTGCGGTGGATTTACCCAAGATGGGTGAAAGGTGCGGTGAAAAGCAACAGTGGCTTACGGGTACACCAAGAGTGCTACTCCAAAGAAAACTTCCGTAATGGGAGTTTTTTGTTTTTAAACAATAATGAGTTGAACAAAGTCGTCTTTTGGGTAATTTTTTGGTAGGATATATCTAATAAATAACTAAATTGCTTTTTTAATTTTCTGTGGTAGATTAAAACAAGCCCATTAACATGGAAAAATCTAACCAAGAAGGAGAACCAATGCAATACTTACAAACATTTGAGTGGGAGTCTCGTATTCCCTGGAAAAAAGAACGGGAAGATTCTTTGTTTCTTGATGACCAGAAAAAGGTGCTCGTTGTTGCTGACGGCGTATCACGGACGAAGAACGAACAAAGAGAATATCCCTATCCTTCGCCTGCACTCATGGCCTCAAAAGTTGCATCGGAAGCGATGGGAAAATCACTGCTTGCTCATGAAGAGGTCAGTGAAGATGATGTCCGCCAGGCCTTCGCCGATGGCAATACTGCTGTACGGAAACTAAACGAGGAACTGGGACTATGGGAAAATCACGATTACTACATTCGTGATTTTGCTGGTGCGGTGGCCTCGTGTGCCATTGAAAAAGGAGGCGAGATTGTCTATGGATACATTGGCGACTGCGGGATAGCCCATGTATCGGCCAGCGGAGAAATTCTTTGGCATAGCGATGATGATGTCGCGGCCGCTCGTCCTGGGTTTCCACCCATGGAAGGAGAGCCAGCTTTTGCCAAGGCAACCACTAAGGTCAAAGAAAGGTTTGTGAAAGTGAGAAGGGATTTTCGCAATAATCCAACTGCTAACTACAAAACCTTCGGTGTTTTAACAGGAGAAGACACGGCGCTTGCGTATGTGAAAACTGGCCAGCGTTCTTATTCTCCTGGCGATGTGTTGGTGGTTTATTCCGATGGCATATCTCCTTTTGTGTTTGAGGATTTAGAGTTCCGAAAACTCCTGCTGAAAGGGGATAAGGAAGAAATCCAGCAATATGTTGCCGAGCGTTCCTCGCAAGAAAAAGATTACGACGAAAAAACGCTTATCCTTTTGCGAACAGGTAAAGAATAAGGAAAACAAGTTGAAAAACCAGCCCACCCACAAGGTCGGGCTTTTTCTTTACAAACCATTGACTTATAATAAATAAAATGATATGATATTGGCACTATTCAGAAGGTCTGAATATCGCCCTTTTCACAACAATTTCGGAGGAATTTGGCCATGGCCAAAACTCGCGGTGTCTTCGCCCTCATCACAAAGGGCAAGATGCTCTTGTTGTCCGAACGTACGGATGGCAAGGGATGGAACCTGCCTGGTGGTCGTGTGGAGGAAGGTGAAAGCGACAAGGTCGCTCTCGTACGTGAAGTCAAGGAGGAAACTGGCCTGGATGTGGAAGTTCTGCACCAAGTCGGCCCCGACCATGTTTTCAACGACGACACGGCTCTCGCCTACGCCTGCAAAGTCGTCGGTGGGCAACTCGCTGTTACCACCGAAGCCAAGAACCATGCCTGGGTCAACGCCCAAGAGGTGCGCCAGGGACACTTCTACAATCCCGAATACGACGAGATGGGCAATCGGACTTTTGAAAACGAGCAAAAGTTTGACATCAAGCTCGTCGGCCCCGAAGGACGCCTCGGTCGGACGGGACGGATGGTCTGGGACGCCTTCTCAATCATGGAAAACCCCGATGTTTCTACCCTGGACAGGCCAGCTCGTAAGTCCATGGTGTATGACCTGAACGAAGATGGCACGCAGTTTGTCACGGATGACAACGAACATGAGCTTCGCTTCAACCGTCTTGACCCGTATTCTCCGACGGGCATCATACAAACTAAGTAGTGCCAAAGCACTACACGCCAACAAGTCCCTACTGCACAATCTAAGTGCGCAGTAGGGCTTTTTTATTTCAAAAATTTAATATAAAATTGATTTATGAATATGTTACTTTCCAAAAATACCACACCTTCTAAACATTTATTAGAGTTAGCAGGTCGTCATGGAATTGATTTAAAAAAAGAAATATCCGTAGAAGAACTGTTGGAAAAAATACAGCAACATTGGCTTCGTAAAGTAAGCCGTCAATATGAGATTTCGCATGTGATGCCCGAACTGCCCAATAAGAAAGATTTAAGTATTTTTAAAAAGCTACATCTTATTGATGCAATAACTCCGCCACCTGGTGAGTATGAAGGTGCGCTCTTACTCGGAGCAACTGCTAACGCTGTTCGCAGACGTATAGCTTTTTTACTGAAACAAAAAGTAAAATTCAAAAAATTATATGTTCTCGGAAGTCATAGAATTCTTAAGCCAGAACATGAAGGGCCAGACATTCTTTTTAAACCTATCCCCGAACTTCCTTTTAAAACTGATTATCAAATACCCATTACTTACGAAAATTTACCAAAAACAGAAGCCCAAATGATGCGTTTGGTTTGTGAACAAGTGTCACTACCAAAAGAGTGGGAAATTATTTTTATAGATACCTTACTAAATCAGAATTCTGATAGTAAAACTCTTCAACCTAACACAACAGATACACTAAGAGATTTTTCAAATTTAGACCCTGTCCCAGGTAAATATCTTTTGGTTTCCAATCAACCATTCGTAACGCGACAAACATTTAATGCACTTTCAATTTTACCACCCGAATTTACAATAGTAGGTATTGGAGATACAGCACTTTCCGCTACGCCATTGAGAACCTTTCTTGATGAAATAGGGCGATTGCTATACGAAGAATTAAAATACCAGCATCAATTTTCGCTTTCAGAAAAATCTAAATAAAAAAAGAACCCCAATGGTTGTGGGTTTCGTTCAGTCAAAATTTCAATCTGTGTGGGAAAGCCAAGTTAGTATATAAAACAAAAGAGGAGGTTTTAACCCCTCCCCCTGTCCGTAAATCTAAACTTCAACTTTGTTTCTGAAATCTGGGATATAAATATACTCTTTTTCCTCGTGTATTATAGTTCTAACGTTGTTCACAACGTTGCGCACGACGCACATGTTTGAACTGTCAGACATGTGCATTGCTTCAATGAAGCTATAAGGAGCTTTCAAGTCGAAGGTCACTAAGCCATCTTTGAACAGAAACCGCTCTCCCACCGCAAGGAGGAGGGCTTTTTTGTCTGCCTCATCGCCATCCTTGAATACCTCGTAGATATGAGAAGACTTAATGATTAAGTTTTCAGCGTACTTGGGTTTTGATTTGGGCATTTGGTTTGCTGGCGACAATTATTATGTCTTTGACAAGAGTAACGACGCAGAGGTAAGAATTTAGGGCGTAGCTATTGACTTATATTTTTAAGTATTATATAATACAAACAAGCTAAAAGCATAACTTATACCTTTCAAAAAACAAAAGGAGGCATCGTCGTGTTGAACTACAAAGTGGAGCAAAAACTGGATTCAAGGATGCAAAGTCTGTGGACTGGGGTTGTGAAACCTATCACAGATAGCATTCTTCTGGGAACGATTCCATTCCCAGAAATCAACAAGGTGGCGCAAGAAAATCAAGCAAGCATTGCAAATCTTTACAGCACCTCGTTGACTGTGAGGATTTGGATAAACTTGTTTGGTCATCTTCATGATGATGGAAACAAAACGACACTGTTTGCTTGTGGTTTAGTGAATAACAATCCACAGGTTGCAGTGTTTCTTTCCATCTTAGACCGTGCTTTTTTCCACATCATCAAGTACAAGCACGGCAACACCCAACTGGGAGCAGAGATTTTTCAGAACACTGTCTTGGTTGGCGTGATGCACGAGATTGACCACATCGCACTTGGTTTGATAGGGAAAAAAGAAGACCCCATTCAAACGTTGATAGACATTGAGTGTGCGGTTTGGGCGAAAACGTGTAAAGATACTCTTTCTCCTCTAATCGAGCAGTACGGCAAAGAGTTCCCTTATTATAAGTCAATTTATGATGAGTGGGTTCTATGCGGTAGAAGCGCCGAAAGTCAGCGATGGAAAGATTCCATTGCAAAGACTTACGGGGGTTGAAAAAAAACAGAGCCTTACGGTTTACCGTCGGGCTTTTTTATTGTATAAATTGTGTTATTATTAATTAAGATAATTTAGTTCAAAAATATGAAAAATCAAAAAGGATTTTCAACAGTAGTCGGTATTATAATTGTTATTGCGGTAGTAGTAATTGCTTTTGGTGGGGTTTTTGCGTATGAACATTTTGCAACAAAAATACAACCCATAATCCCAGTCCAGCAGAACCAAGCTCAGAATACAACATCAACTACCCAGCCATCTATAACAATCACCTCGCCAGCCGTAGGAGAGCAGTGGCAACTTGGAACCACGCATTTAATTACATGGCAGGCAGTCGGTTTTCACAGTCAGACGAGGGTTTGGCTTTCCGTCTACGATTACAGTCAACATCCTAATGGATACCCCAATAAGCAGTACCCTGTCAATTTTTCGCCCACCGCTGGTAATATGAGTCTTCCAGTTTATTCTGGAAGTTATAGCTGGACTATCCCACTTAATTTTGCCACCAGTTCAAAAATGAAAATAGAAATTAGCTCAAATCCCATCGATGATTCTATCTTGAATGAAAATATATCACAGGAAAGCAACTATTTTAGTATTATCACTCCTACCATAAACCAAACCGCTGGCTGGCAAACATATACAAATACCCAATATGATTTCTCGATAAATTATTTTCAGAATTTGAATAATCCGCAATTAGAAAAAGCCCCAGTTTTATGTACTATGGAAAATGGTACGCCTACTCCAATAGGATGTGTTACTCTTAGACCCGACCAAATGAAATATCTATCACTTTATGTGGCAGATTTTTTCTCAAAAAATAAATCTGAGTATAATTTAATGAGAATAAGTGTCTTAGATAACAAAAATTTACTTTCATTGAATGATTGGTATGATGATTATTCAAAAACAATGTTTGCAACTATCGACCCTACTCCGCCAAACCAAAGAATTGCTATGAATGTTGGAGGCGTAAATGGCTTTATGATGAACGAGGGTTGTTGTGATAACATTGACTTTAATGCTTATATCCCTGATGGCGACAAAATAATTATTATCAATTTGAATGGTAATATTATGGATAATAAAGCAGAAAAAATAAAAGAGGATTTATCTCAAATGCTTTCTACTTTCAAATTCATAAAATAATCCTATTAGAACTAATGACTATTGACACGGGTTTATAATTTGCTATAATGAACTTACTAAATTTAAAAGGCATCCTAAATGGGTGCCTTTTACTGTTTGTGGGTGAGTGTTGACCTTTCTAATCCATTTTCAGAATAAATTTCAGATATTCAAAATCTGGATTGGCTTTGTGCTATCGGAGACAACTCAAATGGGTCCCGTTTATCGATCTACAAGAAAATGGCGCCCGATTTTCTCCCTGTTCCCTATAAGAATTGGGAACACTTTCATCAAGTAGCAAATCAGAAAGGATTTGCCACTGATCCTCGCCGGTGTTGGCATCTTATTCGATTATCAGTCCATGGGACAATCGAGTTCAGGATGTTTGGGTCAACGCCATGTTTGGACCAAATTGTCGGCTGGGCTGCTGAATGTCATGGGCTTTGCGCCGATCAGATGTACAAATAGAGCTAAAATCCTTGTGTAGCCCTTAAACTACACAAGGATTTATTTTTATATTGTGTTTTGGGAAAAAAACAGACAGAATTAGAAAATAAAAGCAATAAAAAAATGAAAAACAAAAACCTTTATTTTGCGTATGGATCAAATTTGGACGAAAAACAGATGGAAGAACGCTGTCCAGATTCTAAGTTATTGGGCATGGCGGTATTAAAAAATTACCGACTGGATTTTACAATATATTCTCCGAGCCGGAAATACGGATGCGCTGATGTTGTTAGGGATGAGGGGAAAGAGGTCTGGGGTTTATTATATGATTTATCCGAGGAAGATTTGCAAAAATTAGATAAATTTGAAGGAGACCCAAATTTTTACCGAAGAATACAAGTTGATGTTATGAATGAAATGGATGAATCGTTTAAGGTTTATACCTACGAGGAGAGACGAAAAGAAAAAATAAAGAATCTATTCATCCCGTTATTCCCTCTCAAAATCAGGTTCGCATTGCGTCCCGCCACTCGAGTATGTTTTAAAGCCACCGCAAGGTGGTTTTTGGTTGGAGGGTAGGGTTATTGACAATATATTATAATATATGCTATAATGCGGTTAATGGGTTGGAATATGTTTTGGGCAGAGTCAGTCTAATTCAAAATTTCTCACTCACTTTAGAGCAATGTATCAAGGTAGATTTTTCTAACGTGGATGATAAAAATTACCAGCACCTTTTTTAAGGGGAAAATCCGTGGAAAGCGTATGGCTACTATGTTGGGTCGTAGTTGTCACGTTGGCGGTTTTAGGAGTGGCAATGTACGTCAACTGGGTACAGGCGAGCAAGGCAGCCCATCACCTGAAACGATTTTTGGAGGTAAGAGAATTTAACTCTCAAAACATTGAACATCTTCAAGCCCATGTGGAAGATTTCAAGGTTTGGAGTAAAAAATTCAAAAAAACAGCGATGGTTGCTTTGGGAATTTTGACCTTGTTGGCGGCAGTGTATCTTCTCGTCTCTTTCTTGCTGATATGAAAGGCGCCAGCAAGATTTGGGTTACATTTTCACCTGTATTTTTCATAAGGAAAGAAAAATGGCTACCAAAGTGATTTGCCCCGGATGCGCAACAGCGAGGATTCCGTCGCCCTATTGCAGAAACTGCGGAGTCAAGCTCAATGTAGAGCTTGATAAAAATTTGAGGGCCGAAGCGGCTTTGCACGACAAGGCTCCCGAAAAGTTTCATCAATCGATGAAAAAAGTCATTTCAGCACATCAACTGAAGGGACAGGGATACAATTATTGTTCCCTTTGCGGAGAGTCTCTTGAGTGAGAAAGCTCCTCAACCACAGGCCTCTTAATGCATGATGCAACGAGGGGCTTTTTTATTTTTGTTTTATTTAAAAGCCAGGTTCTTGCCAATGTATATTTAATGCATCGCTTTTTTGGTAATTCTTTGGTATGATGACAGTATAATTAAAATAAAAAATATGTCAGAAAACTTGCCCAAGGAACCTAATCAAGAAGCGAGCCAAGAATCAAACCAAGAAGATTTTCCCGTTATCTGCGCTTGGTGTAAAAAAGAAATAAAGAGGAGTTCTGTGGAGAACAGTCATGGAATACGTGAAGATTGCCTACAAGAGCAATTAAAAAATTTGCATCATCAGAAATAAAAAATCCACGATCTTATGCATTTTTTAAAACCACCGCAAGGTGGTTTTTGGTTTATTTGTTGCGATGGGAGAATGGCTAAAGTTTTGATATTGACAACGCTTTTTAAAGATGTAGGATAAAAAGAGTTGTAAAATAATTGTTCTTTTTAAAAACAGAAAGGAGGATCGCTTTATCTTGGTGGTCAAAACAGCTGTTAATGGAAACCGGGAAGAGGCATAGGACAAAGAAAGGGCAGTGTTTTTACCGCATCGTTTCCTATGGATGAAAGGGATCGTCATGTCGAGGTCAACAGTTTTACCGGTTGAGTTCGTTTTCGAGAGGCTCAACTACAACCAAGAGGTTTGGCTTGATGAGCGTCTGGCCGATGACCAGAAT
This sequence comes from uncultured bacterium, assembly GCA_963835045.1. GTDB lineage: Bacteria > Patescibacteriota > Minisyncoccia > Minisyncoccales > Staskawiczbacteraceae > VGLO01. Next base: position 171,254 of record CAWIDW010000003.1, read on the forward strand.
CTCACTGATAAGCTCATCCAAGTACTCCATCTGCAGCTACGGGATGCTTTTCCAAGCAGACCAGTGACGTTGTCGGCGGTCAGGTCGCATTGTCGGCGTAGCCGCCAGGAGGCATCGGCTTCTGCTTAAACTCCTTTTTGAAGTTCGCCCAAAGAGCTGTGGTAGCCCAGTGCCGCAGCTCTCTTTTTTTTACTCCAAAATTCATTTGCCAACTCCCGGATTTTAATTTGGGTATTTTTTTGACGAAGCTTTGTGTATCTGATAATCTGAAATTGAATTTGGAGTTTTTTAAACGCCGCGGACAACTTAATAAAAAAGCACCTGTTAATAACATGCCTATTTGGTATAATAAATCCAATGGTAATTTTTAGTGCGTCAGTTTTGTTTTTAGTGGGATTTGTCGGATATGTCATCGGCAGATGGGGCGACTATTATTTGAATTTTTGGGTTGGAGACCGGGCATGGTTTAACTGTTTGCCTGACCACTGGATTTATGGATTAATATTAATGATCCTGGGTTTGACCTTGTTGAAAAAAGACGGAGGATTATATTTTTTTTCTTTTGGCACCGGGCTTTTTATCAGTGATTTGAAAGATTTTTTGAATTTGAAGTTTTACGGTCCAGATAACAAAGATAAGTCGCAAAGAAAATTTTGGCACATTGACTGACCGCTTTATTAAGCGGTTTTTTGTTCTTTGACAACAAAAGAAAGGAGGACTCATGATTAAGGTAGATACCATTATTGCTTCGGATTTCCATCTGGGGTCGGAAAACTGCCAGGCAAAACTCTGTTTGGATACGCTCTTGCAATACCAATGCAAGCGGCTGATTTTAAACGGGGATTTAGTTGAAGATGACCAGGTTTTCTCTTTTGAAACCAAAATGAATTGGCACCAGTTTCAGCTCATTGAGCATTTTCGCAGGATGCTTAAAAAAGAAATGGGTGTTAAATTGATCAGAACGGCTGGCAATCACGACTGTTCCGGTCACGATTTTATGAACCAGGTCCTGGGAATTAAGAGTTTAAAAAAGAAACTCTGGAAGGTTAACGGCAAGGTGTTTTGTGTGATCCATGGCCATCAATTTGACAGGTTTGTATTTAAGAATCGGTTTTTGAGCAAAGTGATTTCCAAAATCTTTCTTTTTTTGCAAAAGTACGACACCCGCTCAAGGACTTTTAGCCGATGGCTCGATCGCCTCCATGGCCGGTGGTTTCGGCTTAGTGAATTGGTAGCCCAGGGAGCTATTGGGTATGCCCACAAAAAAAAGATTGACGTGATTATCTGCGGCCACACCCATCAACCGTTGCGCTTGGTTGATTGCAAGAATGGCCATACGGTTTGCTACTGGAACACCGGAGGCTGGACCGACACAGAGTGTTCTTTTCTTACCATAGACGACCAGGGAGAAGTGACACTTCGGGCAGCCTATGACAAAGAGCCAGTTTTGGTTTGACTGGCGAATTTTACATGCTGTAAACATCAAATAAGTTCGGTGATTCATTTCATCGGACTTTTTCATTAAAGCAAGGGGATTATTTTTGGTCGCTTTCGGGGCGATTTTTTAGTATACTGAATTTGTAATCAACAAAAAACATGGATAAAAAAGAAGTCCTTAATGCAACTAAAACAGAGCTGATAACCAAACTCAAAACGACAGATGTCGGTTTAAGTTCCGCCCAGGCCCAATATCGCTTAGAAAAAGAGGGGCCTAATGTGTTTGGAAAAAAGACGGTTAACGCTTGGAAGGTGTTGCTCCGCCAATTAAAAGGTTCGCTGGTGTATCTTTTAATAATTGCCACCCTTATTTCGTATGGAATAAAAGAGTATTCTGACGGGACGATTATTCTGATTATTTTGCTCGTTAATACCGGTCTTGGATTTTATCAAGAATACAAATCTGAAAAAATTGTTGAAAAATTATCGCATTTAATCACCAACCAAATTTTAGTAAAACGGGACGATGAAAATGTGTTGGTGGACAAGTCGCAAATCGTTACGGGGGACATGGTGGTTGTTAAGGAAGGGGACGTAGTGCCAGCTGACATCCGTCTTTTGGAGGCCGATAATTTACAAGTCAACGAATCTTCGCTTACCGGCGAATCGGCTTTTATTTCCAAGCAAGTTTCGCACGCCTCAAAAATCAGCCAAGCTCAATTGCTTTTTGCGGGCAGCGTTATTGAAAGAGGCGAGGGTGTGGGCTTAGTCTATGCCACCGGGAAACAAACCGAGCTTGGCACCATCGCCACTTTGGCGACGGAAACCAAAAAGCAAACCCAATACGAAACTGCGCTGCAATCATTCAGTTCTTCCTTGATAAAAATTGTCTTGTTTGGCTTGGCACTGGTTTTTATCATGAAATTAATTTTAAACGGCGGTTTTTCCCACGCCACCCAACTCTTGTTATTTATTATTGCCACGGCCGTGTCGGTGGTGCCTGAAGTATTGCCGGTCATTGCCACCATCACGATGTCAACAGGAGCTTTAAAACTTGCCAAAAAACACGTGGTGGTAAAACGCTTATCTTCTTTGGAGGATTTGGGTAATGTCAATTTGCTTTGCACCGATAAAACCGGCACGATTACCGAAAACAACATGACAATTCGCAATGTGGTCTCCAAAAATCAGGACTTATTTTTAACCTTTGCCTACGCTTCAGTGATGATGTTTAAAGGAAAAAAGCGAAGAGGCCAAAATGCTTACGACAATGCTTTTTTGCAATACGTTCCCGAAACCATAAAAAAAGAAGCCCGAACATTGTCCCTGGTCAAAGAGCTGCCCTTTGACCCTGCTGCCCGAAGAAGGCGGATAATATTGAAAGATTCCAAAAGCCATGCGTATTACTTGGTGGTTATCGGTTCGCCCGAAGTGTTACTGGATATTTCCCGTTGTCCAACAAAAAGAGCGTGGCGACACATCATTAAAACCGAAGGCGCGTCCGGTTTGCACCACTTGGGTTTGGCGTATCGGAAGATTTCTTACACGGATGATTTTGACATGTTGCAAGGCGAACACGGCGGCACATTTTTGGGATTTGTAGCGCTGGATGATCCTTTGCGCCCGACCGCAAAAAGTACTATTTCCCACGCGGAGAAATTGGGAATCAAAGTGAAAATTCTTACGGGAGACAGCAGAGAAGTGGCCGAATATATTGGCAAGCAAATTGACTTGGTAAATGAGGGAGAAAAAGTATATGTGGGCAGTGAACTGGAAAAAATGTCTCCGGCAAGTTTTAGGGAAACGGTCATGAACTCTAATGTATTTGCCAGGGTTTCTCCCAGCCAAAAATACGATATTATCAAAGTCTTGAAAGAAAAGTATGTGGTAGCTTATCAGGGAGACGGCATCAATGACGCGCCGGCTTTAAAGCTAGCCGATGTTGCCATCGCGGTAAACTCCGCCACCGATATTGCCAAAGAAAATGCCGACATTGTGCTGCTCAACAAAGGCCTGGGAGTTATTATCAACGGCATCCAGTATGGAAGGTCCGTATTTATTAACATCAATAAATATATCCGCCACACCATGGTCAGTAATTTTGCCAATGTCATTGCACTGTCGGTTTTATATTTATTTTCGGCCGGGTTGCCGCTCTTGGCTATTCAAATTCTTTTAACCTCAATTATCACCGACATTCCCATGGTAGCCATTGCTTCAGACAATGTGGATGACAGCGAAGTTATCAGGCCCGAGAAACAAAATATCAAAGATATTGTCGGAGTGCCATTGATTTTAGGAATACCATCGGCTTTGTGGTATCTTTTTTATTTTTTAACCATCCGCCACCAATCTCCCGTAATTATTGAAACCAGTCTGTACCTCTTTTTTACCCTTACGGCCCTGGTGGTTTTTTACAGCGTCAGAAGCAAGGTAAATTTTTGGAATGCCACCAAACCTTCTTCGTTACTGAACGCCGCTTTTATATCGGCTTTTGTATTTTCCATCGCCATTATTTATATAAAACCTTTCCAGATTTGGTTTTCTTTTGCTCCCTTGTCGCCCATATCCTTGGCTACGATTTTAATTTTAACCATCGGATATTTGTTTATTATTGATATTACCAAGGCCTGGTATTATCGCTACCAAGACAGGGAAATGAATTTAGCATCGAAACTGCAGGCTTAAGTTTTTCTTTTTCGTTTTTTGGTTTATTGTTGAGTATAGTTAACATAAAAATAACAACATTAAAACCATGATTACCTTTATCCAGTCAATTATTTTAGGATTACTCCAGGGCGTCAGTGAACTGTTTCCCGTGTCTAGTCTGGGCCACAGTGTGATTTTCCCGAGCCTGGTAGGTTGGAACATTAACCAAAGCGATTCCTCCTTTTTGCTTTTTTTGGTGGCCACCCATTTGGCTACCGCTTTGGTGTTGGTGGTATTTTTCTTTCAAGATTGGGTCAACATTTTAAAAGGGATGTGGCGTTCGCTGATGCAAAAAAACCTGGCCAAAGATAATCCGTATGGAAGACTGGGTTGGCTTTTGGTGGTGGGAACCATTCCGGCTGGCATCATCGGATTGTTATTTCAACAAAAATTGGGCGCCTTATTTGCCGCGCCAAGTTTGGCCGCTTTGTGTTTAATTCTCAATGGTTGCATGTTGTATGTTGGCGAGCAGTTAAGAAAAAAGTCTTCGGCAGTAAAAACTCTCCAGCCAAATGAAAAACTGGCCAATCTTTCCTGGTGGCAGGCTGCCAAAATTGGCGTCGTTCAAATTATTGCTTTAATTCCCGGGTTTTCGCGATCCGGTTCCACGTTAACAGGAGGATTAATGGTGGGTTTGTCTTACGAAGATGCCGCCCGGTTTAGTTTTTTGCTGGCCACTCCTATCATCGGAGCCGCCGCTTTGTTAAAACTGCCCGGATTATTTAAGTTGCATAATACTTATCAAACAGAAGTGATTTTGGTTGGAGCTTTATGTGCGGCCTTGGGCGCTTATGTGTCGGTGAAATTTTTGATGCGTTATTTTCAAACAAAAACCCTTGTGCCCTTTGCCATGTACTGCATTGGGGCCGGAATTATTTTTTCTTTGATCCTCTTTATTAAATAACCTTTTTATTAAACCAAAGTTAAGCAAAGGTGGCCAGCAATAGTGCGGGTATTTAATGCGGTTTTCACGGGGGCTTTTTTATGGTAAGATAGTATCACTCTATTTTTAATGAACTATGGAAACAAAACAGCCACATCTTCAACTAAAAACTGACCAGGCTCCACCGCCAACCCTTTTTAGCTTACTTTTAAACTACAAGGGTATTATCACGTTGCTGGTGGCTTTGACTATTATTGCCAACGCTCTTACCGTTGCGGTTCCGGAAATGATTGCCATTGCCATTGATTCTTATTCCAACCACCACTTTTTAATTGGTAACCTTTTGGTGGAGTTTTCCATTGTTACGATTTTTATTTTTGTGTTTACCTATCTGCAAAACATCGTCCAGGTCTATGCTTCCGAGCAAGTGGCCCGCGATGTGCGCAATAGTATTACCGCTAAAATATCAGTCCAGCCTTATTCTTATATAGAAAAGGCCACACCCGCCAAACTCTTAACCAATTTAACATCCGACGTTGACGCGGTAAAGTCTTTTATTTCAACGGCTATCTCATCTATTATTGCTTCGGTATTTTTGATTTTGGCAATATCAATTTTGCTTTTGGTAGCTAACTGGAAACTGGGATTGACCGTTATTTTAATCATGCCTTTTATCGGCGTGACCTTCTTTTTTGTCTTGGCCAAAGTGCGAAAATTATTCGTCAAATCCCAGGAAGCCATTGATTGGCTCAACAAAGTTATCAGTGAAAGTATTTTGGGCGCGGCATTAATTCGTTTGCTTAATTCCCAGGATCCAGAATACCAAAAATTCGGCGCGGCCAACACCGAGGCCAAAAATATCAGTCTTCAAATCCTGGCGCTCTTTGCCAGCTTGGTTCCGGCCATTACTTTTTTTACCAACGTTGCCACGTTGGCCATTGTTATTTTGGGAGGACATTTTGTCATTGAAGGAACCATGTCGCTGGGTAACTTTACGGCTTTCAACACCTATCTGGCCATTCTTATTTTCCCCATTATTATCATCGGATTTATGAGCAACGTCATTGCCCAGGCCCAGGCTTCGTACGGACGCATTTTACAAGTACTCAACGCGCCCATTGAAAAGAAAACCGGAGGATTGAAAGCAAAATTGAAAGGAGATATTGAAGTCAGTCATGTAACCGTCACCTTCGGGCAGAAGTCGGCCCTCAAAGACATCTCTTTTTCTGTTAAAGCTGGTAGCAAAACCGCCATTATCGGGCCAACTGCCGCCGGCAAAACCCAGCTCCTTTATTTGCTGACGGGACTTTTGGCTCCCACATCGGGCCATATTTATTTTGACGGCAAAGATATTAACGACTACGACAAGGAAAGTTTGCACAGCCAAGTGGGATTTGTTTTCCAGGACAGCGTGATGTTTAACTTGAGTCTGCGGGAAAATATTGCTTTTAGTAATACGGTTAAAGATGAATACATTACCAAGGCAATTCAAACTGCCGAGCTTGCAGATTTTGTTGACGCACTGCCCCAAAAGCTGGATACTATTGTTTCCGAGCGCGGAACCAGCCTATCTGGCGGACAAAAGCAGCGCATTATGTTGGCCCGGGCCCTGGCTTTAAACCCAAGGGTGTTGCTGCTGGACGATTTTACTGCCCGGGTTGATGGCAATACCGAAATCAAAATTTTAAGCAATGTCAGTAAAAATTACCCGGATATCACCTTGATATCCGTTACCCAGAAAATTTCGTCCATTGAACACTACGATCAAATTATTCTTTTAATGGAAGGGGAGCTGTTGGCAAAAGGTACGCATGAAGAGCTATTAAGTTCATCGCCAGAATATGTCCAAATTTACCAATCCCAAAGAAGCACCAATCAATACGAAGAGCAAAATAGTTAAAAGGTATCAGGTTATAAAGTTGAACGGTAACGAACTTTATAACTTTAAAACTTTATAAACTTTCAACTTAGTCATGGATTACTCATTATCAAAAACAGATATCGAAAAAGAAAAGCAAAAGGGGGTGCTGATTACCGCCTGGCGACGGCTGGTGCCTTTGATGGCCGAAGAAAAATCTTCGCTTATTATTGCTTTAATTGCCATATTGGTAAACTCCGCGGCTACGCTGGTAGTTCCCATTATTATCGCCTATATCGTGGACGTGTATTTTATCAACAAAAATTTTCATGGTGTTTTAATGTTTTCGGGTTTGCTGTTTGTGATTTTTATTGTGGGTCTGGTGGCAAACTATATCCAGGTTAAAGTGATGGGGGGACTTGGCAGGCGGCTATTGTTTAATTTGCGAAATAAAATATTTACCAAACTCCAAGAATTGCCGGTGGCATTTTTTAATCAAAACAAAGCGGGGGATTTGATTTCCCGCATTAACAACGATACCGACAAACTCAACCAATTTTTTTCCCAGGCCTTGGTTCAGTTTGCCGGCAACATTATTCTTATTATCGGCGCCGGTATTTTTTTGGTAGCCATTAATTTGGAACTTGGTTTTGTCGCTCTTTTGCCTGCCATCTTAGCCCTCATTGCCACCCAGTTACTTTCGCCCTGGGTTAAGCGCAGCAGCCTTACCAGTTTAAGAACCTTGGGCGCCATGAGTGGAGAAATCCAGGAAAGCATTAATAACTTTAAAGTCATCGTGGCCTTCAATCGTCTGGACTATTTTAGAGACCGATTTAAAGAATCCAACCAAACAAATTACGGCGCTTCAGTTGCGGCTGGCGTGGCCGGAAATATTTTCAATCCCATTTACGCTCTGGCATCGTCATTGGCGCAGCTTGGTGTTTTAGCTTTGGGAATTTATTTGATTGCCACGGGCCACTTTATGGTTGGCTTGTTGATCGGATTTTTATTGTATGTAAATAACTTTTACACGCCGCTAAGACAACTGGCGTCGGTGTGGCCATCGCTGCAACTTGCCCTGGCGGGTTTGGATAGAATATCTGAAGTGTTAGCTCTGGAGTCTGACATTAAAACTATCCCCAAAGAAGCTACGGCGGTTTTTTCCAAAGGCGATGCCGTCTTGGAATTTAAAGATGTCTTTTTTCACTACGTTGAAGGCAAAGACGTACTGAAAAATATTAATTTTAAACTGGAGCAAGGAAAGACCTATGCCCTGGTGGGGCCAACGGGCGGAGGAAAAACAACTACCGCTTCCTTGATGGCACGCTTGTACGACCCCAGCAAGGGCGCGGTGTATTTGGAAGGAAAAGATATCCGTTTTTATGAGCCCGACGAGCGTTCAAAAAAGATTGGATTTATTTTGCAAGAACCATTTTTATTTAACGGCACGGTGCGCGAAAATATTTTATATGGAAATAAAGAACACCAGGGTTATAGCAATGAAGAACTCAAAAAACTCCTGGAAGAAGCCCACCTGACAAAACTTTTGTCGCGATTTTCCGATGGCCTTGATACCATGGTTTCTTCCAATAGCGATGCTATCAGTTTGGGACAAAAACAGCTCATCGCATTTATTCGGGCGGCTCTGCGAAGTCCGGACGTTCTCATTTTAGACGAAGCGACCGCAAACATTGACACCGTCACCGAACAGCTTCTCCAAGAAATTATTGATCAGTTGCCGGAAAAAACCACCAAGGTTATTATTGCCCATCGCTTAAACACCATTGAAAACGCCGACGATATTTTCTTTGTAAACGGCGGCCAGGTCACTCACGCCGGATCCATGCAACAAGCCGTCGACATGCTCCTCCACGGAAAACGCCAAAGTTAAATTTGATATTATGGAAAACTCTCGTCTTAAATTTTATACGGTTATACTATCAATTTTAGTCGCGATACTTTTGGTGTCACTCTTTTTTCTTTACAGGCCGCAGTCTTTGTATAGGCCCTTGCGTCACTTTTTATTAACTCATTCTTACAAAACTCTGGGCGCCCACGATATTAATACCGTTCGCCCTTGGATGACGTTTGACTATCTTGATAGCGCTTTTAGACTTCCCAAAGAATACTTAAAAAATACCCTCAACATATCCGATGCTCGCTATCCCAATCTGTCGCTTGGTGACTATGCCAGGGAAAGTAAAATGAGCGCTGGCGCGGGTTTGGCAAAAGTAAAAGCGGCAATGGAGAGCTACTACGCAAATAAGTAACCATGGACTACCTGCTGTTATTTGGCTCATTGCTGTCGTATCTTTTGCTGTATAAATATGTGGCGCTTTTTGTGTTAATTTTTTTGGCGGGCATCGGCTTACCGATACCAAGTGGCACCTTGCTGATGGCTGTGGGGGCTTTTGCCAGCCAGGGCTATTTTGATTTGCCCCTGTCGCTGGCCACCGCGCTTGTCGCCAATATTCTGGGGGATTTGTGCGACTACTTTTTAATGCGCCGCTATGGCCGGGCCTTGATAAAAAAGAATTACCAGCATCGCTTTGCCTTCATTGTGGCCATGGAACGCTACATTGCCATCCTGGATAAATATATTAAGGGCCACCAAAGAATTACCATTTTTATCAGCCGATTTTTTGGATCAGCCAGCACGATTGTCAATTTTTTGTCGGGATTAATTCCCGTACCACTGAAAACGTTTTTGATATATGACGCGCTGGGAAACCTGGTATCCATTGCCGGCATGATAGCGGCGGGATTTTTCATCAGCCAGTCTTGGCAAACGGTGGCCGGAATTATCGGAGGCGTCAGTACCAGTATTTCTTTGCTGGTAATAGTCATCGTGGTAGTGTTTATCATAAGAAAAGTCAAAAAATCAAAAGCATTACATTAGTTATTTTAAAAATTAAGCCCAGTCTTTGGTAAAAAAATCCCAGATCCATGTTGTGGGATTTTTTTATGATATTATTTTGCGGAAAAATCAGGCTAGGTTTTGGCGGTTTGAAATTTTTAAATTATAATTTTGATTTTTGACTTTTGCATTATCATCGCCGGCGTGCCTTTTGATGGTTTTATTTGTATAATGAGCTATGGCCCGCCAAAAAATATTAGTATTGATGACTGCTTTGGTAATTACCGGATGCTCGGTTTTTTCCCGGCCGATTCTTGCAGACGCTGAGGCATTGCCAATTCCCGATGTCTTTGTCTCTTCGTCTTCGCTGGCCCAATCGGATACGCTTTTGGTGGTGGTAAAAAATGAGCCTGGGCAAGTTGCCGGAAACTTGGGACTGATACCGCTGCGTTTTTTTAGAAACCAACATGGCAATGATTGGGTGGCAATTGTTGGCATCAGCTTGCATAAAAAACCGGGCAGTTATCAACTAATAATTAATGTGCCGGGCAAAGCCGTTTTTCAAAAAAAGATATTGGTGAGCGCAAGAACATTTCCGGTAACCAAGCTGGTAGTTCCGGCCAATTTGCAAGCCAAGGGTTATAGCGCCAAAACGATTGTCACCACCATAGAAGACACGGAAAATAAACAATTAAGCCAAGTGCTTTCGGTTATAACTCCGGTATCTTATATTAATTCTCCATTTGCCGTGCCGCTGTCGAGCATGAAAGTGGTAGGGCCTTTTGGAGACATTCGCGCCGGTGGTAATTATCAAATTCAGCATTTAGGAGTTGATTTAAAGGCCGCGGTTGGGACTTTTGTGTATGCCAGCAACAGTGGCAAAGTGGTGTTTGCCGCCAATATGCCAGACTATGGAAATACTTTGGTAATTGATCATGGTCTTGGTATTTATTCTTTGTATTTGCATCTGTCGCAATTTAACGTTTCGGTGGGGCAGATGGTAGCTAAGGGGCAAGTGGTGGCTTTGTCGGGAGACACCGGATACGTAACCGGACCCCATTTGCATTTTTCCATTAAAGTCAGGCAAGCCGCTCTTGATCCGTTACTATTTGTCCAAACCACCCAAGCGGCTTGGTAATATATTTTTGAATCATTGCCGGCACCATGGCAAGCAGTCGAAATCTTCGTGTTTCTCCTCCTTGTTGTTGATTGCTGACAATCTATTGTATGTCGGTAAAAAAAATAATCGTCATTTCATTGCTAGTTTTTTTTCCCGCATTTGCTTCCGCCGCCATCAGCCAAAATTTGTATTATGGCATGCTTGCCAATAGCCAAGTAAAAACTTTGCAGCAATATTTAATTACCAAAGGATTATTGTCCGGCCAAGCCACCGGAAATTTTTATGGTTTAACTTTTGCCGCGGTCAAAAAATATCAAACTAGCCAACATATCAGTGCTACCGGAACTGTTGGACCTTTAACTCGCCAGGCCATTAATGCTGATATTGCACTGGGCACCAGTGGTGCTCCAATCGCCGTTGCGCCTTCAAATACTTCCCTGCCCGCGTCGTCCTCAACTGCAACTTCAACGGCATCGGTAGCAGTAGCGCCGCTTTCCGGAACCCTTGACCTTGTCTCAAGCGCGCTCTATGCCGGCCAGACAATCAGCGCTCCGCAAAAAAAAATCAAATTGGCGGAGTTTACCTTAACCAACAACACCAATGAACCCGTGGCTATTAATTCTTTGGAGGTTGACATAAGCACCAATCAAGATGCTTATTTAAGCAACGAGTATGTTAACAATCTCTACGTTACCTATGCAAATATTCCTACCAGCTCTTTGCAAACCATTTCCTACCAAAATATATTTTCAGCCCAAGCAGATCTTGCGATCGGCAAAAGTATGGAAGTGATGGTGTATGGCGACGTTAATAATGCCATTCCCCTTGGTTCGTCGATGATCGCCAGCCTTCTGGTCAATGGAACTTCGGATATTTCAAAAACGGCGCTTTCCACCAATACCGATACGGTCGTTGCCGGACAAACCATGACCTTTGCCACAGCTGCCCTGCAAATACAAGCTGATTCCTCAACGCCCGCCGCCCAAATTGCCGCGGTTGGACAAAGAATGGTTGCCGGAACCTTTGGATTTACTTCATCGGGAGATTCTTATGCCATTTCTGAATTAAAATTTATTATTCCGGTTACTAATGCCACTGCGTTTGTAGCTGATGGCGTTTTGTCCAATGCCACCAGCGGTGCCTTGCTTTCGGCCAAACCCGTGGCGGTAAATTATGATGGTGCTAATGATGTGCTTGATTTTTTTGTAAATATTCCCGTTGCCCTTAACACTACGACTTCAGTGAAACTTTCGTATGATTTGCAAAAAACCATCACCTCGCTTAGCACCAACCAAAATGCAGCTCCAATATTGGCATATGTCAAAGCTACCAATAGCGAAGCTTCGACTTTGGATGGTTCGGCATCAAACTACACTGATATGCATGCTTTATGGCAGGGAATTGCGTTGCCCGCCGCGGGAGTAACGGTTAATGCCCTCTATCTTTTTAAAAGTATTCCAACCTTTGCCGCGCCTGTTTCTGGCGCCAATAGTATTGCCGCCAGTAACTCTCGGGCAGCCTTGTATCAGTTTAGTGTCACCGCCGCCGCCAACGCTGATGTTGCCCTAAAACAATTAACATTTACCATTACTATTGCAGATCCCGGCGAAGGCACGCCTCACGCTAGCCAATTTGCCTTATTGCAGGGAGGCGCCAACGCTGTCAGTAATGTTGCTATTGTTAACGTGATTAATGGTAATTATGTCGGCCTGCAGGGTAGCGGCGTAATTGGTTTGGGAACTAACACGGTGGTGGTAACATTTGCCAACGACCAGATCATTTCGGCTGGAACAACCCAAAGTTACACTCTTGAAGCCGCGCTTGATCATTTCGTCAATTCTGCATCAGTTGGAGCCGACACCATCGCCACCTCCCTTATATCTGATAGCACGCAGCTTTCGGGCGGATATTATTTGGAACCAGTGTCAAAAGGTGTTTACTATGGCTTATCTCCCGTGCAAACGATGGGTTTGGTGCCAGGTTATAATGTGCTATGGTCTGATGAAAGCGCCACTTTCCCTAATTTGCACAGTGATTTTACGAATGATTGGTATAACGGATTTAATGTTCTGGCGTTGCCTCTTGGAACCCAGACCGTGACTGCAAAATAATTTTTGGTTTCATCTTTTTGACATTTTTAACCGTTCATACTACAATACCGGTGGCGTTTTTTTCAAGGAACTGTCTGAATTGCGATTAATTCGGACACATTGCACAAAAAAGGAGATTGAGACATGCCTAGTGTAAGACTGCCGCTTCATATTCCTCGCGTTCCCACGGTTGAGGTCAATATCAGCGAAGATTTGCTGGTCAAGTTAATTGAAGAGGTGTTAAGCGATGTTAATCGCTACTATGCCTGGCAAAAACACGGAGAGTCGGTTTCGCTGGAAATGTTGGTTCGGCATTATAGCCGTAGTTGCGCCGCCAGCAGGCTTTTTGTTCGAAATCGCCATCTCATTGACCCCAAGCTAGTGGGCTGGTAAATTGAATGCAGTCAGCGCCCCAAAAGCAAACAGATTTTGCTTTTGGGGCTTTTTTTGTTACGATGTATTCATGAAAAAAGAAACTACGATTAAAACAAATTGGGATTTGGGATTGCTGTACAAAAGTGAAAAGGATTTGGCCATTGAAGTTGATTTAAAAAAGGCAGAGGCGGCGTACGCGGCTTTTGCAAAAAAGTATGCGGACAGGGAAGACTACCTCAAAGATGAAGCGTTGCTTGCGGCGGCGTTGTTGGATTATGAAAAGTTGCATGATGTTGATATTGCCAAGCCGTATATTTATTTTAAGTATCGCCAAGATTTAAATGCAAAAGATGGCGTGGCAGAGGCACAGGTGAATTTGTTATCGCAGCGCTGCAGCAAGGTGGCCAATACGGTTATCTTTTTTCCACTGGCTTTGGGAAAAATTCCAAAGGCTGACCAGCAACGGTATCTGTCCAGTAAACACCTGGCGCCCTATCGGTATTTTTTACAGTGCATTTTTGACCAAAGCGCCCACTTGCTCTCTGAACCTGAAGAAAAAGTCATCAACCTTTTGGGTTTGCCGGCATACTCTTTGTGGGTTGATGGCAACGAAAAATTAGTCAGCAGCCAAAAATTACCGTGGAAGAATAAACAAGTTGCGGTCACCGAAGCCATTTCCATGATTGCAAATTTGCCGGCCAAAGAGCGCCAAACATTGGGCGGTTTGGTGAATGCACAATTAAAAAGTATTTCCGCGTTTGCCGAAAGTGAACTCAATGCCGTCGTCACCACCAAAAAAATTGAAGACGAATTGCGCCGCTATGCAAAGCCTTACTCGGCAACCGTTTTGGGCTACCAAAATGAATTGGCAACCGTGGAAAATTTGGTGGCAGTGGTCAGCACACATTTTCCCTTGGCACACCGATTTTACAAATTAAAAGCCAAGATGTTGGGGCTAAAAACTCTCAGCTATTCGGATAGAAACGCGCCCGTCGGAAAAGCCAAAAAGAAAATAGAATTCAAAGAAGCTGTTGAAATTGTCCAAACATCATTTGAAAAATTCGGACCAGAATACAAAACAACTTTCCAGGAATTTTTACAGAGCGGACAAATTGATGTCTTCCCAAAAGCGGGCAAGCGCGGGGGAGCCTATTGCTCAAGCTATGGCAATTTGCCAACCTTTGTGATGCTCAATCACTTGCCCGATTTTAATTCGGTTATGACCATGGCTCATGAAATGGGACATGCTTTCCATGCAAAATATTCCCATGAAAATCAAAGGCCACTGTATCGCGACCACAGTATTTGCGCTGCCGAAGTGGCCAGCACCTTTTTTGAAAATTTTGCCTTTGATGAAGTGTTTTCCAAGCTGTCGGAAAAAGAAAAACTGGTTGCTTTGCACGATAAAATCGCAGGATCGGTCAATACTATTTTCCGCCAAATTGCCTGTTTTAATTTTGAATTGGAGTTGCATGAAACTATTCGCCAAAAAGGCAGCCTGTCAAAAGAAGACATGGCAAAACTGATGAACAAGCACATGCAAAGTTACCTTGGCCCCGTGTTTAGATTAACTGACGATGATGGCTACTTTTTTGTTTATTGGTCACACCTGCGCCGATTCTTTTATGTGTATTCCTACGCCTTCGGAGAACTGGTTTCCAGCGCCTTGTATGAAATGTATAAAAAAAATCCCGCCGCAAAAACCCAAATCTACCAGTTTTTGTGCGCCGGCGGCAGCGATTCTCCCGAAAACATTTTTAAACAGGCCGGTATCGACGTCACCAAACCCGAATTTTTTGAAGAGGGACTGAAAAAAATTGAAGAAGATATTGATAGGTTGGAAAAACTTCTCAAAAAGAATTGATAATTTATATATTAAGCGTAGCATGAAAGGTGCGGGAGTTGTGGCGTTCTTTTAGCTCCTTGAAATAGGGAGAACCGCTGTGAAAACAGACAGAGAACAGAAAACTCTTTGTGGGGGAGGTGCTCCGATGGAAAGGACTCTTGAAGTTGAATTGAATTTGGCGACCGATGTCATTGTGCTTTTAAGCGCGATTCTCGCCGAACTCAATCGGGCGCGATTGCATGGCGACAGAGTGGTTGTGGAAATTTGGAGGAACCGGCACCGTGATTGTCCACGTAAAGATTGGCAAACCAGTGAGGCCTTAGTCGTGGAAGCTTAAAAAGCGGGGATCTGGCTAAAGGTGTATTATGTTTTTAGCGCCCTGCATAATACATCTTTTTTTATTGTCGCCAACCTGGCGATTTTTTGGTATACTATATATAGGTCGATAATGGTTAATTATTTAATACATTTTCAAAAAATATGCCATTTTTAACACAAGGAAAAACAAATTGGAAATATATTATTATTTTTGCCGCCGTGGCAATCGCGTTGAGTGTCTTTATCCTTTGGTACGTGCAGGATAATGTAAATACGATGTCTTGGCAATCGGTAAGCACGCAAATGCAAACATCGGTGAAACAAATTAAAGGCATTCCTGCTAATCTCTCATATGAAAATGCCGTTAAACTGTATATAAATAAAAGAATCCAGTTTAGTTTGGATTGCCAGGCCACGCCGTTTGCCATGGTTTTTAAACCGGGAACCAAAATCATGTTAGACAACCGCTCTGCCCTCGCCCGTAACGTTTCGCTGGACGGAGTAATTTATCCACTGAACGCTTACGGTTACACATTTGTAACTCTCGCCACCAACGCCGCATTGCCCCACACCATGACCGTCAGTTGCGGCAAAGAAAAAAACGATGCCAGTATTTTGCTGGAGAAATAGTTTTGTAAAGATATGGGCGTAAAAAATCCGTCAATTTTGGCGGATTTTTAATTTGCAATTTTACAATAAAAAAGGCAAAATTAGATACGGAATTAAAAGACCCGCATGTATGGCAGACGTTAAACCAGATAAATTTTCAGCACTTTGGGTATCACATTCATCCATGGGAGACTTTTTAAAATGTCCCCGGGCGTATTTTTTACATAATATTTATCGGACCAAAGCCAATCGGAAAATTAATATTGTTAATGTGCATTTGTCGCTGGGAATTGCGGTGCACGAAACCCTGGAAGGCTTGTTGGCTTATAAAGCAGAGGATCGATTTTCAAAACCATTGGCAGAAACGTTTGAGGAAAATTGGAAAAAGGTTTCCGGGAAAATTGGCGGCTTTAAAAGTATAGAAGAAGAAATGGATGCCAAACAAAAAGGTAAAAAAATGATTGAGCGCGCAAACGCGCACCGTGGGCCACTGGCGCAATTGGCGGTGAAGTTGCCGGCGCATGCCAACAATATGCCACCCAACTTTTATTTGTCCGAACCGGAAAATATTATTTTAAATGGCAAAATTGACTGGCTGGAATATATTTCAAAAGACGATAGCATCCGAATTATTGATTTTAAAACGGGAAAAAACGAGGAAAATCCCGATTCACTCCAGCTGCCCATTTACACCTTGTTGCTCCATGAATTACAAAAAAGAAAAGTCTCGGGCGCGGCGTATTGGTATCTGCTCAACGATGACGAGCCAAAACCGGTAACTCTGCCGGATGTAGAAATTTCCCGCCAGCGCGTTTTAGAAGTGGCCATGAAAGTAAAAGCGGCAAAAACAGCCGGAAAATTTGATTGTCCTCGCGGCGCGCAAGGTTGCTTTGCTTGCACCCCATTTGAAAAAATCATTCGCGGAGAAGCCGAATTTGTTGGGATTGGAGGATATAATCAGGAATTATACTTAATTTGAAATTTACAATTTGAAATTTGAAATCAAAGCGTAAATGCTACAATATTTTAATTTGAAAACGTGACGTCGTGTTTTACGCATTTCAAATTGATTTCAAATTGTAAATTTCAAATTTCAAATTCATGAACCAGCAGGAGGCTCTCGACATTCTCAAAATGGGTAAAAACGTTTTTTTAACTGGCTCGCCTGGAGCGGGGAAGACTTTTTTGTTGAATGCTTACATTGATTATTTGGTAAAAAACAATAAAGCGGTGGCGGTTACGGCTTCCACGGGAATCGCGGCCACCCACATGGATGGCATTACCATTCATTCTTGGTCCGGGCTTGGCATTAAAGAGCACATCAGTGATAAAGATATTAAAGCCTTGATGAAACGCAAATATCTTTTCAACCGAATCCGGAGTACTCGTGTGCTGATCATTGACGAAGTGTCCATGCTCAAAGCCAGCCAGTTTGATGCCATTGATAAAATTTGCCAATATTTTAAAGCAAGCTTCCTGCCCTTTGGCGGGATGCAGGTTATTTTATCGGGCGACTTTTTCCAGTTGCCGCCGATTGAGCGAAACAACCGGGAAACGAATTTTATTACTTCATCGTCGGCCTGGAAAAACATGGATATGAAAGTCTGTTATTTGGAGGGCCAGTTTCGCCAAAAAGATTCACGGCTTTCCGAACTTTTGGATAGTATTCGCCAAAATAAGGTTGAAGACTCCAAGGCTATGCTGGCCAGCCTTGCTGAAAGTCACCAAGACAATAATATTCCTATTTCTACCAAGCTTTATACCCACAACACCGACGTTGATGCCATTAACAATTTCGAATTGGGAAAAATCAACCAGCAGGAGTTTGTCTATCACATGACTTCCAATGGCCCCAAAGATATCGTAGAAAGCCTTAAAAAAAGCTGCCTGTCGCCGGAAAAATTGGTACTAAAAATCGGTGCCAAGGTGATGTTTGTCAAAAATAATTTTGATTCGGGCTATGTTAATGGAACCCAGGGTACGGTGGTAGGGTTTGACCAGGAACAGTTTCCCATTATTGATACTTTTTTTGGAGATACCATTGTGGCCAAACTTGCCGGCTGGACCATTAACGATGAAGAAAATAAGCCCGTGGCGCAAATCAACCAACTGCCGCTACGCCTGGCGTGGGCGATTACGGTTCACAAGTCCCAAGGCATGAACCTTGACTCCGCCCAAGTTGACCTGTCTCGCTGTTTCATTGAAGGCATGGGGTATGTGGCTTTGTCGCGGGTGCGTTCGTGGGCGGGCTTGAAGGTAGTCGGCATCAACGACATGGCATTGTATGTTAATGAAAAAGCCTTAATGATGGACAAAGACTTCAAAGAACATTCACAAAGCCTTGCCCAAGAGCTTGCCGATATGGGAAACCAAAAAATACAAAAACAGCAAACCCAGTTTCTAGCGTCACTGGCGTAGTTAATTGGGACTTTCATTCTTTATTTAATATGGAACAAAATTTTAAACAAAAATTTAAGGAAAAGTATTTGCAATTAAATGCCGAGCAAAAAAGGGGAGTGGATCAGCTTTCTGGGCCGGTGATGGTGATTGCGGGGCCGGGAACCGGAAAAACCTTCATGCTCACCATGCGAATTGCTCATATTTTGGATAAAACTGACACGCCCCCCGAGGCGATTTTAGCGTTGACGTTTACCGAGTCGGCCGTGGTTTCCATGCGCCGCGCCCTGGCAGAAATTATTGGCAGCGCGGCTTATCGGGTTAATATTGCCACCTATCATAGTTTTGCCAATGATATTATCAAAAGTTATCCGGATGCTTTTGGCCAGATTATGGAAGCCCAGAATATTTTAGAAGTTGACCAGATAACGATTATCCGTCAAATTCTTGATGGCGCAACGCTTGAAACATTAAAACCATTTTCGGCGCCGTATTTTTATGTAAGGTCTATCATCGGCTCCATTGGCGAACTCAAACGCCAAGGTCTGACCCCCGAAACTTTTTTGCAGATGCTCAATAAAGAAGAGGCCGCGTTTTTGGAAATTGAAGACTTGTATCATCAAAAAGGCGTCCACAAAGGCAAGATGAAAGGCAAGTACGGGGATATGCAAAAAGAATTGGAGCGCAACAAAGAGCTGGCCATGGTGTATGGCGCCTATCAACAAACGCTTAAAAAACAACATGCCTATGATTTTAGCGACATGATTATGCAGGCGATGCTGGTGCTGCAACAAAATAGCGAGCTGAAACTTTCGGTCCAGGAAAAATATTTATATATTTTAGTTGACGAACACCAGGACACCAACAGCGCCCAAAATAAAATTCTGGAACTCCTATGCGACTACGACAAAAATCCCAATTTATTTATCGTGGGAGATGAAAAGCAAGCCATTTACAGGTTTCAGGGCGCTTCCATGGAAAACTTTTTATACTTTAAAAAGTTGTATCCCGGTATTGAGCTTATTGAACTGAAAAATAATTATCGCTCGACCCAGTCTATTTTGGATGTGGCGCTTGATTTGCATCCCCGGTCAACCAAATTAATTGCCAAAGCCGGCCAAGCAGAAGTTCCCATTACCTTCTTTTCTGTTGCAAATGAAGAGGCTGAATATTATTTTGTGGCCCAGGAAATAAAAAAAATAATCAGCCAAGGCGTTGAGCCGAGCCAAATTGCCCTTTTGTACCGTGAAAATAAAGACGTCATTCCTTTTGCCAGGGTGCTTGAAAAACTGGGCATCGGTTTTGCCATTGAATCGGATCAGGATACTTTTGCCGACCCGGAGATTAAAAAGCTCCTGGTCATTTTAAAAGCAGTCCAACATTTTGGCAGCGAACCGGAACTGGCGGCTTTGTTGCACGTGGACGTCTTGGGTCTTGAGCCCCTGGATGTGTACAAATTTTTGCATATTCACCGCCTCCATAAAAAAGTCAGTTTGTATGATGCTTTGAAAAATCAGGATGTAATGAAAGAAGCGGGGATTGAAGACTCGGAAAAATTTTGCCAGCTTTTTACAAAACTCTCGTTT
>CAWIDW010000004.1:0-26352 GCA_963835045.1 uncultured bacterium
ACTATATTGCTCTTCGGCGGCCAAGAAATTCTTTTTTGATTGTCTTAAGGATTATTTTTTTTATTTCTTCTTGGATCATTAGAATCTTTGTTGGTTTAGCGTATCCATAATTTCTTTTTTCAAATTGGCTACAACGACCGGCTTTTGGGTGTCGTAATCTTCAACAGAAGCAGGCGAAGCCGCGCCAAATTCAGCAAAATAATTTTCAAATCCTTGCCAAGCCAGAGTGGAATTTCCAGCCAGGGTGTCGCTGGTAACTTTACAAAGCAAATCCGGTATCCAAGAGTCCAAGTTTAAGGTTGGGTCACTTTTTACGTTGGCCAAATCTTGAGTTAAATTAGTTTGGCAGACCTGTGCATTTTTTGTAAATTCGGCCGCAAAATCACTGTTGGCCAAGACTAAATTATCGCCTTCCAACTTATAGTACTGCGAGAAAAAGTAAGACTCGGCAAAGGGGGCGTGAAAATAGGCAAAGCGATCATCGCCCAATACAAAATAGAGAGTATTATTTTGAAATAGCAAACTACTTTTGATAATACTGTTGTTGCCCATGTCCAAAGTTTTAATAAGCTTAACTTGGTTTTGCGGATTAATTCTAAAAAGGTAGTCGGTGTCGCAACAGTGCGCCCCGCCAGAATAGTCATCCACCACCACATAAGTATTTTGATTATAGGTAAAAGCAATCAATTCGTTGACGTTATAGTTGGGAGTTGAAGAAAACACTTTTTGGCCGTTATCATCCACTTCAAAATGCCCAGGATTTATGGCGCTGGCCGATTGCACCAATGGATAAATACTAAAAGTAACTGGGCCAAGAGTGTAGTGTTGCAAGGTAGTGCTGGCTGAAAAATCGGTGTCAGTTAGAATGGAAAAGGTATTGACTTGCGGCGCTGGGGCTTTTGAAACAGTTTGGCTGGAAACCTTAGTATTATTTTTTAGATGAAAAAACCATAATCCAGCAAAAATTACCAGCAACACAATGATTAAAATAAATGGGTATCCTTTTTTGCTCATGAAATAGTGGTGCCAATAAATGATTTGTTACTTAAAAAGTCTTCCAGGTTTTTGATGTTGCCGCCGTTAACAATCATTACTTTTATTTTTAACAGCTCCGCCATTTTGGAAGCCCGCGGATCGAAGGGCAAAGATAGTCCCGGCGTCCATTTGTTGCCGACTAATTTTCTAAACTCTTTCCAAGTGATGCTTTCCAAAGCCCGAGCATCTTTAAATTTGCGCGGATCTTTATCAAACACATAGTCAATGTTGGTTACATTCAAAATCGTTTTTATACCCATATTTTTGGCTAGCATCGCGGCGCAGTAATCCGTTGACCATCCCGGCTTCCAGCCTCCAAAGACCAACACATCGCGCCGGGTACTGATTTTTTTAGTCGGGTCGGTGAGAACCTGTGAAAATGCCGTCTCGCCAAACGATTGTCTGACAACTTCTGCGTTGAGCCGCGAAATATTAATTCCCATCCAATCCCGGTCACTATTGTCCGCCCCAAATTCCAGCAAAGCCTTTTGATAATCCCGACACACCTTCCCCCCACCCACAAACACAAAAAATCGCCTCACATCAGTATATTTTTGGATTGCCTTTCTAAAAGCTTTCAAAAATTCCACATCTATTTGATTGGGCGCCACCAGTGAACCACCCAGCGATATGATAATATTTTCCTTCTGCATTATGTTTACTCTAAACTATTTTAACCATAATTTAAAGAGTTTTTCCGATATAATAAGCATTCCCATGACTCAAAAGCCCAAAGTAAGATTGCAGACGTTGAGTACTAGAATTGTTTGATAATTTTTTTATCATTCGCTTTTTGGTAACGGTCCGCAGCACCCGATGATCAAAAAAAATTCACCCACCCTAAAAAATCCACACCAGAGTACAGAGTTTTGATAAAAATCTTATCTGGGTGCAAGGTGAGCTTTAAGGTATTTTGCAAAAATTCCGCTATTGCTGGAATAATATTTTCCAAATACTTTTTATCTGGCGATAAGATTACAAAATCATCGGCGTAACGAATATAATATCTCACTTTTAAAGTGTGCTTTACAAACTGGTCAAATTCATTGAGGTAAACATTGGAAAAAAGTTGAGAGGTTAAGTTTCCCAAGGGTAAACCAATGCTCTCTCTTCCCGAGTTAAAACTGGAAATAATTTCTTGAAGTAAATGAGCGCTGCGCTTGTCGGCTATTCTCTCAGACAGTATTTTGAGCAAGATATCTTGGTCAATGCTGGCGAAAAACTTTTTAATATCGCACTTTAATATCCAGCAGGTTTTGGTGTTATTTTTGGAAACAATATTGCCAAAGGTTTTAAATCGCGCCATGGCTCTATGGGTACCCTTATCTATTCGGCATGAAAACGAATCGGCAATAAAAGTATCATCAAAAAAAGGGTACAACACTCGATAGACGGCGTGGTGCAACAGCCGATCACGTACCATAGCTTTGTGAATGATTCTTGGCTTAGGATCATTGATGTTAAACTCTTGGTAGGAACCATGGCGATACGTTCCATTGCATAGATCACGGTGCAGTGCTAGGATGTTATCCATAAGATTAAACTGGAACTCCTGGACATCCTTTTTGTTTTTCTTGCCAGACAAAAATTCCTCCCAGGCCAAAAGTAGATTTTCAATATGAATTAAATCTTCAAACCGATGACTCAAGATCTTTTTCATAACAATAGTTCTTTGCCCAATAACCCCCCCCAAAGACTGTTGCCAATTTTGGAAAAAATAAAAAGTGCGTACTTGGTTTGGTATGGATATTACCTCATTCTACCAAAAACGCATAGGCATTCGTTGGGTGAGAAGATCGATAATTTATTTGTGGAAATAATAGAAGCCGTTTCTACAGCCAGTTTTTTAGACCCGGCTAAGAAATTGCCACATGTAGTTTTCGCCATTAAAAAAACCGACTTACTGAAAGTACTTTTGATGATTCTCTGGGAAACAAAATCACTGGATACTAAAAAATATATTGCCCTGTCACTAAAAATAGATGAAGTGGGAAAAATGCTGGGTGGATGGAATGGACGAATACTCAAAGACCTTGAAAAACAAAACTCTCCTAACAAAAAGATAGGAGAGAAATGAAAAGAGTTGCGAGGAGACGACGGCGACATCGTTAGCATCGAAGTCATTGTCGAGCCAGTTGTAGTTCCAGTTCCAGATGCCATCATCATTGCGATACACGTACAGAACGTAACGATTGCCGTTCGGGTTCTCCAGAAATATATAAGGCGCCTCCCAAAGTCACCACTCCTTGAATGCTCTCGGAGTTGAATTTTATTCTGCATTTTAAATGCAATAGCACCCTATACCAAGTATCTTCATTTTTTGAAGTGTCTACATACTACACTCTACCCTAAACCATGATCTAAGGTACTCTCGAAATATGGATACTAGATTCGGCAGCGGAAAACCTTAATCTTCCACGTATTCGCCTACTACCGATTTCAGTGTAGCAAATATTTTTGTAAAAAAATAGCCTCGCATTTGTAAACAAATGCGAGGACTTAAACGACGATTCAAAGCACTAAATTTCCAAGTGCCAAGCAAGGCAAAAGAAGTTAAGTGCCAAGAATTTATGCTTGCGAGGAGACGACGGCGACATCGCCAGCATCGAAGTCATGGCCGAGCCAGGTGCAGCCCCAGTCCCAGACGCCAACAACATCGCGATACACGCACAGAACGTAACGATTGCCGTCCGGGTCCTCCAGAACATCGCCAAAGAAATACATCCTGGTTATGCCGCGCTCTCGGTACAGTTTCTCAAGGAAACTGTTTTGCGAATTTTCTTTGTTGACCTGATAGTCGGCCCAAACGTCCGCGAAGACTGTGGCACCGTAGAGAATGCGCTTGGTTTTGCGAAGGCGTTTTAATTTTTCTTCGCCGCCAATCAGTGTTTCTGTTCCATCCAAGTTGGTCAAGAAATCCGCGTCCTTGAAGTCAACTTCCGCAAGAGCCGCGGATTTTTTGTCTTGTTCATCGGTGAGTAACTTCCAATTTTGACCAATGAACTTTTTGACATCGAATGATCCGGTAGCGATTTTTAAGTCGCCTAATGGCATCCTGGCACCAGCTTGGAGAAATCGAGTGAAATCTCTGCCCATACCTTTGGGGTCTTCCTTCAGCCTTTGCTGAAGTTGGGCAAAATCCACCCTGCTCCAATCCGCGTTTACTTGGAGTGTGCTAGTGATGGCAAAAGCTTGGTCGATGGTAATCATGGCGTTAGTCCTTTCAATGGGTTAGTGCCATTTTCTCGCTTGTTTCTGCCAAGTTGCAGTCATAGCCATAAAATCTCCCCAAGGAAGAGCTTATGGCTATGACTGTTTTAGACTTAATTTAGTTATATAAAGAGCTTCTCTTTCTATGACTTGATTATAGCACTATCAAGTAAGCTTGTCAATAGTTTACAATAAACCTCGCAAAATGTAAAGTAGATACATGAACGTCTACTCCGAAAACAAAAAGGCTACTTTTGATTACGAGGTCCTCGAAAAATACGAGGCTGGCTTGGTGTTGCAGGGACAAGAAGTTAAGTCCATTAAAACCGGGCATATGCATCTTTCGGGGGCTTATGTCGTTTTCCGCGGCGGCGCGCACGCCGCCGCCACCGTTGAACCCTATTTAATCGGCGCCAAAATCCCTCCTTACCAGCCAAAAAACGCGCCGGCAAATTACAATCCCGAGCAGGCCCGCAAATTATTGCTTAATAAAAAAGAGATTAACTATTTGGTTGATAAGATCAATGAACGGGGATTTGCGCTCATCCCCTTGAAAGTTTACCAGGCTCATGGTAGGATAAAGCTCGAATTCGCTCTGGCCAAAGGTAAAAAAAAGTTCAATAAAAAAGAGACGATTAAAAAACGGGAAGTCCAGCGCGATATTCAAAGAGAGTTTAGATAAGGGGGCGCAAGCTTCGACAAGTGAACTCTTTAAAATATGCAAATCCAGTATTCTAAAATCTGGCTAAACTTTTAGAACAACATAATTGCTAATTTATTTAATCGGCAACCAGCACTAGCATACGCTTAGTGCTCATCCTTACTGTCAACTCCTGATAGGCAGACCAAGGGTGTTATATTTTCAGGATAGGTTATTGTTCTCCTCTGGCAATAACTAAAATAAAGAGGATTACGGTAGTAAAAATTTTGTTTGTTTCTTATTTACTGCCCGAACAAAAAAACAAACTATATTTGTAGAATTATTTTAAACAGCCATTTGGACGCGATTTCAATATCGCCGCTTCCACTAGGTAATAACATTTAACACATTTGCAAAAAGTACCAATCAACAATTTTATTCGATCAAAAGAAGTGCGGGTCATCGGAGACACTGGCGAACAACTGGGCGTGATGAATATTTTTGCCGCCATTGATTTGGCGAAAGGCAAAGGTTTGGATTTAATCCAAGTAACGGAAAAGGTAGAGCCTCCGGTTTGCAAAATTGCCGACTACGGAAAGTACCTGTATTCCCTGCAAAAAAAAGAACGCAAGATTAAGGTAAATACCAAAATTACCAAACTCAAAGAAATACAGCTGGGATTCAACATTGCCGCGGGAGACATTGAAACCAAAGCCAAGCAAGCAGAAAAATTTTTAAAAGAGGGAGATAAAGTCAAAGTGAGCATGGTTTTAAAAGGAAGAGAAAAAGCTATGGGAGACTTGGCATCACAAAAGGTAATCACATTCCTGGAGGCTACCGATAAACTAATTCCTGTCAAAGTAGAGCGTGATTTAAAACGCGAACCCAAAGGATTTACGATGATAATTTCAAAAGAGTAAGTAGCGACCCCAATCTACAAATGACACCCGAATCTACGAATACGTTATTAGTAGATTAGAGTGTGATTAGTATATTAGTGTCGCCTAGTAACATGAATAAGACAAAAAAGGCTATCATTAAACGATTCAAAATTACCGGAACCGGTAAGATTTTGCGCCGGCTCGCGGGTCAAAACCACTACCGCAGCAAAAAAACCGGTGAGCAACGAAGAAAAGGCAGAAAGTGGATTCAGCTTTCAAAATCGGAAACCAAGAGAGTGAAAAGATATTTACAAAGCTAAACCAGGCAACATGAAACATGAAACATGAAACAACAACGTCGTTTGCTTCATGCTTCATGCTTCATGCTTCATGAAGCATGACACGAGTCAAAAAAGGAGCTGCGGCTCACAAACACAAAAAACACTTACTCAAACACGCCAAGGGTTTTAAGTATGGCCGAAAATCAAAATACAAGCTGGCCAAAGATGCTTTGCGCCACGCCTGGACGTATTCGTATCGCGACCGAAAAGTAAAAAAGAGGGATTTTCGCCAGCTCTGGCAACTGCAAATTAATGCCGCCGCTAGAAAATTGGGCATTAATTACAGCCAACTCATCCACGCGATGAAATTAAAGAAAGTGGAACTGGATAGAAAAGTATTGTCCGAGTTGATTAAAAAATATCCTGATGTGTTTGAAAAAATCATCGAAGAAGTAAAAAGCAAATAATAATGAAAAACACCGCGCTTGGCGCGGTGTTTTTTAGTTTCATCTCCCGGAAGACTAGATCACTTTTCCAGCCAAAAGCGGTACAATATTTCCCGATACGCCGCCTGTTTGCACAAACAGCAAACAAAGAAGCAAAAAGAGCACCGCCAATAGGAGCAACCTCCTATCTTTTTTAGCCACAATCATCATGAAAATAAAGGAAGGAAGGAAAAACTATTCGTGAGCACTTTGAAGTTCTAGCGAATAGCTTGTCATTCCAACCAAACGATTAGTTACTTTAGATTCTCCAGTTAATTATATAATATAATTCCTAAAATAGGCAACCCCACCTGTGAATAAAGTAAACTATATATTCTGCACGCCTTCTTGCCGAAGTATCTGTATCTTGCGACGGACTCCCCGATTATACTGGCCAATTTGGCCATCACTTTTTATCACCCGATGACAGGGAATCTGTGGATCAAAGTTTTTTTTAAGCGCCGCCCCGACCGCCCGATAGGCTTTTGGGTTTCCCATTTTTTCTGCCACCTCTTTATAGCTTGATACAGTGCCTTTTGGGATCTGGCGGACAACATCGTACACTTTTTCAGTAAAACTTTTTTGTTTTATTTCTTGCTGCATATATTATGCTTGATATTTTATAACCACGTCATTTGCTTTTGTCAGTAAATTCTTGGCATTTTTAAAAGTTAATTTTTTGAGGGCTTCTTGGTATGGAAGCCACACAAATCCCGTATGTTCATCTGAAATTTTTACCTCTTGAGTGTGAGTCTTTGCTAAATAAAATACCACCAATTTAAAAATCCAGGGCGCCAATAATTTATCCTCTTTTTTTAAATCGTAGTTATTCCGAAACGAATATTTAATATATTCTTTAAAGCCAGAAATGAGCGTTAAATCTTTAATGCCCGTTTCTTCCTCAATTTCGCGCAGGGCCGCCTGCTCTTGATTTTCACCCTCCTCAATATGCCCCTTGGCAAATTCCCAATGCCCCGAAGGGTAATGCAAAAGCAAGTAGTGCGGAACACCATCTTTAAGACGATAAATAACAGCTCCAGCAGATGTTTCTTTCTGATTCATTTCTTTTGTTTCTATATTATATTTCTTCTTTGGTAATTCTAAATTCTCCATTTGGACCAACGCGACGACTGACCACTTCTTGATACTTGGTCTTTTCCAAAATTCCTTCGGCAAATTGCAACGCCATGTCTTTTGATAGTATATCGCCATGCAACTCTGCCTCCTCGGCAAAACCATATAACGTAAATGCCATCTCTTCCAAATATTGCTTGTAAAAATCCACAACATTTTTATTGTCTGATCCTAATTCCTTTTTAGAGCCATCAACTACTCGCTTCACTTCTTCAAAGTATGCGCCCGTCGAATCTATTGGTTTTTTATCTTTATCTTGATAAGCATCGCCGATGTACCTTGAATTCAATTCTCCAAGCCCATCAACCCCGCTTCTAAAAAATCCTTGTTCAAATTGCCACGCAATTCCCGTGTCAGTTTCTTGATTTCCGGTTCTTTTGTTAGTTTTACGCTGATAAAATTTACCGTCGCAGACAAAAAGGTGATAAACAGAAATGGGACTTTTAATTTCGCCGATTATCTTGATTTCTTTGCCGAATAACTCCGATACATCTTTGTAATCGGATAATTTTGACTTATTTGGTTTATATATTTGGGTGGGCAAATCTTCTTTTTTGGCAAGATCAGACGCATGTAAAATAACATAACTTTCCCGACCGCCGTTTCTAGCATCGCAAAGCTTAGCTTCAATCATATCAAGTTTCACCGGAGCGTCTTCTAGAATTTCCTCTGCAAATTTTTCCTTTTGTGCTTCGCCTATTGCCTCGGGCAACGCAGACAATTCTTTTGGGGTTACTTTTTCTCCAAGCTTCAGAAAAGTTCTTATGCCATAGTTCAACCTATCGACAATTAAAGACTCTTTTTTTGTGGCCGAAGCATTGATTCGATACACCTGTCCGCTTCTGACGGCGAATAAGGGTAGTTCCATACTTTCAACAACCGCCAAAACTTCGTCAGGATTAAAACTTCTTGATGATTTTCCATTTTCGCTGATGCCCAGAAAATTTTCAACCATCCCCTCATCATTAACCTCCACAAAAAAGCCGCAGACTTTTGGGTTGCTTACCAGAATTTCGTTGTATCGTGACCGCGTGGATTTGGCGCCCACACTCATTGCATCTTGTAAATTTTGCTCAATGCTTACTACCGCGTTGCCGGCAAACGTATGCCGCCTGCCGCCTTTTTTCGCTACACTTCCCAGGTCGCCACCACCAACTGCCTCAACCCTGCCACCATTGACCAAAACCCCCATATTGGCCCACATGCCTTGCTGTTTTTCACTAATACCGGACGTAGCAAGCGTTGGCCCAAACGCCAAAACCATTTTCAGTTTTTCCTGCCAAGTTGTATCCCGTCTGACACGACTATTATCTTCCGGTACGCCTTGGGCGATAAGAGCATGAACAATTACAATATCATTGTGCTCTAAAATATACGTGATATCTCTTTTTTGTTCTTCTTTTTCATAATCAAGCCATTCTTGCTCTTTGTTATTATAGAATTCATGTAATAATTTTTTTGTTTCTAAAAATACTGTCCGATCTTCTTTTTGTTGCCTCAAAGAAGAAATTGCCTCGATCGTATCAGTATACTCTTCATTAAATCTTTCTTCACTTTCCTCCTGCGCACCGATTTCTTTTTTAAGTCGTCTTCTTTCTAAGAGGCTCAACAACCTAGACATAAAACCTTCCTCTAATTGGCTGAGACGTTCTTGGGAAAGCTGCACTTGTTCCGTCGCTTTTTGGGCTGACAGTTTTCCTGATTCAGCCTCGCCAAGCAATACATCAATTCTTTCCTGTAAGCCCTTATCCAAACTAAATTTTTCTTTGCGCCTCGCCGAAATTTTTTGGGCCAAAGCTCGGCGTTCTTCTGTTGACTTGTCTTTTGTATATTCTTTTACAGATTTATATTTACCACGTCCACTTTTTTTATCACCAGATGCTTCGTCTTCTTGCAAAAAACCAACCTCGCCAGGAACGGCATCCTGTTTAAAATCTTCTTTCATGAATGCACCTCCTTTTTCCGACATATTATTTCTTAAAACATTTTAATAATTCTTCAAGAGGCAATGTATTTACAATATCACTTTTTTCTGCCCAACCGCGGCGGGCTTGAGAAACTCCATATTCCATCAAAGCCATCTGGTCTTTTTTGTGGGCGTCGGTGTTGATGATCATTTTTACCCCTTCGGCTTTGGCACGGCGAATGTAGAGGTCGCGCAAGTCTAGCCGGGCCGAAGAATTAATTTCCAGAATGGTGCCGGTTTCTTTGGCAAGTTCTAGCATCTTATCAAAGTCAATTTCATATTCATCGCGCTGGTTGACGATTCTGCCGGTGGGATGAGCCAAGATATCCACGTGCGGATTTTTCATTACCTTTTCAATCCTCGCCATCATTTCTTTTTTATCCATTTTGGTGGCCAGATGCACCGAAGCGATCACATAATCCATTTTTTCCAATACTTCGGCACGGGTATCAAGCGATCCATCTTTTAACACATCCACCTCACATCCATGCAGGATGCGGAATTTTACATTTTTAGTTTTAAATTTTACATTTAATTGTTGGATATATTTATTTTGTTCCAAAAACTTTTTCTCATCCAAACCATTTTCAATTTTTAAGGTTTTTGAATGGTCGGATATGCCAAGATACTCGTACCCGAGCGCCTGTGCCTTTTTGGCCATCACTTCTATCGAATGCTCGCCGCCATTCCAATTTGAATGACAATGCAAGTCACCCTTAATATCTGCAAGCTCCACTACCTGTGGTAATTTGCCACTCATGGCCGCTTCAATTTCTCCATTGTCTTCGCGAAGCTCGGGCTCTATATAAGGAAGGCCAATGGCTTGGTACACTTCTTCTTCGGTTTTGCCCGCCACCATTTTTTCGCCTTCAAATACCCCGTATTCGCTTAATTTTAAACCTTTGGCAATGGCAATTTTGCGGGTAGCAATGTTGTGGGCTTGCGAGCCGGTAAAATACTGCAACGCCGCGCCAAAACTTTTTGCGGGGACCACGCGCAAGTCCATGTCAAAGCCTTCAGCCATATGAACTGAAGACTTTGTCGGCCCTTTGCCCCAGACTTTTTTAACTCCGGGCAGGGCCACAAAAAAGTCCATCACTTTGCCCGGATTTTTGGAAACCACTAAAAAATCCACATCGCCAATGGTTTCTTTGCGCCGGCGGAGCGACCCGGCAATACTGGCTTTTTCCACCTCTTTAAGGTTTTCCAGTTTTTCCAGTACTTGGCGGGCAACGGGCAAAATATCTTGCAGCAGCGCCCTGCCCTTATTTTGTTTTACAAATTCAATGCCCTCTGCAATATTTTTTTCAGTAGTTTCGCCAAAACCAAACAGGGGCGCGATTTGGTGTTTCTTTAAAGCTTTTTCCAAGTCTTTGATGTTTTTAATTCCCAGTTTTTGATACAATACTTTTATTTTTTTAGGACCCAAGCCCTCAATTTTCAGCAAGCCGTCCATGTCAACCGGCAAACCTTTTTTAAATTCCTGGTAGAATTTTATTTTTCCGGTTTTTATATATTCTTCAATGTGGTCGGACATTGCCTTGCCAATGCCATCAATTTCTTCAAGCGCCTTCCTGCCGCCTTTCATGTATATTTGTTCTACATCATCTTGCAAAGCTTCCAGCGAAGCGGCAGCTTTTTGGTAAGCGTAGGGTTTGAAAGCCACGCCGTCGATTTGTAAAAATCGGGCGATGTCATAAAAAATTTTGGCGATTTCATTATTCTTCATGTTCTTTTTGAATCGGGAATTCATGAATGTTGCCGGGAACTTTTGGCAACATATCGCCCCGAACCAAGAAAACAAATATTACAGAGACCAAACTAAAAACTCCGGTGAGAATAAAAATCCATTCAAAACCCACGTATCCGGCCATAATTCCTCCAATGGCTCCGGTAATACCCGCGCCCACTCCCATCAGAGTGCTATCCAACCCGCTTTCGTAGGCTTCCCGTCCTTTGTCGGTGTGGCGAATAAAAATCGCGTACGACGAGGGAATGACCATGGCCATGCCGATAGCGTGAAAAATTTCTAAGAGATAAATATGCCAGGCCTGGGTGGCAAGTAAAAATCCAAAGGGGACGATGCCCGTGATTAAGGTGCCGATAACAAAAAACCAAAAGTCATCTATTTCGCCGTGGTTTTTGTCCAGATAATTTCCAATGGGAAGCTGTAATATGGACTTGGTAATCCAATAAAAAAGCGAGGCAAAACCCACAATCACCGCTCCCTGGGCCACGTTGTTGACGGCAATATTTTGCAGCACAAAAATGGCAAACACCGGACCCAGCAACCCCCAGGCTGAATTAATGAAAAAATCCCAATAAATGTAAGCTCGTATGACTTTGTTAACTTTTTTAAACATACATGTGCCTAGTATTACAACTCAATAGTATCACATTTTAAACTAAAAAGGGCTCCAAGGAGCCCTTTTTAGTTTAAAATGTCTAACTAACTTGGTAGGTTATACTTTTTATTTTATACTGCGACCTCGTGGGAGAATCAATGACTACCTGGTCTCCAATCGCCCGCCCCAACAAAGCTTTGCCCACCGGAGATTCGTTACTAATTTTGCCTGCCACGGGATTTGCTTCCAAGGTTCCGGTAATGGTAAATTCTGCTGGCTGGCCATTAACGTGAACCGATACCAAAGCTCCAATGCCCACCACTTGCTGTTTATCTTTTGCGGGAGGCTTAATAATTTCATGATGCTCTAAAATATGTTTTAATTCATCAATTCTGTTTCGCAAAAATCCCATGTCCTCCTGAAAGCTCACAAACTCGGGATTAATATTATCTGACTCAAATATCCTGGGCGCTTCATCCGTGGTGGCTTTTTCATGCTCAACAACTACTAGCTTATCATGCTCTTGTTGAAGCTCTTGTAATTTTTCGGGGGTAATATAAAAAGTTTTTTCGCCATCCATGGAGTTGAAAAAAATTTAATATCACTTATTCTATTTTTTCCCGCCACAAAAGTCAATGAATGTTATGCACATACTACAAGAATTTTGAATTTCGAATAAAGCCAGAATTCTTTAATTTTTAAAACACGTTTCGAAATTATACTTTGTACACTTTATATCCTTCCCTGACTTTTTCTTTTACTTTTAAACCCACCAAATTCCCTTTTTTGGCTTTTTTCACTTCCACATGGTCAACTTGCAGTGAAATCACTTTCTGATTAAAATCCGTATTCTCTCCGCCTACAATTCTAATTTCGTCACCCTTACTTATGGCGCCTGACATGGCAATGACTGCCACATCAATATTGGAAAAATAGTGTTTAATCCTGCCCACCAGCTTTCCTTTAACTTTCGCTGTTGTAAAAAGTGAAGGCTTTTGGCCTTTTTTGGCTTTGGATTTTTTTACTGTTTTTAAAATGTGTTTTTTCATATACTCGTATCCTATCAAAAAAAGTATCCTACATCAAACATGATAAAAAACGGCGGCCCGCGGGCCGCCGTTTTTTACGCACATACTTAGACCCGCGAAACTCTGACAAAGCCCGAGCAGGCCACTACCTCAATGCCCTGTTTTTGCAAAGCATCAATAAACAAATTCATACCCAAAGAATCCGACGACATGTGTCCGGCAATAACCATGTTAACGTGGGCAGCCTCTGCTTCTTTTTTGTGTTCCTCTGAAGCGTGCATGCCGATGACCGTGCCAATGCCGGCCTGGGCAATTTTTTCGTACAGTTTTGGAGAGCCTTCCGTACCACCGGTAATTTCGGTCAGGGCAATCTTACCGCAGCGGTTTTCAGGAGAGCCCACAAATATCTTTGGCCCCACGCCAATTTTCATAGCCGCTTTATATTCAGGAATTTGTTTGAGGGCTGCAATAATTTCGCCAACGGTTTCAAATTTTTTGCTTTCAATGACATTTTTTAAAAACTGGGCGGCCAGATTATCGGTCGGAGTGTGGGAATTCATCAGGTTAATTCCCAATAAGCGGGCGGTATCTTCGGTGCGCTGGTGATTACTGGAATTAACTCCCCGGGCAACTTCAAAAATTCGTTCCCGCATCAACGCTTCGGCAATATTAATTGGCACGCCGTAATAGTTGTAAACATCGCATTGAAGTTCCATCACATCCGCAAGCTGCGCCAATCCTTTACCTACCGGATGGTGGCCGATAACCAAATCGATATTGCCAAGCTCCCGGGCGAGCAAAATTTCCGATGGGCCGATATCAATACCCACCAACACGCGTTTTACTTGGCGATTATCAGACACATAGACGCCCGAGTCCATGTAGGGATTTTCCAAAGCTTCTTTGTCAAAATCTGCCTGTTCTTGCAGTGACAATTTTAAAAACTTCGCCTTTTTACCATCCAATAATTTTTGCACACCTTCCCGGCCCCGGAAGTCCGAGTCAATACCCATGGCAGTGGAGATGTTTTGAATTTCTTGTATTGTCATGTTAAAAAAAGCGACACCAATATACTAATCACACACTAATCTACTAATACACAGACGTATTGGTAAATTCGGGTGTCATTGGTAAATTAGTGTCGCTATTTGGCCGCCTCCGCTTTCATTCTTTTTGACCGACTCTTGCGCCAGCGCTTATTAATTCTGGCGTTGTGGCGCGTTGTGTTTCGTTTCATATGAGTTTAAAAAAATTAAGATTTTGCCTTGACCTTCACAACCTTTGGTTTTTGTGCCTTTTTTGGAGCCACTTTCTTTGGCATGATTTTTTTAACTGGAGCCTGGCCAGCAGCCTGTTCTTGCGGTGTACCCAAAAACCTTTTATAGAGATTATCAATTAATTCCTGCTGCTTTTTTACATCCAAAAACTGTCGGCGAATCCGCGCCTTTTCCAAGCGTATAAATTTCTTGTCGGACTTCTTAATGGTATTATTTTGGGACATATTTTTAATCTACAAAAAGTATAACCTAAGTTAGCCAAAAAATCAAGGGATTGGTTTTCCTAATTGCTTTTGCGCCATGTCTTTATCGCTCCAAGGTATTTTTTTGCCATCTGCCAGACACATCCAAACCTCCGATCCCTTTCCGGTAATAATCAGCGCATCTTCGGGCGACATCAAAGAAATGGCTTTTTTAATCGCCTCCTGGCGGTCAGGCACGATATGATAGGGTTTTACCTGGTTATCAATACCGGCTGCCACCTGCTCCATAATTTCCAAGGGGTCTTCGTCGTAGGGGTCTTCGTTGGTAATAATAATTTCCCGGCAATGAAGCTCTGCAATTTTTCCCAATTCCGGCCGCTTCCATTTATCCCGTCCGCCGCCACAGGATCCCAAAACGCAAACCAAAGGTTTTGGCGCAAGCGACTGGTAAGCTTTTTCCAATTGAACAGGAGTGTGTGCGTAATCCACTACTACCAAAGGATTTTTTGAAACCACCTCCATTCTTCCGGGAACTCCCGTCGCTTTTTCTAAGGCTCGTTTGCAAATTTCCATGGAAACTCCATAATTTTTAGCTACTGCAATCGCCGCCAAAGCATTGTAGTGGTTAAAATTTCCCAAGATATTTAAATGAAAATCTGCGTTGTTTACATTTACATCGCCTTTCTCTAACCCAAAGGTGATAATTTTTTTGGCCGGAATATCCAAAAAGTATCTGGCATTTTCATCGTCAGTATTGATAACGTGGACATTTTTTGCGGCTTTAAACAGTTTTAATTTTTCATTGCGATAGTTTTCAAAACCTCCGTGCGACTCAATGTGTTCGGGGCTTAAATTGGTAAATACGGCCGTGTCAAAATTGATAAACCGGTGACGATGCTGCTTAATTCCCTCCGAAGCAATTTCGAGCACCGCGTACTGGCAGTGTTCGCTTGCCGCCTGGCGCAAAAATTTTTGTATTTTAAATCTTCCCGGGGTCGTCATCTTCAATTCATTTTTCCATTCTCGCTCGCCAATTTTAAATCGTACCGAAGAAATAGACGCCACCTTGTAACCCGCCTCTGCCAAAATTCTGGTCGTAAAATCCACCGTGGTTGATTTGCCACTGGTTCCGGTAATTCCAATCACCGTTAATTTCCTTGAAGGAAACCCATACACCACCGAGCCAACAAAAGCCAGCGAATAATGGTAAAAATCCAGCAAAAAATGTGGAGTAAATTTTCTTAAGTATTGCTTTACGGTCATGACTACTTTTTCCCTAAACTTTTGAGCGCTTCTGAAATTCGTTCTTCGGTTTTTTTAATTTCTTTGGGAACTTTCTCGAGCGCCGCCTTGGCTTGCTGGTGCGAAAATCCTAATTGAGTGAGCGCATCCACGGCTTCATCGGCCACGCCTTTGGCGCGCGAACCGTCTTGCATTTTTATCTTGCCGGTCAGCTCCAAAATAATGGTCATGGCTTTTTTACTGCCAATGCCAGGAATGCCTTCAAACACTTTCTCATCTTGCGCCAACACCCGGTCTTTAATTTTTTCTACGGATCCGAGAGCCGCAATATCCAGCGCAGACTTGGGCCCCACACCACGAATATCCATCAGTATTTCAAAAAAATCCAGCTCCTCATAAGTTAAAAATCCATACAAATCCAAAGCATCCTCCTTGACGTTCTGAAAACAAAATAGCTTTACCTGTGCCCCCACTTCTGGTAGTTTAGATAATGTTGCGCGTGACAAAAAAACCTTGTAACCCACATTATTGGTTTCAAGAATCATAAACTTGTCTTTCTTGAGCAGAATGCTACCGTTAAGATAACTTATCATTGATTCATTATACTACATGAAATTCGAATTGATATCAAAATTCAGCCCCACGGGCGACCAACCCGAAGCCATCAAAAAACTGACAGCAGGTTTGGCATCGGGCGAAAACCACCAGGTGCTTTTGGGCGTAACCGGGTCGGGCAAAACATTCTCCATGGCCAACGTTATTCAGAACGTCCAAAAACCCACCTTGATTATTTCTCCCAACAAAACATTGGCCGCCCAGCTCTACCAAGAAATGAAAGAATTTTTCCCCAACAACGCCGTGCACTATTTTGTTTCCTACTACGACTACTACCAGCCCGAAGCCTACCTCCCCCAAACCGACACCTATATAGAAAAAGATGCCAGAATTAACCAAGAAATCGACCGCCTGCGCCACGCGGCCGTGCAAGATGTCACCCAAAGAAAAGATGTCATCGTGGTGGCCTCGGTTAGCTGTATTTACAACATCGGCTCGCCGGAAAACTACCAAAATGTTTCTTTGACCATTTCTCCAAAACAAAAACTAAGCCGCAAAGAATTTATTTTGCATTTGGTCGCTCTCCAGTACAAACGCAACGACATTGAATTTAAACCCGGTACCTTCCGCGTGCGCGGGGAATTGGTAGAAATTTGCCTGGTCACTGGAGAGCATACTCTCAAAGTGGAATTTGATGGCGATAGTATCGGCGCTATTTTAGAATCACCCGCCGGCATGGCTTCCAAATACAAAAAAGTTACGGGAGAATACAAACTCTTTCCTGCAACCTTTTGGGTTGCGCCGCAAAGCAAAATTAATTTGGCGCTGGCCAATATTCGTCAGGAGCTCGGCGAGCGTTTGAAAATTTTAAAGGACCATAAAAAATTAGTGGAGTATCAGCGCCTGGAACAAAAAACCAACTACGATTTGGAAATGCTCCAGGAAAACGGCTGGTGCCAAGGGGTGGAAAATTATTCTAGTCAATTAGAATTTCGCAAACCCGGTGAAAGCCCATTTTCGTTGATTAACTATTTTAACTATTTTAATCCCGAGGGATTTTTAACCTTCATCGATGAATCACACATTTCGGTTCCCCAGATTCGCGCCATGTCCATTGGCGACAAAATCCGCAAAGAAACGCTCATTGATTACGGTTTCCGCTTGCCCTCGGCCATTGATAACCGGCCACTGCGCTTTGATGAATTTACCAAAATTAAAAAACAAATGGTGTATGTTTCGGCCACGCCAGCTCCCTACGAAAAAGAAAAATCGGGCAACCATATTGTGGAACAAATCATCCGGCCCACGGGGCTTTTGGAGCCATCAATCCAAATCAAACCCACTACCAATCAAATTCTAGACTTAATGGAAGAGATAAAAAAAGAAACGGCCAAGGGTCAACGCATTTTAGTGGTCACCTTGACCAAGCGCCTGGCCGAGGAAATTACCGATTACTTGCTGGATAAAAATATCAAAACAGAATATCTGCACTCGGAAGTTAAAACCATGGAGCGTCCCAAAATTCTCAATGATTTTCGCCGCGGCAAGTTTGATGTCTTGGTTGGCATTAACTTGTTGCGAGAAGGTTTGGATTTGCCCGAAGTTTCACTCGTCGCCATTTTAGACGCCGACAAAGAAGGCTTTTTGCGCAACTACACTACCTTAATCCAAACCATGGGCCGGGCTGCCCGCCACGTGCAAGGCCGGATCATTTTGTACGCCGACAAAAAAACCGGATCCATGAAATTGGCCATCGCAGAAATCAACCGCCGCCGAAAAATCCAAGAAGCCTACAACAAAAAACACCACCTCAAACCCGAAGCCATTATCAAAGACATCCGCGACTGGGGCTTCTCCAAAAAAGAAGATGTCGCCCTAGAATTCGATCAAGCCCAAGACAAAAAACTTTTGGAGAAGGAAATGAAACTCGCCGCCAAAAATCTGGACTTTGAGCGAGCGGTGGAATTAAGAGATTTAATAAAGAAGCTAGAACAGAAACATGGATAAACAAAAAGCCCTAGATTACAATCATTGTAATCTAGGGCCTAAGCGTCACCAACAAAAACCTATTATTGGCGAGCCTTTTTGACAGCGTCCACTTCCATCTGCAGGCTGTCAAACCACGGACGCAGATCCGACGCCTTGTTGCACCCGTGGTGTTCCACAAGCGGCCCCCTGAAGTAGGGCTGCGCCAGGCGATTGACGAGCCTCTCCATCCAGGCGACGTCGCCTTTGTCTAGAGCGACGTAGAAGTCCTCAATCAGTCCGGGTACCAACTCGAGGTTCTTCTCGAACTCCTTGGTCTGTGCTTCCATGACCGCCTGAATGGCTATGCGAATAGCGTATGCACCCTTCGCGCCACGCTCCCCTTTAAACTTTTGGGGGACGCGCTGATCCTTGAGCATCGCCATCAAGGTGGTGATGGCGTATCGAAGACTCAAAACCTTCCCGTCGCCGACTAACACCAGGTAGTACGTTTCAGCCAAGGGAATCTTCTCCCCCTTGAACTGTGCAAATTGGGCGCGCAACGCGGGGATTTGCCTAACCTCGGCAGCAGCCTCCTCACGCAAGCGAAGACCTTCCTCGGACCTTCTTTCCTCGTCGGTGCCGTCGCCCAGGAGCT
Source organism: uncultured bacterium (assembly GCA_963835045.1). GTDB lineage: Bacteria > Patescibacteriota > Minisyncoccia > Minisyncoccales > Staskawiczbacteraceae > VGLO01. The sequence goes on from CAWIDW010000004.1 coordinate 18,906, forward strand.
TGATGTCGGTACCGATGGCCCCCAAGAACTCCAAAAGTTCCTTGGGCTCAAGCACATCGGCCAGAACATTTTTGGCCTTGGCGGTCTTATGTTTTCCCATAATAGACTACTCCAAAACGAAGTGGTTAGCTTCGCGACAGCTTTGCTGCCTTATTGTCAACTGCACGGCAACCAATTCCGCACACTACTTACCCTAAGCACACGCCCAGAGTATGTCTTAAATATATCATGTTAAACAAATACTGTCAATAGCTACTGCCACAACTAAAAACACCCTTGTAAACGGGTATTTTTAGCGAAAATAGGGGCCGTTTTACACCCTTTTTATAATACTATTTCTTGACCTTCAATATACCTTGCAAAACTTTCCAAGCATCAGCAATTGGTGCGAATTCAGCGTCATGCCCGCCCCTATCGGAACTTTTTTGCATGGCTAGTACACGATATTTTTTCCTTGCCACTTCAAAGGTTACGTCTTTTGGAAGATCGAGTTTTTCATAAGCATCATCAATTTTCTTAATTTCTGCGTCGATTTTTTCATCAATATTTTTGAGCGCACCCCTGTTAATAGCTTTTTCTGCCTGTGCCAGAACATCACCCTCATAATCACCATCTTTAATCATATCAATAGCACCTTCTAAATCACTAAAATCAGACTGAAGTGAATTGTTAAAATCCTCTGAAAACAATAGCTTTTTAACCCGCTCTTTACGCTCTTGTAACCTAGTTTTCAATCTTTCAATTAACGGTGCTTTTTCCTTCTCTACTCTTGCCTTATCCGCCTCATCCTTTTTTTGCTTTTCGGTTGCTTCATCAATCTTAGTATTTAATTCTTCTAAACGGTTCTTTATATCTGCCCAGCCATTTTCCTTGGGTGTTGCACTCATGTCTTCAATGCTATTCCCAATGCCTTTCAGTAAACTCTTCCAACTGCGCTTCAAAAGTTTCACCTTCGAAGCCTCCACTCTTTCTTCTAAATCTAACTTAATCTGTTTAATTGACTCCAACTCTCCAGCATCAGGTTGTTCTTGAGCAGGCTGATTATCAACTTCCGGAGTTACCGACGAGGGAGTAGCTGGCGACTGTTCATAAGTTTTTTCTTGACCCACCAATGCCTCCAATTTTTTCTTAAGACCAACCCCGGGCAATTTACTTTCAATCATGTTGATACTTCGTAGTTTGCCCTCCTGACTGATGAGTGGCGACTTAATATTTTGTAGATTTGTCAGAATCACTCCCACGGGTTTTCCATCAACCGTTTTATTTTTTTTAAAGAATTCTATCAAATCATCAATGCCATGGACATTTTTTAATTGTTCCGATAAGCTCTCTGGTTGAGCTTCGGGCTTTGAAGCATCCTCGACTGCTTGCCTTCCATGATCCACCCGTTCGCTCTCTTCGGCTTTCAATTTAAATGCTTTCTCCAATGCGGCTTTATAGATTGGGTCCCATTCAAGATCAATGCCATCCTCTTCGTTACTACCCACTTTTATGTCATTGACAGATCCCAAAATATAGCCCAAACTTAGAGCGCTAAATTCAGCGCTTCTGCTAATTACCAACGAGAGATCATGCCAATCTGTAGCGCCCGCAATCTTTTGTATTATTTTTGGGAGCTCTCTTGTCACTATGTTAGCGATTTCTCCGGCTTGCTTTAAAATTGCATCTTTGTACCTTTTATTTGTCGCTGCAACTTCTTTTTTATATTCATCGTCATAATCTAAAGTAGGTTCGAATCCGCCTGGGAAAATTGTTTCTCGCATTCTTTGTTTTAGATCATCTTTCTGATCATCAGTAAGTCCAGATAAAACTATTGCATTCCTAAGATCCAAAGCTGTTTGAGCTCGGTCAATCTTAGCCATATCCTCCTCTGTCGGAGACCAGGCCTCATCATCTTCAATTTCAGACCCATTCTCGTCTTCGTCAACATCTGTAAAATCCTTCGTTTCGTCTTCAAATATTTCCAAAACTTTATTCCTTAAATTACCATATCCAGGAAACCCCTTCCCGAACTCAACCGTGCCATTGATAATACCTACTATAGAATCTTCAACATCTTGCTTGCTGACTTCACCATTACGCAATCTTCTTATATCTGCCTTAACTTTTTTTACCCTATCAATTAATTCGTCCCGATTATAGCCAAAACCAAAATTTTCTCCTTGCGAACTCAAGGCCGTTATAATATGAGTGAGGCTGCGCGCTCTTTTAATCTGGTGAGCAAATTTTTCTTCTTCTGACAAATCTTTTGCTTCCGAGCCTGGAATTTCTTGACTACCGTTGTCCGAACCTTCTTCTCCTGGTTCTATACTTAATACCTCTTTTTTCCTTAGAACTTTATAACCCCCATATATTCCCACCGGACCCAAAACTATGCTGACGGGCCAAAATGAGAAAATCGCCAAACCAGCAATAACAACCGAACTAGCAGAAACTATTCTTGATGCAATAGGGTGAGCATCAATTATCTCAGTAATTTCCTCGTCGGCTTTTTTAAATTCCTCGCCAATATCTTGCCAAAAACCCTTGCTAACTGCCGTTTTTGCTGCCGCCAACGTCTCCGGTCCAATACTAGCTGTTTCATCAATAAATTGACGCACCAAACCGGGTTGCTTGGCATTTAGCTTTTGAGTCTTCGCTTTGCCAGAAGCATTTTTAGACTCGCCAGCCTCTTCTTTAGGTTTGATTCCAAGTGCCTCGCGCACCGCATCGCGATTTTCATCGGTTACTTCCCAATCCGTTTCATCATCAATGCCGACAAACGGACCATTGACTAGTCTTTGGTATATTTTTTCAATTCTTGGATCTGGCCCTAGAGGATCATCAACTTCCCAAGCATCGTCATCAGCAATAAGTGGCTCCACATGCTCATTCATGTAACCGACAATCACATCCACCTTGCTTTGAAGTTTTGCTCCAGAAGCTAGAACCCCAAAAACCCCTTGCTCGGCAGGGCCTTCGCGGTCTTTGGCAGCTTTAATTTCAGAATTCTTTTCAATTCGCCCCTTCGCATTCTCGTATACTCGATCAAGCTCCAGCACAGCATCGTGTAGTTTATTGAGCCTTTCTTGAGTAATGGCTTTAGGATTTTTTTTCAGTTCACTCTGTAACTTTTTTGCCTTGGCAGCAAATTGAGATATCCTGCGAGCTTCTTTTATAATCTTATCCTCTTTTGAGAAATGTGTAAGCAAATCATGGTAGGCATCGGCTTTATTAATATAATCAGCTAATTGCTGCAGATATCCTTTTTGAAGATCAGTCAATTCTGGTTTTTGTTCGGGCGCCGGTGGTCCCGCGGAGGATTCAGAATACAAAGAAGTCCAGTTAAGCTCGGTTTCACCTGTCGATCTGGCTGGTTTTGGTTTAGGCTGGCGCGGACCTCCTGGTTTTTGCACCAGAAGATCTGGACGTTCGGGGGCGCGGTTAGCATAGGCAGTGTTACCTTTTTTATCTTGGTATTGAATCAGATTTTCCTCAGATACAATGGCCGGGAATTCTTTTTCAAGATTAAAAATCACGCCTCCTCCTGTAGGAGCTGCCTGCGCCCCTGCCATATCACCAACTTCGGTTCTATAAAACGTCTGGCCCTCTGGTACTCTTTTTGCTTTATTCCATTTACGGTATTGAACACCGCCCAGATCAACTGTAACGGTTTTGGATAACTTCGCTCCCCGCTCATCATAGAACACAAAAACAGCCTGGTTATCAGACGTAATTTCTTGCAAATTAAGATATTGCCTCTGACGCTTCTTGCCCTCACCAACAAAAACGTACACTCGCTTGTTTCCCTTGAGTTGCTTGACAAGCCGTTCCGCTTGCTTTGATTCCAAACCTTCGGCCAAGCTATCCATGCCGGGCGATTCTAGAAATTCTTCTTTTGTTTCCCCTAACTTTCTTTCCGAAGTTTCTCCTTTATTTTTTTGCTCCGCAAGAGCGGCAGTCTGTTGTGGCGAAGTTTTGCTCGCATAATCCAACTCCGCTGCTCCATCTAAACCTTTGAGCATACTCTCCACGTCAGCCGGCCCGGGACGAAGATGGCGTTCCACTAGCTTTAGCGCATCTTCTGCCTGTGCATCCAGTTTGGTTATCATTTCTTGCGCGCCCAAATCCGCTGGAGGTTTTACCCGACGCAAAGCCTCTATCGCCTCCCTTTCCTCCTTTGTTTCTTGCGTCAAAGCGGCCAACGTATCTTGCTGGAGCTTATGGCGTTCTTCTGGAGTTAACTGTGGCTCGAGATTGTCGCCTTGTGGCCGATCCCCATTCATAGTTTATAATAAAAAACGTATTAATTTTTTGATTATACCATCTGTAAAATAAAAGGACAAACAACATAGCAGGATAAATATTGACAATATACTATCGGGCGTGCTATAATTAGCATACGAGTGAACGACCGATATTCATCTCAGAAAAGGAGGCCTTCCATGGCCGAGGCAAATGGGAAAAACGGCAATTTGGCTCACCACCAGGAGCAGCAAGAGCAGCTCGGCGAACTTCTACAAATTATGGAGTTGGCCAAAGCAGCCGTTGCCGAAATGCAGGAAGAACGACGCCAACTTGATGCAGCCAGAGCCGCATCGGTAGCCGCCAAAGAAGATGTGGAGCGGGCCATCGAGCAGCTCAAGGAGGAACGCGCCATTCGAGAAGCGGCAAGTCAGAACAACCACGCCGTACTCAAGGATGGGTACAAAAAGCTTCGTGATGAGCTCCATAAGCTCATCACGGCGGCAAAGAGTGTCTAGTAATAGCGCGAGATTTGGGGAGAAACTCCGAATCTCGCGCTCTTTTTTTGCAAGTTAGTATTTGACAAACGCTTAACAAAAGTATAACATATGGCAACGAGCTAATTACGATGCCCTTTGAAATAACTCAAGAAAGGAGAAAAATCCTTGAGCATACGCAGCATCTTGTCTTTGGTAGGCAGATGCGCATCTGCCTTTGGCTGTAAAAAACCCGATGCAAAAACCCCTGTCACCCAAGGAGAGACCATGGCAACTTCAACTACCGCACTACCCCCCAGCGACGACCCTTTTAGCACCCGGAGGCCAGAACTTGGAAAAAAACCAACGCTAGGACCACGCATCGTGGACGGCAAGCTCGTGGTTGCCGGCAAAGAGTGGGCTGGCAATGATAAGGTTTGGGGGAAGAGTGAAAGTGGGGAGCTCACATGCGAATGGACTTTCATCTCTCCCTTACCAGACGACAAGGGAACCCCGCGAGCAGTGAAAGTCATGAACCCTGGGGTAAGTGCTATCGTGGAAATGCAACTTGCAGATTTTCTGGACCTCCAGACCGAGGGGTCACGGGTCAAGAAAGCTACAGCGGCCAAGCAAGCCACCCAAACCGACCTTCCAAAGGCGGTGCCGGCCCCAGTTATCACGCCGGCACCGAAGCAACCCAGCCCTAAGCTCCATGAAGGTTTAATGGACCAATTAAATTCCCTCATGAACGATGCGCTCGCTCCAGCCAACAACATCCCTACAGATCCGGAAGGAGCGAAGGCGAAAAAGCGCGAGCTCCAGGAGCTGCGCAGGCAAAACGCACAGCTCCTTGAGCAAAACAAAAGTCTGACAGCTGAGCTCGCCGTCGCCAAAGAGGGAACCCAGAAGGTTTACGACCATAGCGTGGCCCTCATCGGAAAACTGCGCCAGAAAATCGAGCAACTAGCGGCAAGAATTGCGGCCCACGAGGAGACCGAAGCATAACAAACCCAGATCTTCTAGAAAAAGGGAAACCAACCATGATACTTGTAGCACTCATCTTGGCTACCGTCGCGTTCATCTTTGTCGGCTGTCTGTTTGAAAATAACACCAGAAAGGAAACTCAAAACACCAGCCTCAAAGAGATGATCGAAGCCCAAGCCAAGAAAAGAGACGAGGAAGAAGTGAAACTTAGAACACAGATGAAGGCGGACGACGAAGAGAATAAAGTCTTCATCGGCACTGTTTCGCGCAATATGGAAACTCAAGGAGCGGAGTTCGAGCGAAGACTGGCAGAGTTGGAAGGCAATCTTGCGGCCAAATCCCCCGGCGAGCAAACGCCGTCTTTGGACCTTGCGGCGAAAGTGGCAGAGTTGGAAGAAGCAATCAACAGCCTCAAGGCGACCCTCGCAAAGCAGCAGGAAGCAATCAAAAAGGCTGACCTTGGGGCACAAGAGCATCACAAACAAATGATGCAAGGGCTACAAGAGACCAGGGCTATAGAACAAGAAACCATGGCCAAACTTAAATCCTTGTTAGACCCTAGAGCCTAAAGCAAACATCAAAGCGCAAGTTGGCACCCGCCACCTTGCGCTTTTTTATTGCCCAAGGGGCTTGCACAATGTAACAAAATCTGCTATTATCTTTTTATATGGCAATAACCAAATCGGCTAAAAAGGCTATTAAGCAGAATAAGGCTCGACGAGAGCACAATATTTTGTATATCAACAAAATCAAAAAGCTCATCAAAGAAGCCAAATCTTTTATCGTGGCTAAAAAGGCTAAAGAAGCCAAGGAATTAATGCCGCAAGTGTTTGCTATTTTGGACAAAGCGGCCAAGGTGGGCATCATCAAAAAAAATAACGCTTCACGAAGAAAGTCCCGAATTGCCAAGGCACTTGAAAAGATCTCTAAATAGAGCTATTGACAACGCCTGAAGATTTGCTATACTAAGCTTAGTTATCAGTTAATGTCACATCCTGGCAACAGGACCAAAACAAAAACAACATTTTCTTTCCTAGAAAATGTTGTTTTTGTTTATAACAACATGATACAATTTAGATGCGGAGGTTTGGAGGTCGATACCAGATGGTTCTGGTCATTAACTGATAACTAATTGGTCCCGATTTATCGGGATGTGGTTCGATCCCACCGGCCTCCGCACCAAAAAATCCATCGCACGATGGATTTTTTGGTTGCTTTAGATTTTTGAAATAAAAAGGTCGAGGGCGGCTTGGGCATCCACTCTGCCCATTTTGATGTCGGTGTCAATTTGGAAGATGGCCCGGTAGATGTTTTTTAATTCTTCAAAAGAAAATTGGCGGCATTGAAAGTAGGTCTTTTTAACCACAAACGGATGCAGGCCGCTTTTTTTGACAATCGAAGCATACATCAGCCCTTTTTCTGAAAGCTCTTTGACCATGAGTAAATTTTTAAATTGGTAAGCAATCATCGACAGGATATAAAGAGAGTTGTCGTCGCCATCCAAATGCTTGTGCAATAGCGCCAAGGCTTGGAGTTTATTTTTCTCGGCCAGAGCATCAATGGTTTTGAAAATATCATTTTGGATGTTGGGCTTTACCAAAGTTACCACATCATCTTTTTTTATCGGCGCCCGTTGCCTAAAATCGGCCAATTTTTTCAGCTCGCCAGAAAGCCTCCACAAATCATTTCCCACAAAACTGACCACTAAATCCAAGGCATCGTTGTTGATTTTGGCTTTGAGGTTTTCCAATTCTTTTTGCGCC
>CAWIDW010000005.1:0-271484 GCA_963835045.1 uncultured bacterium
CCGCGGTGATGGTCGCGTCCGCTCATGGGAACCGTAAGCCTATCCAGCGAATCCGTTCTCATGCCGCCACCGCCGTTTCCTTTTTCATTTCCTCGAGCGCATCAGGATGCCCGCCGCGCCGGGATTCACCCCCAGCGGCGACACATGGCTCCAATAGACCACGCCCTCCCCATCGATCACGAAGAGCGCCCGTTCGCAAACCCCGTCCTTGTCCCGATAGACCCCGTAATCCCGAGCCACCGCCCCCTTTGGCTCAAAGTCCGCGAGCAGCGGAAAGTGCAGCTTGCGATCCTTCGCAAAGGCGGCGTGGCACCAGGCGCCATCCACGGAAATGCCCATCACGGTGGCTCCCAGTTGTTCAAACTCCGGGAGAATCTCATTATAGAGCGCCATTTGATCGCCGCATACCGGGCTCCAGTCCGCGGGATAGAAGGCGAGCACCACCGGTTGCCCGCGGAACTCGCTGAGGGTCAACCATTGGTCCGGGGTGCTCCGGAGCGTGAAATCCGGCGCCGCCACCCCCGAGGCGAGCGCCGTACGCCGGCTCTTGCAATACATTTCTTTGTAATGCGAATCATTGCTCATGGAATGATGTCCTTTCTGGTTCGTATGGATATTCGGTAAAAAAGTCTTCGCGATCGACCTTGCGCGCCATCTCGGAAAAACGTCTCCCTCCAGCGCCTCACCCGCGCGGGTTTGCGCTCAACGAAACGTCCTGCTGTGAACTCGGGCATATTCGACCTTCCCCCTTCGTATCGAAGTCACATCGCGCCGGATGCCGGCGCCGCGTGGAAAAAAAATCAGCGCCTCCCTCCCTCTTCCAATCAGCAATCTGTCACAGAGGTAAAGCGCTTGGAGAGGTAAAATGGGTGGATACCGCAATCAGCAATCCTCAATGCCCTCCACCCTTCCCCTTCAAGAAATCCTCCATATCCCCGGTCGTCCCCCGGAACGCCACCATGAAGCACTCATCATCATGCTGCATAACCGCAGCCACCCAATCCCCATCCCGTGAACGTGTGCCACTGGTCGTTCCGGCAGATTCACCCCGAAGTCCTCCGCCTTGAAGCTGAAGAAGATCATGTTGTGCTCCGGGATCGCCACCTGCGCCACCTGCTCGTCGTCCTGCTTGAAGAGCCGCGCTCCCGCCGTCTGGTAATTCTCGAACCCCGCCGGCACGAAATAATCCTCGAACCCGTACTTGTCGAAAAACCAGTCGTTCAGCCCCCCAGCCGATCGTCTTCTTCGGCTCCATCTCCATCCCGGTCATCTCATCATTCACCTCGACCATGCGAATCACATTGTCCTTGCCCGGGAAATGAATGCACCCGGTTCCAAAGCGTAACCCCGCCCCACCCCAGCAGCACCGCGGCCCAATCACGATCGCAAGCACCACCGGCTGCAAAAGCGCCGCCTTGCCGGAGAGCCGGACGCCGCCGCCTCCTGGCCCGCAGCCAGTTTCGCCAGCAGCGCTGGCGGCAGCATGATCTGCTCCACCGCGATCAGGTTCCGCTCGTCAAACGCCCGCTGCCGCGCCAGCGCCCCTTGCAGGGCCGGATCCTTCTCCGCCAGCCGCACCGCCTTGGCGATCCGCGGGTCCTCCGTTCCCGGCAGTCCCGGCGCAGTGGCATTGGATGAGAATTGCCGCTTCCTCGTTCTTCACAGCGCCTGCTCCAGACTTGGTTTACCCAGTTCCAGCCCGCCGCGCCCCAGGCGCTCCCGCGCGCTCTTGAGCGCCCTGCCCAATTGTTCGAGCGAAATCTTCAGCGCCTCCGCCAGCCCCCGCGCCGGCAGCAGCCCGGTATACAACCCCGCCAGCGCCACCCGCTCATCCTCCGGCAGCGTTGCGAACGCCCTCGCAATCCCCCGCCCCTCCACCATGGTCTCCGCCGTGGCCCTGACCGTCTTCGCCTTTCGGCGCACACTCGTGCCATCATGCATGCCACCCGCCCCTCCTCGTTGCGAATAGCTCCCCAGCCGCGTCGCGCTGTCCACGCAAGCATCGTAAAAAACCTGCTGCGCCGCCCCGTCATCCCCCGTCAGCAACAGGGCAAAGCGGTACAGCCGCGTCAGGTCCTCTGTTGAAAAGGGGAGGTCCAATCCCATAGCATAAAATCCCCGTCTCCCCTTCACAAGGCCGAAACGCTGCGAAAACCACCCAAAAATCCGCAATCCTCAATCTGCATTCCGCAATGCCGATGCTTGATTCCCCCTCCATTTATATGCACGTTGCACCTCCTTCTCATGGCAGACCACCCCGCACCCAAGACCGCGCTCTTCATTTGCACGGGTAATATCTGCCGCAGTCCCATGGCCGAGGGCCTCATGCGCCAGCTCCTCGCCGGGCGCAAAGACGTCCAGGTCGCCAGCGCCGGCGTCAGCGCCATCCGGGGCCAGCCCGCCAGCGTCCATACGGTGGAGGTCCTCAAGCGCCTCGGCATCGACCTCACCCAGTTTCGCAGCCAGCCCCTCACGGATGACCTCGTTGCACGGTCCACATGGATCTTCGCAATGACCCGGTCTCACCTCGATACCATCCAGCTCCTCTTCCCGGAGGCCGCGGATAAAGCCTTCCTCGTCTGCGAGTTCGATCCCCAGCTCGCCGCAAGGATGCTCGACATCCCGGACCCCATCGGGATGGGCCTTGATGCCTACGAGCGCACACGCGATATTCTCAACCGCGCACTCCCCAGCGTGCTAAAATTCATCAACCACCACCCCGCTCCCATGATCACCCAACTTTCTTCCAATCCCAAGCCTGCTTCCCACAACCCCTCCCTCGCCGAGGCCGATCCCCAGATCGCCGACGCCATTCGGCACGAGGCACAGCGCCAGTTCGAGAACATCGAGCTCATCGCCTCGGAGAATTTCACCACCCGCGCCGTGATGGAAGCCCAGGGCTCCTGCCTCACCAATAAATACGCCGAGGGCTACCCCGGGCGCCGCTGGTACGGCGGTTGCGAGTACATGGACGTCGTCGAGCAGCTCGCCATCGACCGCGCCCGGCAGCTCTTCGGCGCCGAGCACGTCAACGTCCAGCCCCACTCCGGCAGCCAGGCGAACATGGCCGTCTACTTCTCCGTCCTCCAGCCCGGCGACAGCATCCTGACCATGGATCTCTCCCACGGCGGCCATCTCACCCACGGCAATAAGGCCAATTTCTCCGGCCGCTTCTTCGAGGTCTCCCACTACGGCGTCAGCCAGGAGACCGAGGTCATCGACTACGATGTCCTCGCGAAACACGCCGTCGAGTTCCAGCCGAAGATGATCACCGCCGGCGCCTCCGCCTATCCCGCGCATCATCGATTTCCCCGCCTGCGCGAGATCGCCGACGCCGTCGGGCGCCCTGCTTTTCGTCGATATGGCGCACATCGCCGGCCTCGTCGCCGCGCGGCGTGCATCCCAGCCCCGGTCGCCCTACGCCGATTTCGTCACCACCACCACGCACAAGAGCCTGCGCGGCCCGCGCGGCGGCATCATCATCTGCCGCGAGCAATACGCAAAGGCCATCGACTCCCAGGTCTTCCCCGGCATCCAGGGCGGCCCGCTCATGCACGTCATCGCCGCAAAGGCCGTCTGCTTCCACGAGGCGCTGCAGCCCGGCTTCAAGGAGTACCAGCGCCAGATCGTCGTCAACGCCAAGGCCCTCGCCGCCCAACTCATCCATCACGGCTACCGCCTCGTCAGCGGCGGCACCGACAACCACCTCATGCTCGTCGATCTGCGCCCGCATCAACATCACCGGCAAGGACGCCTCCGAGATCCTCGACCGCGCCGGCATCACCGTCAACAAAAACACCATCCCCTTCGACACCGAGCTCCGTCTTCAAGGGCGGCGGCATCCGCATCGGCACCCCCGCCGTCACCACCCGCGGCATGCTCGAGGAGGAGATGATGGACATCGCCGATTTCATCCACCAGGCGCTCCCCAACCGCGCCGACGAAGCGGCCATCGCCGCCATCCGCGCCCAGGTGCGGCAGCTTACGCGGCGGTTTCCGCTGCCGGGCTGAGTGCGGCGCGCAACCGGTTGGGAAGGGTTGGTTCTTTAATCGGTGGCCTTCCCGCCGAGTAATCCGAGAATGGCTCCGAGTCCTGCCTTCCATCCGAAGTCACATGCATTCGTAAAGTATTTTTCCGATATTGGAATTTGGGCATCGGTAGTCGCATGACTGCCAAAACACATAATTAGAGCCAAACCTGCCAAGCAAAGGAGCGTCAGCGTTAGCACGGATTTGAAAACCAATTTGAAGTCCGCCGGGACCCTCATCCCGCCACCATTGCCCTCGGCCATAGTTACGGGGTTGCCATCTCGACTGCAGGCTTCGCTTCACCGAGGGCCGCGCGATCGACTTTAGCATTTCCAAGCTTTGCGCCCGCGATATTCGCCCCAGTTAACTTTACACCAGTCAGATCAGCTCCCGTGAAATCGACACCGGTCAGGTCAGCTTCCGTGAAATCTGTATTCCTCAAGTCCGCATTGACAAGCTTGGCATCTTTCAGGTCAATCCCATGGAGATCGAGACCAGAAAGATTCTCTCCTGTCAAGTCGATATTCTGCGCTTTTCCATTCTGGCGAAGGACGATCGGCTTGCCGTTTCTGTACACGACGAAAGAACTGGAACCGGGGGCGAAAAGCGTTTCGGACAGAATTATCCCTAGCTTATTGAGGATTCCCATATTTGGATTTTCGCACGCCGTCCGCCCGGAAGCAAGAAAATCCACCGCCAAGTCAGCTTTGACGGCGCCCAAAAAGTCGAGAAACCAATCGCGGATCATCTCTTTGGCTGACCGAACCAATTTCTTCTCACATTCCGCAGGCGGAATTTTCCCCTTGTCGCACCCAGATTCCATTTGCATCCGCGCCATATTCGCGCTGTGGTTCCAAACACATCCCATGCCTAACGAACGCAGAGTCGTCATCACCGGCCTTGGAGTCATCACCCCGGTGGGCATGGACCTCCAGACCTTCTGGACCAACCTCACCTCCGGCGTCAGCGGCATCGGCCCCATCACCGCCTTTGATCCCTCGGAATACGACTGCCGCATCGCCGGCGAGGTCAAGGGCTTCGAGCCCGTCCGCTACTTCAAAAGCCCCAAGGACGTCCGCCGCACCGACCGTTACACCCAGTTCTCCATGGCCGCCGCCCGCAACGCCCTCGCCGATGGCCAGCTCGATCCCGCCATCTGCCCGGACCTCGCCCGCTTCGGCTGCATCATCGGCAGCGGCATTGGCGGACTCAAATCCCTCGCCGATCAGCACACCATCCTCATGAACAAAGGCCCCAGCCGCATCTCGCCCTTCATGATCCCGATGATGATCTCCAACATGGCCAGCGGCTTCGTCTCCATGGAATTCGGCCTCCAGGGCCCAAATTTCGCCACCGTCTCCGCCTGCGCCACCGCCTGCCACGCCATCGGCGAGGCCTGGCGCATGATCCGCTCCGATGAAGCCGACGCCTTCCTCGCCGGCGGCGCCGAGGCCACGGTCATCCCCCTCGGCGTAGGCGGTTTCGCCGCCATGAAGGCCCTCTCCACCCGCAATGACGAGCCCACCCGCGCCTCCCGCCCCTTCGACACGGGACCGCGACGGTTTCGTCATGGGCGAAGGCGCAGGCGTGATCCTCATGGAGGAACTCGAGCACGCCCTCCGCCGCAACGCCCCCATCTATTGCGAGATCGCCGGCTACGGCCTCACCGCCGACGCCTACCACATGACCTCCCCCCTCCCCGAGGGCGAAGGCGCGGTCCGCTGCATGCAAATGGCCATGGAACAAGGCGGGCATCAATCCCGGCGAAGTCGATTACGTCAACGCCCACGGCACCTCGACCGGCGTCGGCGACATCTGCGAGACCAAGGCCATCAAGGCCGTCTTCGGCGACCACGCAAAAAACGGCCTCGTCGTCAGTTCCACCAAGTCGATGACCGGCCACCTCCTCGGCGCCGCCGGCTCCGTCGAGACCGCCGTCTGCGCCCTGGCCATCCGCGACTCCGATCATCCCCCCCACCATCAATCTCGACAATCCCGACCCCGAGTGCGACCTCGACTACGTCCCGCACAAGGCCGCGCCAGAAGAAAGTCCGCGTCGCGCTAAACAACTCCTTCGGCTTCGGCGGGCACAACGCCACCATCGTCGTCCGCGAGTACGTCGCGTAAACGCGCGAGCGATGTAGCCATGGGTCGCTGACCCATGCGAGGGCATGCAATCGCACGGGATTCGCCGCATGGTTTGCGGTGAATACTTGCGCGTGCGGTGAATCGCAGCGATAATCACCGCAAATCAAGCGGCGAATATGGCGTATATTCATGAACTCGACGACTGGCCAAATCTGACATGGGACGACGCAAAGTTGCAGCCTTTGTTGTCAGATGTCCGCCATCGACAGGGCCGCCTCCTGGGACGCATGGAGGGACTTGGCTTCCAGTTGCGCGCCGAAGCCAGTCTGACGACGCTGACGGCGGACGTGATCAAATCCAGCGCAATAGAGGGGGAACATCTGAACGAGGAGCAGGTTCGCTCTTCCATTGCGCGAAGGCTGGGCCTTGAATTCGGCGGCACGGCCCCAGCCAGCCGGGACGTCGAAGGGGTAGTTGAAATGATGCTGGATGCCACTCAAAGATACGCGGAGCCTTTGACGGCTGAGCGCCTCTTCGCATGGCACGCATCCTTGTTTCCCACGGGCCATAGCGGGATGCGCCGAATCAAGGCGGGGGCATGGCGGCCCGCTGAGGCTGGCGCCATGCAAGTGGTTTCAGGTCCAATCGGTCGCGAGCGGGTTCATTTTGAGGCGCCCGTGGCGGAACGCCTTCAGCAGGAGATGGCGGCATTCATCGATTGGTTCGCGGCTGAGGACAGAATTGACCCTGTACTCAAAGCGGGAGTCGCGCACTTCCGGTTCGTTACAATTCATCCGTTCGAGGATGGAAACGGTAGGATCGCCAGGGCCATCGCGGATATGGCCCTCGCGAGAGCGGAGGGCACCGCCGATCGATTTTACAGTATGTCCGCGCAGATCGAAGCGGAGAGACAAGAATATTACCTGAGCCTGGAGCGAAGTCAGCGCGGAGTATAGACATAGTGAATCATCATAAGCTAACTGAAGAAGGACTAGGCATATAAAGTATTAAAACTAATAAAAAAAAACCATTTAATGGTAATGAAGATGTTCTGATTTTTTGGAAAAACAATTAATGAAAGTTGTTAGTTTGCCATCATTGGAGATAGATTATTAACTGATATTTTACTTGGAAACAAAATGGGTATGTATTCAATTTATACTGCACCATTAGACCCAAATAATGATGCAATATAAGTAAAGTTATTGAGAAATATTGAAGAATATATATTAAAAAATTAATTTAAAACAAGAAGAAACTTTTGAACGTTACTATACATAAATTTTAATAATCACTGATTAAATGTTAATATTGATTCAGTTATATTATTGTTTAACTTAGTGTAATAATTAGAATGAATTTTAAATTTTCAGATTCTCTATTTAAAGATTTTGATTATCATTTATGCTATTGTTGTATCTACAAAAATAATAATGGATTTCAAAATTTCAGGATGCCTTAAAATTCCAACCAAGTTAACTTGGCCGCCGGTTTGCTGCAACAAAAAGAGAGCCTCTTCGCTGCCGGTTCCGGTTAGGTGGGTGGAAGAAACGGCAAAGACAGCAAATAAACCCGAGACAATAATGGTAATGATCATGCCTAAAATGGCCGAGGTGGTGGTTTTGTTAAATCCGTGGGTAATATATGAACCCAAAATAATGATCAATGCCGACACTCCGATGCTCACGCCAATAGGCGAGTATCCATGGAGAATTCCGGGGAGCAAGACAAATAAAATCAACACCAGGCTTCCGGCAAAACTCATCAGCGCCCGCACTCCCTGCCAGCCGCCAAAAATTACCACCAGGGCAATAAAAATTAACACCAATTTTACCAAGTCCTGGAGCCGATAGACGTCGGTGATGGTGGTGTTGGTATCGTTTAAATTATTTTTTGTGGCGCCATCAGCAATGTTGATATATATTTTATCTCCGGGATGCAAAGGTTCCAGGTCATTGGTAATGGTGGCGTTGCTTCCTTTAAAGGTGCTGTTTAAAATATAAATTTCAATGGTTTGGGTGGTTTGATTGGCGTTAAGTTCCGGCACAAACTGCGTTGTTTGGCTTACCACATTGCTGATGGTTGCCAAAGCTGTTTGGTCTGCCTTGGTAATAGCCGGAACCAAAAGCATGGTAAAGATGGCCAGCATCGTAATGGTTTTTTTCATACCTCCATAGTATAGAAAGCGCAAATGATTTGCAATATCAAAAAAATCCGGAGCGGCATTTTGCCAAAAAAAAGAAGCACCTCATCGGCCTTTTTTGTCGTAATATCAATACATTCTTTGATTGGTTTTGATTTTTGAAATTTTTCCGTATTCGTGCTAGAATGTAACCATATGGAAGATATTAATGATTACCAATTAGTAAGTCAGTATTTAAAAGGCGACGAGCAATCGTTTGAGCTTTTGGTTTCCCGATACATGGAATTAATCTACAGATTTGTCTATGGCTATGTTAATGACCCGGCCGCGGCCGAAGATATTACCCAGGAGGTGTTTGTGAAGGTTTGGCGGAATGTCAAAAAAATAGATAAAAACAAGAATTTCAAGTCTTGGATTTATACCATCGCCAAAAACACCACCTTCGACTTTCTTAAAAAGAAAAAAACCATCCCTTTTTCCAAGTTTGAAGCCGATGACGGCAAAAATTACCTGATGGAAAAATTGGTTGACCAGTCTTTATTGCCCGACAAAATATCGGAGGGTTTGGAATATAAAGATAATTTTTTAAAAGCCATAGGAAAGTTATCAGCCAAGTATCAATTAGTGTTATCGCTGTATTATTATCAAGGTTTGAATTTCCGGGAAATTGCGGCAAAGCTCAAAGAACCGATTAACACCATTAAAAGTAAACATAGGAGGGGAGTTATGCTCTTAAAAAAGATAACTTCAGGCACGATCTAGAACGGTTTTTTGACGCACCAAAGCTCAAGGGGCCGTCGTAGTAGTGCTAGATGTCTATGTCCTATTTTGAGCCTCAACAACTTGCCCCCAGCCATAAGAAAATTGCGAAGCCATCTTCGCTTCTTTTTGACAGGATTATTTCAGCCATTACCCAGGAAAAGGAATTTAAGCAGACCAAAAAATTATTGTATTTGTTTGTTTCCCTCCTGGTGTTATCAGTGGCAGTCATGCCATTTTCTTTATCGTTTTTTATGAACCAATGGAAGGCTTCGGGAATGTCGTATTTTATTGTGACCGCTTTTGGTAATATGGGTATTTTCTTTTCCTTGTGGCAAGATGTTACCCTTTCGCTGCTTGAGTCGCTGCCCGTTATGGGAATTACTGTGTTTGCTATTAACGTTGCTTTGCTGTTGTTTACGGCAAGGCTTTTTTTATACAAAAAAGGGTTGTTGCTTCGTTATATGCGACATAGCTTTACTGTTCGCTAATAATTTTTGTAGCATTTTAAATGTATGGAGCCAGAAAAAAACAAAGCGTCAACTTCTGACAAAAAAACTCTCCACATTTTAAAGCTAGTCATTATCGGCTTGCTGTGTTTTGCGGTAGCCGTTTTTGTTTTTGGCATTGGGGTGTGGGTTGGACAAGAGCGGGCGGAGTTTTCGTTTAGCTGGGCAGAAAACTACCATCGCGACTTTGGCGGGCCAGACCAAGGTTTTTTTGGCAATTTTCCAGACCAAGGTTTTATTAATGGACACGGTATTTTTGGCAAGGTCATTAAAATAGATGGAAATGATTTAATCATCAATGGACAAGATAATGTGGAAAAAACCATCGTGGTTTCTTCCCAAACGACCATCCGCAATAACGCTTCGCTCATTAAACTATCAGACATAAAACTCAACGACATTCTGACCGTGATTGGTTCGCCAGACAGCCAGGGAGAAATTGACGCAAAATTTATACGTATTTTCCCATCACCAAGTCCCACCTCAATGAATATTCATAATGTAAACATGTATTCTGGGGTGGCAAGCGCCAACCTAGAGCCTAATCTATAAAAAATATATGCAAAACTATTTTAAAAAAATCTATACCTGGGCAAAGGCGCATAAAGTTATTTCTTTTGTTATTATTGTGGCTCTGATTGCCGGCGCTTGGTGGTGGTATGGCAGCGCAACTAAAGGAGCGGCTAAGGTTACTTATGTTACTTCTCCTGCGGCGCTTGGAACTATTGTTACATCGGTTTCCGGAAGCGGACAAGTATCAGCTTCAAACCAAGTGGACTTAAAAAGCCAGGTTTCTGAAAATGTTACTTATGTGCCAGTCCAAAATGGCCAAGCGGTAAAAGCCGGAACTCTTTTAATGGAATTTGATACCACTGATGCAGAAAAATCCGTGAGGGATGCCGAGCTTAACTTGCAAACCGCCCAGCTTGCCCTGCAAAAGTTGTCCGGACCCAATACGCTGGCCACTCCTTTAAATACCCAAGAGGCCCAAGAAAATCTTACCCAGGCTTACTCTGACGCCTTTAATACTATTTCCAATACTTTTTTGGATCTTCCCGGCATTATGTCGGGCCTTAACGATGTCTTGCTTGGCAACGAATTAAGTAAAAATTCCCAAAATATCGATTTTTATTACAACTCCACCAATAATTATAGTACCCAAGCCGCCCAGTATAAAAACGATGCTTACAATTCCTATCAAAAAGCCTTAACGGCCTACAACACTAATTTTGGCGATTACAATAATATTTCCCGATCCTCTGACAGCGCCACCATTGATTCCATGATTACGGAAACCTACCAAACTACTGAAGATATTTCAGACGCTATCTCAAGCGCCAATAATTTAATCCAGTTTTATGAAAACACCTTCACTTCTCAAGGCTTGATCATTAACCCACAAGCCAATACACAACTGACAACCCTCAACGGTTTTACCGGAAAAATCAATACTGACCTGACTAATCTACTGAATACCCAAAGCACTATACAAAGTGACGAAACCGCGGTTTCTGATTCCGGTTTGGATTTACAGTCTCAAAACTTATCGCTTGAGCAAGCCCAAAACGCCTTGACTGATGCCAAAGATAATCTTGCCAACTGTTATATTTACGCGCCCTTCGATGGCATTGTCGCCGATCTTGATTACGTTCAGGGAGATGCCGCGACCGCCGGCAGTACGGCCTTGACGTTCATTACCAATCAAAATGTGACCGAAATTCCTTTTAACGAAGTTGATATTACAAAAATTAAGATAGGCCAAAGGGCAACTCTTACCTTTGACGCCATTAATAACTTAACCATAGCGGCCCAGGTGGCGGAAATCGATACTCTAGGAACCGTCACCCAGGGCGTGGTTAACTATAATGTGCAACTGGTTTTTGATGCTTCAGGGACTCAAGTAAAGCCAGGCATGAGCGTAACTGCCAACATCATTACGGGTTTTGATCAAAACGTTATCGTGGTGCCGAATTCAGCGGTAAAAACTTCGGGCAGCACTTCGTATGTCCAGCTCTTAGTTAATGGAAAGCCGGTAAACAAAGTAGTCCAAATTGGACTTAGTAATGATACTCAAACCGAAATTACCAGCGGACTTTCCGTGGGCGACAATGTGATTACTCAAACCATTAAATCTACCAGCAGTGCAACTGCTGCCGCTTCAAGTACATCATCCCTAACGAGAATTACTGGTGGTTTAACTGGCGGCGGGGGATTTGGTGGTGGAGGCGGTTTTGGCGGCGGAGCAGGCGCAGCCCGGGGCGGCACAACTACAAGATAAAAATAATTTCAAATTGTAACTTTCAAATTCACTTTATGATTGAATGCAAAGATATTAAAAAAATATATAGAAACGGGGATACCCAAACGATTGTATTGAAAGGAGTTTCTTTTAAAATAGCTGACGGAGAATTCGTGGCCATTATGGGGCCATCCGGTTCTGGAAAATCAACTTTGATGCATATTTTGGGCGCCTTGGATTCTCCTACGAGCGGTTTGTATCTTTTGGATGACAAAGACGTTTCGAAATTATCTGACGATGAATTAGCCAATGTCAGGAAAAGAAAAATAGGTTTTGTTTTCCAGGCCTACAATTTGTTAAGTCGGGCAACGGTGCTCCGAAACGTTATGCTTCCGCTTATGTACGCGGGAGTGCCAAAGCAAAAGCGTGAAGAAAAAGCAGAGGAGTCGTTAATTGCCGCCGGCATGCCGGCCAATCGTTGGCATAATCTTTCCAATGCCCTGTCGGGAGGACAAATGCAGCGCGTTGCCATTGCCCGGGCCTTGGTCAACGACCCATCACTGATTTTGGCCGACGAACCAACGGGAAACTTGGACTCGGTGACTGGCGAAATTGTGCTGGGAACTTTTCAAAAGTTAAACGCACAAAAAGGTTGCACTATTGTCTTGATTACCCATGAATTATATGTAGCCGAACATGCCGACAGGATTATCCATATTAAAGACGGAGAGATATTAAAAGACGAAAAGAATCATAAAAAGCGCATTGCCAAAAACGATATAACGGATATAGCGTAGATATAACTGGAGATACGGTAGAGATGGTTTAGGATACAATTGTATATCGCGAGCCAAAGAAGGCGAGCATATTTTTATCACATCTCATTGGCTAAAGCGAATATATATCAAAGAACTATGAACATTGAAGATATTTTTGAAGAAACTTATTCTGCCTTGACGGTTAATAAATTAAGAACGGGGCTGACTATGCTCGGTATTATTATTGGCATTGCTTCGGTTATTGCCATGATTTCCATTGGCCAGGGATCGGAAGGTTCAATTAATGCCAGGATTAATTCTTTGGGTTCCAATTTAATTCTTGTTTCACCGGGCGCGCCGCGGGGTGTTGGTACCCAGGTAAGCACCGGACGGGGAACAGCCCAAACGCTAACCTTGGACGATGAGCAGGCCATTGAGAGCCAAGTTTCGGTTGCTGCCATTGCGCCGGAAGAGGATAAGCGAGAGCAGGTGTTGGCAGCAGGAACCAATACCAACACCACGGTTGTCGGTACCGTTTCGGCCTATACCCAAGTGCGAAATTTGCAAATCGCCAGCGGTTCTTTTATTTCCGACCAAGATAATCAAAATTTATCACGGGTGGCGGTCTTGGGCCCCAGTGTTGTCAGCGATCTTTTTCCCGACGGGTCATCTCCCATCGGTCAAATGATTCGTATTAATGACCTGGATTTCCAAGTCGTTGGTACCACGGTATCAAAAGGAGGCACAGGTTTTACCAATGCCGACGATATGATTTACATACCGCTTTCCACCATGCAAACATTTTTAAGCGGAGATAAATTGGTATCAGAAATCAGTGTTGAGGCAACCAGTCAAAGCGCCATGACTTCCACCCAAAATGCCATCACCACGTTGTTGCTGGCCCGCCACAATATTTCAAATCCGGCTCTGGCGGATTTTCAGGTGTTAAATCAGGCTGATATTTTAAGCACCGCTTCTTCGGTAACTAATACCTTTACCATCCTTCTGGCTTCGGTGGCCGGAATATCGCTGCTCGTGGGTGGCATCGGAATTATGAATATGATGCTAACCACCGTTACCGAGCGCACCAAAGAAATTGGTTTAAGAAAAGCCATTGGTGCCAATAAAAGCGACATCGTGATACAATTTTTAGTAGAGTCCTTCGCCCTGACTTTTTTGGGAGGAATAGTAGGCATCGCTTTGGGTTGGGCGGTGACGTTTATTATTTCGGATTTTGCCGGTATACCCACGTCGGTTTCCTGGTGGTCCGTGATTTTAGCGTTTGGAGTATCTTCCATTATCGGAATTATTTTCGGCTACTATCCATCACAGCGCGCCGCCGGCTTAAATCCGATAGAAGCGTTAAGATACGAATAATTAAAACGAGAAAATAGAAAGTAGAAAATAGAAATATAGAATACGAAATGTGACGTCGTGATTCTATTTTCTATTTTCTATATTTCTATTTTCTAAAAAACATGTCTAAAAAAGTGAAAACAATTCTTAGTATTGTGGTGGTGCTGGTAGTAGCAGGAGGTGCTTTTTATGGCGGTATGTTGTACAAGGGTAGTCAAACCCCAAAAAAGGTTGCGTCTAGTTTTGCCAGAACCGGCACGCGTTTTACTACCGGAGCCAACTTTGTGGTCGGAACTATTGCTTCTAAGGACTCTCAAACCCTGACCGTAAAGTCCAGCGATGGCAGTTCAAAAGTGATTTTGTATTCGCCAACGACGGAAGTGACAAAATATGAGAGCGATACCATTAGCGATGTTGCAATAGGATCCACCGTGATGGTAAATGGCATTACAAATTCTGATGGCAGCATCTCGGCCACGTCAATCCAGATACGTCCAGCCATGCCAGCCAACTAGTTTTAAATTTACCATTTAAAATCAATATTTTAATTTTAAGATTTGTCGCAATTTTGCTTCGTCAAAATTGCGACACTTAATTATTGAAAATTAAAAATTGTAAATTAAAAATTCGGTTATGAATACCCAGCGATTATTTCATTATGTCGAAGTGCTTTTTTTACCGTTGACGCTTGCATTGCTGTTTGCAATCCAAAATCAGGTATTCAATAATTGGCTTTCGTTGTTTTCGCCAACCTATTCGCCAAGGCTTTTGGTGGTAAGTTTCGCCCTTGGCTTAATTTTGTATAGTCCGGCGCTGTTTTTTAAAAAAAGAGGCAGATACATCTACTTGTTTTCTGTCTCTTTTTTTATTTCCTTTATTTTTTTGATGCAATTTTTGTACTTTGAATATGGACAAAGTTTTGTCCAGGTTTCGGCGCTTCGTTACGCGGGACAGGCTACCGAGATTACCGGAACTATCGTCAGTTTACTTTCTTGGAAGCTACTTTTTTTCATTACCAATATATTGGTGGTGGCCTTGGCTTTGGGGCTCACTTTCCAGGAACATTACCAGGAAATTTTGTTATCACATAAGGAAAAAATCGTACTGTTTATCTTGCTCTTGGCAGTCGCGTTTTGTGGATATTATTTTTTAGTGCGCCAGGAAGATAAGGATTGGGGAGATGCCTCGCGCTTGTATCAGGATGTCTACGACTTAAATACGTTGGTAGAAAAAATTGGAATTTTTAATTTCACTCTTGAAGATGCCCTCAAATATCTTCTTAGAAGCAATTTAGTTACCGCCGATGATAAAGCATTTTTGGCCAGTTTTGCTAAAAGCCGCGTGTCTGTGGCCAGCAAAAAAAAGCCGCAGTATTTTGGTATCGCTAAAAATAAAAATATCATTATTGTACAAATTGAATCCTTGGAAAATTGTGTCATTGGCCAGACTCTTGGAGGACAGGAAATTACGCCTAATCTCAATCAGTTGGTAAACCAGGGAGTTTATTTTACCAATTACTATACTCAAGTGGGCCCCGGCAACACCGCCGACGCCGAATTTTCAACCTTAAATTCTTTGTACCCGTTATCAGACGACGTGGTGTTTGTTGATTACGCTCAAAATTACTATCAAGCTCTTCCCGCCGATCTTGTTAAAAATGGCTATCACACCTACGCCCTCCACGGAGATGTGCCGACATTTTGGAATCGTTCAAATATTTACCCTAACTTAGGATATCAAAAACAAATCAGCGAGGATGATTATGTTATCACTCGTCCCATCGGCAAGGGGCCATCGCCCCTAGGGGATGAAGATTTTTTGATGCAATCTTTGCCCAAAATGGAAACCTTCAAGCAGCCATTTTTATCAACGTTAATTACCTTAAGTTCTCATACGCCTTTTGAATTGCCACAGGATTTGCAAACTCTGCCCATTCCGCAAAATACCAATTTAAATTATACCCAGCAACAATATTTAGAATCCATTCACTACATGGACAAAGCTTTGGGCGAATTTATGGCAAAGTTGCAAACCGAGCCGTTCTATAAAAATTCCATTATCCTTGTCTACGGCGATCACGAAAGTTACACCAATATTTGCGACCAATTAAATACCGCGCCACAAACCTTTCCCGCTTTGTTTAATTCCCAAGTCCCGCTCTTAATTTTGCATTCGGGCATTCCAGCAGAGCAAATTGCCACCCCCGCCAGCCACCTGGACTTTTTTCCCACAGTTGCAAATTTGGTGGGGGTTGCGTCGCCAAAAAGTATTTTGGGCCAAGATATTTTCAACACGCAAACTGCAGTCGTCACCCGTCGCAATATTTTTTCCGGTTCCGTTAATACCATTTTAACCAACACCCTGGCTTTTAAAGCCAACACCGACGGAGTTTTCAATGATGGCACCTGCTTATCAATGCCATCACAAACCCCATTGCCCGTAGGGGATTGCCAAGATTTATACGCGCAGCAATCCGAAACCGCGCGAGCCTCCGACATTATTATCCGGGGAAACTTACTAAGTTACTATTTGGCAAACCTGCCAAAATAAGAAACTCGTTTTTGTGCATGTTGACATGTGTATTTATTAGTGCTATCGTATAAAAAACAGGACAGTGTTTTTGCAAATTCGCAAACTGTTCTGTAAAGCACATTTTATAGGGGAAAGCACATGATAACCGAGTCAACGTTTATGACGATTCTCACGATTGAAGGTCTTTGTGACGCCGAAAGGGTCGTGGCACTCAGGCGAATAGCTTTGGGTAGCCAAGACGAAACCGTTGTGCTGGCTGATGTCGGGTATTTATCCCGTCTGATGGCTCTACGGCAAAAACTTCTATCTGCTGACCAACCAGATCATCATAGAGCTGAAGTCCCGGATCCGCTAAAAGAGGATGCCCATATCAAGCGGAATGAACTTTCCATTGAAGCCGCACGTCAGCAGTTGATGTTCCAAAATGTCCCAGACGCCGAATGGGATCGCTCTGAAGACTTGGTGACGGAAGTGTCCGACGAGCGCTAATCGCCAATTTAAGGAGGTAATTTGCCTCCCAGTGGAAGAAGGAATCTTCCACTTTTTTATTACAAAAAACCGCTTGATTTTGGACTCATTTTTTGATAGAATGAATCTATGAAACAAGAAATTATCATTGAAAGCCAGAAACAAAATGAGCTTTTGGCGGAGCTTAAAAAGCGCACCGATACCAAAGCAGAACGCATAAAAAGAGTTTTGGCTCTACCAGATTTGTCGCGGACAGAAGGCAGTCCACTGAAAGCCATCGTTGACAAGGTTTTGGCCATTCCGGCATTTTCTGATTTTGATATCATTGAAATCCCGGAAATTATTCCCACAAAAATTCTCTTTGATTTGTTTGATTTTGCCAAAGACCATCCGGCTCGCAGTGAAGGCGACACTTACTATGTTGACCAAGAAAATGTCTTGCGCACCCACGACACCGTTTTTTGGTATTACTATTTAAACGATCCAAAAGTTAAAGAAAAAATCGCCCGCAAAGAATCCATGGGCACGTTTTGTTTTGGCAAGGTCTATCGCAAAGATGAAATCGACCGCTACCACATGAATACTTTCCATCAGTTTGGAGGTTGGTACATTACGCCCGACGATAAAGAAAAACTCACCATCGAGGACTTAAAAAACGCTCTTTCAACGATTGTTAGAGGCATTTTCGGTCCAGAAGTGAAATTCAGATTTAACGTAGATAATTTTCCTTACACCGACCCGTCGCTGGAAGTAGAAATTGAACTCAATGGCAAGTGGCTTGAGCTTTTGGGTGGGGGAATGCCCAAAAAAACCGTCTTTAAAAATTTTGGCGTTGAAGGTTACAATGGCTGGGCATTTGGATTTGGTTTGGAGAGGCTGGCTATCGCCAAAGTGGAATTGCCCGACATTCGGCTGTTTTGGTCAGAGGATCCGCGTATTAAAAAGCAGTTGGCCAATATTGATCAAAAATACAAAGAAGTCAGTAAGTATCCGCCCATTTCTCGGGACATTTCTTTTGTCATTAATAAAAACGTGGCGCTCAATAACTACTATGAATTAGTGCGCGATATCGGCGGCAGCTTAATTGAAGAGGTAAAACTCATGGACGAATACGAAAATGACCAAAAATTCGGCGCCGACAAAAAAAGTTACACCTTCCACATTGTCTACCGAAGCCTAGAAAAAACGTTGACGGATGCCCAGGTCAATGCTATTCACGACAAGATTACCGAAAAAACCAAAGAGGAATTTGGGGCAGTCATCCGATAAAAAATATACATATTTGAGAATATTGTGAGGATTTGGTAAAATCAACGAATATTTAATAAAAAACTTACATGAAAATAAATATCAAAGACGCTGGAGAGGAGAAGGAAAAACCGGTGAAGGCCGAGATTAAAAAAGAGCTTCCCAAGAAGGCGGCTTTGGTTTTGCCTGACAAGGAAAAAAGCACCAAGGCTAAGCCTTGGGAGGCCAAGGCCGTGCGCAAAACTGAAGTCCAGGAAGACAAGCCAAAAGAAGCGCCAAAAATGGAAGCCATTGCCGAAAAAAAGACTCGCAAGGAGGGGGAGTATGGGGCAAAAGACATCCAGGTGTTAAAAGGTTTGGAGCCGGTGAGGTTGAGGCCCGGCATGTATATTGGGTCAACCGGTTTGGATGGTTTGCACCACTTGATTTGGGAAATTGTGGACAATTCCATTGACGAAGCCATGGCCGGATATGCCAAGACCATTGAAATTATATTAATGGCAGATGGCAGGGTGAGTGTTGCTGATGATGGCCGAGGAATTCCGGTAGAAAAGCATCCCGATACCGGCAAGTCAACCTTGGAAACGGTTTTGACAACTCTGCACGCCGGAGGAAAATTTGGAGGAGAAGGATATAAAGTTTCCGGCGGATTGCACGGGGTGGGAGTTTCGGTTGTCTGCGCCTTGTCCACTTTTATGGAAGCAGAAGTGGAGCGCGACGGAGGTATTTATCAACAAGAATATTTTAGGGGAGTTCCCAAAGCCGCGGTAAAAAAAATAGGGGATTCAAAAAAGTCCGGCACTAAAATTACTTTTGAGGCCGACCCGAAAATTTTTCCGGAAATAAAATGGGATCCAAAAAAGATTTTAAATCATGTGCGCCAGCAGGCATATTTAACCAGAGGAGTGAAGATTTCATTTCGAGACGAACGAAAAAAGGGCGCAGAAAATGATTACGCGTTTTACTTTGAAGGCGGAGTGGGAAGCTTTGTAAAGTTTTTAGTGATGGGCAATACCCCTCGCCACCAAAATATCTTTTCCGTCGCCACCACCAAACAGGAAGTATTTGTAGAAGCCGCTTTCCAATACACCCAGGAAATGGAGTGTACCGAGCAAACCTTTGCCAATAATGTCTACACGCCTGAAGGCGGAACTCATTTGTCCGGATTTCGAACCGCGCTCACCCGATGCCTAAACACCTACGCCCGCCGCGAAGGATTTTTAAAAGAAAAAGATGAAAACTTTTCGGGAGATGATGTCCGCGAAGGTTTGACCGCTGTGGTTTCGGTAAAAATTCGCAACCCGCAATTTGAAGGCCAGACAAAGGCTAAACTGGGAAACCCCGAAGCCAAAGGCGCCGTTGAAGATGCCGTGGCTGAAGCTTTGACCGACTATTTGGAAAGATATCCAACCGATGCCCGCGCTATTATAGAAAATTGTCTGCTCGCCACCAAAGCTCGCTTGGCCGCCAAAGCCGCCCGCCAAACCGTGTTGCGAAAAGGGGTGTTGGAAGGGTTGGCGTTGCCCGGAAAATTGTCGGATTGTTTGTCAAAAGATCCCGCAGAATCGGAACTCTACATTGTTGAAGGAGATTCGGCTGGCGGTAGTGCCAAAATGGCGCGCGATCGCCGGTTCCAAGCCATTTTGCCGTTGAAGGGAAAAATCTTAAACGTGGAGCGGGCCCGTTTGGACAAAATGCTTTCCTCAAAGGAAATCAAAGCCATCATCATTGCCCTTGGCACGGCGGTGGCGGAAGATTTTAGTTTGGAAAAACTGCGCTACCATAGAATTATTATCATGACCGATGCCGACGTTGACGGTTCACACATTCGCACGCTTTTGTTGACCTTGTTTTATCGCTATTTCCGCCCAATTATGGAAGCCGGCTACATTTACATTGCCCAGCCGCCGCTGTATAAAATTCAGGCGGGCAAGTCGGTTCAGTACGCCTACACCGAAGCCCAAAAAGATGACATGGTCAAAGACATCAAGACCAGCGTCAATTTACAGCGCTACAAGGGTCTGGGAGAAATGGACAGCGAGCAACTCTGGGACACCACGATGAACCCGGCCAATCGTTTGTTGCTCCAGGTTCAAGTTGACGACGCCCACCAAACCGACAAAACCTTTGATATTTTAATGGGCGAAGAAGTTGAACCCAGAAAAAAGTTTATCCAGACACATGCCAAGAGTGTGAAGAATTTGGATGTTTAGGATGAATTTAAAAATCCAAATTTAAAATTTAAAAATGAGGCTTATTATTGTCCGTCACGGACAAACTGATGATAATGTTAAAAAGGTAATTGCTGGTCAAGGGGCTGACACTTTTTTAAATGCGAACGGAATTTTGCAGGCAAAAAAGGCCGGGCATCATTTGCGAAACGAAAATGTTAATATTGCCTATGTCAGTGATCAAAGCCGGGCGGTGCAAACCGCCAAAGAAATTTTGGAGTTTCATCCATCGGTGAAATTGGTGAAAGATAAAAAACTACGGGAACGAAATTATGGCGAATTTGAAGGTAGGCCCAGTAGGGAGGTGACGGCGGCCATTGAAGCAACAGCGCTACCATTTGAACATTACAAACCAAAAGGCGGAGAATCGCACACCCAGGTTCAGGCTCGTATCGGGAAATTTTTTGAAGGTTTGCTAAAAAAATATCCCAATGGTACTATTTTGATAGTCAGCCATGGTCGTGCGATATCGGCATTGCTTTTAAAAATTCTCGATAAGCCCATTACTAAAGAAAA
This sequence comes from uncultured bacterium, assembly GCA_963835045.1. Classification (GTDB taxonomy): domain Bacteria; phylum Patescibacteriota; class Minisyncoccia; order Minisyncoccales; family Staskawiczbacteraceae; genus VGLO01. The sequence goes on from CAWIDW010000005.1 coordinate 20,877, forward strand.
CCACGAGTTGCATCGCCCGGAAAACACGGGCTTTAGTATTGTAGAAATTTTCCAAGACAAACCAGTTAAGGTTCACAAATTAAATAGTTTAGAACACCTAAATTAAAATAAAATTAAAAAATTATGTTTGATAAATTCAAAGACTTAGCAAAATTAAAACAGGTGCAGGATTCTTTTAAAAAAGAGCGCCTGACATTTGACGATCGGGGAGTGGAGGTGACCATTAATGGCAACTTTGAGGTTGAAAGCATCAAGCTTAATCCGGAGTTGAGTTTGGAAGAACAGCAAGAAGTTCTAAAACACTGCCTCAACAAAGCCCGAGAAGACATCCAAAAGACATTGGCCAAAAAAATGATGGCCTCAGGAATGGGGTTTTAGTAACCCTTGACTTCCGGGCTGGCTTCGGCTATGATGGTGGTATAGAGATTAAGCGGCCCACGAGCCGTTTTTTGTTAGACCGCTTGCGAGCTAGGCGACCCCAATTTACAAATGGCACTCGAATGTACTAATATTAGTATATTAGCGTGCGATTAGTAATTAGTGTCGCTGTAAATTTATGACAACCGTAGAAAAAGTGCAGGAATTTTTTAAGGAAGTGTATGTGGAGCTTCGCAAAACTAGCTGGTTGACAACCCGCGAAGTTATCCGATACACCTTAATTGTGCTGGCAGTAACCGTTGTGGTGGCCGCGTTTTTAGGTGGCCTGGACTATATTTTTACCACGGCGCTGCAGTATTTCATATTTAAATAACCAAAGATACAAGAAACAATAACCAAACAAAGCCCAAATAAACAAATTACAAATTTCAAACGTGTTTGTATCTTGTTTCTTGGTGTTTGGTGATTCATTAGGATGCCTAAGCAAGTCATTGAACAGGAAAAAAATTGGTACGTAATTCACACCTATTCTGGGTATGAAGACGCGGTGGCAAAAAATCTTAAACAAAGAATTGAGTCTTTGAGTATGGAAAACAAGATTTTCAATGTCATGGTGCCCAAGGAAAAAAAGATCAAGATTAAAAACGGCAAGCGTAAAACCGTGGAAGAAAAAATTTACCCGGGATATGTGCTGGTAGAAATGATTGTTGACGATGAAAGTTGGTACGTGGTGCGCAATACCCCAAGGGTAACCGGATTTTTGGGAGCGGGGACAACGCCAATTCCGGTGTCGGCCAAAGACATTGCGGATTTGATGAAGCGCATGGATTCGGGCGAGCCGGAATTTACCGTAGACTTTGAGGTTGGCGCCGCCGTTAAAATTTTAGATGGCCCATTTAAAGGATTTGAAGGAAAGGTTTCAGAAATTGACCAAGAAAAAGGAAAAATCAAAGTGCTGGTCAACATGTTTGGACGAGATACGCCGGTGGAACTGGATTCATTGCAAATCAAAAAAGTCTAGTGAAATAACCAAGGTACAAGAAACAATAACCAAACAAATCCCAATAACCAAATTTCAAATTTCTAAACACGTTTGAACATTGGAATTTGAGTATTGTTTGGTTATTGTATCTTGGTGTTTGTATCTTACTGCTAATTATTACATATTGCTTAGGTGGCGGCGACAGATGTCAGCGCCAAATAACATAGTATGTACACACATTATGGCAAAAGAAATTAAGGCAGTTGTCAAAGTGCAAATTCAGGCGGGAAAGGCAAATCCGGCTCCTCCGATTGGTCCGGCCTTGGCTCCTCATGGACTCAATATTGCCGAATTTTGTAAAGCGTTTAACGATGCCACCAAAGACAAAATGGGATTCGTCATTCCCGCCCAGGTGACCATTTACAAAGACCGAAGCTACAGTTTTATTTTAAAAACTCCGCTGGCTTCTGAACTTTTGAAGAAAGCCGCCGGCATTGAAAAGGGAAGCGGCGAGCCTAACAAAAAAATGGTAGGCAAAGTGACAAAAGCTCAAGTCCAAGAAATCGCCAAAACCAAAATGCCAGACCTAAACACCACCGACCTAGAACAAGCCAGCAAAATTATCGCCGGAACAGCCAAGAATATGGGGATAGAGGTTAAGGGTTAAACTTTTAAAAAACGACGCTCTTAAGGCGCCGTTTTTGTTTATGTGTTCATAAAATTTTTAAAAAAACGGCGACCATTTCTGGTCGCCTTTGGCTATGTCCCTTCTTTGTTGAAGTGCGGAGCGAAATCCGCAATGAGTTCTTTTTTGAGGTTCATGAACCAGACTGCCTTTTTGACGAGGTCGTCGGGAAGTTCTATGCCCCCCTTTTTTTTGCAGGAGTCGTTAATTTTAAAATTTTCATGAAAGTATAAATTGTTACCATCAATAGTGATGGCCAGATTATTTAGCTCCGGCACGACAATTCTTTCTATTTGATAGAAATCACCGTGCATATAAGCCAGTATGCCATCTGAAACTGTGCAGGAAAAAACTTCAGCCTTCATGTTTCACTCTCCCGTTGTTAATGTGCAGCTTATCTGGGCGATTTCCATAATACTACAATCCATGTAGGTAAAAGTCAACCGATTTTTTGCCTTGTATTTTTTTATGCAAATGAGTAAAATGTAGAAACTCATTTAAAATAAAAAACATGATACTATCTGACAAAGATATAAAAAAGGCTTTGGCTGAGGGGAAAATTGGGGTGACGCCGTTGTTTCCTAATTCAATTCAGCCGGCTTCGATTGATGTGCACTTGGGGGCGGATTTTTTGGTGTTTAAAAATACCAATAACGTGTGCATTGACCCCAAAGAACCGGTTGACGATATGATGACAGCATTGAGCATCGATGAGAACCGCCAATTTATTTTGCATCCGGGCGAATTTGCGCTCGGCATGACCTATGAAACCGTGGCGGTGCCGCATGATATGGTGGTCCAGCTTAATGGCAAGTCTTCACTTGGTAGAATTGGCTTGATTGTCCACGCCACCGCCGGATACGTTGACCCGGGCAATACTCTAAAAATTACGTTGGAGTTACACAACTTGGCAAACTTGCCAATCAAGTTGTATTACAAAATGCCCATCGCCCAAGTTGCATTTGTTAAACTTTCCAGCGAGGCTGACAATCCCTACGGTAAAGAAGGCCTCAACAGCAAATATTTTGGCAGCACCAAACCCGTCGCCAGCCAATACTACAAAAACTTTCTAAAGAATAACGAGTGGATGAACTTTAAATAACCAAGATACAAGAAACAATAACCAAACAAATCCCAATACTCAAATTTAAAATTCCAAACACGTTTGAGTATTGACTATTGAAAGCTTGAATATTGTTTGGTTATTGTATCTTGGTGTTTGTATTTTTCTTTATTTTTATGGATATAAAGGTTAAACGCTTTGATAAAAAGCTTCCTCTTCCCCAGATGAAAACTGATGGCGCGGCGGCATTTGATTTGTGCGCGCGAATTGAAGTTATAATTCCTGCCAAAGAATACCAATACGTTCCCTTAAACGTGGTCATCGAAACTCCGCCAGGATATTTTTTACTGTTGGCGGCGCGCAGTTCCACCCACAAAAAAGGACTTTGGATGGCTAATGGTATTGGAATTGGCGACCCCGATTTTTCTGGCGATGCCGATGAATACCGCGCCGTCTACTATAATTTTACCGATAAGCCAGTATTGATTGAAAAAGGCGAACGCATCGCCCAAGGCGTAATTGTCAAACGCGAAGCCATTGCCTGGCAAGAAGTTGACACCATGCAAAACAAAACCCGCGGCGGGTTTGGAACAACGGGGAAATAATTTTTTACATCTATGCCAAAAGGAAAATTTTTTGTTATTGAGGGGGTGGACGGGTCGGGGAAGGCAACGCAAACAAAATTGTTGGTTGAAGCCCTAGTAAAAAACGGTCACCAGGTAGAAAAAATAGATTTTCCTCAGTATGGCAAAGCTTCGGCGGGACTGATTGAAAACTACTTGAAGGGAATGTATGGAGGCTCGCATGAAGTTGGGCCTTACAAGGCTTCTATTTTTTACGCAGTTGACCGATATGATTACAGTTTTCAAATTAGAAAATGGCTGGAGGAAGGGAAAATTGTTGTCGCTGACCGATATGTCGCTTCAAATATTGGCCACCAAGGAGGCAAGTTGGTGGAAGATAAAAAAGCTTGGAATGATTACGTTGATTGGCTGCATCATTTGGAGTATCAAATTTTCCAAATTCCCAAACCCGATTACACGTTTATTTTAAAAATTTCGCCACAGCTTTCGATGCAAAAATCCAACAAGATAACCGATCAGGAAAAAATAAAAAAAAGAGTAGCTTATTTGGGAGATGAAAAAAAACAAGACATCCACGAAGCCGACACCACTCACTTGGCCAATGGTTTGAAATCCTACGTTGAGATATCAAAAAAATATCCCGACGAATACAAAATTATTGAGTGTGAAGACAGCGGGGAATTTTTGCCCTTAGATGTAATTCATAAAAAAATAGTAAGTTTGGTCTACGAAAAAATATAACATGAAACAATATTTGGATGCGTTAAAAAAAATTATGGACGAGGGGATTGACCGACCGGATCGGACTGGTGTTGGGTCGAGGGCGGTGTTTGCTTTGCCATTAAGATTCAATATGGCAGATGGTTTTCCGGCTGTTACCACTAAAAAGTTGGCCTTTGATGTGATGAAAGCGGAGTTGCTTTGGTTTTTGTCGGGCAGTAGTGATAATAAAAAACTTAATGAAATGGGGTGCCACATTTGGGATGGCAATGCAGAGGCTCCGTATTGGAAACCGAAGGCTCAATTTGAAGGGGATTTGGGGAGGGTCTATGGGGTGCAGTGGCGAAGTTGGAAGTCGCCCTACACCGACATGCCTATTGATCAAATCGCCAATGTGATTAAAAAACTCAAGGAAAATCCTACCGACCGGCGCATGATTGTTTCGGCTTGGAATCCGGCGGAACTGGACATGATGGCACTGCCGCCTTGCCACTTATTATTTCAATTTTTTTGTGTTGATAAAAAATTGTCGGTGTTGATGTATCAGCGAAGTTGCGATATGTTTTTAGGCGTGCCATTTAATATTGCTTCGTATTCTTTATTGTTGCATATGGTGGCGCAAGTTACCGGCTTGCAAGCCCACGAATGTATTTTAATGCTCGCCGATGCCCATATTTATCTAAATCACTTTGAACAAGTAAAAGAGCAGCTCACCCGCACGCCAACTGCGTTGCCAAAACTGTGGCTTAATCCAGACATAAAAAACATCGACGATTTTAAGATGGAGGATATAAAGTTAGTTGACTATGCCTATCAGCCATCAATTAAGGCGCCGATGGCAGTATAATTTTATGACTATTTCAATGATTGCGGCTCTGGCGAAAAATCGGGCCATTGGTAAAAAGAATGCTTTACCTTGGTATTTGCCGGCAGACTTAAAGTATTTTAAAGAAAAAACGACGGGCACAACCATTGTCATGGGTTTTAATACTTTCAAGTCAGTTGGCGAACGTCCATTACCTAATCGAAAAAATATCGTGCTGACCGATGATAAAAATTACCAAGCTCCAGAAGGCGTAGTTCTGGCACATTCCGTAGCTGAAGTTTTGGAAGTAACCAAAAACGACGGCGAAGTCATGATTAGCGGAGGAGCCATGGTCTATCAACAATTTTTACCGTTGGCCCAACGGTTGTACCTGACATTCATTGACCACGACTTTGAAGGCGACATTTTTTTTCCAGAGTTTGACATGAATGAATGGAAAGAAGTCAGCAGGGAAGACCATCAGCCGGATGAAAAAAATCTGTATCCGTATTCGTTTGTGGTTTTGGAAAGAAAATAATTTTCTGTAAAAAAAGAACCGCTGGGCGAACCATGCGGTTGTGTTTGATCTTCTACTTCCATGCGTAAAGCGCTACGCTGTAGGTTTTAATCCCCTTGGCGTAATTTTCAAAGTACTTCACATCTCTGCATAGATATAAAATTTCGAATGCCACCACTCGAACCAAATCCTCTGTTGGGATTTTTGAAATGATTTCGCCGGACGATGGCAGAAAGAGGTCGTCCAAGCCCTTGTGGCAGACAAGGATGTAACCAAACCTTTTTAGATTTGTCGCTTTATCGCCAGGCCTTGGGTCATAAAGGCCATGCGCTTTAAATAAAGGCATCGGCTTTTTGAGGTAACAAAGACCCTTGTGTCCAAATCGTTTGACCTGTTTGATACGCAAAGCCAATTTGCGGATTTCCCCTTTCTTCATCAAGATAGGTGTGGGGACGATTTCTGTAGCGTTGGACATGAGACCTCCATTGTTAGATTTAGGAACAAAAGAACGGGAACGACGAAACCAAGTTAATCATATTATTTTTTTGATAAATGTCAAGTCTTTTCATGTGGTACTAATTTGATATGATAACTGTATGTATAAACCAACCATAGGCCTTGAAATTCATGCGGAGTTGAATACAAATTCAAAGATGTTTTGTTCGTGCAAGAATGATCCGGATGAAGACAATCCTAATGTAAATATTTGTCCGGTGTGCACGGCGCAACCCGGAACTTTGCCGGTGGCCAATGAAGAAGCCATTAAAAAAGTCATTAAAGCTGGTTTGGCGCTCAATTGTAAAATTGCGACCGAGTCTAAGTTTGACCGCAAGAATTATTTTTATCCGGACATTCCAAAAGGCTACCAGATTTCCCAGTACGATCAGCCACTCTGTTTTGATGGATTTTTAGAAATCCCTCAAAACAAATCCCAAATCCCAAATCCCAAATCCCAAATAAATTCAAAATCCAAATTACCAAAATCCAAAAAAATACGGATAACGAGAATTCATTTGGAAGAAGACACGGGAAGTTTGTTGCATCCGGCTGGGGCGGACCTGCCTCACCGGCAGGCAGGCTATTCTTTGGTCAATTTTAACCGGGCAGGTGTAGCGCTCATGGAATTGGTGACCGAGCCGGATATTACTTCAGGAGAAGAAGCTAAGGCTTTTGCAGAGGAATTGCAGTTGATTTTTAAATACTTGGGAGTTTCGGACGCCGACATGGAAAAGGGTTTGATGCGGGTGGAAGTAAACATCAGTGTTTCCAAAACCAAAACCTTTGGTACCAAAGTGGAAATTAAAAACTTAAATTCATTTAAGGTTGTTCAAAAAGCCATTGATTTTGAAATTGCTCGCCAAACACAATTGTTGGAAAAAGGAGAGAAGGTGACGCAAGAAACTCGTGGTTGGAATGATCAAAAAGAAATTACCTTTAGCCAGCGGGAAAAAGAATCGGCCCATGATTATCGCTATTTTCCCGAACCGGATTTGCCGCCGTTGCATTTTACCAAGGAATATATTGAAGAAATAAAAAACAGCTTGCCGGAATTGCCAAAGCAAAAACGCGCCCAATTTAAAAAAGAATATGGTTTGGAAGACAGCCAGATTGAAGTTTTTACGATGCAAAAAAGTTTGGGTGAATACTATGAAAAAGTGGCATCAGAATTTAAAGAATGGTTGTCAGCGGAGAAAATAAAAGACTCGGCGGGCTTTTTCAAATTGGCCGCCAATTATTTAATTTCCGACATGCAGGGAATTTTACAGGGCAAAGAGTTTGTGGAAAAGGACTTTAAAGTGATGCCGGAGGACTTTGCCGAATTTATTAAAATGATTTACCAGCAAGAAATTAACAGCAAAACCGCCAAAATGGTGTTGGCAGCAATGGTGGGAACCGGAGTTGATCCATCAAATATTGTTAAGGAAAATAACTGGGGACAAATGAATGACACAGCGGCGCTGGAAAAAATTATCCAGGAGGTGATTGCCAAAAACCCAAAACCCGTGGCAGACTACAAAGCCGGCAACACCAATATTCTGCAATTTTTAGCCGGCCAGGTCATGAAAGAAACCCGTGGAACCGCCAATCCGGTAACGGTGCAAGAGTTGCTCAAGAAGTTGTTATAAATTTTTTGATGAGCGCTTCGGCTTGCTTTTGGTTTTTAACCCAATGAATTCGTTTGTCTCGCCCAAACCAAGTTATCTGGCGTTTGGCAAAGTGTTCCGATTCTTTTTGAATGATGTTAATTGCTTCTTGAAGGGGAATTTTGCCTTGCACATATTGTGCGACGTAGCGGTATTCTAGGCCGAGTTCCTCGAGGCGCTTCCAAGACAAACCTTGGAGATGAAGTTTTTTAACTTCTAAAATGGTGCCTTTTATTTTTTTGAGAAGTCTTTGGTGAATTAATCGCTTCAATTCTGTGGGCGATTTTTTTATCCCAATTTGCAGTGTCTCAAACTGGTGATTCTTTTTTAACGCGGGAATAGGTTTTTTGGTGGCTTTAAGAATTTCAATGGCTCGAATGAGGCGTGCCGGATTTTTTGCGTCGATATCGGCGGCGCGTGCAGGATCTAATTTTTTAAGAATCAAAAAAAGCTGGGCTGGAGTTTTTTTGGCAAGTTGTTTACGCAATTTCCAATTTGGCGCAACTTCAGGGATAACAATGCCATCCACAACTGACTGGATATAAAATCCGGTGCCGCCAACCAAAAAAGGCAATTTGTTTTTGCTTTGGATACTGAGAACAGCTTTGGTGGCCAGCTTTTGGTATTGTGCGACGGTGAATCTTCTTTTGGGATTGGCCACATCTAACAGATGATGCCGGATGTCGCGCATTTGTGGTTTGGTAATTTTCCCCGCGCCCACATTCAAGCCTTTGTACACTTGTCGCGAGTCAGCCGAAATAACTTCGCCGTTATATTTTTTAGCCAACTTAATGGACAGGTCGGTTTTACCGGAAGCCGTTTGGCCCAAGATGACGATGAGCTGGTTACTCATAAATTTCAAATTTCAAATTGGTTAGCTAAGTTCCTCTTTGGTGTCTTTAATAAACCCTCGCCAGCGTTCCAGGAATTCTACAAAAACCGAGAAGGGCATGTCGATGAGGGCGTTAAAAAACGCGGTGATGGCATTGTATTGTTTCCAGGTGTTGGATAGCCATCGGCCGACACTGGTAATGGGTAAAAATAAAATGTCTTGCAAAAATACGAGGCCGCCTGACGGCTCGTCTTCAATGGTTAATTCCCGGGAACGTTTTCGGACCGCGGTGGCGGCAAATAAAATCAGGGCGATAAAAATAATGTTGATGATAATGGAACTGATGGGGAAGCCAAAGTAATTAAAAATCCAGTAGAGCGCGCCAAAAGAAATGAAAGCGCCCATGACATAGGTCAGCGAAAGAATGGAGCGGGTGATGACGCCCCGTTTTTTTGAAACCTTAACTTCGTAAACATCTTTTTTTTCTTTTTCAAATACCAGTTTCATCACTTCCGCGATGACTAAATTGATGTTCTTTTTTGATGGGGGTTTGACGGTAACAACCAGCAAAGCCATCAGGCAGGTGGGGATTAAAATATCAATTGCCAGCATGCCCACGTTTAGGTTTTGATTGAAAATTTTTGCCAAGATAATCTCCAGGATTAAAAGCGATAAAATTTTAGTGATAAAAATGGACAGGGTTGAATAAATGGCCGCCCGGTTAATTTTAGCTTTCAAAAGTGAAAGCCGTTTGGTATAGGCACTTTTGACAGCTCCTTCCAAAAGCATGGGGTCGTGGAGCATAAGATTCATCTTTTGTGTGTCTTGGCTGGCTTGGGAAAGAATATCCCCAATTAACAAATAAGCCGTGTCGTATTTTTCACAAATAGTGTAACACTTTTTTAAGAGCGGGGAAGCCAGATTTTTTTGGACGTCTTGGAGTATCGCATGCATATCAAGAGCCAATTCCAGGAGCTCTTGTTGGCTGGGATTTGACCAATAAGGAAAACGATACTTGATGAGATGGTAACTGATAATCGGGGCATCCAGTTTAAAGAGTGATTGCTGGACGGCGATGTAAATTAAGGTGTCTTTTTGGTCTCTTGCCAATAATCCCCGCTCATAAATACTCTCGCTCACTTTGATGCGCGACTTCATTTCTGAAAACATGTACTCAATTAAGGCCAGTTCTCTAATAGAAGGGTCAAGTGTTTCTTCAATTTCGCAAGCGGCAATTTCCAAGAGTTTATGATAAAAATCAAAGCCCCTGTTTTCCGGATTTTCTTTTAAAATAAAAACGTATTTGTTGATAATTTTTTCTACGTCCGATATTTTGGACTCTTCAAGCTTGTCGTTGGGAAAATAGCCTCCGCGAATTAATTCCATTACCAGCCCTTCGGCAATGTCGCTTGGCAAAAAACCATGAAATTCTAAATCAAAAAAGCGCCGCTTTAATTTTCGGATAATAGCGGCCCGGCGCATCAAGTGTTCTTCTTTCCAGTCAACAATGGTACGGATGTGTTCGTAAAAAGCCGCCACTTTTAAAGCTACTTCATCAACGTGAATGGTAGTGGTGCCTTCTTGGGGTTCTTTGACCTGTTGCGAGCGCGCGTAGGTCACAAGTAATTGTTTGGTAGCAGGCGAGAGTTCGGGCATTGGCGTGAATTTGAAATTTGAAATTTACAATTTGAAATCAACACCTCAATTTTAAATATTTCAAATTTAGTTATTTCAAATCTCAAATTGAAAATTACATTTTTTGGTGGATTTCGACGCCAATTTTCTTAATGAAATCTTCTATATTCATAGAACCAAGGTCTCCTTTGCCTCGTTGGCGGACGCCTAGGGCGCTTGCAGCGATTTCTTTATCGCCAATAATTAAAAGATAGGGGAGGCGTTGCATTTCGGCTTCACGGATTTTTTTGCCCAAACTGTCGTTTTCCGACATTACTTCAAATCTAAAACCCAAAGCTCGAAACTTTTTTGCAACATCATTTGCATACGCTAAATGTTTTTCCGCCGAAATGGGAATGATGGCCATTTGCACCGGCGCCAGCCACAAAGGAAAGTTGCCGGCATAGTGTTCCAGTAAAATGCCAAAGAAACGTTCGGGAGAACCCACAAGCGCCCGGTGAATCATGACAGGCGTTTTTTCTTTGCCATCGGAATCAATATAACTTAGGCCGAACCGCTGCGGCATGATGAAGTCTAGCTGAATGGTTCCCAGTTGCCACTGGCGGCCAATGGCATCTTGGCAAATCAAGTCCATTTTTGGGCCATAGATGGCGGCTTCACCAATTCCTTTTTCAAATGTAATATTGTTTTCTACCAAAATTTCTTCCAGCGCTTGTTGCGAAGCGTTCCAGGTTTTGGCATCTCCCAAATAGCTTTCCGGTTTTTTTGGATCCCACAGCGAAAGCCGAATTTTGTAATCCATGCCATAGGTTTTCATGGCTTTTACAATGGCGCCAAGCACCGATTTGAATTCATCTTTGATTTGGGACTCCGTGCAAAAGCAATGTCCGTCGTCTTGGGAAAATCCGCGAAGTCGGGTCAATCCCGCCAGCTCGCCGGTTTTTTCATCCCGATACAATTGGGCAAAGTCTGCGATACGAATGGGCAAGTCTTTGTAGCTTCGTTGTTTTGAAGCAAAAATTTGGGTGTGCTGGGGACAGTTCATCGGTTTTAAATAATAATCTTCCTTGGAGTAGTGCGAAGAAACTTTGAACATATCGTCTTTATACTTATCATAATGCCCGGACACTTTAAATAATTCAGCCCGATTCATGTTGGGAGTTTGCACTTCCTGGTAGCCAATTTCTTTTTGCAATTCATTAGAATAGTTTTTTATTTCCCGCAACACCGCCGCGCCTTTAAAAGTGTAGAGGGGAAGTCCCGGGCCAACCAGTTCTGAAAATACAAACAGATCCAGTTTTTGCCCAAGGACGCGATGGTCGCGCTTTTCGGCCTCTTCTTGCATTACCAAATAATCTTGCAGTTCTTTTTGGGTTGCAAATGCCACGCCATAAATGCGGGTGAGCATTGTATTTTTTTCATCGCTTTTCCAGTAAGCGCCGGCTAACTTGGTAAGCTTGAAAGCATCAGGATTAATTTCTTTGGTGTTGCTAACGTGGCCGCCTTTACATAAATCCAAAAACTTACCATTTTGATAGGTTCCAACGTTGGCGTCTTTTAAGTCTTTGATTAATTCTAATTTGTAAGGCTGGCTTTTAAATAATTTTTTGGCTACCAGCTTGGAAACCTTTTTTCCCACAAATTCCTGGTTTTCTTTGATCAACTCTTTCATGCGACCTTCTATTTTTTCCAAATCCTCTTGCTTAAAATCTTTCGGCAGCTGCATGTCATAGTAAAAACCGTTTTCAATGGCCGGGCCAATTCCCAGTTTGGTTTTGGGATACATTTCTATCACCGCCGCCGCCAAAAGATGGGCGAGTGAGTGGCGAATTTTTTGTAAGTTTTCTGAATTTTCCATAGGTTATAAATTAATGATTATTCATGTAATCTTATCACTTTGACAGGCCGCAGTAAATTATTGACAATAACGTGGCTTATGATATGAATTATTCATTTTCAGACTGTTTCTAGTCTCTTGCTAAACATATGGTTTGATTTTATTTTTTAAATATGATTAAATGGGAAATTGTGGAGGCGAGTTTTTTTGCAACTCTTTTTTACCTAGGGAGAGAACTACTCATTTAGAAAATGTTGCTAGAATTCAAGCAAGGGGCACTCTGGGAAATTGATAAAATGCCAATTGACCAGAATCTCAAGGAGCGCATCAAAGAAGAAATACGTTTGGCTGGCGATCTTGGCGAGGCTAAGCGGTTGTTTAGTGCAGCAAAAGAAGTTGCCCAGCGCGGCGTTGTGCGCGATGCCACTGTCTGGCCATGTCGAGACTTTTCGACTCAAGTTTGGCAGTTAGCGTTCTATCTTGAAGCATTTTCGCAAGAGATATTGACACGGTTTTTGGGAGTGATAGAATTGGTTTTGTGGGTGAAGAAAGGCTTCGCCGCACAAGACTCTCACGAAAGGAGTAGCTGCATGAGCAACACGCGAACAGGTGGCGTTGACAACGCGTCGGGAAAAGGTTTTTCCCACAGTGGTCCGCCGCGAGCGTGCGATGATGTGACGGGGCCCAGTCCCCAGGTTGTTGCCAGCCATGGAACTCGCGAAGATTTGCTGGCTAAGGCCAGGCCCATTGCGCCGATGTATGCCAATCCCGCGGAAGATGGTGGGCAGGGTGCTTAAAGCACCGAGTTCTTTAAAAGGGCCAAATTCTGGCCAACCCGTTAAATGCTCTCGCATGGATGTGAGGGCTTTTTTACTGTAAAAAAACGGCGGGCTCGCAAGCCCGCCGTGCCACTGAAAATTTCCTACGCTTCTTTTGGCACGATGATTTCCTGGACGTCATCCGCCACGATTTTAAGTTCTCCATTTCTGTTGTCAACCCGGCCGGCCACGAAAACGATTTTATTGGCTTGGAGACACTGGGGCTTAGCTTCAAGGAGATTGGGGAAAATGACTACTTCGCCTTTGCCGGTTAAGTCCTCCAGTTTAATGAAGAGCATGGGCTTACCGGTTTTGGTGATGATTTTTTTGACTTCGGCAATGAGTCCGCCGCAAATGACTTTTTTATCTACCATAGAGGCGTCAATTTTTACCATGGCGGTGGTACGACTTTCAAACAATTTTTTAAAACTATTGAGTGGGTGAGAGCTAACGTACAGTCCCAAAAGTTCTTTTTCCCAAGTCAGTTTTTCCAAAAGCTCTGCGGGTTTTGCGGCGGCTAATTTAATTTCGGTATTGGTGGCAGTCGTGGCCATGGCAAACAATCCAATTTGGCCGTTGGATTTGTTTTTTTGGTTTTCGCGGGCGATTTCCAACAGTTTTTCCAAGTTTTGCAATAATTGATTTCGCTCATTGAATTCATCAAATGCACCGGCCTTAATCAGAGCCTCCATAGATTTTTTGTTTAAGTCTTTAGTGTTGACCCGATTAATGTAGTCGCCAATGGAAGTGAATTTTCCGGCCTTTTTAATTTCTTCCGTGGTGGCGTCAATAATTCCCACGCCCACATTTTTAATAGCCAAAAGTCCAAACCGAATTTTATTTTGCCCGGGAACCACCGTAAAGTTTTTCAAACTTTCGTTGATGTTGGGTGGCAAGACTTCAATGTCCATTTTTTTGCATTCTTCAATGAGCAGGGCAATACGCTCAACATCAGCTTTTTCAGAAGTTAAAACCGACGCCATAAATTCCACCGGATAGTGGGCTTTCAGATACGCGGTTTGGTAGGCAATGGTGGCGTAACAGGCCGAGTGCGATTTGTTAAATCCGTAAGCGGCAAAAGGCAAAATCCATTGCCAAAGTTCCTTGGCAATTTTTTTGTCAAAGCCTTTTTTGACGGTGCCATCAATAAATTTGGTTTCTTGCGCGTCCAAAAGCTCCTTAATTTTTTTACCAACGGCTTTTCGCAAGACATCGGCTTCGCCAAGAGTAAAGCCGGCAATTTCTTGGGCCAATTTCATTAATTGCTCCTGATAGATCATGATGCCCTGGGTGTTTTTTAAGAGAGGCTCAAGCTCGGGAACAATGTAGGTAATTTTTTGGCGGCCGTGCTTGCGCTCAATGTAGTCGGGAATGAATTGCATGGGGCCGGGGCGATACAAAGCCACCATGGCTATGATGTCTTCAAATTCGGTGGGCTTTAATTCTTTCAGGTAACGCTTCATGCCATCGGATTCTAATTGAAACACCGAAGTGGTGATGGCGTCTTGCAATAGCTTGTAGGTTTTTTTATCGTCGTAGGGAATGGTTTCAATGTCTACTTTTTCGCCGCGAACCACAAAAATGCGCGCCAGGGTATCTTCAATGATGGTTAAGTTTTTTAATCCCAAAAAGTCCATTTTCAAAAGCCCCAAATCTTCAATGCCATGCATTTCGTATTGGGTGACGATGTGATCATCTTGTCCTGGTGGGTATTGCAGTGGCACGGAGTCGGTCAATGGCCGGGCCGAAATCACCACGCCACAGGCATGGGTAGAAGCGTGGCGGGCGACACCCTCCAATTTTTTGGCCAAATCCAACAAGCGTTTGGCTTGCGGATCGGATTTGTACAATTCTTTAAGTTCGCTAACGCTGTCGAGCGACTCTTCCAAGTCCATGCCAAAAGGAATCATTTTGGCCATGGTGTCGCAAAAGCTGTAGGTGTATTGGAGGGCCCGGCCAACGTCGCGGATGACAGCCCGGGCAGCCATGGTTCCAAAGGTGATAATTTGGGCCACGTGATCTTGACCATATTTTTGAGCCACATATTTTAAGACTTCATCACGGCGGCGGTCGGTAAAATCCATATCAATATCGGGCATGGAAATTCTTTCTGGATTTAAAAATCGCTCAAACAGTAAGTCGTGCTTGAGCGGGTCAACGTTGGTAATGCCCGTCAAATAACAAACCAAACTTCCGCCGGCGCTTCCGCGGCCCGGGCCCACCACGATGTGGTTATTTTTTGCCCAGTTTACAAAATCTTGGACAATTAAAATGTAGCCGGCAAATCCGGTTTTGTTAATGACCGACAATTCGTAGTCCATTCTTTGCAAAATTTCCGGCGTAACTCCGCCAGCTGGCGGATTGCCGTAACGTTTTTCAAGCCCCAATTTTGAAAGCTCGGTTAAATATTCCTCGGGAGTTTTGCCATCGGGCACGTCAAACTTTGGCAGCTGGATTTTTCCCAATTCAAACTGGAAATCGCACAAGTCCGCAATTTTGTGGGTGTTGGAAATAGCTTCGGGGTACTCTTTGAAAATCTCCGCCATTTTTTCCGGTGAATACATGGAAAAATCATCGCCCTTGAGAGTCAGGCGCTCGGGGTCGTTGATGTCGGCTCCGGTGTTGATGAGCATCAACACGTCTTGGGCTTCCGCGTCTTCAGGGCGCAGGTAGTGGATGTCGTTGGTGGCAATCAAAGGGATGCCGGTTTTTTTGTGCAGTTCAATAATTTTTTTATTTAACACGGCTTGCTCGGGAATATTTTTGTGTTCTTGGAGTTCCAGGTAAAAACTGTCGTTGCCAAACCATGTTTGGTATTTGAGGGCGACGGCTTCGGCTTCTTGTAATTTATTGGCCATCAATAGTTTTGGAATTTTGCCATTTAAACAGGCCGAAGTTCCAATCAAGCCTTCCGCGTGTTGCTCTAAAATTTCTTCGTCGATTCGGGGTTTGTAATAGTAGCCTTCCAAATGCGCCGCGGTGATGAGTTTGACCAAATTTTCGTAGCCCTTTTGATTTTTGGCCAGCAATATCATGTGGTAGCTTTTTGAATCAATGTTGGGTCGCTTATCTTTGCGTCCTTCAAAAGCCATATACGTTTCGCATCCAATAATGGCTTTGATACCGCGTTTTTTTGCTTCTTTATAAAACTCCACCGCGCCGTACATGACACCGTGGTCGGTGAGCGCCACCGAATCCATGCCCAATTCCTTGACGTAATCCAAAAGATTCGGAATTTTGGGCAATCCATCTAAAAGTGAGTAGTGGGAGTGGGTATGCAAATGGGTGAAAGCAATTTTTTCCGCCATAAAATAATTTTTTAATAACTCATTTTAAGGGTTATAAATTACAAAGTCAACAATATGGGAAATTATGATACAATGCATGATATTTAAGGTATTTAAAAGTATGTTGCCAAATTTTAATGAGGAAGAAAAGTTATGGAAGAGGGGATTTGAGTTTGTGGTCGGGTTGGATGAAGTCGGGCGCGGGCCGCTGGCAGGACCGGCGGTGGCTGCGGCGGTTTTTTCGCGAAAAAACCGCCGCCCCGACATCAATGTCAATGATTCAAAAAAACTTTCTGAGAAAAAAAGAGAAGCATTGTATGAAATGCTCATTGGCCACCCAGACATTAGGTGGGGAATTGGCATTGTCGGGGAGCAAAAGATTGATGAAATAAATATTTTACAGGCGACGAAATTGGCAATGTCTTTGGCTGTTGAAAATTTGCCGGCAGATTTTTTATTACTTGATGGCAATTTTATTTTAGATGGCCTGGATATTTCGCAAAAATCTATTGTAAAGGGAGATTCAAAAGTATTTTCGATTGCCGCGGCTTCCATTATTGCCAAAGTGACGCGCGACCGGATGATGCAAAAAATGCACCAAACATATCCAAAGTATGGTTTTGATAAACACAAAGGCTATGGCACGCCGTTACATCTTAGGAATCTAAGAGAATTTGGGCCCTGCAAAATTCATCGAAAAAGCTTTTATCCGGTGAGTTCGTTTTTGAATTAAATTCGTCGGGGACCAGCCCGGGTTATCCACAGATTCAGGTTTGTTGTTTAAATTCTAAAAAGGTAGAATAATTAAATATTGGAGATTTAACTTTTAAGAAACATGTCTATTAAAGCCTTCGTTATTTCCTTTTTATTAATCGTATTGGCGCTTTTGGGAGGAGGTTTTGCGGGTTTGAGTTTTCAAAAAAATAAGGATGCGCTCCAGCTCAAAAACGAAGCCGAGCTGTCTTTGGCCGTCAATGCTTTAAGCTCTAAAGTGGTTCCTTCAGTGGTGGCCTACGGCCAGGTCACAAAAGTAGTTGGCAATAACATAACGATTACCTCACAAGGCCAAAGCGTTACGATACTCATGAATGCTGACGCCAGGATGTATTCTTTGGTTCCGGTTGTTGTTGCTCCAGTTTCAAAAAGCGTTTCTAGACAATCCGCGGTTTCTTCTACGAATCAACAAATCACTCTTGGCGATGTTAAGGTAGGCAGCAATGTCAGTATTAGCATCAAAGTTTTAGCAACCGGACAAGTTCAGGGATATTCTTTGTTTGTTTTCCCTGCTGTTGTAAATAACGTTTCTAATAAAAAATAATAACATTAATTTTTTAAACAGATGAACATCAAAAATGTAGTCGTTTCACTTATATTGGGCGTGGGACTTTTTGTGGTGGGTGGCGCCTTGGGTATCTTATCTCAAGGCCACACAATAAGCGTGCCCTCCAATGCCATGAGTCAGCCATCGTCATCTTCTTTGGTAGCAGCCCTTAATTCTCGGGTGATACCTTTTTTGACTGCCTACGGCCAGGTTACAAAAATAGATGGTTCAAATATTACCCTGGCTTCCAAGGGAGATAGTTTAACAGTATCAATCGATCCAAGCGCCAATTTGTACGCTTACATTCCCCCAACTGCTTCTCAAACGGATGGGAAAAAAAATACGACATCGGCGAATCAAAAAATCTCTTTAAGTTATATTCGGTTGGGAGACACCCTGAATATTAACCTTAAGGTCTTGCCAAATGGCCAGCTTTCAGGATCTTCAGTTTTAGTTGTCCCTAACGCTACCCAGGCTTCCACAAAAAAATAACTAACCAATATAGATTTTTATTTTCATGAGCAGACTTCATAATGTAGCCACGGTATTTTTTGTAGCCTTTTTTGCGGTGTTATTCCTGTTTAATACTCCAATGGCGCATGCCTCCACGATAGATGAAGGTGGCAATGGCAAAGGAGATTATGCTGGCAATGTTTGCAATAGTTCATCTGGTAATGATTACGGCGGCGAATCCTATGATATTGATAACCTTAACGTGAGTCCTGACGGTGACGGCATTGATATTTCTAACACAAGCTATAATCAATACCTTGACGTTGTGGTAGATATAGAAGATTGCAATTGCGATAGCTCTTCGGTTAGTACCTGCAGTGATAATTGTTCGTACGAGCAATCGCAGGAAATCTTTTTGGGGCCGACTGAAACCCAAACAATCTATCCTGGCACCGATTCGGGTAATTCAAATGGCGGCCAACAAGAAAACGCTTTTTTAGAGCCAACCCAGACTCAAGCAGTATACACCGGCTATGCTCCGGCGCAGCAACCAAAAATTATTTTGGCCGCGAGTCAAAATCAATCGGGGGATTCAGGCAAGACTGATCAATGCGGTTCTGCTCAAACAAATTTTTATTTAAATTCAGTCAATGGTGAGTCTCAAGAAGATGCCAGTTTAGGATATTCTTTTACCGGTTATTGTAATGATTGCGATAGCAACGCGCCTCAATGTTCACCCAATGCTTCGTTACAATGCTCCGGCAACTCACTGTATTATTTTGATTCTTGTGGAAACCAAGACAGCCTTTATCAAACCTGTGGCAGTAACCAAACCTGTTCCAATGGCCAGTGTCAAAATAATACTTCCGGCGGCGGAAGTGGTTGTACCGGTAACTCCAGTTGTGGAACTTCTGGCCCGACTGGTTACAGTTTTTGTGGAAGCTCAACGGCGGTATATCAAAGCTATATTTCTTACACGTGTAATTCTGGAACGTGCGGTTCTTCCGCTTCAAATCAATTGCTGCAAAATTGTGGTTCCGGCCAAGTCTGCTATGACTCCGGCGCTGGCGCCAGTTGTATAACCCCTTCTTGCAGTAGTAATAGCCAATGCGGTCAAAATAGCAATACGGGAAGCCCTTATTGTTATGGCTCTTACATATTCCAAAATAGTATTAATTGGTATTGCAATAATCCTAATACCAATTACGCCAGCTGTTACAATACCACCAACGCTAACTATGTCCAATATTGTGCGCTCGGATGTGATAGTAGTACAGGCGCGGCTGGTTGCGTGCCTTGTAATACTGCTTCTGACTGCGGAATTTCGGGATTCACCGGAGCCACTTCATGCAATGGCAATGCCATTTACCAAAACTACCAGCAATATGATTGCAGTAATGCGGGTCACTCAACTGCTTCGTGCAGTTCCTCGAACACTTCAATGTTAGAATTAACCTGCCCTTCCGGCCAAGCGTGCTCGAGTGCCGGAGGCACGCAACCTCATTGCGCTGCCGTTGCATGTTCCCGAAATTCCGACTGTGGCCAGAATGGTCCGGTGGGGTCTGCTTTCTGCAGTAGTAATACGGTTTCTCAAAACTACACATCTTATACTTGCAACAATCCGGGTACTGCCAGCGCCAGCTGCAGCAGTGCTACAACCCGCCAAGCTCTGCAAACCTGCCCTTCCGGCCAAACTTGCTCCAGTGGTATTTGCACATCAAATAATACCTGTGGTCTTACGGGAATCGGTGGTGCCATACCTCCTAATTACGTTACGGGTTTTAATATCGTACCAGTGTCTAACACCGTTACCGGTTCTAATAATACCAATACCGCGACATTTAACATTACCAATACCAGCAGCTCACTGGAATGCCTTAATGTGACGACGGATCAGTACCGATGTACCCAAGCCTTGGGATATCCTTACGGATCTGGTGGCACCGGTGGAATTGCCGGCAATGGTAACGGGCAATGCCAGTATTATTACGATCCTACTCAAAATCCCAATGACCAGGGCGGGCAAAGTCAAACTCAGACAATTTGTATTTCTCCCGGCAGTACCTATGTGGTAACCGATAGTGTCAATCAGTATCAAAATCAGGCCTGCGGTTCATCTCAATTAGACGTGGGCGTTTCGGGATTGGGTGGCTATCCGCCATTCACTTTGATTGGCTCTTCATTTACTGATATGTGTCAGGATTGTCCTGCGCCTAGCATTGCTTGCAGTAGCGCTGCCAATTGTCCTTCAACCAGCACCGCAAGTCCGTATTGTTGCAGTAGTGGAGGCAAAACAGTATGTCAAAATACCACCGCGTATACTTGCACCAATCCCGGTACTGTACAATCTGCCTGTACTCCAACCACCACGAGCCAAACAACTCAAACGTGTTCTTCGGGTCAAATTTGTTCAGGCTCCGGAGTTTGCTCCTCAGTTGCTTGTTCTGCTACCTCTCCCTGCGCTTCAACCACGGGAACCCCTTACTGTTGCAACAGTAGTGGTCTGGGTTCGTTACTGGGAAAAAATACCGTATGTCAAAATACCACCGCGTATACTTGCACCAATCCCGGCCAAGTAACGTCACAGTGTGCCAACCCCGTTGTCACGACAACTACCACTACCTGTCCTACGGGCCAAACCTGTTCGGGTTCGGGAGTTTGCTCTTGCAGTCCCAATGGAACTACAACCCAAACTTGCAATGCCAATAACACTGGAGTTATTTCAACCGACTCTTGTGGCAACCAAACCACCACCAATTGCCCTTCCGGCCAAGTTTGTTCCGGTGGAAAATGTGCTTGCACTCCCAATGTTTCCCAAACCTGTGTTGGGGGCGTGGTGACGTTAATCGACTCTTGCGGAAATCAAACGGCTGGCACAAATTGTTCAACAACTGGCAAGGTTTGCGTTGCCAGTGGCTCCAATGCCAGCTGCCAGGCCTGCACTTTAAATTCGCAGTGCGGCAGCGGTCAATCTTGTATTGGAGGATCTTGCTCATGTACTCCCGGCCAAAACATTACCAAAACTTGTAATACGGGAAACACCGCTGTCATTTCAACCGACTCCTGTGGCAACCAAACCACCGCCAATTGCACTACGGGCCAAACTTGTTCTAATGGCACCTGTGCTTGCACGCAAAATGTTTCAGAACAATGTGTTGGCAACACTCTTTATTGGTTTAATTCATGTGGAGGGCAGGGAAGTATCGTTCAGAATTGCTCGCTGACCAACCAACTTTGTTCTGGGGTAAGTAATAGTTGTGTCAATAATCCTCCAACCGCAACTAATTTGTCGGTTGCTGATAGCAGTTACTGTACCGGTATCCAAGGCGATGGCCTGGAATATTTCAGCTGGACCTACGGCGATGTAAACGCCAGTCCAGAAAGCCAATTCCAATTTGAAATCACTACCACTAATGATCCTAATTTCTTTGCGCCGGTGGTTAACAGAACCTTCAGTAATTTATCTAATCCTTCTGGCACAATCAATCAGCAATCGGTACTGGTAGGGCTTGCTGCCGCTCCCGATGCCATTGTCTATAATACGCCATATATTTGGAGAGTGATTGTCTACGATTCGTCCAGCCCGGCTCTTAACTCCGGTTGGGTACAGGCCAGCGGAACTTATACCAAAACCGGCCATCCTGCGCCTTCACCTTCTTTTACCTATTCTCCAGCCAGCCCGACTACCGGTAAGGCGGTAACTTTCACCAATACCTCAATTTGTTATAATAACGCCGGCCAATCAGGTATTCAGTATTGTTCTTCCTTTACTTGGAATTTGGGAGATACTTCCTGCAGCCCTCAAACTAGCTGCACCACGACCAGTCTTACAAATCCTAGCCATGTTTACTCCGCAGCTGGAACGTATAATGTAACCTTGAATGCTTATGATAATACCGGAGCCTTTTGCCAAGTGGCCAACGCCAATTTAGCAGTTAGTCCGGCTACTCCCGGAACTCCATCCGGATTGCCCTCGTGGAAAGAAGTTTCACCTTTCTAAGTAATAAAGATCTTATCTAGCTACGGCGGGCCTCGCAAGGCCCGCCGTAGCCGCTTCTAGTTGCAAAAAATCGGTTTCTTTGATATAGTAGTACTAATTTGAAATTTACAATTTGAAATTTGAAATCAATTTGAAATTGCTAAATTTAAAATAGATCAAAGACGTTTTCAAATTAACCTATTTAAATATTGAAATATTGAATTCAAATTTCAAATTTCAAATTAAAAATTCACAAAACGATGGCTGTTCCACGACACAAGCATACTCGATCATCAGTGGGTCAACGAAGAATGCATATTTTTATTACGCCAGCTGCTTTGACGACTTGTAAAAAATGCAATGCTCCCGTAAAACCCCACATGATTTGCAAACACTGCGGTTTTTATAAGGGCCAGGAGTTTATTGATGTCCTGGGAAAACTCACCAAAAAAGAACGTAAAGCTAAGGAACAACAAATAAAGCAGGTAGAAAAAGAACAAAAAGCAGAAAGTCCGATGAAAATGGAAGAGTCTTCTAAGAAATAATATCCACTCATATCGCGAAGCTTATATCTATTAATATTAGATATGAATTGATATTAACGGATATTTGTGGATATTAATTGTTTATGGCCAGTAGACATCTTTCAAGAAGTATTGCGATGCAAAGCCTCTATGAGTGGGATTTTTACGGTAAAAAAGAAAATTCCCTGGAAGATATTGTTAAGCGCAACATTAAGGATTTTGGACCAGGCCTGGAAGATGTGGACTTTGTTATGAATTTGGCCCAGGGAGTCACAAAACATTTGCAAGACATTGATAACGTGATAGAAAAAGCCGCGCCCGAATGGCCCATTGCCCAAATTCCCATCATTGACAGAAACGTGTTAAGAATCGGGTTATTTGAATTATTGTATAGCAATAAAGAAGAAGTTCCGCCCAAAGTTGCCATTAACGAAGCCATTGAATTAGCCAAAACCTTTTCCGGCCAAGTTTCCGGAAAGTTTGTAAATGGAGTACTGGGAACGGTGTTTAAACAGCTAGAAGAAAAATAATTTTGTAACCCGTAACCCGTAATTCGTAACCAGTAATGTTACGCGTTACCGGTTACTGGTTACCGGTTACCAACGTGAAAGATTTTTCCTTATTTGAAAAAAAACTTGGAATAAAATTTGCAAACAAGGATTTATTGACCCAAGCGTTTGTCCATCGCTCATACTTAAACGAAAATCCAGAATTTGCCATTCCGCAAAATGAGCGATTAGAATTTTTAGGAGACGCGGTGCTTGAATTGGTCGTGACTGAATATTTGTACAAAGAGTTTCCAGAAAAAGCCGAAGGGGAATTAACGAATTGGCGCGCTTCGCTGGTCAATGCCAAGATGCTCACCGTGGTGGCCGAGCAATTGGGATTTAATGATTTTTTACTCTTAAGCCGTGGCGAAACCAAAGAATTGGGAAAAGCCCGCCAGTACATTTTAGCCAACACCTTTGAAGCTTTTATCGGGTCGCTGTATTTAGACCAAGGCTATGATGCTTCTAAAAAATTTATCAGCCAGCACCTTATCAAAAGATTGCCAGAAATTATCAAGAGCGGTTCTTATAAAGATTCCAAATCGCATTTTCAAGAACAGGCTCAAGAAAAGGAAGGCGTAACCCCGGCCTACAAAATTACCAAAGAATGGGGGCCGGATCATAAAAAGAAGTTCGTCGTTGGAGTGTTCCTTCACGAAAAAATGATTACCGAAGGCGAAGGCTACTCCAAGCAAGAAGCAGAAGAAGACGCGGCAAAGAAAGCACTCACTGTTAAAAACTGGAATTAATAATTTTAAATTTTAAATCCTAAATTTTAATTGAAATCAAAATTTTAAAATTTAAAATTCGCTTAGCTTTGATTTAAAATTTAAAACTTAAAATTTAAAATTCACAAATATGTTAACCATTCGTTTAACTAGAAAGGGAAAAAAGAATCAGCCATTTTTTAGGATTGTGGTCATCGATAAAAAGCGATCCTCAAAAGGCGGCAGGGCAGTGGAAGAATTGGGCTACGTCAATCCACTCACCAAGAAAAACTCCATTGAAAAGGAGCGAGCGTTGTATTGGTTGTCAGTTGGAGCCCAAGCCACACCCAGAGTTCACAATTTATTCGTCAGCGAAAAAATTGTAGAAGCTCCAAAAGTAAAACTCTTCTCCGTAACCAAAAAAGCCAAAACCGCCGCAGCAGCCGCAGTAGCCGCCCCAAAAGCTGAAGCTGCTCCAACTGAAGCTCCATCAGCCGAAAAGCCAGCCGAACCTGCCGCTCCAGAAACTCCTAAAGAAGAACCTAAGGCATAGATTACCACTTAAAATAAGCTCAAAAAGCCCCTTTTAAGGGGCTTTTAAGGTAGTAATTTTGAGCTTAAATAAGCTCAAATCAAGCACAAATGAGCCTATTTAGCCCTGTTTGAAATGGTCGAAAGCTATTGACAAGGTTTATTTAAAGTAGTATAATTAAATAGTGAAGATGAGTAAGGAAAGCAATTTGAAAAGTTTCAGCAGATATGAACATTGATGACTTTGAGTCTGCTACCTTTCTTTCAGGTCACCGTTGGCCAGCGCAAAGAGCATATACAATGAAGTGTCTTTGACACATCAGGCTATGCCCCCACCGCCCCCAAGGATGATTTGAAAGAAGGGACCATTAAGAATTCTATCGCGGTGCGATGGAAGTGCGAACTTCAAAACCGGCTTTTCTTGAAAGGAATAAGCCATGAGTAATTTGTGTTCAGTTTGCGAAACCCGCCCCGCGGTCTTCAGCGCGCCCCGCGGTTGGGATGCGGAGCGGAATACTCCGGCATCCGCACCGGAGTGCCTGCGGTGTGCCATTCAAGATGGTTGGCATTTCGCCGACCAGGATGGCTACATGCGGCTGCCTGACGGGCGGCAGATTTCCTACTCGGAATGGAATCCGAGCAAGGAGGAGATAGACCTTCTCGTTGAATACGAGGAGGCAAAGAGAAAAATGGAAGTCGCCCTGGAAGGGCTTGGGTTGATGTTTAACCCAAAGCCTGTGGCGAAAAAGTATTAGGCCACGGATGGCCATTAGCAGCACAGCGGATGCCCGGGTCCGCTATACAAATATGGGGTGGAAAATTACACCCCAACGACGGGAATATGTGGGAGCTCTGTATTTTTGCATCTCCCACCCCAACTTCAGATTACAAACTATTGCAGTTTGAAGTTGGGGGGGGATGACCTTTAACCTTCCCTTTCTTTCAGCTCACAAAATGGTTGTGATTTGAAAGAAGGGAAGTGTCCTCCTTTGAATATAATATGGACACAACATGGTAATTACAAGAAAGGAAATACCATGGATCAAGGTCAACGTTTTGAAGAAATCATCAACAAAACACCGGTCTTTGTTGAGTTGATGAAAATGTTTCTTGAGTGCGATGATCGCATCCAAGAAGTCATTCGAGAAATCGTGGAGATGCTGGGCTCCGAATTTCCGGAAGATCGGGAGCGGGCTTACGGCACCATTGCCGGGGCTTTACTAACCAGCATGTTGCCGGTTCGCAAACAATCAAAATCCAAAGATTTTGCAGGGCGGTTGAAGGCCTTGCGAAGCCAGCACTCTTGGACCCAGACCGAGCTGGCGGAAAAAAGCGGCCTGACCCAGTCAACTATTTCCGCTATGGAAAGCGGAAAATTTGTTCCAACCTCGGAAAGTTTGGAAAAACTGGCAAAGGCGTTGGGAGTTCCCCTTGAAGAACTCTATCCTTGAGGGGGGGCTGTGCAAAGTCTGCGGCGCGAATGCATAGGCGCCGCAGACTCTCTTCTTTCAAATCATTATACTGAGACGAAATCACTGACTACCAATGAACAAGATTGTAGAACTTCAGAATGATAACGCGATAGTGATTTGAAAGAAGGGGATACATGTTGTATTTCCGATGTCATTTCTGGTAGAAAATTTTGGAGGATCTGATGCGCGAACACAATAGGAAGATTACTGTTTTGGCGGTGTGCCTGGGGGTTGTGGGACTCACGTGTTTGTGGGTTGCCATGTTGAATCTCTGGGCAGGTGAAAGCTTTGCCGAAATTGTGGCGGCAAATCCGGCACCGGCGCTGTGGGTCAGATTGACCTTGGCCACCGGAATCGTGGCCGCCGGAGTCAGCTACATTATTTTTTTGTGGAGGGCAACCATCAACCTCATTCGCTCCTTTAGAGAGCAATAAGGTGGAGATTGCAATTTGGTAGTTTGTGGTCTGGTGTTGCTTTACAACAGCGCCAGACCACCCTTTCTTTTAGGGCATAACGTGGTATGCTTTAAAAGAAGGGACAAAAGGAGGTGTGCGAGAGGGTGTGGGTACCCTCTGCATGTTTTTTTGCAGATCCGGGAATTTGTAGTCTGCCATATTGCAGATTCTCGGGGGAGACTCGTTAAAGGAGTATATTATGGCAGAAGATGTGTTGGTGCGCCGTCCGTGTGGGCAACTTCGTACGATACGAAGACGGGAGGTGGCACCTAAGTGCCAGGATGATGTTTTTTACGACAAAGGTGCCAGGCAATGGAGCCGAATACGGCTCTTCCTAGCACGTGGCGGGAGCATTTTGATGGTGGGGCCTCCAATTCCTCACCCCTCTAAGGTGGCGAGGGTTTACCGCTAAAAGCCAAAGGAGGGCATTGTCAGGGGCGCACAGACACGAGTCTGGCGCCCTCTTTTTTTACTTGGCATTGACATCATTTTTTAAATAAGTAAAATGAAGGTAGTAGCTAGAATAATTAAAAGGTCGCGCTACAGAAAGATAACGTAACAGCATTTAAGATATGGCAAAAGAAATGGATAAAGATTTTCTTGAATACATTGTCAAAGAGTTAGTTGACAATCCCGGAGACGTCAAAGTGGAACGAAAGGTTGACGAAATGGGAGTATTGCTTTCATTGACCGTAAACCCAGCTGATATGGGTCAAATTATTGGCAGAGAAGGGTCAACCGCCAAAGCTATCAGAAATTTAGTGAGAATCGTTGGATTGAAAAATCACTCAAGGGTAAATCTTAAAATTGAAGAACCCGAGGGTGGCAGAGCTCCTCGAGTAGAAAAAAAGGAAATGTCAGAAGACATTGAAAATATTTCCCTTTAATTCTATAAGGTGTGAGTTAGGGCAATGAGCGCTTCAATGGCGCTTTTTGCTTATATGTGTTATAATCCAACCCATGATTCAGTTTGATATCATTACTATTTTTCCAGAAATCCTTGACTCTTATATCAGCGAGAGCTTAATTGCCCGTGCCCAAGAAAAGAAGTTCATTAAGATTAAAACCCATAATCTGCGGGATTTTACTGACGATAACCACCAAACCGTTGATGGACGGCCATTTGGCGGGGGATTGGGGATGGTTTTAAAAGTGGAGCCGATTTTTAAAGCAGTTAATGCTTTAAAGAAATCCAAAATCCAAAATCACAAATCCCAAACAAATCCAAAATCTAAAATCCAAAAATCCAAAACGAAGGTGATAGTTTTTACACCGCGGGGGGAGAAATTTAATCAGAAGATGGCTTTGAAATTTTCCAAGTTGGACCAGGTTATTTTTATTTGTGGCAGATACGAAGGAGTGGATCAGCGGGTGGCGGAAAAAATTGCGGACATGGAAGTTTCCATTGGCGACTACGATTTAATGGGCGGGGAATTGCCGGCCATGATTGTCATTGAGGCCGTGTCGCGATTGGTGCCCGGAGTTTTGGGCAAAGAGCAATTGCTCAAAGAGCGCGTCACCAAAAGCGGGGGATTCATTGAATATGCCCAGTACACGAGGCCCGAAGTTTATAAAGTGAATAAAGTTGAAAGCTGGCGGGTTCCTGATGTGCTGCTTTCGGGTGACCATAAAAAAATTGAAGCCTGGAAAACCGCCCACGGCAAAACTATTGAGTAAAACCGAATTTTAGGTTATCATTTGAATATGTTTTCAGTTGTAATCTCATAACTAGAAACTGGTACCAATAGCTATTTTTCGTAAAAAATCCGGGCGCGTGGCTGAGCAGCAAAGGCATTAGACTGTAAATCTAACGGGTTCTACCCTTCGTAGGTGCAAGTCCTACCGCGCCCACATATAACTGATTTTGTCGCGATAAAATCCGCCGATGTAGCTCAGTGGTAGAGCATTTCCATGGTAAGGAAAAGGTCGTGGGTCCAATTCCCACCATCGGCTCACGCTAGTATTGCAAAAAATCAAAAAATAGGTTACTATTTTGAAGTAATACTCTAGTTTGGAATTTAGAAATTCGGTCATTAAATATTGATTAGAAATTAAAAATTAGAAACTAGAAATTTCGTAACTATGGCAACAAAAAAACCGTTTTTAAAAATGACCTGTTCGGTGTGCAAACACGTCAACTACTTTACAAAAAAATCTAAAAAAGTAGGTGAGAAGAAACTGGAAATGAGTAAATTCTGCAACACCTGCAATAAACACACCTTGCACAAGGAGGGTCGCAAGTAGGTAGGGTGACAGGTATCGCCAGTCGTGGCGTAATATGGGGTATTTAAGCAGAAAAGAGGCCAGAGAGGCCTCTTTTTGGTATTTTAATGCACAAGAGTTAAATTGAGAGAATATGAAAAGATTTTTTATCATCATAAAGAAGCGGGTACCTTTCAAGAAGCCGTCGCGGATTTAGAAAACAAGGTTAAGGAATATGAAGAAAAATAATAAACTCCGAGTCATAAACTCGGATTTTATTTTGTGAAATACCAAATTCAGGTATGTAATGCCCCCAAGATTGATTTGTTGAAAAAATTGTTGTACAATCACTATATGCTCTAACTTTGCAGCAAAGCTTCATTTTTAGAAGATGAAAAGAAGCTTGTAACCCATGAAAGAATATTTTTCAAAAAAATACCAACGAGCCAAAATGAATTTCCAAAATTTCAGATCAAAGGCAGTGGTGAGAATGTCTCAATTGGCAAAAAGATTAGATCAAAGCCACAGTAAAAACGAAAAGAAAAAATAATAATATAATTAAGCGCTATGCCACGTAGTTGCAAATATGGTTGCATCTTACATGGAATAGTCTCTTTACTGGCTTTGGATGACAAATTAATAGCTTAGCTCTTAATTTGTTGCTCCTTGGCTAGAGAATAAATCGTATGCCAGCAAAAGCAAATTCGGCGTTCATGAAACCGTTAAAACTCACTGCTGACTTGGAAGCAGTTGTAGGAAAGGGGCCAATGCCACGATCCGAAGTGGTCAAAAAATTGTGGTTGTACATTAAAAAAAATAATCTCCAGGACCCACAAAAAAAGCGCAACATTGTGGCCGATGATAAGTTAAAAGTGATTTTTGGCGGAAAGGGCGTGGTGGATATGTTTGAGATGACCAAGTTGGTTTCCAAACATTTATCATAATCTTTTCTTTAAACAAATAACCCGGGGCTTCTGCTCTGGGTTTTTTTGTTTTGATGTGGCATAATGGACTGGTAATTTAATTATTTTTTTGTAGTATGGAAAGTATTAAAGGGTTGGTAATTTACGGGAAGCAAGAAGGCCGGAAATTGGGATTTCCGACGGCTAACGTCAGGCCGCAAAAACCGCTCAATCTTGAATTTGGAATTTATGCCGGTTATGCGTTGGCTGGCGGAAAAAAATATCAGGCCGCTTTGTATGTGGCTAGTAGTGATGTTATAGAAGCTTTTTTACTGGATTTTGCCGGAGACTTGTACAATAAAGAATTGGAGCTTTGGCCGGTAAAAAAAATCCGCGATGTTCTGCGCTTTGAAAATAGCGAGCAAGCGCTGGCGCAAATTAGTAAAGATATCTTGGACATTAAAACATGTTTACTGGAATTATCAAAGCCGTAGAAAAAGTTACTTTTACCGAGCAAAAAAACCAAAGCCTTTTTGTGAGAGTTGGCTTGTCTCAACATTGGAAAATAAAAGAAGGTGAAAGTATTTCTATTAATGGCGTTTGCTCAACGGTGCGCGCGATAAGTAGCGGCAGTTTCGAAGTTGAATACATGCCCGAAACCATAAGCAAAACAACGGTTTTAGATTGGGCAATAGGATCTTGGGTGAACCTGGAACAAAGCCTTACCTTGTCTGACGGTGTGGATGGGCATTTGGTTTCTGGGCATGTCGACTCGGTGGCAAGCATTGCGGCCATTGAAGAAAAAGGGGATTCAAAAGTATTTACCATAAAGGTTGCCAGAAAATTACTTGCGTGCATTGCGCCCAAGGGGTCGGTGGCGCTGGATGGAGTCAGTTTAACGGTGGTAGATGTGTTGGATGATTGCTTTACGGTTTCTTTGGTCAG
Source organism: uncultured bacterium (assembly GCA_963835045.1). Classification (GTDB taxonomy): domain Bacteria; phylum Patescibacteriota; class Minisyncoccia; order Minisyncoccales; family Staskawiczbacteraceae; genus VGLO01. The sequence goes on from CAWIDW010000005.1 coordinate 51,203, forward strand.
TTATACGTTGGCCCATACTAATTTTGGGCATAAAAAAATAGAAGACAAGCTGCACATTGAAACAGATCTTATCGCAAAATATATTTTTAATATCTTAAACTATGCAACGAAAAAATAACCAAAAAAAACAGGCAGTATCAAAGAAAAATTGGGGCAAGCATGTGGTGGGCATTGTGGTGTCGGATTTTAATGCTGACATCACTTCAAAATTATTGCAAGGAGCCACGAGTTTTTTAAAGGACATGGGTTTTAAAGCGAATCATGTAAACGTGGTTCATGTACCGGGTTCTTTTGAAATACCACTGATGTGTCAATCTTTGGCTAAAACGAAAAAATACGACGGCTTAATCGCCTTGGGTGCTGTTATTAAAGGAGCCACCGACCACTATTATTATATTTCAGGTGAAGTTTCACGGGGCGTTATGACGGTGATGCTTGAGCAATCGCTGCCCATTGCTTTTGGGGTTATTACCACTTCAAACCTTAAGCAAGCCAAAGACCGTTCGGGAGCCAAACATAATAAAGGCCAAGAAGCCGCCGAAGCGTTGCTTAAAGTGCTGGAAAATTTTTCTTAATGGATATGGAAATAAATCTCTTGCCGGTAAAAGCATTTGGCGAACGTCCGGGTATGTGCGGGCCGGCCAGTTTGAAGATGGTTTTGGATTATTACGGCATTGAAAAATCTGAAGAAGAATTGGCCATATTGTGCGACACTACGGAGGAATTGGGAACGAGCGCCGAGGGTATTGCGAAAGCCGCAATAAGCCTCGATTTTTTTGTAGAAATAAAAGAGAGCAGCAGTTTTGAAGAAATCCAACTGTGGCTAGGCAGAAAAGTTCCTGTGATTGTTGATTGGTTTAGCAGCGGTAATAATAATGATATGGCCGATGGCCATTATTCGGTGGTTATCGGAATAGATAAAACATTTATTTATTTACAGGACCCGGAATTGGCGGGCATAAGAAAAATTATCCGGGACGACTTTTTAAAAGTCTGGTTTGATTTTAAAGGAAAATATATCCAGGCCGATGAGTTGGTGATTCGCCAAATAATTGTGGTGCATCGTTAGGATAATTGTTGATACTTCAACTAAAAATCGCCCCTACGGCGATTTTTAGTTGCCAAGAATAATGCTAGCGGGTGACGGAAATGGTTTGACCCAGTTCGCCGGTAGCGGCGACGGTGATGCGGCCGGTGGTGGCGTCTTGGGTGACGGTGTATTTGGTGTCGTAGCTGGTGGTTCCCGAACAGGTGGCGTCGCAATTATTACTTCCGGTGCTTGGATCAAAAGGAAGTTCAGCCATGTAAGTGGGGACAATGCAGCTTCGTAAATCAGAAATGGCGGCGCCAGTACCTTTGGCAATATCGCGCGCTGTACCATCAATGGGGCCGCAGCCAGTCAAAACTCCTTTGTTATCAGCCATGTTTTGACCCAGGGCATTTAAAATGGCGTTGACGTTGCTGATGCGCTGGGCATTGCGAGCCTGGGCAAATTGGCGGGCGGGGTTGATGGCGACAATAACGATGGTGGCTAAAATGGCGATGATTCCAATGACAATTAAAATTTCGATGAGCGTAAAACCTTTTTTACTTTTTTCTTTTTTTGATGATATATTTTTAAACATATTTTTTAATTTTAAATAATATTTTATCGACCTTTTATTATCATGAACATAAAGAAAGAGTGGGGCATTCTTGCAGGGAAATAATGGAAAAGGTGGTGGTGGTGATAATGGCTTGCAAGTTGGTATAGGCGTGGTTCTCGACGGCTTGGGTTTGAATGGTTGCCTGACCCCCGACTGGTGTATTGTTTTTGGATGAAATGATTTGGCAGGTGTTTTGACCATCCACATTGATGGTTTCGTTAGTAGAATACCTATGGTTAGCTGATTCCAAAATGGCGGCGTTGACGCACGCCTCTGCCAAGTTGCTGCTTTCTTTTTTTGATTGGCGGTCGATATTGCTTTGGCTTTCAAAAAACGCGCTGGCGCCAAGGCTGACGGTCAGGGCAAGCAACAAAGCACAAATAACAATGGCCGACATGAGGGCAATGTATCCGTGTTGGGGAAATACAGTTTTTTTCATGGCAGTATATTTTTAGTAAATGAAAAGTTTTCACTGGCATTATTTTCTTGGCCTATGGTTATTAAATCAAAGCTTGTAGTTATACAATCAGGTTGGCCATTAGCGCCAGCATTTCTTGTAAATGAAACATTTGCAACTCCTATGCTGCTGGCATTTAATATTTCTGGTGCCGCCGAATTTATTTGCAAGGTTAAGTTATTTTCATTCGTGGCAAATAAAAGTTGGGTAGAAATTCCATTGATAAATTTTGAAATAACCAACGCCGAGCCATTGGCGTTAACACTGGTTGCTCCTACCAAGGCCCAGTCTATCTTTGCCAGTAAAAAATTTGCTTCTTCTTGCAATTCAAGGTGATGGTAGGTGTCGCTTGAACTTTCAATAATTTGGTAAGTGGCCACCATGCCGCCGCCAATGATGATGGTAAAAAGCGCCAAGTAAATAATGGTTTCAATAAGAGTGAAGGCACGTTGATAGGTATTGATATGCATGGATATTGTGGAAATTAATTGTTACGGTTGCGCGTTAATGACCAAAATGTATCCTTTGCTGGCGGAAGAAACGGAGCTGGCATATAACGTATTGGCATTGCAGCTAAGGGCGGTTTGGCTGCCGGCGGGCAAGGTGGCGCTTGGCGCCCATGCAACAATGTTGCCAAGATTTGCCAGATTCCAAATTTGAAATTGGGTGTTGGTAATTAAAAACGCCAAATAATCGCGGATTAATAAACTATTGATGCTGGTGGTCGAACCCGTGCCGATGTCTTTGCTTGCCAAAACAGAAATGTTGCTGGGCACCGACGCGTCCAGGTCGTAAAATTCATTGGTGCCAAAAGTTCTGCCCAAGTAAATATTGGTGCCGACGACCGCCAAACTTTCGCCGTTGGAACCACCTTTGGGGGTGTAGCCGCCGATTCTTTGGGGCAAACTTGGATTGCTCACATCAAGCAGCGTCAGGTTTTCCGCATTGGGACTGGTAACGTATGCAATGTTATTTTTAACAACGATGGAATTGACCGCGCTGCCAAAATCGTAGCCGCTTTTGTACACGGGATTTTTGGGATCGTGCACGTCAATGATATTAAATTCCGGTCCGCTGGCAGTTTTGGTCAAACCCAAATACACATATCCGCTCTGATAAAAAATGCTGGCGCCAATGGCTTGGCCGCTTTTGCCAGTCACGCCGGGAATTTGAAAGGTGCTCACAACGCTAGCCGGATTTTTGCTAACATCAATAATTTGCAGTTGTCCGCAATCTCCCCCGGGGCAGGCTTTGCTAAAATCAATTTGCCTGGCATTGGCAACATAAGCATAATTTCCCGCGACTGCCACCGCTGCCAGTCCCTCGCTTGAGCCGCCAGTAGGATCGTTATCAATGCTTTGTAAAAAAACGGGTTTGGCATTGGGATTGGAAATATCAAACATAAAAAAAGTGGCATTACTATTTTGGTGGGTATTGTTTATTGTCGCGTATAACACATTATTGTTTACGGCCAAGCCGGTGACGGGAAATAAATTGGTGGTGTCGCTTGGCACTAACAAATCTTTGCCAACATCGTAGGAAGTGATGGCCGGGTTTTGCCAATTTCCGGCAAGGGTTGAATTGCAACTATCGCTTCCGCTGGCTACAGCATCGGGATCGGTAATTAAACTGCTCAAGCTTTCGCTTTCTGTTTTTCCGTCTGCATTTTTCCAGCTTACCGCCGCGATTATTTTTTTCGTCCAGTTGTTGACCATAGTGACGCTGATTGTTTTTTGATAGATACCATCTTGCAGGTATGTTGCCGGAGGCGCGGGAATCGGATTGACTAAATTAAAATCTTCGCCGGCCTCGGCTTGCATACTTTCCAAAAGATCTGATGCTTTGCGCAGCGCCTCTTGATGCACTTGGGAGTTGGTAGAACTATCTTGGTTTCCTTGGGTAATGAGCAAAGTTCCGGTCAAGGAAATAATGATCAAAGTCATGGCGATAAGCATTTCCAAGGTGGCAATGCCGGAGTTTCTGGAAAAGTATTTCATAATTTAATAGTCAATCTGCCCCTCGCCGTTAATGGTAATGGTGTCGTATTTGTTGCTTTGTTGGAGGCGCAGGGTAATGGATTGTTGGCAGGTGACGCAATTTCCGTCAAGTTGATCGAAAATAATGTCAGCGGGCAGGGAAGTGGGAGCGGCAAAAGAAATCGCATACGAGGAATCAAATATCATATCGCTGGCGCTGGGAATATAAGAAGTGCACTCCGGGTTTTGGGTGGGGCAAGCAAAAAGAACATATTGAACGGAAGGATTATTTTGAAAATGAACGCCGTGGCGAGTTTGGTTGATATTGTTTTGCGATTGGCTGCGAGCCTTCTGCAAAATACTGACCATGTCGTTTCTTGCTGCCCCAAAAGCATAACTTTGGTAAAAATCGAAACTGACAAATAATCCAAGACTAAACATGGTAATTAAAATTGCCATGGAAATAAGGAGTTCAATGAGGGTGAAGGCGCGTGAATATTTCATGTTTACAAAATTCCCCGCGCTCACCGCGGTGTAAGGCTTTGTGTGATTCCATAAATTGGAGTAATAATCGATATTGCAATAAAACCCACCAGCAACCCCATAAACATCAGGAGCGCCGGCTCAATGGTGGTTGATACATTTTTGGTCAGCTCGTCGATGCTTTCTTCGTACATGGTGGCCAGATACGAAAATGTTTCACTGATGTTGCCCGTGGTTTCCCCGACGGCTATCATTTGGGCCATCATAACGGGAAAGAGTTTGTTGTTATTCATCATGCAGCTTGATATGGTTGCCCCTTTGACTAATGCCTCGCCGATAATTTGTAATTCTGTTTTGTAAACAACATTGGTGGTAGTTTTTGAAGTAATGCTAAAAGCTTCGCCAATGGGGATACCGCTTTGCAGCAACAGCGAAAGTGTCCAGCACATGGCGCTGATGTTGTAATCAACCGTAATGGTTTTTAAAAAGGGCGTAACCACCAGCATTATGTCGCGCCAAGCCCGGACTTTCGGGACTTTCAAAAGTCGCCAGGCGCCAACAATGACACTGATCAGGCAACACAAAAGCAAGATGGAATCACTTTTAATAATGGTGCTGATGAAAATTAAAAACCGGGTGGTCCAGGGAAGTTGGTAGTGGACGCTTTTAAAAATAGGAATAATTTTGGGAAAAACAAACGCCAAAAGCATGGCCGTAATAATAATGGTGGCCGTGATGATAAAAACGGGATAGACCGCGGCCCCGATAATTTTACGCCGTAATGCCTGTTTTTTCTGAAGACTGCGCGCCAGGTACTGCAGGTTGTTGTTAAGGTTGCCCGACAGTTCTCCGACGCCAATAATGCCAATCACCAGGTCGCCGAAAATGGCGCGAAATTTTCCCAATGCCCGCGACAAAGATTGTCCATTTTCAATGTCAGCACAAAGAGCTCCGGTGATGGTTTTCATGGCTTTGCTTTTACTTTGCCTGGCCAACATGTTGACCGATTCCAAGAGAGGTATTTGGGCGCGCATTAATACCGATAATTGTTTGATGAAAAAAAGTTGTTCATTGAGCGAAAGCCGCAGATACCAACGAGGATCGCGGATGATTATGATAAAAAAATCAGCCGCTTTTTTCGCCCATCTTTTTGCGTTCTTTTTTACTTGGTCAAAAAAATTATTCATGAAGAGTTTGTAAAATTTCTTCGATGGTGGTGATGCCAAGCTTAGCCTTAGAAAATCCGTCTTCAATCATCAGCGTCATGGCCTGGGCGCGAGCCACGTGTTTAATATGCGCTGCGGTGGCTTTTTGATGAATGGCTTCTTGCATAGCTTCGTCAACGACCAGCACCTCGTTAATACACACCCGTCCTTTGTAGCCGCTGCCGTGGCACTCTTGGCAACCGGCGCCCCGATAAAACATCGGTTGCCCGTCCATGATTTCTAGTGGAATTACTTTGGCCAGACTTTTTTGCTCCGCTTCACTGATGCGCCGCTCCTCTTTGCAATGCCCGCAAATTTTTCTGACCAGCCGTTGGCCAATCGCCAAACTCATGGTTGAGGCGATAAGATAAGGCTCGATACCAAGGTCGATGAGGCGGGGCAGGGTTGTGGCGGCGTCATTGGTGTGAATGGTGGACAGCACCAAGTGGCCGGTGAGGGCGATGTTAATGGCCAGGCCCGCGGTTTCTTTATCGCGAATTTCGCCGACCATAATAATATTAGGATCTTGGCGCAACATAGCGCGCAGGGCATGGGCAAAACTCAAGCCGGTTTTGGCATTGACGCCCACTTGATTAATGCCTTCCAAAGAATATTCTATCGGGTCTTCGATAGTGATGATAGACGCGTTTGGTTTATTGAGCAGGCCAATGAGAGTGTAAAGGGTAGTGGTTTTTCCCGATCCCGTCGGTCCGGTTGCCAAGATAATTCCATAAGGACGAACCAAGGCTTTGAGTATTTTTTCTTTGTCGGGCGCGGAAAATCCCAAACTATCCAGTCCAAGCGCCTCCGGTTGTTTTGCCAACAATCGCAAGATGGCGTTTTCTCCATGATAGGTAGGCATGATGGAAACTCGAACATCAAGTGGACTGTTTTCCAATGAAACGCAAAATCTCCCGTCTTGAGCTGTTTGATGTTCATCGGTTCGCAAGCCAGCCAAAATTTTAATTCGCGAAATAATTTCCGGGTGGATGTGTTTTGGTAACATCAGTTCGTCGTGGAGTTGGCCATCAATGCGCAAACGAATTCTGATTCCGCCAACCTTGGGGTCAATATGAATATCGGAAGCTTCAAGCGCGTGGGCCAGGGCAATAATATCGTGGACAATATTAATAATGGAAAGGGAAGTGGTAGCTGAAACTTCCACCGCAATTTTTTGGCGCAATAATTCTTTGCTACTGGAAACGATGTTTGGAGAATTATTTTCCATAATGTCGTAATAATTTAATACAACATATTAATATTACCCCGCGGCTTTTTTCTTTGCAACTATTATTTTTTGTCGTGGTACAATCATAATTGCAAGTTGTTCTTTAAAAAAAGCGATGCGGTTGTTGCCAGGCGTACTGACAGTGTCGCGTCGCCACATATTTTGGAGGTTTGCTATGAAAAAGGTGATTTCTTGGCTGGCGTTGGCGGATAAACATGCCAACATTATTTCGTTTTCCCTGTTCCATGTCCTGTCGCTGGCGTTGGTGCCATTTTTTGAGTTTAGCCTCTTGAATGTCTTGATGTGCTTTGTCTGCTACTACATGAGGATGTTTGGCATTACGGCCGGTTATCATCGCTACCACTCGCACAAGTCATTTGAAACCAGCAGGCTCGTAAGTTTTTTGTTGGCTTGCCTTGCGTGTATGGCTATGCAAAAAGGGCCGCTTTGGTGGAGCAGAAAACACCGCAACCATCATCGTTATTCCGACCAGGAAGGCGATCCGCATTCTCCTTGGATTAATACCATCTGGCATGCCCATGTCGGTTGGCTTTTTTCTCGCCAGGAAGATGAGGATAGCTTTCAGGGAGTTGGAGATTTGGCAAAATGGTGGGAACTCCGGTGGTTAAATTACCTTAACTGGGTTCCTGGAATTTGCTTGGCTTTGGCATGCTATGGCATGAATGGTTTTGGCGGAGTTTTGTGGGGGTTTTTAATCAGCACCGTACTATTGTACCACGGCACTTTTTTGGTTAATTCCGCTTGTCATCTGTTTGGCATGAAACGATTTGCAACCAACGACGAAAGCCGCGACAACTGGTGGGTGGCGTTGTTTTTTACCCTGGGCGAAGGTTGGCATCGGGGACACCATGCCAAGCCTGCCCGGGCCAGACACGGATATTTTTGGTGGGAACTTGATGTGACCTATTACATTTTATGGGTGATGTCACTGTTTGGTTTGGTCTGGAAGCTCTACAAACCACCGCCCAAGATGGTCAAGATTTCTAAAACTTCGTAGGTAAAGCCCTTCAGATAGTCTAAAAAACTGTCTGGAGGGTTCTTTTTTTGTAGTAAGATAATCCATTGACAGGATTTAAATTATAGTATATAACTAGAGTTAGTAAGGATGGGGAAGTGTTTCTCATCTGCCTTGAAAACTAACACCAAGAAGGAGTTTATTATGCGACAGTTTTTTGCGGCTGCAGTCTTTTTTAGCGTTGTTTTTCTGGCCGGTTGCGGTAAAGCAAAGAATGAAAAATCAGAGTTGGAAATCGCGGAGGAAAAACTTGAGCACCTCAAGAAGGCCAACAAGGCTATTGCTCAAGCTCTTGAGGAGAAAGAAGTTTTAAAGCTCAAGAAACAAAAACAAGTGGAGGCCGCCGAAGAAGAGCGGAAAAAAGCCGAAGTAAGGCGAATCCAAGATGAACGCCAGCAGGTCATTGACCGCGACAAGTACTTGTTGGCGCAAGAACAGGCGCTGGAGCTACAAAAAAAGAAGCTGGAAGACAAAAAAGAGGCCGAAAAAAGGCCGAAAATAGTCGCCCAGGAGCAGCTTCAAAAACTGCTCAGGGAGCTCAATGACATTGATGTTCATATTGTTAGTCTCCAGACGGCATGGTTTGCTGTCAATCGCAAGATTGCCAGCGATCATTCGGAAAAAAATGTCTGGTTGCTTGGCGACAAAATGTCAGCAGAGGAAAAAGACAAGGAAAAGGCGAAAGGAATTGCCCGGTCTGAATTGCAAAGGAAGCGCAGTGAGCTTGCCGAGGAGATATCGGTGTTGCAGGCGGAAAGGGTTTTAAAATTTTTAGAACTTGACCGTCATGTCAGCGCCATGCGCCATATGAAATAGTAGAACTAACTCTTCTTGTAAAACGCCCCGCGAGCAATCACGGGGCTTTTTTTTGCGCCAAAAATGTGCTACGATTTTTACATAAAGGGGCGTGGTGAAGTGGTATCACAAGGGTCTCCAAAACCCTTAGCCTGGGTTCGATTCCCAGCGCCCCTGCATAACTGGACTTTTTGCGTAAAGTTCTTCTATTTCAGCTTCATTTTTGCCTATTTTGAGCGGTTCTAACCGCTTATTTTCAACCACTACATCTTTTAAGGGAATTAGCGTGTTTTCAACATCAATGTCTATAATCCCGTCTTGAAACGAGAGGTGTGAACCTAAACGGCTTAACACCTCTTTTTTCTTGAAAGGGTTGCCATTTTCAAAGCGTGTCTTGCAATCGTAGGCGAATGAAAAAACTTCATCCGCTTTTTTCAGCAGTTCATTTACGCCTTGACCTGTTTTATTAAACACATCTTCCCATCGCTTCTTTTCGGCTTCCAGCGGTTGCATCTTTTCTTTGAATTGCTCGGCAGTGATTTCTTGGGCTGAACGCATATCAAGAAAACCCGATATTTTTTTCAAGCATTCAAGGGTAATCACTATTAGAGAAGACCAATTAAAGCAACTGCAATTTGCTTGCGAACATCATACCAACTCGGCTATAAAAAGTAAGGACATAACCGTTCAAACTTGCTGGGACGCTGACAGGTTAGACCTTTGGCGTTTAGGTATCAAGCCAGACCCCCATTTCCTAAATACAGATTTTGCCAAGCGTGATGAAGTAATAAAACTTTGGAAAAAAGATGACTAATAACTTCCAATCGGGGAGTTTTTTGTTTATAGTGTAGTAAACCAATAATGATATGCCAGAGAAAATTTTAAATAGCGAAACGGCAGAAAGTAAACTTAAAATTGTAATAGAAAATCCGAAAGGGAGCTATAAATCTTTTGAAATAGAAAATGACCCGATTTGGAAAGATTATCCGCTTGCGGGCGTTACTTACCCCGTTGATTACGGCTACATTGAGGGCTACCAAAGCGAAGATGGCGAAAATTTAGATGTATTTTTAGGGTCTGGAAACTTAAATGGTTATATTAAAATTTGGCGTTGTGATGTGCCAATAGAAACGAAGTTTACCATTGATGTTTCCCAAGACGAATGGGATGAAATAATAAAAACTTTTAGCCCCGTGATAAAAGAAAAAGTGCTGTTTAGCAGTGATAGTGATTTGGAAAGTTTTTTGCTTAATTATAAAAGTGAAAAATAGATATGACCATTTATCCAATAATAGGGGTAAGCCCCGACAATAGCTATTTTAAATACGAAACAATAAAAAATCTCTTGAAAAAGAGCATTGATAAATATGGTAGGGTTGCTGTTTTTGTTGCAGATGTCCCTGCTACTTTTACCTATATGGCTTTGGGTTATCCCGAAAATGTGGCGAGAAGAGATAAGGCAGTGCCGAAAGGTAATAATTTAAAAAATAAATTCAAAAAAGCTATTGAGGAAATCGGCTATTCAGCAGAACAAGTAAAGATTATTGATTGGAAAAATGAAATAGAAAATAACCCACGATACCAAGAGAAGTATGGCGAGGTGCTTAATCTTTACAAAAGCAATAATGCTTTTCAACAAGAAGCTGACCTAACAACGCAAGAAGTGCTAAAAAATGAATTTGATGATGAACCTAAACTTAAAGAGGCGGTAAAAGTTGCGGTTAATTACCTATTGTCAGAGTTTGCTTTTATGGAATTTGCCTGCGAGTATCTGGGAGCAGATAAAGCAGTTTATATTTACCATAAAAATTGGAAAGTGTATGAAGATTATTTGGCAGGTAAATTTGATAATAAACCAAGAAATTATTTGGGGTTTGAAATAATTGATAATTTAAATTAAGTATAAAAATTATGCCAATAATAAACATAGAGTTTGATAGTCAAAAAGTTAAAGAGGAAGAAGTAAAAACCCTATCAAATGCGATACATAAAATTGTATCCAAAATAACAGGCATTGAAGATGTCCCCGTGTATGCAAACGATAGCCAAGTTAAAATTGCAGTTTCTCCCGTAGAGATATTTATTCGTTTAAGCGACCACAAAATAACAGATGCCGATAAACTTATTTCTGATATAAAATCCAAGCTATCAGAATGGAAAAAAGAAAATAATTTTCCGCATTTAATTAACCTAACCCTTATTCCAATGAGTTGGAAAATTGAGATTGGAATATAACTAAAATATGGATATAGAACTTATTGTTACCGCCATTTCTCTTCTGCACAAAATTTTTCTGTTGAAAAACGACAAAAAAATTGCTTGGATAATAGGCATTATTGCATCGGTTATTTCAATCTTTTATTTCTATTTAATCGGTCTTAACATTTACGCTGGTCTTGAAATCGGTTTCATTGTTCTGATGTTATACGGACTGACGAAACGAAAAACACAGAGAGTAGAGAATTTCATTATCATATTTATGGGGGTTTTCTGTCTTTTCTTGGCTTACTTATCGTTTGTTGGATTTCTTACTCTCTTGGAGCTTGTAAGTTCCATCACTCCGCTTATAAGCATCTATTATCTTGCGAAGAATAAAAATAAAACTGGGTGGATATTTATGGTCATTACCTGCCTTATTACAACTTTCGTAGTGTTTGAAAAAGGACAGGTCATATTTGCAACATACCAAGTTATCTCTTTGCTCCTTGCCCTGTATGGGCTTAAAAAGAGTTATTCCAAGACCTCACCCCAATTACAGTTTTAATACTGGACTTTTTTATTGTTTTAAATTTGCTATACTCTAATCGGAGTAGTGAGAGTTGATATTTTTCAGCATTGGGCTGGAAACATTACCGTGCAATAAGTCCGCCACCCGCCTTTGTGCGGTGGATTTACCAAAGTGGTAGAGGGTGCGGTTAAAAGCGGTGGTGGCTTACGGGTCTATCAAGAGTGCTACTCCAATAAAAAACTCCTGATAAAGGAGATTTTTTATTTTAAGTGAGTTTTTATTCGTATGCTTTTATTTTATCCTCCAAATCCTTAATGGCTTCTGGGTCTGTCATTTTAGGGATTTCATCTTTTGCCAATTTTAGATAAAACTCTCTGATATTTTTTACTACGCCAGATTCCAACTCAACCTCGCAGGGGTTGTCTATGTGTTTAATGAGAAAATCCGTAAATTCTCGGTCGGTTGCTTTTTCTGGTGTTGGTTCATTTTCCATAAACCTATTATACATAAATTTGTAAAAATCCCAAAATCGGGTTAAAGTGAAGCCAATATAGCGGTTCTAACTGCTTCTAACGCCCACTGCAATTTATTGTGCGACAAGTTATTTTAATTTTATAAAAAAAGAGCCGAGTTGCACCAGGGGTGTTTTCTCGGCTTTTTGAGTTTATTTGAGACTTGCGAATCTTTCGCGAAGTCCTTATCTCGCCTTAGGACGTTCGGCAGTTAAGATCGCCTTGAAGGACGTGAGAGGTTCGTCACGACGCCAAGCATTCCATGCTTGGATTGACCAGCGAAACATTTTCTCTGGTTCGACTGATTTGCTTTGTGAGCGCTTGCCCTTTGAGCTGTCAATACTCAGCTTGCAGGTCATTAGTTGGTTGCGGAGTTTGAGGCGAGGATCGTTCTTGCTGGCCATTCCCGTACCCTCGCGAACTGAGTCCCAAAAATCTGCCGAAGGTTTAACCACTTTTTCAAAGGTGGTAAACATGGCGCCGATTACCGGTGACCGCCGCATCCAATCTACCGAGCTGATGGAAAAAGTGCTAAGGTAGGCGACTACGGTGTTGACCAAGTTGGCATCTTCGCCTTGCATTAAGAATGCGATCTCATCCCCATCGTGTCGTTTGCGTTCGCTGGAATTGTCCCATTTGTAAAAACTGAAGCCGTCGCTCATTGTCTTGATGTCGGTTGGCTTGAGGCTTTTAAACTGGTTTGTCCCAGCCAAATGGGCGGTGATGACATTGGACTTGGTTCGAGGGGTACCCCGGTCTATCGTGGCGTACAAGAGTCGCATATCTTCACTGGTCTTGGCTCTGTATTTTGCCAAGACCACTTTTCCTGGGCATTCGTACTCGCTTGGCATGTAAATCCTGGCCCAGGAGGTATGCTGACCGTTCATACGAAACTCAGTGCCACCGGGATAGTCATCAACTTTTTCTTCGCAAACACAGGTCATGAGACGAACGAGCTCGGGTCGAAACGTTCCTTGTTTCATGCATCGGTTAAGGTAGGTAACGTGGCCGTCACGGAGAGGTCGCTCGCCGATGAATTTGGGATGTTCAAGCATTTCCCTTGACAGTTTTTCTGTCAGATCGACTTTGCGTTCCTGTTCAAGGACGACTCCTCTGCCCAGGGACGTAACGTCCAACACTTCAGCTTCTGTGGGAACTAATCCCGAGAAACGCTTCGAAGTTGTGAAAGTTTCGTCCATCTCGAAAGCGTGGTTGGCGTCGGGTGTTGTGTTCACGGTCATGATTTGACTCCTTGTTATCAAAGGGCTTGTGCGTCTTTTGAGAATCAATCCGCGAACATACGCGATTTGATATAGAGGAATAGACGCGCTTCCTAGTAGGTCGATATTATCATATATAATTACTTTGTCAATAGTATTGACATAAATATATAATATATGTTAGAATCAAAAATCAGTTAACGAAAGCAATTTTGAATTGCTTCTTAATTGTCGATCGTCGCCCTTTAACAATCAGAGGTGAGTCTATTATCGAAAGGAGGTATTTTCATGACCAAGCCACAAGAAACCGCTCACACTAGCAGTGGTGTCATTCGAGCAGTCGTGGGTAAGGTCAGAGGCGAAGGTCAACATCGGTTTGCCATCGCCTATCTTGAGAAAGGAGCCACACATCCCACTATCAGTCAAAGGGAGAGCATCACATTCTCTCTTACTGACTGGCAAGGTGAACGAGAGCCACGAAAAGAGCAGGTTGTTCTGCTTGAAGGAGTTCAATTGTTTGCCAGAGGTTGGCGAGCTATTGTCGCTCGTCCGATTACTCTGGAGTCACAAGCCACAAGAAAGGAACAGTAGTCATGGTGAAAGTTTTTACCGGTACTACTCAAGAGTGTCTTGAGCACTTTTCCCAGGGGAATCGCTTCAATACTCCTGAGAGAGAAGCATGCAAACTGCGAAATGCAGTTTCCGAGTTTTTTGGCATTAACCATCAAACTGGATACGGATGGTTCAGTCAGTTTCGTCTCCCAACCGGAGAGAATCTTTTACGACTTCGATTTTTTCTGTCTCTGTTAGGCTACGAAGTCGTGGAAAGAAATGTCGTACCGAAAATTCTTCGTGAGTTTTCCGACATGGTTTGCCTTCGCACACTTTCGTTTGAGGAGGCAGCTTATCTTATTGGTGGCACCGCTGTACCAGCCGTTTTATTGGATGTGTCATTTGGTCGCTACGGCGTCTCCGGCGAGAGGGAAGAAAAGATTACCGAACTGGTAGAACTCTACAAAAAGGAAGCTACCGTCAAGCTTGAAGAGTGGAAAACCAAGATTGAATCATTCGGTCTTGCCAATTTCTCCGCTATCAAAATAGTGCCCGCACAAACACCCGAGTCTTCTAAGGAAGATTCAAAACCGGTGCTTGCTCGGTTAAATGGCGAGGTTGTCAAGACCTTGGCCCACCTGATTCTGGCGATTAAACCCTGGGCAGAATTGCTTCTTTCAGAGGAGTTTTCTCCTGAACAGCGACAGCAACTTCGTGAGTTGACTGCCACCAACGGACGTTCAAACGCGGTGTTCGAAGTGTCCAACGCTCTTAATCGCCTGTGTAGCGAAAGGGCACGTAAGGAAATTCAGTAGCCACAAGCCACAAGAAAGGAACGGTGTCTATGAGTACTACAACTGCTCGGATCGATTTTCACAAGGGTGAAACCCTGCTGAACTTGGCGAACACCTATCCCAAGCTCAGCGATGTTCTCTTGGAGCTGGTCCAGAATGCGTTGGACGAAAAAGCCAACAGAATCTGGATCGAGGTTGACTACAAAAACCGCAAGGCGCACGTACAAGACAACGGCCAGGGAGCTTCGATTGATAAGTTCAACGGCGCTCTGGGGTCGGTTGCCAAACCCGGTCGCAAGGAAAAGGGGAGTCTTGGCCAGTTTGGCATAGGACTCATCTCTCCTCTCGGCAAGTGCAAAAAGTTCTTCTTCGTTTCCTGTCCCCAACCCCATGATTCACTCTACCAAGAGTGGCTTCTGGAAACCGATCACATTAAAGCTCAGCAGCACGACATTTCCATTCCCACGAAAGTTCGCCAGGACATCATTTTTGAAAAGAAAGTGCCTGGCAAAAACAGCGTGGATTGGAGGTCGCGGGCCCAGCTGATTGATTTCACTGAAGATCAATTTGTCAGTCAACTTTCCATGGATGGATTGGTCGGCGGCATACAGGATCGGTATTCAGGAGTCATGCGCAAAAACAACGTGGTGATTTCTGTGGTGATCAAGGATGAAAAAGGCAAAAAACATCAACGGGACAATGTGACGGCACTCGAGTTTCTGGGTCGCAAACTCCTGGAACAAGAATTGCTTGATTCGGGCGGAGGCAAAGTTCTTTTCCGTTTGTTCATTGCCAAGAAAATTGGCAAGGGACGACAACGGCAGGGCAAAGTATCGATGGGGGTAATGGGAAACGATTTCCGATTTCCTTTCGAATACTTTGCACGATCAGCAGCCTCGCTTCTGAAACCCGACGTGGTTGACGCGCTGTCAAAAGGTCTTTTCGAAGGAGAAATTCTTTCCGAAAAGGCCAGACTTCACCGAGATCGCCAGACTTTTGAGAAGGATGATAACTGGATTGGCTTGTGCATTGCCATTGAAGAGTGGTTTGATAAGTTCGGCAGGGAGCACACCAAAGAAGCGCAACAGTCAAACGAGGACGAGCGCCACCAGGAACTGGGTCTTCGATCCATGAAAGTGGTGGAGGACATGCTCAGGGACCCATCAAGCGCCTCGTTACTGGCGGTTCTCAAATCGTTTGAACGGGGAACTGTTGGTAGTGGACACACTGATGTTCCTGCTAGCAAAGTCTACGGTCAGCAGGATGAAAAGGCTTTGTCGGTGGATGGTAATGTGGGTGAATCGAAATCGAAAAAGGATGATGGCGAACCCCCCCCAGACCCTACCAAACCTCCGGAGCACAAACCTGATCACATGCCCCTTACAGTCGCTGGCCCCAAAGGCAAGCGCCGCAAGGAGGTTCGTGGTCATAGCACAGGCCTGGGGTTCGTGTACGATGCCATGGATGGCTCACCCGACCTTTGGAAACTAGATATCAAGAACGGACTCTTGCATTTTAATATCCGACATCCCTTGTGGATGGCTTGTGATAGTAAAAGTGACTTGGCGCTCATGAAGCTTCAGGAGCTCGTCACTATCCAGGCACTTACGCTTGAAATTATGCCAGAAGGATTGAGGCATTGTCAGCGTCAGGCGTTTGATGAACACAATGGGGCCATGGTTACATGGATCCTCAACAGTGACAAGGCGCGGGGAAGTATTCCCGCCGCCAAGAAGAAACCCGCAAAAACTAAGCCCTAAAAAAGCTCGGTCAATCAAACCCCGGTATCATAGTAATATGGCACCGGGGCTTTTTCTTTGCATTGAAAATTGCCGAAAAAATGCTACACTGATACCAATAAAGTGGTTCTAACTGCTTCTAACGCCCACTGCCGGGTATCATTCGGCATCCGGCTTCGCCCACAGGCGGAGTCGGTGGCACGAATGGGAGCCGAGCCAGGCGCGGTCTTGTGCCTGGCCAGGTCGCAAATTACCATGAAATTCTATGATGTGTACGTCTTGCGCAATAAATTAAAAAATTTTATCTATGTTGGTTATTCTGAAAATCTGAAAGAGAGAATTCAATATCACAATGGTGGTTATGTGAAATCAACAAAATTTTACATCCCGCTAGAACTTATTCATTACAAAGCGTATCGAAATATAACGGACGCAAAAAGAAGAGAAGTCTGCGCCTTGTTGCGTCCGCAGACTATCACATAAAAAAACAACCTCTTTGTGCATGGTGCATGGAGAGGTTGTCTGTTTTTTTGGGGGGGTAAAAGAGCTACTTGTTAAAAAAGGAATACCAGATCCATGCCAGCAAAGCTCCAAGGCCAATTGATACGGGGAGGCCATATAATAGGCCACGGAAAAGAGCTAAATTTTTCTCTTCCAGTTCGTCCTCGGGTTTCATGCTTTTCTCCTCTTGGTCATGGTTAAAAACAATACCTTGACTATATATTACATAAGTTTTTAAAAAATACCAGCCCCGTATGCAAGTTTATTCACAATTGCAACTTGTAATCTTGCCTGGGGTTTTGTATTATAAATAATAAGTTCTGTTTTGGCAACAATGCTAAAGACCATGAAAAAATACTTTCAAAAATCATTCAATAAAAACCAGTTCGTTTTTCTAAAAATATTACTGGTGGCCTGTTGTGTTACCGTCGCCGGTTTGTATACTCATTCCATTGCCTATGCTGGGAGTATCACCCCGTCCGATTCTCCGTCCAACGACATGTATACCATGGAACAAGTCTACCAACAGCTCCACAGCGGCACAACTACTTCTTCTCCATCCGGATCATTCATTGAGCCTAGTTCGTCTCCGGCTCCAACCATGCACACGCTCAGCGATGTATACAATGGCTTTGCTACTGACGTTGCAGCCACCAGCGGCACCGCCCCATCAAGCGTGCTTTCAGGAAATACCTTTTTTGACACCGCCGGAACTACTCGAGGCACCACCTTTGGTCCCGTCGCAGGTACTATGGCCAACAACGGCAGTTTCGCTTTGACCTGCAGCGCCACCAATCAATCGGTTACTGCTGGATACTACACTGGTGGCACGTTGACCGGCGATGTGAATCTTGTTACTGGTAACATTAAAAATGGTGCGACTATATTCGGAGTTAGTGGTAGCTCTAAAGTTCTTGACACCACTGCCGGCACGGCAACAAATGGAGAAGTTTTATCCGGCGATATTTGCTACTCCAATGGTTCAACGATTACCGGCACCATAGCCACCGGATCCAACGTCACCGGTTCCAACGGCTCGCTTTCCTTCAGCATTCCCACTGGATACTATTCGGGCAACACCTGTACGGCCAGCGACACTAATTTAGCAACCGGCAATATAAAAAGCGGCACCACCATCTTCGGTGTGGCCGGCAGCAGTAAGGTCTTAGACACCACCTCAGGCACCGCAGTAGCAGCCAATCTAATCTCCGGCAAGGTGGCCTATTCTAACGGATCAACAATCACCGGCACCATGCCGGATCAGACAGGATTGAATGTCGCTTCCACCGCTCAGTCCCAGTCCAGCGGAGTCAACTACTTTACCGCTGCCCAGGGTTACTACGACGGCACCGCCAAGGTTTCCGCCACCGATGCCCAGGTAGCGGCGTTGAGCGCTTCCCTTACGGCAGGGCATGTGGCATCGGGAACCACCATCTTCGGAGTTGCCGGCACCGGCAACCTGGTTACCGGCACCGGCACGGGAAGCGCCGCGGCCGCCGGCCAGATCCTTACCAACTATTATGCCTGGGGTTCCACAGGTTCAGTTATCCAGGGTTCGGTAGCCACCGGCTCCAACGTCACCGGTTCCAATAGCTCGCTCTCCTTTTCCATCCCCACCGGATATTATTCGGGCAACACGTGCACGGCCAGCGACACTAACCTGGTGGCGGGAAACATCGATACAGGGGTAAGTATTTTTGGAGTAAGCGGCACACTGTTAGCCAATGAATTTAACGGCACCAGCGGTTCTTTTACCGGCGGCAGCCAGGCCAACGGCGGAGCGGATGATTACAATAATGGCTCCGCCTCTCCAGGCAACACTTATTCCACTACCTGGACCACCTGCAATTCCGGGAACAGCTACTGCGGCACCAGTGACAGTGGGGCGGCAATGAAAGATAATGCCACCGGCAAGATCTGGAGTTATCCTTGCAATGGCTCCGCCTGCGCCACTTTTTCCAACAGTTCTCCCGCCACCTATTCCTGGGACAATTCTGGCGCCAATAACAGCAGTAACACCGCCAGCCAGCTTTGCTCCGGCCACGCGGGCTGGTCTTTACCGCACCAAAAACAGCTAATGCAAGCCTATATCGACGGTTCCTACGGCAACCTAGAAGGCACTGGCGTCGCTCGCTACTACTGGTCTGCGACGACTGTCTCCAACAGTACCTCCAACGCGTGGTACACCAACCTGTCTAACGGCAGCACCACCAACGCTGGCAAGACTAATGCTCTCTACGTTCGTTGCGTGCGCTAGCCCTGGGAATGGAACATTAATTTTTTACCCGGCTCACTGGTTCGCCTCGGTTTCCGAAATTGCTTTTTTATCAAAAAGCACCTCATATTTATATCTTTGGGCTCCAGGTATTTTTTAAGACGCTGAAAGCGTTTTTCCCATAAATGGTTCCTTAATTTATAGGTATTGGCATGACCAAAATGGCCGTAATAGGAATTAACGGTAGCGAGCATTTTTTGGAGCAGTTCGGGCGGTGGCTGGTATTTTGTAAAAATAAATTCCAACTGTCCGTGGTCGGTTGCGGAATTTGAATATTTTTGCAAAGTGTTATTGAAATGAAAGAGTTTATTTTTAAAAGTTTTAACAATCCTTTGGCGGATTAAAACGTCGTCGGGTTTGACGATATAGCCGAGCCAGTCAATGCCAAGGTCGGTTGTTTGAAGGATTTCCTTATTGGGATTTAGTTCCAGCTTTAGCCGTTCTTTGAGAAATATGTTTATTTTGTTTCGCCATTCCAATAATTCGCTTTTGCTGCTGGCGAGGAGCAGGAAATCGTCAACATAACGCAGGTAATATTTGATTTTTAACGTGTGTTTTACGAATTGATCAAGTTCACTAAGGTAAACATTGGCAAAAAATTGGCTGGTAAGATTTCCGATGGGCAAACCCTGACCTTTAGAAACGTGAAACAATGATTTATGGGGCGGAATTTTGGCAAAAAGCGCCCGATTGCCTTTACTGGTAAAGTTTTCTGTCGGATTGTTGAAAATAATCAGCTTGGACAACCAGAGGATTTCCGGATTGGCCACATATTTATTTATGAGATCAAAAAGAATGTCCTTTTTCAAACTCATGAAAAATCCGCGGATATCAAGGTGGAGATAAAATGCTTGACGGCGATGATTTGCGGTGATCTTGCCAAGATATTTTTGCAAATCATGCAAGGATCGGTGGATACCCTTGTCCTTGCGGCAGGCATAGGATTGTGCAATGAACATTGGTTCAAAAACCGGTTCCAATAAATTGTAAAGCACATGGTGAACGACCCGATCCCGAAAGGTGGCTGCAAAAACCTCGCGCAATGACGGTTCTTCCACGACAAAACAAATCGAGCGGCCGATCGTATAGCTGTGTCTTTGCAACTCCCGTTCCAGTTTCAGAAGTTCCGATTCAAAATGTATTTCAAATTTTGCCGCGTGATACGTTTTACGTTTGTACTCCCGACAGTCCAAATAGGCCCGGTAAAGGTTTTTAAAACTGTAAATATTACAACCACCCTTTTCTCGGTTTTGTGTGGTTATATGTGTGTACAAGTTTTTCAATTATTTGTGTTATAATCTGTAAATACCAGTATGAAACAAAAGATAATATTTAAAAGTTTAATTTTTATTATTACAGCGTTTTTTATAAACAGCGTTTTTTTGTCTTTGGCTTTCGCCGCCAGCAACACTACCGGCTACGCCTGGTCGGAATCTTCCGGTTGGATAAACTTCAATCCTTCCGGCCAAAATACACAGGTGGCAAGCACTGAGCTTACTGGCTACGCCTATGGAGAAAACACCGGCTGGATATCATTGAATTGCCTAAACGATACTTCCTGTGCCACCGTTAACTATGGGGTGGTCAATGATGGACAAGGCAACCTTTCGGGCTACGCCTGGTCACAATCTGCGGGCTGGATAAATTTTAATCCAACCAACGGCGGAGTAAAAATCAGCAGCCAGGGTGTTTTTTCCGGCTACGCCTACGGCGAAAACACTGGTTGGATTTCTTTTAATTGTACCAACGACAATTCCTGCGCCACCGTAAGTTACGGCATCACCACCACCTGGAGCCCGTCAAGTTCCGCCCCTGCTCCTACCCCCGCTCCCGTCACTTCCGGCAGCGGAGGCGTTTCACTTTTAATAGGAATCCAAAGTCATCCCTCAACTCCGCCTACCCCGAGTGTTCCTCCTAATCCTCCTTATGTAGCCCCTCCTGTCATTGCCGCCCTTCCTCCCTTCGCCCAAGACGTAGCCTTCTTTGCCCAAAGGATTCCACAGTTTAACCAGGCGCTCAAGAATGTTGGCATTAATGTTACCAAATTGACCGATATCAAAAGGGTTGCCTCCGTCCACTGGTTTTTGCCCGGTCTGACACAACTGGCAGTTTCTTCCAAGGCAACTTCAAAAACTCCCGCGCCTCCCGTGACCAAGGGAGTTCCGGTGGCGCAATTGACCTCCAGTCAAAAGAAAAGTATCCCTGATGATATCGTCTTCGTTAAAACCAGTGCGGGAACGGTAGACTACGCCACCAATCTTTCTTTTGACCAGCAAGGCAAGGGGATTCAGCAAGTTTCTACTATTGCCAACAAGCCGCTAGAGCTGGTTATCAAACCTGATCACCCCGTCACCTCCATTCAAGGATTTTTAACTTTGACAAAATTAGATGTCTCCCAGGCTCCTTCTACAAATTCTGTGGCTTCAGCTCCCTCTAGCTCCCAATCCATCGCCGAGCTCATCACTCACTATCTTACTGCTTCTATTTCAGACTACCGCAACACCCAAATTAATCAGCCGCTCTCTCAAGCCGATCCTTCGCTGCTGGTTCAGAAATTTACCTACCAAAATATGGGCAACGGTATTTACCAAGCTAGTATTACTGCTCCTTCCGCTGAAGGTCAATACGAAGTGGTGACTTCCATTTATTACCAGGGCAAAACCCTCCCACAGCAAGAGACCCGACTGACCATCGTGGTGGATCCGGAGGGATATGTGTATACCAATGTTCCCGAAGGCCAGGTGAGAATTAAATCAGCTGCTGTTTCTCTTTACTGGCTCAACCCTGCTTCGGGCAAGCAACAGATCTGGCCGGCTTCCCAATTCTTACAACAAAACCCCCAAACTACGGATGTCACCGGACGATACGCGTTTTTGGTCCCTCCCGGCACCTACCAGCTTAGGGTTTTAGCAAATAACTACCAAAACTACACTTCAGCTCCACTGGTAATCCAGGAGGACAACAATGTTGTAATGGATGTCCAACTGATCGCCAAGAAGAAAAACTTGCTGCAGCAATTGTTGGGGAAGTAGGATGCATAATAGAACAGCGAAAGAAATTAAACAGTTTGCAGGGGGGGTAATTTCAGAGATTTCACCAAACTGGAAACTCATATCAGGTTTTTGTAGACATAAAAAGGACGGACATACGAAATATCCGTCCCAAGTTTAGTGTCTTCATTATAGCAGTTAACGAGGCCGTGTCAATAGGGCTGAAAATGGCCTTTGGAATACTAAACCTAGGCCAATAAAGTGGTTTTAATAGCTTTCAAAGCCCGCAGTCTCGTGTGTTAACAGGGGCAAAGCTCTTGTTTTTTTGTTTTATTATTTTTATCTGGTTCTTTTTAATCTTTGGGGTATTTGATACAATGAGCGAAGTTCGTTGGGTGATAGGTTTTTTAATAACAACATCGTTGGGTGTTATGGTATCTATAAAACGGCAGTATGTTTTTAGGTTTTTAATCGGGGTGATTTTTTTGATGGCGGCGGTGTATTATTGGCCGGCGTATCAGCGCCAGATTCCAAAGACCCGCCAAGAGTCTCAATACCAAGCTTCAACTGAAATACTTCAGACGCCGTTGCAGGCTCCTTTGACATTGGTGACCGAACCGGATGATGGTATGGCGATGGTAAAAAACCAGATAGACGGGGCCTTTAAAACCTTGGACTTGGTTGTGTATGAATTTGAAGATCCCGAGCTTGAGCAAGCCTTAGTTGATGCAAAAAACCGCGGCGTTTTGGTGCGGGTTATTTTACAAAATTTGGATTTTGCGGGCCAGCAAGTTAATCAGCCGGCGTACGATTTTTTAAAAAGCCATGGCGTGGCGGTGATGTGGGCGCAAGATTATTTTCCCTTAACTCATCAAAAAACCTTAACCATAGACGGGGCGCGCTCTTTAATTATGACCTGTAATCTGGATACCCAATTTTATGCTTCAAGCCGGGATTTTATTGTAGTTGATAGTAATCCAGACGATGTGGCTGCCATATCGGCGGCTTTTTTGTCGGATTGGAGCGGAGCGCAAGAGACGCCAGGCAATGGCCAGGATTTGGTGTGGAGTCCAGCGTCGGCTGATACTTTGTTGGCGTTAATTAATGCCAGTCAAACGTCGCTGGATATTTACAACGAAGAAATGGCCGACCCCAGAATCATTGAGGCTCTCAAGGAAGCGGCAAAAAGGGGAGTGGCGGTGAGAGTTGCCATGACTTACAACACCAGTTGGAAAGATGCTTTCAATGAATTAACATCGGCCGGCGTGAGCGTTCATACCTATGCTTCAACGTCCCGCCATTATATCCATGCCAAAGTCATGGTGGCGGATTTTCAACGGGCGTTTGTGGGTTCGCAAAATTTTTCTTTGCAATCGCTGGATTTAAATCGGGAACTTGGCATTTTAATTTCCCGCAGCGATATTGTTTCTTCCTTGGAAACAACGTTTGCCAATGATTGGCTTTCGTCGCGGCCTTACGTTATCAAATAGATGTTGAGTTTGTCCCGAGGCTAAGCCTCGAGGCTTAGCCTCGGGACAAAAAACACGGGAGATTGTCCGTGTTTTTTTTAAATTCAAGATTAAAATAATTTAGTACGTGTTAAGCGGATAAAATATAGTGGGAGGAGTTTTGCGCCTTCTTGGGTATGGCGGGTATCGGCGTTGCGGAGGTTGGTAGTATTGGGCGGTTGTTACAGGATACTGGCTGGCAATGCTCACATAGAGTACGGCGCATGAGCCGCTGTTTTGGCAGACGGTAATGTTACTAGTTCCGGGAGTTTGGCCATAAACAATCAAAGTATTTTCGCTCACGTATGCCGAAGCAATTGATGAATTGGAATTATTGGAAACGTAGTAACTTCCGTTGCCGTAGATGCTCACCGATTGGTTTTGGCCGGCATTCAAATATATTGTAGTTTGACTCAATGAAAGTGGATACTGTTGATACTGGTATTGATAGGTGCCGCTGACCGTCACATATAAACTGCCGCAAGAGGCGCCGCTGTTGGAGCAAACGCTAATGGTGCTGCTACCACTTTGGTTGCCATAAAGCGTAAGGATGTTGCCGCTGATACTGGTTGCCACCAAACCGGAATTGTTTCCCATGTAATATCCACCACTGGCATATCCGCCGTAGATGGTGACGCTGGTGTTTTGGCCCACGGAAAGGTTAATACTGCTTTGGCTAAAATAAACTGTGTTATTGTAAGTCGTATTGTAGGTGTTGTAATTATTGTAGTTGTTGTAATTTTGGCTTGGCCAAGAAACTTGCGAAGATGAAATACCATCCACCATGACATAGACCAAAGAATTGGTGGGAATATTATAGGCGGTGTTGCTGATGGTGGTGGAAAAATATCCGCCGCTGTTGGTATATCCCAAAGTCGCCAGCGGATTGGCGCCATATTGATAGCTATTATATTGGTTACTGGTGGAGTATAAAACAACCGGAGCATTGGCGTCGCCCGTGACCGTGACTTGCAAGGCATTGCTGTTTTGAATATACGAAACATACAATGTCGGCGTAGTTGTCGCACTTGCCAAAGAAGCTCCGCCAAAGCAGGCGAGCAACGTGAAAGATGCAATAATGATATTTTTGGTGTTCATATTTTATCTATATCACAGGTTGGTATTTTTTGCCACCTTTTAAGGAAGGTTCGTTATGACATTGACATTATTTCAATTAAAGTGTAAAATATAAAATGATGAACCTTGAAAAATAAACAGCTCTTTATCGCCTTGGTGGTGGTAAATCTGTTTAAGACACTTTTTGAAGGAGGTTCCCGTGGAATACTCTGATTTGATGCAGGTGTTACTCGTGGTGTTGGGGATGAATGGGGCATATCTGTGCTTTATAATCAGTGCACAGGAACTCAACAAGAGTCTGCCCTCGCGCAACTCTATCATTCCGGGTACAAATCAGAAGTTTCTGTACGTCCAGGACTTCTGGACGATGACCTACGGCGACTTTCTGGGTGTGCCGCTCGTCGTCAATGCGTTCGTGCATTTGGCGGCGGACGACATCACCAACCTTTGGTGGACCCTGGGCATTGGTATGCTCAGCACCATGATGTTTCTTAAGATGTGCCTTGGCAAAAACCACAAGCCGGATTACGGTTTTCCCGGTATCGGCAAGATTAGTTTTGCCGGCATCTTGCACCTACCTTATTTTGGTTTCGGAATTGGTGCCAGCGCCATGTCGGCCTGGAATCTCATCATCGGTGAACTTCGCGGTCCGGTCATGTGGGTTGCATTGGCTGGCGGAGCAGTCTATGTGGGGTGCTTCGTGCTCGAGATAAGATCGGGCAACTTCGATCCACTTAAAAAAAAGGAGATACCATGTTCATGAATCCTGGCGCGTTCTTCAAAGAATTCGGCCTCTGTCTGGTCCTTTCTGCTGTAGCTTTCGCTCTGGTGTTAGGGGTGGCAGCCCTCTTTGATTTACCTTTAGTGCCGCCGCCAAACCTGCCAAAGCCTGGTGACCATGTCTACCTTATTTCGGAAGGGAAAATTGCCCAACATCACCGCCTGCCAAAAGGTGACCGCGTGCAATTGCGTGGCGGCGCATTATTGTCTGGCCCAAGCGGTAAGGTAATTTCTTTTACCACCGTTGAGGGCGAATACATTGAGTGGAACGGCTTCTATCAGGTGACGACAAAGCCACTTGATGCAAAAGTCGGCGATCCATTTTCGTCGGAAAGGAAAGGGCAATGAGTTGGCCTGTAATTCTGCTCGTCTGCCTGGCGGTCGTTGTTCTTTTGAATGCCGCGGTAATCGCGTGGAACAGCTACGTGATTGCCATGGCTATCGGTTTTCTGCTTAGCCATTTGGGGCGGCGGTAGCAGCTAAGGGAGGCTGGACATTTGTTTGTCCGCCTCCCATTTATTTTACCAAGATTCAATTCTTGGTTTTTTTATTTGTATTTTTCTTGCAAAATAGTAGAATGATAGAATAAAATTAAATTTATAAAGTTATGCCAACAGAAATTCCACAGAGAGACCCAGATGCACCCAACCAAGAAGTTTTAGAAAATCAGCCTCCGGTGCCAGAAGTTCCAAATGAGCAGATTGTAACCCCTGAAGACATGAAAAATGCAGAGACTAGAGCAGATGTGGCAAGATTAGAGGAAGACATTAATCAGACTACTGCTATTGATGAACTTAAGAAATCTATAGAAAATTCGGAAGGCCAGGTGCCTAATCAGGAAACGGTTTCAGTTGACCAGCAAGCAGAGGCAGATGAAAAGGTTTTACAAAAACGTGTTGAAGAAATTAAGCAAAGGGCAGGCGAGATTGGCGTTGCAACACCTGGGGTAAAAGAAAGGGGAGATTGGTTAGAATCTATCCAGCGCGAGATCGATAGAATGGAAAATACTGGAATTGGGCGCGCTCATTTGGAGGAGCTTTCGCGGCTTCTCCAGGAATTTTCAAGTATCGTGTATTCCACAAAAGCCGAACGTGGAAAGTTGGCAGAAAACATCAGACTTAAAAATGATAAGCAGGAGCAGACAAATAGATATTGGCAAGACAAAGGAATTACCGCCAAAGAGTTTCCTGATCCGGAGGTGAGGTTGCTAGAACAATTAAAAATAGAAGGAGCTTTGCCAGACGATGCATTGCTTGCTGAATTAAAAATTTCATTGCCCGATATCTTATATTCTAAAGGTGAAACAATAAGAAATCTGGAGTATTCCATACAGCAGAAAGAGAAAGAGGCAAAAGAGGCAGAAGGTAAATATATAAAGGATGCGCCCCGCGCAAGAGATGAAATCTTAAAAGAGGCAAACCTTTTTGCGCCCAGTGAAGGAGTTGATTATCTGAGTACTTCCTATGGTAAGGCTGCGAGCGAATACTTATATGGTAAAGAGTTTCAATCAGCGCCAGACAAGAAAAAGGCTTTTGCAAATTGGCGAGATGCATATTTGACTTCTGAGAATCAGGAAAGAGACCACCAAGAACGTGTCGCAATTGATGAGCGTGGTAAAGCGCGGGCAACACAAAAGAAAGAACAAGAAGAAGAATTGAAACAAGAAAGAGTAGCTGCGGAACAAAAAAGGAATAAGAAAAGCTGGTATCAGTTTTGGAAATAAAACAAATTAAATGACTACAGGCTTAGTGAAAGAAAAAATACTTCAGGCCTGTAAAAGGTTTCTGGAAAAATCATAATCTGTATGAAATTTGAAAAAAAGATAATCACTATTGGCGGGAGGGATTTTTTTTATTGGGAGAAAAATTCGGGAGCTAAAGAGGTGGTGGTTTTTTTGCATGGGTTTCCGGGGAATCATCAAAGCATCTTGGATTTGGCTCATCGCCTTGATTTAAAAGACTATCGCTTTGTCATTCCCGACTTGCCGGCTTGCGGGCAATCAGACTCGTTGCCAAGCAAACATAATCTGGAAAATTATAGCCAGTGGCTGGACGCTTTTTTAACCCAGACATCGGTGCCAAAGGCAGTATTAATTGGCCACTCATTTGGCGCCCGGTTGGCCCTGGTTTTTGCCAGCCAACATCCAAAAAAAGTATCAAAGTTAGTTTTAATTACTCCGGTAGTAAAAGTCACCGGGCTGATTGCCAGGATTGTTTCCCTGGAATATGGCATTGCAAAACGCTTGCCCGACCACCTAAAAAAAATGTGGTTGACCCACGATTTACATCGCGAAATTGGCAACGCCATTATTTTTAAATCCGCCAGCCCCAAAAAACGCCAGCTTTGTATTGACCGCGACATTACAGAAATGGCTCATTTGCGCCCTGAAATTAACATTGAACTTTTTGATGAATTCTACAAGTTTAGCCTAATTCCGATTGGCAAAAAAGTGGCTACGCCTTCGCTGGTCATTGCTGGCGACATTGATGAAGTGGCTCCCTTAGCTTCGGTGAAAGAATTGGCCGAACAGTTAGAAAACGTCACATTCAAGGTCATGGAACACGCCGGACATTTGCTGCCCATTGAAGAGCCCGAAACTACGGCTGGCGTCATAAAAAACTGGCTTGAAAAATCTTAACTATCAGAGCTTGACATGAAAAAACCTTGGTTACTATTGTTGATTCTTTGCCTGGTTGCGGTTGCTTTTTTTTCTTGGTTTGAAATATATCTTCCGCCCTCGTTAACTCCCACACCGCCCATATCTTACATTGTAGCCAAGGGAGAAAATTACAAACAGATTTCGTTTGCTTTGGCTAACGCAGGCATTATTAAAAGCAGCGGTTTTTTTAATATCTACGTGTTGCTTTCCGGACAGGAAAGTAATATAAAAGCCGGCGGCTATCAATTTTCTTCTTCCATGTCATCTGCTCAAATTCTAACAAAAATGGTGGATGGCGACGTGGTAAAAAATAATATTACCATTATTGAAGGTTGGGATTTGCGTGACATTGCAAACTACGTAGCTTCTAAAAATTTGTATTCAAAAAAAACTTTTTTGGAAGCCGCCAACCAAAATTGGAGCCGACAATTTAATTTTTTGCAAGACAAACCAAAAGCAGCCAGTTTGGAAGGCTATCTTTTCCCTGATACCTACCAAGTTGCGTTGGGTGACAGTCCCAATGTGTTAATCCAAGACAGCCTTGAAAATTTTGGCAACAAATTAACACCTTCATTGCGCGCCCAAATTACCGCGGAACATAAGTCCATTTTTCAAATTGTGATTATGGCCTCCATTTTGGAAAAAGAAGTCCAAACTCCCGCCGATAAAAAAATCGTGGCCGGAATTTTGTGGAAACGCCTGGCCGCCGGCATACCTTTGGATGTCGACTCCACGGTAAATTATGTTGACTCAAAAAACTTAACTGCCAAAATAAATTCACCCTACAATACCTATGCCTTCGCCGGCCTGCCACCCGGCCCCATTTGTAACCCAGGCCTTGATAGCATCCAAGCCGCTATTTTCCCAACTAAAAGTCCCTATTGGTATTATTTGTCGGATCCGGCAACTCAAAAAACCATTTTCAGTAAAACATTAGAAGAGCAAAACGCCGCTGTGGCGAAATATCTT
The DNA here is from genome assembly GCA_963835045.1 of uncultured bacterium. Classification (GTDB taxonomy): domain Bacteria; phylum Patescibacteriota; class Minisyncoccia; order Minisyncoccales; family Staskawiczbacteraceae; genus VGLO01. The sequence goes on from CAWIDW010000005.1 coordinate 80,333, forward strand.
CGATAGTTTTGATTAAAAAAAAGATTCCTTGTGCTAGGTTATTTATTTTTTAGTTAAAAAGCCGTACGCGTCTTTAGCCTCTTTAAATTTTATTTCAGCTTCTTTATCTCCAGGGTTTCTATCAGGGTGATACTGTCTGGCTTTTTTACGATATGCCTTTTTAATATCTTCCTGCGAAGCACTTTCTGACACATCCAAAATATCGTAGGGGCTATCTACTCTTCTCTCTGAATCTTCCACGGTTCTTTCCTTAGATTTTTGTTTTCTGCGGCTTCTTAAAAATTCTTGCCATTCCTCGTCTTCGGCAAATGATTTTGCAAATTCTTTTTCTGATTCTTTTTCCATCCATTCTGGAATATCTTTGCCTGTTGATTTTTCACTTTCTTGACGTACATGATTAGTATTCGTTTCCGATAATAATTCATCCATATATTCCGTGTCTATTCCGAGAGCGTTGTCTTGACAATAGGCGCGACATCGATTATCATTAAGAAAATTTAAAAAAGAGCCGCAGACAGTGGGTAGCGAAGGCATAAATCCCATCGAGGTTCATTAACAGGTTTTTCTGTTTTTGTATGTGTCTGCAGGTCGCAGGCTTTTTATTTTAAAAAAGAAAATAGAAAATAGAAATATAGAAAATAGAATCGCGACGTCACGTTACGTATTCTATATTTCTATTTTCTATATTTCTACTTTCTCACGTTATGGCATTAACTAAAGAGAAAAAACAGCATGCTTTGGCCGATATTAAAGCCAATATTGCCAAGCAAAAGTCGGTGATTTTTTTGGATTTTTCCAAAGTAAATTCCAAAGATTTGTTTGCTTTTCGCAAGCAATTAAAAGAGCAGGGTTGCAACCTCAAGGTGGGGAAAAAAACGTTGATTCGAGTGGCTTTTGGACAATCGGGGATTTCGTTTTGGAACAAAATCAAAAGCGCCATTCCCGGACAATTAGCCTTGGTATTTGGCATGGAAGACGAAGTAGCTCCGGCCAGAATTGCCAATCAATTTGCCAAAACCAACGAAAATTTTAAAATCTTGGGAGGCATTTTTGAGAAAAGATTCATTGACCGCGAGCGAGCCTTGGTATTGGCAAACTTACCAAGCCGAAACGAATTGTTGAGCCGATTGGTTGGTTCGCTATCCAGCTCCACGGCCAATTTTGTGCGAGTACTGGATAAGATTAGAGAAAGCAAAGAAAAAAATTAAAACTCGTAACCCGTAACCAGGAACCCGTAACCGGTACATTAAAGTACGCGTTACTGGTTACCCGTTACCGGTTACCCAAGGTCATGGCAGACGAAATTAAAACAGATGCTCCAAAAGTGGAGGTTCCGGCCAAATTTGAAAAAATGGTTTCGGAAGTTGAGAAAATGTCAATTGTTGAATTGGCGGAACTCGTAAAAGTGTTAGAAGCTAAGTTTGGCGTGTCAGCTGCCGCTCCGGTGATGATGGCCGCTGCTGGCGCTGCTCCCGAGGAAGCAAAAACTTCTTTCAATATTGAATTAAAAGAAGTGGGAGCCCAAAAAATTGAGGTTATTAAAGTGGTGCGCGATATCACCGCCAAAGGATTGAAAGAATCCAAAGATTTGGTTGATGCCGCTGCTACCGCTCCTCAAATGGTAAAGGAAGGTGTCAAGAAAGAAGAAGCTGACGAAATCGTCAAGAAATTTACCGCCGCTGGAGCCAAAGCAGAAATTAAATAGTCGCATTTTTAAAAACCGCTCTCAAAAGGGCGGTTTTTAAGTGTATCCTTGGTTTGACAATCTTTAAAATAAGCGATATGATTTTGATGCACGGTTTAGTTGTGTGTCGTGGTGTTTTGGTGAATGTACCAGGAAGGGCGATTATCATGTTGAGAGTTTGCAAGATTATTTTGGGGGTGGTTGTGTTGGGTCTGATATTGGCAGCTTTGTGGGAGGCAAAGCTTTCTGGCCAGACTCAAAAGCCGCCGTTAGTTTTACCTGAAGCATCCGAGTATCGGGCAACGGGCATGATAAAAAGTGCTCGATCTTTCACCCAAGTGGTGCCCAGCTCGGGCGAAAGTGGCGCTGATGGGCAAGTGGTGTCCTTTAAAAATTTGGGAGACAGGGTTGCCAAGGGCCAAGAGGTGATTGAGTGCGAATACCTGAAGGGAAAGCAAATGGAGCTGGCGGCCGGACTCCAAAAAGCTAAGCTGCAAAAGGAGGTTGCCTGCCAACTCTTCCAAAAATGCAAAGAAGATAAGGAGCGTTACCAAGTGCTTTGGAAGACGGGTGCCATTTCTCAAGCAACCTGGAATACTGCGGTTTTTTCTTTTTTGAAAGCGGAGCTCGATTTTAAAGCCGCAGATCAGGATGTTATCATTGCTGACCAGCGTTCCAGTCCCTATAACTTTGCCGCGCAATTTGACAGTGAAGTTATTAGCGTGAGCGATCAGTTGCAAAAAGGTTTTATTATCGCCAAGTACGCCAAACCCATCGAATTGATGCGGCTGGCAAACTTGGATCAATTGGAGGTGACCGTTGAATTTCCTTATTTGTTGCAACACAGAATTGGTGGCTTTAGCGTTGTCTGTCATCGGGACAAAGCAAAAACAAGGCTCCCGGGTTGGCAAACCAGTCTCCAGGAAAGCAACGGCACTTTGTATCTGACGATTTGTTTTGACAACTCAAGGAGGACATGGAAGCCATTTGAGGCGGCGGAGGTTTTGGTAAGTCTGAAAAAAGACAAATGATTTTTTGTGCAAAAGGAGCTTGTATGTCGCGCGCAACATGGTGGTTTGGCATGGGTGTAATTGGACTGTCGGTATTTCCGCTCTTGATGGGTACGTTGTATCGCTTGTTTCGACCGTAGGATTTGCCTTTTTTGGCAAGTTAGGGGCTGTCATTGGACAGCCCTTTTTTGTTGTTTTTTCTTTAAAAAATGCTAGAATACAAAGGTGTGGAGAGCTCAATACTATGCCTACCAATTACTACAAAATCTCCTGGACACAGCACTCCCAAGCGAAGATGCGCCAGTACGGATTTTCAACTACCAAGCTCCTCAATGTCCTGCGCAAACCCGAGCGAACCGAACAGGGAATTGCACAAGGAACGCTGGCCGTGATGCAAACCAAAAAAGTATTTGGCAACAAAAAATTGGTCACCGATTCTGTAAAACCCTTCTATTCTGCCAGCATCAAAAAAGCTCCGGGCGAAATTTGGCTGATGTATAAAGACGATGCCAAAAAAGGCACTCGAACCATTATTAGCGCCTGGAGATATCCTGGAGTTTCAAAGCCCGGAGAACCGGTACCGATTCCGGAAGAAATTCGCAAAGAGCTGCTGGGAGAATCTAATTTGAAATTTACAATTTGAAATTTGAAATGATTAAAATCGTCACATTTTCAAATTAACCTATTTACGTATTTCAAATTGATTTCAAATTGTAAATTTAAAATTTCAAATTAAAATCATGGATACAACTAATTTAAATCGAATAATCGGTTATATATTATTGGCAGTGGGATTACTTTTAATAGCTACTCCACTGTATCAAACCTACAATATTTTTGTGGGCAAATCTTTGCCGGCGCAGGTGTTTCATGCGGCGCCAGTGGCCTCATCTGCTGCCCAAGCCAACAATCCGTTTGATATCCAGCAGCAAATGCAAAAAGCCCTAGTAGCCATTTTACCCATTGATTTAATTAATAACACGTTGAATTTGGGAAGCTGGGTTATTTTGCTTGGCATTTTAATGTACGGCGGGGGACAAATTGCCAACCTGGGAGTAAAATTGGTAAAATAAAATTGATGTAAATAGAGATGCGATGGAATATCGCAAGCTCCGCAGAGCGAGCTTATATCCATGTTATATCATTCGCCAAAAGCGAATATATATCAACGTGATTATGGAGGATAAAAAACCAAAACTTATTGATCCGATTGTCAACAATCCCTTGGTTAAAAAGGGCAAATCTTTTTATAATCAAGTGATTCCGTTTGTATTGGGATTTGTGGGATTACTGGTAGTGATTTTAATTATTGGGCTTGGTGCTTTGCTTGCCGGCCGCCGATGGGATCCTTACTGGAATCCGTTTAAACCCCACCTGCACCACTCCATCCAGTATCATAATTTTAAAAACTAATCGTTTACTTTAAAAAAACTGTCGCGCTAAAAAAGCGGGGCAGTTTTTTTGTTGGGCGTAAACGCATTGGAAAGTGGGAAATGGGGGATTTTTGGGATTTTCATTGAAGATGTTGTATTTAGCGTGGTAGTAACTGTGGATAACTGGCACTTTTTGAGCCTAAAATGAACTCTTTGGTATCAGTGTTGACGCGCCATGAGAAATTAAGATATAAATATACATGGGTGGATAAAAGTGGATAAGAGTGGGAGAAAGCACGTTTTCTGTTGATAACTTTAACTTAGAATCTTGAATTTAGGAGCTAGGAGCTTGAATGGAATAGATGAATAGAGAATTTTGAATTCAATATTCTCAATTCTATTCTAACTTCCAGCTACTAGCTTCCAGATTCATCGTTATGTTAATTGGCCAATACAACCATACCATTGATATTAAAAAGCGCTTGGCGTTGCCGATTAAGTTTCGGGGAGAGCTGGGCGGCAAGGTAATTGTAACCAAGGGCGTGGAAAATTGTTTGGTGGTGTACACGGAAAAAGAATGGGAGGCGGTGTCTGGCAAGTTGGCTAACTTGCCGGTGTCGCAAACCGAAGCTCGCAGTTTTACCCGCCACTTATTGGCCAGCGCCACCGAAATTGAATTAGATAAACTGGGCAGAATATTAGTGCCTGATTACTTGAAAGAATATGCTGACTTGAAAAAAAATGTGGTGGTTTGCGGATTATCCAATAGATTGGAAATTTGGGATCAAGAAAAATGGGCCAACTATTCCAAGGGAGCTGAAAAGGGAGTTGAAGAAATAGTTTCAAAATTGGGAAATTTAGGAATCTAGCTTTAAAAATTAGCAGCCATGACCCATAAACCCGTATTGCCTCGTGAAGTGTTAGAATATTTGGATCCCAAGCCCGGAGAAAATTTTATTGACGGAACGCTGGGACAGGGTGGACACACCTTATTGATACTAGAAAAAACAAAACCTGATGGCAAGGTACTGGGAATTGATGCCGACAGTGAGCAGATAGCAAGCAGTAAAACCATATTAAAAAATGTTACAGATCGGGTGACGTTGGTGCATGATTCGTATCGCAATATCAAACAGATTGTTGAGCAAAGCGGAATGGTGGCACATGGAATCTTGATAGATTTGGGATATTCTTCCTGGCATATTGATGAAGCCAACAAAGGATTTTCTTTTGCAAAGGATCAGGCATTGGATATGCGCTATGATGTCCGGGGTGAATTAACGGCAAAAAAAATCGTCAATGAATATTTGCAGCAAGAATTGGAAAAAATAATCAGCGAATACGGAGAAGAAAAATTTGCCCGGCAAATTGCTAAGAAAATCACTGAAGCCAGGAAAATAAAAAGCATTGAAAGCACCTTCCAGTTAAAAGAAATTATTCAGGAAGCGGTTGAGAGAAAATATAGGCAAAGTAATATTCATTGTGCGACACGAACCTTTCAAGCATTGCGTATCGCGGTAAATCACGAACTGGAGAATCTGACGGATTTTTTACCCGATGCTTTGGATGTCTTGCCAATTGGCGGCAGATTGGTGGTGATTTCTTTTCATTCGCTGGAAGACCGAATTGTCAAACAATTTTTTAAACAAAAAGCCGATGAAGGCGTAATAAAACTGCTTACCAAAAAACCCGTCATGGCCAGTGATGAAGAAATAAAAGAAAATCCAAGAGCCAGGTCAGCAAAATTAAGAGCCATCGTAAAAAACGAGAAAATAGAAATATAGAAAATAGAAATATAGAATACGCAACGTCGCTGTTCACATTCTATTTTCTATATTTCTACTTTCTACTTTCTCAAGCTAAAATGTCAACTGCAACACTTAGTCATCATTCGGTGCATCGGGGAAAGGGGATTGCCATGCCTTCGTTGGCAATACCCTGGAAGTTTATTTATTTTCTGGCAGCCATTTGTTCTGTTTTAATGCTAATTTTTTATATTTTTCAAGTCAATCAATTGACCATGGAGTCTTACTTGATTAAAAATGATAACAGGCAGATGAGCATGTTAACCCAAGAAAATACCGACTTGCAGGCAAATTTTGCCCAAACCAGTTTCTTGGGCCAAGTCCAAAGCGAAGCGGCGTCGTTGGATTTTCAAAAAACCACCAACGTAGCCTATGTCCAATTATTGCAGCCTTCACTGGCAGAAGCAAAGTAGACGTTAGATTTTGGATGTTAGATATTGCAAAAAGGAAAGCTGTGCTAACATTTAAAATCTAATATCTAACATCAAAAGATGAAGGGTTGGAGATTAACGGCATTTTTAACTTTTATGTTTTTATTGGCGGCAATTATTATCGGCCGCTTGTTTTATGTCCAAATAATTGACCACGGCATGTATCAGGCCGAGGCGCTTGGCCAGCAGACGGGATTTCAAGAAGTCCAGGGAGCCCGAGGCGAAATTTTTTCCCAAAATAGCGAAGAAAGCCACGGAGCTTACGGAACGGGTGACATCAAGAGTTTGGCGATTAACAAAGATAAGTGGCTGGTTGCGGCTATTCCCAAATTAATAAAAGACAAAAATAGTTTCGCCAATAGCCTTGGAGCTATTCTTGCCCAGCCAGCTAACTCCATTCTTTCTGATTTAGCCACATCGGATTCATACGTTATTATCGAAAAAAATTTGTCAGATGACCAGGTCTCTGCCATTAAAAAAGCCAATTTACCGGGAGCTTCCCTGGAAAATGCGCCCGGCAGATATTATCCCCAGCAATCAATGGCGGCCCAAATGATTGGATTTTTGGGTGGCGATGGCAACGGCCAGTATGGCATTGAAGGGTATTACAATACGATTTTAAAAGGTAAAGACGGCATTGCCGAGCAAAAGTCCGGTTTAAATTCCATTGATTCAAGTGACGCTTCAGATTTAAACGGTTCGGATTTATATTTAACGTTGGATTATAATATCCAGTATCAGGCAGAACAATTGCTCCAGCAAGAAAAAGTCAAAGATGATATTGATTCGGGCCAAATCGTAGTCATGGATCCTACCACCGGCGCCATTTTGGCCTTGGCCAATTATCCTTCGTTTGATTTGAACAATTATTCCCAAGAAACCAATTTAGGCATTTTCCAGGACGCGGTGGTCGAAAAATTATTTGAACCCGGATCGGTTTTTAAAGCTTTTACCATGGCTATGGCCTTGCAAGAAGGCAAAGTTACTCCCGATACCACTTTTGTGGATACCGGCTCCGCGGTTTTTGGAAACAATACTGTTTACAATTTTGATCACGAAAAATATGGCAAAGTTTCCATGTCAAAAATTTTGGAAAAATCCATTAACACCGGCGCCGTATTTTTAGCCAGCCTCTTGCCCCATCAAACTTTTTTAAATTATCTGGATAAATTCGGCTTTAACGACAAAACCGGCATTGATTTGCAAGGCGAAGTGGTTTCTCAAAATACATTGCTCAAGCACGGATCTGACTTTCAATTTGCCACCGCCGCTTTTGGCCAGGGAATTGATATGACCTCTATACAGCTAGTCAAAGCCTTTTCGGTTTTTGCCCATGGAGGCAAAATGGTCAGCCCTTATGTGGTGGCCAAAATTGTCCATGGCAACGACCAGCAGGTCACCGAGCCCCAAGTTTCGCCGCAAATTATTTCACCAAAGACGGTTTCACAGGTAAATGAAATGTTAATTAACGTGGTTGAAAAAGGCTACGGCGATGGGGCAAAAATTCCCGGATACTATTTGGCCGGAAAAACCGGAACCGCCCAGGTGCCAATTCCCGGACAAAAAGGTTACTACGCCGACAACACCATCCAAAGCTTTATCGGTTACGGCCCGGCCTACAATCCGCAATTTTTAATTTTGGTTAAGTTGGATAATCCCAAAGTGCCATTGTCGGCTCTTTCAGCCGTTCCGCTTTTTAAACAGCTAGCCCAATACATCATCAACTACTGGCAAATTCCCCCAGACTACACGGGGCCAACTCCGCCGCCACACTAAAAATAGTATCCATAAAAAAAGCCTGACGTTTTTGGTCAGGCTCAAACTGGTCAATGCGGGTTCAATAGAACCGGCTTTTTTTCTTCAAAGATGTTGAGTAAACTCCCAATTCCAACAAAAACAACTGCCATCAGCGCAATGGTTACCACAACCATGCCTATAATTGAAAGAACGTTGAGGGTTGGGAATACCTTGAGAATGTTTCCTTCTTTTTTGATGCGGCCAACGTAATACGTTTCTCCCCAAATCTCGTTGAGGTCAATGACTTTTTGGGCATAGCGGGGAACATCGGGATTGGCGGGATTTGGGTAAAAAACCCTTAGTGCAATTTTGTAGGCGTTGTCGTCATGGGGATTTTGGGTCGATCCGTAGATAAGTACAGCTTCCGGCCCCCAGTTTGAAACAGTTTCAAAGTCGTCGGTGATTTCCAGTGCCACTGGGTGCATTATGTGGGAAGCGATGATCATGCCCTTAAATTTTGGAAGCTCTACCACATAAGGCGACGGGGCGGTTGAGAAAAAATAAATGGGTCGGATGAGGAATGCGTACATGAGACAAGAGCCGACGCTTCCCAAGAGCAACAAACCTAATAATCGCTTACCTAATTTTGAGGTCACGGCAATCTCCTTGTCAAAGGGCGAAATTGGTAGTGCAACGCTAGCTTCATGCTATCTTAATTTTCTAAATTAGCAACCCGTTTTTATTGCAAAATAAAAAAGCCCCGGGCACGTCGGCGCGGGGTTTTTGTTTTTGCTCAAAAGTGGATTTGGGTGACGGGGTGGTTGGCTAAACGGTAAACGATGTAGCCAAATGCTACCGCCAGCGCCGGATTGTAAATGGAATAAAAGAAAGCGTCGTTGATTTCTTTGTCTTCCCGCGGAATTTGCTGGCTGGTCAGATATCTGACCACGATGCCAATGCCGGTAGACGACCAAAGCTCCAAAACCGGTATTCCAAAAACCGGAACCACAAACCATCCCCACAAAAGCTTGAGCGCGATGCCGTTGAGCACCCACGCAAGGATTTTAATGGGAATGTTAAACGAATGGGATTTTGCGCTGGACATCCAAGACTCCTTTTCAAGGTTCAAAAAACACATTGCCGGCGCTCTCATGGGGATTTGAACCCCAGTTACGTGGATGAGAACCACGCGTCCTGGACCGGGCTAGACGATGAGAGCAGTGCAAATTTCAAATTGTAAATTTCAAATTAGCCCCACTTTATCACAAAATCGCCCTTTTGTCTAAATATAAAATAGAGTAGAATGAATAAATATGAACATATTGAGAAACTATCTGTATCCGATTGTCACCTTGATGGGAAGCATTATCGGAGTGGGTTTTTTATCTCTGCCCTACATCACGTTGGAGGTTGGCATTTGGCCCATGCTTTTTTATTTTGTGTTCTTGACCGGAGTAGTTTTGTGCATTCACGTTATTTTCGGCAAAATTGCTTTAAAAACTCCCGATTACAAACGTTTCCCCGGATTTGTCGGATTTTATTTGGGAGACGTCGCCAAGGCCATTACTTTGGTGACGATTATCCTGGCATCCTTTGGAGGTTTACTGGTGTATCTGATTGTTGGCAGCCAATTTTTGAGCACCTTGCTCCAACCCATCTTTGGCGGTAGCGTATTTATTTACGCGATTGGCTATTTTGTTTTGGCCAGCGCCGTGGTCTACTTGAGTGTTAGGGCTGTCAGCCGAGTGGAATTTTTTTCTTTTGTCTTTTTGTTTTGCGCGTTTACGCTGATAGCCGTGTCCGAATTTTCAAAAATATCCCTGGGCAATATAGCTCTTGTCGGTCCCGCATTTTTTACTGACTGGAGAATTTTGTTTTTACCCTACGGGGCCATTATTTTTTCTTTGTGGGGGATTGGACTTATTCCCGAAGTGGAAGAAATGCTGATGGGCAGAAAAAAATTGCTCAACAGCGTGATTATTATTTCTATTTTAATTTCAGCAGCTATCTATTTGCTGTTTATTTTTTTGGTGCTGGGAATTTCGGGTACGGCTACCAGTCAGTCGGCACTGGTGGGACTGAAAGGTTTTTTGGGCGAAGGACTGTTTGTGGTGGCGATGTGCATCGGAGTGGTGACGACATTTACTTCATTTGTTACCCAGGGACTTTTTTTAAAAAAAGTATTTGTCTATGACATGAAGTTTCCGGAAGGCGTTGCCTGGATCATAACCTGCGTCGTTCCACTGATCCTCCTGCTGGCGGGATTTAATTCTTTCATTGACCTGATATCACTGGTGGGCGGATTTATCCTTGGCATCGAAGGCATTTTAATTTTGCTGATGTATCGAAAAATTGGAGGCAAACTGATAGTCATTTACCCCTTGGCAATCGTATTTTTATTGGGGGCAGTCTACTCGGTGGTGTACTTTGTAAGATAATTTGAAATTTACAATTTGAAATTTGAAATCAATTTGAAAATCTTGAATTTGAAATGATTAAAACCCGACGTCACGTTTTCAAATTCAATTATTTAAACATTTACGTATTGATTTCAAATTGTAAATTTTAAATTTCAAATTAACATTATGTTCTGGCTTTTCTTCGTCATCATCTTTATTGTTTCTTGCCTGGTGTTGTCCTGGTTGAGTTCGCGTTTAATTAAGTCGCTGGTGGAAGTGGCCCGGTATTTGCAGTGGCGGGAATTTATCATTGCTTTTTTTGTCATGGGTTTTGCCGCGTCACTGCCCAATTTATTTGTTGACCTGCCGGCGGCGCTTTTGCACCTGCCTCAAATTTCGCTGGGAGATATTATCGGCGGCAACTTGGTGGACTTAACTTTGGCCATGGCCGTGATTATCTTTTTTACCAAAAAACCTATTTCCACCAAAAGTGAAATGATCCAAGGAAGCGCGTTTTTTACTTTTCTGATTGCCTTGTTACCGATTTTACTCATTGCCACCGGCAACGTCACCCGGGCCGACGGCGTTATTTTACTCCTGGCATTTTGTGCCTACACCTACTGGCTTTTTTCCAAAGACGCCAGATACAAAAAAGTGTACCGATTATCGCATCAAGAAGCCGTGGCTCCCGGCAAACGTTTTGTGGGTTTTTTAAAAAATTTGGCGCAGATTGTGGTTTTGATAGTGTTGCTCTTGATCGCCTCGCAAGGAGTCATTACCAGCGCCCAGTATTTTTCCCAAAACTTAGGCATTTCACTGTCGCTGGTGGGAGTGTTGATTGTGGCCCTGGGAAACTGTTTTCCGGAAACGTATTTTGGCCTTATTTCCGCCAGAAACGGCGAAGGCTGGATGATTATTGGCGACATGATGGGGTCGGTGATTGTCTGCGCCACCTTGGTGCTTGGAATTATTGCCATCATTTCGCCGTTTCAGATAAGCGACATGTCGCCTTTTTTGATCGCCAGAATCTTCACCATCGTCGCCGCCCTCTTTTTTATGCTCTTCATTAAAACTGACAAAAAACTCACCAAAAAAGAAGCCCTCCTTTTGCTATCCATTTACATTATCTTTTTACTTACCGAAATTTTTATTAAATAAGTGTAAGGTTAAAGTTAAAAGATAGTAAAGATTTGTCAATTTTACGCCACGTCGCCAACGAAGTGGTGAAGCTTGTATATTTCCACTACGTCAAGCCGCCACGATTCGGAGCTATTGACAATAATACTTAATATGTTCTATAATTTAGGTATAATAAGAATAGCTCTTTTACATCTAAATTAGGGCTTTTACGCCATGGCAATACAAGTAAAGTCAAAGAAGAGATTTTTACAAAACTTTATTTTTAAGTTAAAATAACTTTATGGACATTTCAATTATCTTTTATATTCTTATTATTGCTGGCATTGGGGCGGTGATTTTTTTATTGCTTCGCAAAAAAGTGGAGCCTCCTAAAAAGGAGGATAATTCTTTGGTGATGTTGCAAAACCAGATGAATCATATTTCGCAGGTACTCGACAGCAAGCTTTCCGAGTCTAATAAAAACCAACAGTTTCAGTTTAACCAGTCGGCTAAAATTATTGGGGACGTGCGTGAGCGGTTGGCTAAATTGGATGAGACTAATCGCCAGGTGGTGAGTTTTGCGGATCAACTTCAAGGATTGCAAGATATTTTAAAAAACCCAAAACAGCGGGGAATTTTGGGCGAATATTATTTGGAAACGGTGCTCAAAAATGTCTTGCCGCCATCAAGCTACCAAATGCAGTACGGTTTTAAAGATGGCACGATTGTGGATGCCATTGTCATGGTGGACAAGCGAATTATTCCCATTGATTCAAAGTTTTCTTTGGAAAATTACAATCGCATGGTGGAAGCCCGCGATCCCAATGAAAAAAAGAAATTTGAAACGGCCTTTGTTAATGACTTAAAATTGCGAATTGATGAGACTTCAAAATACGTAAAGCCCGAAGAAAAAACCATGGACTTTGCCTTTATGTTTATTCCCTCGGAAGCGGTGTACTATGATTTACTCATCAACAAAGTCGGCGCCATGGCCGAAGACACTGACAACTTGGTCTACTACGCCGGCAAGAAAAAAGTGGTGGTGGTTTCGCCAACTTCCTTTTTGGCCTATCTGCAAACCGTATTGCAAGGACTTCGCAACCAAAAAATTTCCGAGCAAGCCCAAAGCATTATTAAAGAGGTTGAGCGCCTGGGCAAACATTTGTTTACCTATTCAGAATACATGTCGCGCCTGGGGGATCATTTGGGCAACACCGTCAGCTCATTTAACAAAGCCAAGGGAGAACTTTTGAAAATTGATAAAGACGTGGTAAAAATCACCGATGGGGAACTGAAGATTAAAATAGACGAGGTAGATAGGCCGAGTATTGACGAATGACATCTTTTTTGGTAAACTCAAAAAAGATAAAAACCAAACACCAAGAAACAATAACCAAACAAATTCCAATCTCCAAATTCAAAATTCCAAACGTGACGAGTTTGTATCTTGTTTCTTGTATCTTGGTTATTTAGAAAATGTTAGCTGTTATAAAAACCGGTGGCAAGCAGTATCTTGTTGCTCCTGGAGATAAAATTAAAGTGGAAAAATTGGAAGCAGAGGCTGGAAAAGAAGTAACCTTCAGCGAAGTTTTGTTGTGCGACACTTCGTCTGCTGACTCAGTGCAAGCAAATAGTGTACAGATTGGAGATCCTCTGGTTAAGGGAGCAACAGTGACCGGAAAAGTATTGGAACAAGGCAAGGGAGTAAAATTAATTATTTTCAAATACAAACCAAAGAAACGTTACAAACGAAAAATAGGACATCGACAGACATTCACCGAAGTTGAAATTTTATCAATTACCAGTAAGTAGAGAAACCGCCGTGTTGGCGGTTTTTGTTAGCAAAGCGACTAGTTCTTTTACAAAAGGGGAAATGGACATGGATAGTAATCTCAAGGTAAAAGTGCCACATATTATTGCGGCCCAAGCATTTGATTTGCCGTGGCTTCACAGGTTTTTTCATCATGCCGAATGCATGTTAAAGCTTGGCAAATGTGATTATCTCTTGGGCAAAACCATGATTAGCTTTTTCTATGAACCCAGCACCAGAACTCGGGCTTCATTTGAAATAGCAATGAAAAGCTGCGGCGGCGACGTGATTTTCTCTACGGAGAACGCCGAACAATTTTCTTCCGCGGCTAAAGGTGAAACGTTGCAAGATACTATCAGGGTGTTGTGCCAATACAGACCCGACGTGATTGTGTTGCGCCATAAAAAAGAAGGGGCAGCTCTTGAAGCGTCGCAAGTTTCGTCGGTGCCAATTATCAATGCCGGCGACGGACCGGGTCAGCATCCGACCCAGGCGTTGTTGGATTTGTTTACCATTAAAAAGGAGCTTGGGAGTATTGACGGCGTTTCGATTGCCATGGTCGGTGATTTGCAAAAAGGCAGGACGGTTAGGTCGCTATGCTATCTTTTGGGAAAGTACAGCTCTGTAAAAATTTATTTTGTCTCACCTGACTGTGCCAGAATAAAGCCCGATATCAAGGATTATTTGCAACGCCATGATGTGCAATTTACCGAATCAAATGACCTGCGGATTGTCGCGCCCAAAGTTAATGTTATTTACCAAACACGGATACAAACCGAACGGGGAACCGACTTTGATCTCAATGATGGGCGCCTAGGTTACTTTGTGGTTAACGCTGATATCTTGCGGTTGATGTGTATTAATGCCATTGTTATGCATCCATTGCCAAGGAACAGTGAAATTCTCACGGAAGTCGACGATGATCCACGAGCGGTTTATTTCAAGCAAGCCGGCTACGGATTGTATTGCCGGATGGCGCTATTAAAAATGATTCTTACTCCAAGTATTTAACCTTGGAAGGACCCAAAGAAATTTGGGTCTTTTTTATTTTTAGTGTAGCTTTAAGACATGGTTTCAGAAAAAGAAATTGGGTGGTTACTCAAGGAAAAGTATTTGGGTAAACCTAACGCGCAATTTAAAAAAGATGTCGCGCGCCTGCAAAAAGGCGAGCCCTTGGCGTATGTGATTGGGTTTGTGGAATTTTTGGGTTGCAAAATTGATCTGTCGAAAAGGCCGTTGATCCCACGGCCGGAAACAGAATTTTGGTTAGAAAAAACTGTTAAGGCGTTACCGATTACTGGTTACCCGTTACGGGTTCTTGATATATTTGCGGGCTCTGGCTGCATCGGCGTGGCGCTTTTAAAACACTACGAAAATATATGGTGCGACTTTGTGGATGTGCAAAAAAATTGCTTGGAGCAGATAAAAATAAATTGCAATCTTAATGGGATTGATAAAACAAGATACAATATTATTCAATCTGATATGTTTGAAAATATAAAAAATAAGTACGATTTTATTTTTGCCAATCCGCCGTACATTCCATCGGACATGAAAAAAACCTTGAACAAATCGGTGGTTGATTTTGAGCCGCATGGGGCGCTGTTTGGCGGGAAAGATGGATTGAAATTTGTTGACGCGTTTTTGGCCGCGGCCAAAAACGCGTTCGTCCCGGGTGGCAGCATCTATATGGAATTTGATTCGCCTCAAAAAAAGCACATTGAGAAACTGGTTAAAAAATTTGGTTATAAAACATGCCAATTTCACCAAGACCAATATAGAAAATGGCGATGGGTAGTGATACAATAGCGCTATGAAATCCATTCAGCTTTCGCCCAATTCTTTGAATTTATATCTTGAGTGCGCCTGTTGCTTTTGGCTGGATAAAAATAGGGGAATCAAAAGGCCGCCGCCGTATCCTTACGCTTTAAATTCAGCCGTGGACGCGTTGCTCAAAGAAGAATTTGACACGTATCGCAAAAGCGGCGAAGCGCATCCGTTATTGGCTAAAAACCATATCAAAGCCAAGCTTTTTTCAAACCAAGCGCTTTTAAATCAATGGCGCAATAATTTGTCGGGCATTCGCTACTACGATAAAGAATTAAAAGCCACGCTTTTTGGCGCCGTGGACGATGTTTTGGAATTTGATGGTGGCAAATTGGCCCCTTTGGATTATAAATCCACCGGCAGCAGTGTGGCAAAAGTGTACGATCGCTTCCAATTACAAATGGATGTGTATGCCTTTTTGTTGGAAAAAAATGGATTTGCCACCACCGGCAAAGCATATTTGGCGTTTTATGTGGTAGATAAAAGCAGGGGATTTGTTGACCGCCTGCCGTTTCGCAAAGAAGTCCATCAAATAGAAACCGATACCAAAGAAGTTTACGAAATTTTCAAAGATGCCCTGGAACTCTTAAAAAAGGAGGTCATGCCAAAGCACAGTAAAGATTGCTTGTTTGGATTATGGTTAGCGCAGGTAAATAAAGTGTGATACAATAACGATGTAGTGAATTTGAAATTTACAATTTGAAATTTGAAATCAATTTAAAATAGCTAAATTTGAAATGTGTAAAACTGTCACGTTTTCAAATTTAAACATTCAATCATTCGCTATTGATTCCAAATTGTAAATTTCAAATTTCAAATTTACAGATATGTTGAAAAATTTGAAAAATTCTTCCGGTAAACTTTCCATGATATTGCTGGTGGCGGCAGCAGGTTTGGCCGTTTTAATTGTGGGTGTTTATTTTGTTTTGAAGGCAAATGTTTTAAAAACAACTCCTGTTTCCAAACCTCAAACTACCACGACAACTACCCAGCCGGTTGTCCCTAAACCGGTTTATACTACAACCATCGGTCAAATACAGTTTAATTTTGAATCTGCCCAAGATCTTGGGAATACTGTAAAAAGTAATGTCAGTTACGAACCCGATTTGACGACCACTGAAAAATTTATTGAGGTGACGGTCGGGGCCCAAAATACCGGCAAGGTTGACACTGCCCAAGATGCTTGGAGTTTGGGAAATATCGTAGATTCTGATGGCAGAAATTTTATTCCCGACCAAGATGCCTACGCTTTTTTGCCAAATCCCAATTTGTGCGGGTCAATTTTAGAACCTGACTTCCAGCCCACTCCTTGTGTTGAGTTTTATAATGTCTCAAAATCTTCAACCGGTTTGAAAGTCCAGGTTGTATACACCGATCCCAGTACTTCAAAAACAAAACAAGCAACCTTGGATTTGTTGGTAAAATAAACGTAACTAAAATTTTTCTATGATAAAAAACCAAGATCTCAGCCAAGAAGTTTCTCCCAAGAAACCGGAAGAAGCGTTGGATGCGCCGGAAATATCGCAGGCAGCTCCTGTGGAAAAACCCAAGGCATTAGAAAAAGAAAAAAACCCTGATCAAGCCGGGCAGGATAAGTTGCGCCAAGAAATAGAAAACATGGATGTTGATGATAGCTCAAAAGCTCAAGTTGCCGCCAGCGCCCAAGACGTGGTAACACTGGAAGAAAAGGAAAAAATAAAAAAACTGCTCCAAATGGCCAAGACTAAAGGGGTGGTGTATGCCGTGGCTGTGGCCAAAACAATGAATGATCCGTTCGTGCTGGACACTCTTCACGACGCTCTGGCCAAAGAAGGATACTACAAACAATTTGTAAGATAATTGTTTATTGAGTTTAAATTCAAAATCATGTCGTTACTTATTTATATTTTGGGCGGGCTTGGGGCGTTTTTCCTTTTGATGGTGGTTGGTTTCATGGTGGCCTTATCTTCCGAGCAGTCGGAAAAAAATTCGGTTTTTGGGGCTTTGGATTCAGCCTTGTTTTTGGTATTGATGCCTCAAAATGAAGCTTTAAACGAAGATGTGGCCAAGAAAGAAGAAAAAGTCTTGATTTCAGAAATGGAACAAGTGTTGGCAAATTTTTTGTACCTTAAAAAGCCAACCATGTTTCACGATGCTCCGGTGGTGACCCTTGAAATTGCTTCCAGGCTTGGCAGCAGTGACATCTCTTTTTATATTTGCGTTCCAAAATATCTTGAAACTTCTTTTGAAAAATATGTCCAGGGAGTTTATCCCCGGGCCATCATAGAAAAAGTGACGGAAGATTATACTGTTTTTTTGCCCCAGGGAGAAACGGCCGGAGCGTATTTGAAACTCAAAGAAAATACCTTATTTCCCATCAGCACTTACCAAACCTTGGAAAAAGATCCCTTGGCCAGCATTACCAATAATTTGGGCCGGATCAACACCCATGAAGGCGCGGCGGTGCAAATTGTCATACGGCCATTGGTGAGTTTTAATTTAAGAAAAAAAGGGGAAAAAGTATTGTCTAGCATGAGAGAAGGAAAAAAAGTGAGCCAGGCGGTTTCCGAAGCCATGGAAGGTTCTTTTTCCCATATTTTGCGGGAAATTTTCAAGGCGCCTCCTAAAAAAGAAGACCTGATGCTAAAAAGGGAGCAGGGAATTGACCAGGCCAGCTACGATGCTATCCAAAAAAAAATCCAAAAGCAGCCCTTTGAAACCAACATCAGAATCGTTGCCTCCGCGCAAACGTTAATTCGGGCAGAAGACGTGGTCAATAATTTGATTAGTTCGTTTAATCAATTTTCCGTATCATCCATTAATAGTTTTGACACCAGGATTTTAAAGGGCGCTGGCTTGAAAAGACTGGTCTATGAATTTAGTTTTCGCCTGTTTGACTCCATGCAAAGCAACATTTTGAATTTGGAGGAATTGGCCAGTATTTACCATTTTCCAACCCAGTTTACCCAAACGCCCTACATCCAAAATGCCAAGTCAGCCGTGGCTCCGCCGCCATCCGATTTGCCAGACAAGGGAGTTAACCTTATTGGAAAAGTCTTGTTTCGGGGCGAAGAAAAAGATATTTATTTTGCTTCCAAAGCTGACAGGCGCCGCCACTTCTATGTGGTCGGCCAAACCGGTACCGGAAAGTCGGCATTTTTGGAAGGATTGGTTCGCCAAGATATTGAAAATGGGGAGGGCGTGGCAGTCATTGACCCGCACGGTGATTTCATTGAACACACCTTGGCTTCAATTCCTAAAAACCGAATTGACGACGTAGTGCTTTTTGAGCCATTTAATTTGGACAGGCCCATGGGTTTAAATATGCTTGAATACGACAGTCCCGAGCAAAAAGATTTTGCGGTCCAAGAAATGATTTCCATTTTTTACAAATTGTTTCCACCGGAAATTATCGGCCCCATGTTTGAGCACTACATGCGAAACGCCATGCTGGCTTTGATGGCCGACCAGGAAAATCCCGGCACCTTGGTGGAAATTCCTAAAATGTTTACCGACCCGGAATTTTTAAAGCAAAAACTGGTGCATGTCACCGACCCAATTGTTAAAAGCTTTTGGCTCAAAGAGTGGGCTCAAACCACGGGAAATACAAGATCCGACATGCTGGGCTACGTGGTAAGTAAAGTTGGCCGTTTCATTGAAAACGAAATGATGCGAAATATCATTGGCCAGTCCCATTCGGGTTTTGATTTGGCTCGGATCATGGATGAAGGAAAAATATTTTTAGCCAATTTATCGAAGGGTCAAACCGGCGAGGTTAACAGTTCCTTGTTGGGATTAATTTTGGTTTCCAAAATGCAAATGGCCGCCATGAAGCGCGCGGGAAAATCCGAAGCCAGCCGCAAAGATTTTTATTTGTACATTGACGAGTTTCAAAATTTCACCACTGACAGCATTTCCACCATTTTATCCGAAGCCCGAAAATACAAGTTGAACTTGACCTTGGCTCATCAATACATTCCCCAATTAACCGAGCAAATTCGTGATTCAGTTTTTGGCAACGTGGGCACCATGGGAGCGTTTCGGGTGGGAGCCACCGATGCTGAATTTTTGGAAAAGCAGTTTGAACCCGGTTTTTCCCGTTTTGATTTGGTGAATTTGGATAACTACAACTTAATCATCAAAATGATGCTTAACAACAAAACTTCCACTCCGTTTAAAATGCAAACTTTGCCGCCCAAACCCGGCAAGCCACAAATCGTAGAAGCCATCAAACAAATCTCGCGCCTAAAATACGGCAGACCCAAAGCCATCGTAGAAGAAGACATCCTAAAACGCTCCTTCACTGCCACGCCCGTAGCACCACAAACCCCGCCACCCATAAATTTAAAATAAAAAACAGCCCGAAGATATCATCTTCGGGCTTTGTTTGAGCGTCACCTTGTTCTCTTAGTGCGGTTTGTGGTTTGAGTTATCTTCAACCACAACTACTTCCAATAGTAATGCCCAGCAGATCGGGTCTGAAAGTTCTTGCGGGTGTTGCTTTTTCCACTCTCCGATTTCGCCGCGCTGCACCAGAAAGCTGAAGCCACCAAGAATGGAAATGATTCCCAGCAAGAACAGCCAAAACGCAGAGGCTATGGAAGAAACTATAGAGTATGCCGAAGTTATAGAGGATGAGCCACAAGATGCAATGGATGCGGTTAGTCAACAAAAAGAAGGAATGTTGAAAAAAGTGGGGGATTTTCTTCTTCGTAATCCTGAGATAGGAATAGTTATTAGCGGAGCTGCGGGAGCTTTATTAAGGAGTTTGTTTTAAAAATTTATAAATTAAAAATTATTTTTTATGCAAGATATTAAAAATTTTAAAGAACAGATTGCAGATATAGCGCTGAATATATCAAGGTTTTCCAAAATAGAAAAAAGTAGGATTGTTTCTGGTTTGATGAATAATGTTTCGATTGCAGTAAATATTGCAGTTTTGGATAAATTATCCAAAGAAGATGCAAAAAAATTAGTGGAATTATCTAAGTCCAAAAATAAAGCGAAGGCACTGAAATACGCTAATTCAAAAATAAAAAACTTGTCATTGGTAGTTACGGAGGCGACAAGACAGACGATTGAGGACTTTAATCGTAGGAGAATGAAAAATTATAAAAATAAAAACATCTCCTATGTTGAAAAGCCAAGTGGTCAAAAGGCTTCAAAAAATCAACCTGGAGAAGAATTAAAAGGACTGTACGATCAAATTAATAAGGCTTATGATCAGTAGGTTTTAGTTAAAAAACCGCCATTGGCGGTTTTTTTAATTTTTGTTTTTTATATTTCGTATCGCATATTCCATAAAAAATTATTCGCTCGCGCGTTTGACGTATTCTCCCAGTTCCGTGTTGACCTCAATCATGTCGCCTTCTTCAATGAACAATGGGACTTGGACGGCGGCGCCGGATTCTAGGATGGCTTCTTTGGTGCCGCCTTGGGCTCGGTCGCCTTTAACTCCGGGAGCAGCTTCCTTTACTTTGAGAGTTACTTTGATGGGGGACTTAACGTTGATGATTTTTTCGCCAAAGACAACACCTTCCATAATAGAATTTGGTTTAAAAAACTTGGCTTGTTTGCCCAGTTGATCTTCGGTAAAGAAAAACCGTTTTGAAGGGTCTTTTTCTTCAGAGAACCAATACTGGCCTTTGCTTTGGTATAAAAATTTAATGGAAAGCTTTTCCAAATTAGCTTCATCAAAAACATCTCCTTGCTGGAAGTTTTTTTCTTGGAATCGGCCATCAATAAGGTTTTTAATTTTGGTTTGCACCACCGGGCGACGCTGGGCCATTTTAACCAAAAGCGCGTCCATTACTTCCCATGGCTGATTTTCAAAAATAAATTGAGTACCCTTTTTTAAGTCGGTATGTGTGAGCATGCTATGTAACGGGTAGCCAGTAACCGGTAACGCGTAATTTCCTGGTTACGGGTTCCTGGTTACGGGTTACTTTAGTTTATTGTTCTCCACTCAATCTCCGTTTCTTTCCCCACAAACAGAAGCCACTCTCCGTTTACAATCACATACCACTTTTTTTTGGCTTCATTGAAAACCATCGGATCTCCCAAGTAGAACGGCTTTTTTGTGGCTTCTTTGGGTTTGAGTTGATCTAGTTCTAACCACTTTTTAAAAACGGTCTCAATGGTGTAGTCCAGTTTTCGGGACTTTGCCCAAGCTGCTACCGTATCAATGGCGGCTTTGGAAGCTTCAATGGAGCCGGCTAGCTGCAGTAATTGCTTGGCGGGTTTGGTGAATCTGGAGTAAACGATTTTCCTTTTTTTAGCATTTTCTTTGAGTTCTTGCAAGCCCAATCCCTTGGAAGCAAAAAAATGGGTGACGAGCTGGCGAATGGCCGTTTCTTCTTTTAACTTTTCAAAATCCTTGATGCCTCCTTTTTTAATGTATTCTTCAATACGTTTGGCCGAGCGTTCACCAATTCCTGGAATTTCCTCTAGCCCCTTTAACTTTTTTGCCTGATACGTTTCCCAAACATCGGTTTTGAGGCTCTCCAAAACTCGCGCCGCATTTTTGTAGCCACGAATGCGAAAATCCTGGCGTTCGCCCTTAATTTCTAGGAGCTCGGCCATTTGGTTGAAAATGTCAGCAATTTTTTTATTAGTCTCCATGTAAATATAGTAACACAAGCCAAAAACCCAGACACTATTGACAAATACATTTTTAAGGTTTATAATTCGGTAGTATCAATATCCGATTCTTTTTGCTTAACAAAGGAGATTGAATATGTCGGTATTTTGGGGTTTGAGTATTTGGCTTGTTCTTTTTGCTGTTTTCGTCTGGGTTCTTTGGTGTCCAGCTCGTCCCAAGAGCTTGCTGGGAGGGCCGAGTCACGAAGAATTAATTGGTCGGGAAGTCTTGGCCAAACAAGCCGACGAGAGGCTTGAGCTTCAGACAAAAGCAAAAGAAAAAGAATTTCAGGAATTCTTAGCAAGCCTAGAAGCAGAGGGATGGGTGCCGCGAACGGAGCAAGAATCCTATCTCATTGATGAGTTGGATATTGCGCCTCCAGTTTTGGCCCTGCCTCAAGGAAGAGGTCTTTTCAAGATCTACTCCCATCCCGACCCCGAATTTCTTGTCAGAGACCATCTGCAGCAGTACCTAATTTACAGCAGATGATCTTAAGGAGTTGCTCGCCCGGCAACTCTTCTTTTTTTACATAAAAAATCCCGAACCTTGGAGGGGTTCGGGTTTTTGATTAGCTAAAAGCAAATTCCAATTTCTCTTTTCTCTTTAAGAACTTGGATCTCCTTTTTTAGCTCATCATTTTCCTGGGCCAGCGCCAGCATAATTTTTGGCAAAACAGAGCTGGTTATGTCATAGCCGAAGTCTAATTGGCAAAGAGCCGTGAGGCGACTTTTTGCCAACCAATGTTCCTGGTTGCCGTAGGGATACAGGAGTTTTACCCTGCATCGGCCAACTCCAACCGCTTCAACTATCCCAAGATACACATCCTTTTTTACTTTCCAGGCGACCAAGGTGTTTTGTCTCATTTCCATGCGGCCCCCTTAACTTTGGAGAATGATTTGTGCTAAAAACATAATATAACCATTTTTTTCCTATGTCAAGAGTGAAATCGGAGCACTTTTTTGATAAGCTTAAACCATGAACAAAAGGCATCGAATTTTTATCGCCATTAATTTGCCGGTTGATATTAAAAAGCGTCTGGCCGGTTTTGAAAAAAAGTGGTCGGATCTTCCTGCCAAATGGACGCCGCAGGATAATTTGCATATCACCTTGCTTTTTTTGGGAGACGTTACTGATGAGGAATTGGGGAATGTCTGTCTTACGGTAAAGCGGGTTGCCAAGGATCAACAATCATTTAATGTGGTTTTACAAAAAGTGGCTTACGGGCCAGAAGGAAAAATTCCACCTCGATATATTTGGGTGGGTGGCCAAACGATTAAAGAAGCCGTGGCGCTCAAACACGATTTGGAAAATGCTCTTAATGATGTGGTAAAATTTGCCCTTGATAAAAATGTATTTACCCCGCACATCACCCTGGCCCGAGTAAAAGAATGGGAATGGCGAGCCCTGGAACCAGAAGAGCGGCCGGAAGTTAACGAAACCATGGAGCTGACATTTACGGTTGAGTCAATTGAAGTGATGGAGTCGGAATTGACCAGGCAAGGGCCAAGGTACACGGTGGTGGAGTCCCACCAGTTACAATAATTTCGAATTCTGAATTTTGAATAAAATCAGAATACGTTAATGACACAAACACGTTTCACGTTTCGAAATTAACTCATTTAAATATTTAATCAAAATTCAAAATTAGAAATTCAAAATTCACGTGAAAGTTCATTTCATCGGCATTGGCGGCATCGGCGTATCTGCCATTGCCCAGTATTATTTGCAAAAAGGGGACCAAGTTTCTGGTTCTGATTTGGCGGCTTCGGAAATTACCGATGCCCTGGCAAAAAAAGGCGTTCAGATTTTCATTGGC
The DNA here is from genome assembly GCA_963835045.1 of uncultured bacterium. GTDB lineage: Bacteria > Patescibacteriota > Minisyncoccia > Minisyncoccales > Staskawiczbacteraceae > VGLO01. The sequence goes on from CAWIDW010000005.1 coordinate 103,963, forward strand.
AACAAACCCGAGAATATCCAGCAAAATATTGATCGGGTAATTTATAGCCCAGCAGTGAAAAAAGATAATCCGGAAATGTTGCAAGCTCTAAGTTTCAAGTTACAAGTTTTAAGTTACCCCGAAGCCCTTGGAGAATTGACCCGCCAATACGACACCATTGCGATTTCCGGAAGCCATGGCAAAAGCACCACCACCGCTATGACAGCTTTGGTTTTGATAAAAGCGGGAATTGATCCAACCGTGATTGTTGGTACAAAACTACGCGAATTTGCTTCGTCCGCCAGTAGCCTTGGCGAAGGTGGAGCGACTAATTTTAGAATGGGCAAAAGCAAGTGGCTGGTGATTGAAGCCTGTGAATACGACGGGTCATTCATTAATTATTTTCCAAAAATTGCAGTCATCACTAATGTGGACAAAGAACACTTAGATTATTTTAAAACTTTTGCCAATGTGGTGAAGACTTTTAAAGAGTTTATCAAAAAATTACCGATAGACGGATTTTTGGTGGCTAATAAAGATGATCAGGGAATGGCAAAGGTCAAATATCAAACCTCAAAACCACAATTCAAAATTCAAACGTATTCGCTTAAACAACCCGAAGCAAAAAAAATAGCCAAGATTATGCAAATTCCGGGTAAGCACAATGTGTCCAATGCCTTGGCGGCCTTGGCGGTGGCGCGAATTTTGAAAATTAAAGATGCAGTTACATTTGAGGCTCTATCAGAATTTAAAGGTTCTTGGCGCCGGTTTGATGTAAAAGAGGGGATTGCCAATGGTAAAAAAATTACCGTGGTCAGTGATTATGCTCATCACCCCAACGAGATTAAAGCCACGCTGCAAGCTGCCCGGGAAAAATATCCCCAAAAAAAAATCTGGTGCATTTTCCAGCCCCATCAATACCAGCGCACCTACTATTTATTCAACGATTTTGTAAAAGTCTTGCGGGCAGCAAAAATAGACCAAATTATTATTACCGACATTTATGACGTCGCCGGCCGTGAAGAAAAAAACATCAGCCAGGAAGTCAGCTCCCAAAGCCTAGTAAAAAAAATCAATCGCAAGCACATTCAATACATGTCGATGAGTGAGGCAGAAAATTTTGTAAAAGAGAATATTAAAAATGGGGAAGTCCTCATCATTATGGGCGCGGGAGACATTTATCAATTGGTAAATAAATTTTAAAGAAAAAAGGCAAATCCAACAGGATTTGCCTTTGCCCAGATTAGGCCTTTTTATGTTCTACGATATCGGTAGATGACGGGTTCTGAAACATCACCCCTGTTCTTTTTTAGAGACACCCTTGGTCTCTCTATTTCTTGTCGGCAACCAACACAGAATGCGTCGCGCGGCGCTGGATCGTTTGGGCAACCCGGTGTCCCGCAAGAACGCTGGATCGTTTCTTGTTTGCACGAAACTTCTCCGATTTTTCTTTTTGATTTTTTCACCAAAGACTCCCTCCTTTAAAAAAGGTTCCAGAACGATAAAGCAATCATCTTACGAGAATTGTAAATAAAATTTTCCTCTTTGTCAATATAACTTATGCACTTTTATATTTCTCTAAATTACGTATAATAAACAAATATGAAATCTAGCGACCAACAAAGAATTGAAGAAATTCTTAGCAGGGGAGTGAGCGAGATTATTGTTAAGGAAGATCTGCAAAAAAAGCTGCAATCTGGCAAAAAGTTGCGCCTCTATTTTGGAGTTGATCCAACGGGGTCGCTTTTACATTTGGGGCATGCCGTGGTGCTTTGGAAATTGCGAGAATTTCAAGAATTGGGACATGAAGTGATTTTACTCATCGGAGACTTCACCGCAAAAATTGGGGATCCATCCGGGCGCGACACCACGCGTGTGCCGTTAACCGACAAACAAATTAAAGAAAATTTTAAAGACTACAAAAAGCAGGCTTCAAAGATTTTAGATTTTTCCAAAGTAAAAATAAAATACAATTCAGCATGGCTTTCAAAATTAAAGGCAGCAGATATTTTAGAATTAACGACCCATGTCACGGTTCAGCAGATGTTGCATCGGGATATGTTTTCTAAAAGAATGAAAGAGGATGCGGCAATTAGCTTACAGGAATTTATTTATCCTTTATTACAAGGTTATGATTCAGTTGCCATGGACGTTGATTTGGAAATTGGCGGCAATGACCAAATGTTTAACATGCTCGCCGGCCGGACGCTTCAAAAAATATATAACCACAAAGACAAAGATATTTTAACCACTAAGCTTTTGCTGGGAACCGATGGCCGTAAGATGAGCAAAACTTACGATAACGCGATTTATTTAACTGATTCGCCAGAAAATATGTTTGGTAAAATTATGTCGGTGAAAGACGAACTAATGCCCGACTATTTTGAACTTTGCACAACCAAGTCCATGCCTGCTGGAATGCAGCCTCGCGAACAAAAAGCCATGCTGGCAAAGGAGATTGTAAAAATGTATCATGGCCAAGACGCGGCGCAAAAGGCGGAAGAAAAATTTAATAGTATGTTCCGCGATAAGCAATTGCCAAGCGATATCGAAATTTTTGAAGCCGATAAAAAGATGTATCCAGTTTTAGATTTGCTGTTTGACGCAAAATTGGCCGAATCTAAAAATGATGCCAAGCGGGTAGTTGAAGGAAATGGAGTAGAAATTGACAATCAAAAAGTCACCGACTGGAAAAAAGAAATAGAAATCAAGGATGGCATGGTGATTAAATTCGGCAAGCGAAAGTTTATAAAGATTAAATTTAAATAACATGGAAAGAATTTTAATTTCACAGACTTCAACGTTTGCGGGGCAAAAGGTGAAGGTGTCCGGATGGGTGAATGTGCGGCGGGCGCATGGGAAGATTTTGTTTATTGATTTGCGCGATCGGAGCGGAATTTTGCAGTGTGTATTTTTGCCAAATAATAAAGAAGCCTATGATGCCGCCCAAGACTTGCGAACCGAATGGGTAGTGGAATTAGTAGGTGAAGTAGTCAAGCGACCCGAGAAAATGGTCAACGATAAAATTGCCAGTGGAACGGTTGAGCTTTCGGTTGAGCAGCTAGTGATTTTATCAAAAGCACAAACACTGCCATTTGCGGTTGATACCGATGGCAAGGAAGTCAGCGAGGAGCTTCGCATGAAGTATCGCTACCTTGATTTACGCCGAGAACGAATGAAGCAAAATCTTATTATGCGACACAGGATGATTTCTTTCATGCGTGAATTTTTGTCCAAGAAAGAGTTCATTGAAATTGAAACTCCGATTTTAACCAAGTCCACTCCGGAAGGCGCGCGCGACTTTGTGGTGCCATCAAGATTGCAAGAAGGGAAATTTTTTGCTTTGCCCCAAAGTCCCCAGCAATACAAACAGCTTTTTATGGTGGCGGGTTTGGAAAAATATTTTCAAATTGCCAGGTGCTTTCGCGATGAAGACCAGCGCGGCGACCGACAGATGGAATTTACCCAGCTGGATTTGGAAATGAGTTTTGTGGATCAACAAGAGGTGATGAATTTAATGGAGGGCATGTTTATTGCGTTGGTTGAAACTCTGTATCCCAATAAAAAAATCCAGCAAATTCCTTTCCCAAGAATTAGCTACAAAGATGCCATGGAAAAATATGGTATTGACCGGCCCGACATGCGCGAAGATAAAAACGACCCCGATTTGCTGGCATTTTGCTGGGTGGTGGACTTTCCATTTTTTGAAAAAACTGACGAAGGTAAGTGGACTTTCACCCACAATCCTTTTTCGGCGCCAAAAACCGAGCATGCGCAAAATTTGATGGACAAAAAAGACATTGGTGATATTTTAACCACCCAATACGACATTGTCTTAAACGGTTTTGAAATCGGTGGTGGCAGTATTAGAAACCATACCCCGGAGGCTTTGGAAAAGGTGTTTGAAATTATGGGTTATGAGCCACAAGAAATAAAAGAAAAGTTTGGCCACATGCTCGAGGCCTTTAGTTTTGGCGCTCCGCCGCATGGAGGCATTGCTTCAGGATTGGACAGAGTGTTAAACATTTTGCAAAACGAACCCAATATCCGTGAAGTTATTGCTTTTCCAAAAACCGGTGATGGTCGCGACTTGATGATGCAGGCACCATCGGAAATTTCTGACAAGCAGCTTACAGAATTACACATTGAAATTGCCAAAAAGCCGGCGGTAAAAGCAGTAAAAAAAGAAACCAAAAAGAAAAAGTAGGAGAAAAAATAATGGTTCAAAAGATTGTAAAATTGGTATTATTGTCAGTGGTGGTGGTGATTTTGGTTGGAGTTATTTTTGGCGGAGTGTCGTGGTTTTCGCAAAGCGTGCTGGGAATTTTTATTAATAAGTCCGGCGCCAAGAGCGTGTCAGTGGCCAGCCTTGAGTCATCGGTTGATGATAATGTTCAGGCTCAAGTTGCCCCGCCTCAAACTGCCGCCGCGCCATCCAGTCCGGCTTCGTTTGCGTCGCAATTATCCGCCCAGTCTGCTTTGTCGCTTGAGTTTGGAGGATCTTTACATACCGTCTTATTCCAAAAAAATCCAAACCAAGAATTGCCCGTTGCCAGTTTAACAAAATTAATGACGGCTCTGGTGGTTTTGCAGCACTACAATTTAGCGCAGGAAGTCACCGTGGATTCTGGAGCCATGGCCCAAGAGGGCGAGCAAGGGGATTTGCAGTTAGGCCAGGTTCTTTCAGTCAAAGATTTACTGTATATTACCTTGATAGAATCCAGCAACCGCTCCGCCTACCAGCTTTCCGAAGTGGTTGGCGCGGACAATTTTGTTGATCTGATGAATACCGACGCCAGCGCCTTGGGTCTTAACAATACTCACTTTGTTGATAGTTCAGGCCTTGATTCGGGTTCTTATTCCACCGTTTCTGATTTAGCGAAGCTGACTGAATATGTATTTGAAAATTATCCGTTATTTAGGGAAATTATCGGTTTGAAAACCTACAACTTGTATCTGGACGATGGCACGTTTCACCATACGCTTATTAATACCAACGAATTGCTGGGAACCGATAATATTATCGGAGGCAAAACGGGATTTACCGACGATGCCAAAGGATGCTTAATGGTAATCCAGCAAAATCCGCAAAATGGAAATGATATTATCAGCATTCTTTTGGGATCCAATGATCGCTTTGGAGAAATGCAGCGATTAATTTCACACTAACTATGACTCTTCTTATATTTAACGTTATTAAGGTGCTTGGGATTTCGGCGGTCGCTTCTTTTATCGCGATGGTTTGGAGTCCTTTTTTAATTAATTTTTTATACCAGCACAAACTCTGGAAAAAACAGGCCAGAACCAAAGCCATTAGCGGCGAAGACGCGGTGGTTTTTAATGCCCTTCACAAAGAACGGGAAACCAAGGTTCCTCGCATGGGTGGATTATTAATTTGGCTGACCACGGTGGGAGTTATCTTTTTTGTCTATCTTTTGGCTGTTATTTTTCCCCAGAGCATTTTTGTCAGGCTCAACTTTTTATCGCGCAGCCAAACCTGGCTTCCCTTATTTACTTTAATCGTGGCTTCACTGGTTGGTTTGCTTGACGATATTTTAGTGGTTTCGTCACTGGGCCAATATATTGGCGGGGGATTGTCATTTAGCAAGCGTTTCATTATTGTGGCTTTAATCGGTTTGGTGGGAGGCTGGTGGTTTTACGCAAAGCTGGGTTGGGACGTTATCAGCGTTCCTTTGCTGGGCCATTTTAATATTGGTATTTTTTATATCCCTTTGTTTGTGGTGGTTATGATTGCTTGTTGGTCAGGAGGAATTATTGACGGTTTGGATGGTTTGGCCGGCGGAGTTTTCGCTTCCATTTTTGGGGCCTTTACCATTATTGCTTTTTCTCAAGGCAAAGTGGACCTGGCCACTTTTTGCGCCGTCATTACCGGAACATTATTTGCCTTTTTGTGGTTTAACATTCCGCCGGCACGCTTTTACATGTCCGAAGTCGGGTCGCTTGGCTTGGTTACTACCATGGCGGTAGTGGCGTTTTTAACCGACTCGGTGTTAGTTTTGCCCATTATCGCGGGATTGTTGGTATTGGAAGTTGGCTCGGTGGTGGTGCAACTGTTATCTAAAAAATTCCGTAAAAAGAAAATTTTCCAGTCCACTCCCATTCATCATCACTTTGAAGCCGAAGGCTGGCCAGCCTCCAAAGTCACCATGAGATTTTGGATTATCGGAATTGTCCTGGCAATTATCGGAGTAGTCATAAAACTGATTGGGTAGGTTTAAAAAAATAAGAAGAGAATAATCCAAAATCGCACAAAGGGGGTCGGGGAAATTGGTAAGGGAAGCCGCAGCGGACACTTAGTTCTCGTAGATAGAACCCCCGTGGAGGAAAACAGTCCCATGAGCGCACGAATGGAGACGTTAGAAACCTTGGGTTTCTAAGGAGCGAGTTAGGGAGCGACGATTTTGGATTATCGGAATTGTCCTGGCAATTATCGGAGTAGTCATAAAACTGATTGGGTAGGCGTTTACTTTAAAAGAGGGCAAGATACTTGACAAAATATTGCCAATAGAGTAATATATATCATAGTCGTGTTTACAACCTATTTGTAATAGGTTAGGGTATAATATTATTCACTTAACAGTAGATACATTTATGGTAAAAGGAAATACTTTATGTTTGAAGATTGCGCTGGTGTTTGCGGTTTTTTTCGTGGTCGGAGTTGCTCTGCCAAGTTTGGCAAACGCTGATACCACCTGCGGCACCACCGGCGGAGGGCTTTCACAGGGAACTAATTCATTTCCCGGTCTTACCATTACTAAAATTTCAGACGTAGTGTCTAGCGGAGCTGAAACATCGGTCATGAGCATTACCAATACCAGTAGCGCCACTAAGACGTTGGTGGTTAAGGACTATCAGTCTCGATGTCTTGAACATTTGGGCTTTCCATTTAGAAGCGGTCTTGGACAGTGTCAATATTATTGGCAGCCAAATCAAACACAGCCCCAGCAAACCACCGTCCAGTCTTTACAGACCATTACCTTGGCTCCCGGCCAATCACAAAACGTAACTAATATTGTCAACCAATACCAAAACCAAGATTGCGGTTCTTTGCAGCTTGATACTTTTTTGGTGAGTATTGATGGAGTAGCGGTAAATAATGGACAGGTATACGGTTCTTTCTCTGACCTTTGTAGCGATTGTATTGCTCCTACTCAAAGTAATTTAATGGTTAACTGTAGCGCCAACCCAAACCCTGCCCAAGCTAATGCCTCCGTCACTTTCGGAGCCACCGCAACCGGCGGAACCGGAAGCTATACTTACTCTTGGTCCGGCGGCTGCACAGGGTCTTCTTCAACTTGTACTAACTCATTTTCCCAGCCCAACAGTTATATCTCTTATGTAACCGTTACTTCCGGCGTCCAAACTGCCAGCGCTTCTTGTAGTACCGTTATTAATCAAGCGACCACTCAAAACAATTTGTCGGCTTCTTGCTCGGCTTCTCCCTCATCGGCTCAAGTTAACAATTCCGTCACTTTCGGAGCCACCGCAACCGGCGGAACCGGAAGCTATACTTACTCTTGGTCTGGCGCCTGTACCGGTTCTGGCCAAAGTTGCTCCAACACATTTGCCACGGCTAATACTTACACTTCTTCGGTTAACGTAACCTCTGGTACTCAAACAACCACTGCTTCTTGCAGCGTGGGAGTAACCCAAAGCAATACAACGGTCAACGCCGCTTGCAGTAGCAATTTGCAATGCGGAAGCAGCGGTCCTAGCGGAAGCCCGGTATGCAGCGGAAATGCCATTTATCAAAATTACCAAACTTGGACATGTAATAATCCCGGAACTTCCAGTTCTTATTGTTCAAGTTCCACGACCCAGCAAGAACAAAGCGTGTGTCTGTATAATCAAACCTGCCAAAACGGATATTGCAGCACTCCTTATGTGCCGCCATACACTCCGCCATATATTCCTCCATACACTCCGCCATACACTCCGACTTGCAGCTACGATGCTTCAGAGCGATGCGTGGGAAATTCGGTTTATTGGTTTGACTCTTGCGGCAACCAGGGAAGCGTAGCCCAAGTTTGTGGCTATAATCAAACCTGTGAAGGTAGTAGCTGCGTTGGCCAAACTCAACAAAACAATACTTCGCTTAATGTAACCAAGCAAGTACGAGATCTTTCTTCGGGAAATTTGGGTTGGTCTTCATCGGTGTACGCAACCCCAGGCGACATTGTACAGTTTGAAGTTATCATTACTACTCCAAATAATAATCAGTATCAGTACGGTTATAATGGTTACAACAGCAACCAGTACCTCGATAATGTAGAGGTCAGAGATATTTTTCCGGCAAACCTTATTTATGATAACAGTTTAACCTTAAACGGTATTCCAAATTCGGGAAATATTATTTCCGGATTGAATATTGGCAGCATCAGTTCCGGACAAACCACCACCATCACTTATCAGGCCCAGGTTGGCCCGGCTTCTGACTTTTCTTTTGGGTCAAGCACTTTGACGAACTCGGTAAACGTAACCAGCAATACCGGAGGATCGGGAAATGCCAGTGCCTCGGTTTTGGTTAATCGTTCAGGGCTTTCAGTTGCCACCACGGTATCTACCGGTTTGACGAACAATCCTCTCTTAGACTCGTTCTTTATACCATTGATGATTGCCTTGGTTGGTATCTGGGCTTACAACGCGGGACTCTTTGGGGTTTCCGAATGGATTGAATCAAAAAAATCAAAACGCAAAGATCACTTGGCTAAAAAAGAATTGCACCAAAAGATTGCGAAAATTAAACAAAAAGAAACAGCTTAATAATTCAGTTAAGCAAACGGCGCGCTCCGCGGAGCGCGCCGTTTTAGTTGCGCAGAAATTATTTTTGTGAGAGAATACACTCAATACCATGAAGCGAAATTTAGAAAACAGCGACTATGGAATTAACATGACTAATCCCAATGAGGATGAATTGCGCGTCCTCGATGAGCAGGAGTTAGCGGATGCAGAAGCTAAGGCGGGTACTGCCAGAGAAGAAGAATTGCAAAATCCTTTGAAAATAGAAAATTTCCAAGAAGCAATTCAAGAGGCTCTTGCAAAAGATAAAGAAGAATCCTATGCCAATGCGTTGCCAGAAGAAAAGTTTGAACTAGATGTAAATGCCCCGAAAGTCGTTAGCGAAGAAGAACTTGAGAATATTTTAGAAGGCATTAAAAAGGAAAGACGCGAGGCTATTGTGAAGGCATTCAAAGAAGCGGGCAACGTTTCGGTGAGGGGGGTAAAGTATGTTTGGGATCGGGGCGCCAAATTGTATTCTAAGATAGAACCGGCTGATACTTTTTTAGGCAACAAACTTACTGGAACTGCCAAGGGAGCAGTGGGAATTCTAGCAGACACTGCGCGTAAAAGTATTTGGGCAGGATTGGGGTTTGCCAAAGATATGGTTAAGGCCACTTTTAACGCCCTGGCATATCAGGAGGCGCCAAATACTAAAGAAATTAAGGGGAATATAAAAAACGCATTTAAAGATGAGTCAGAAGCCAAAAAGAAATAGTCTTGTTTTGCAATATATATTTTGATATAACTAACACATGTTTAATGTTGATCAAACAAAAAGCTGGCGGGCGCTTGTTTTAACTGTAGTGGTTTTTGTGGTATTTTGCGGAGGCTTTCTTATCGGTAAAAGCCAGGCGTATCGGGCCACGGCTCCGGCTAACGTGGACTTTTCTTTATTTTGGGATGCCTATGACAAGCTCCACCAAAATTATCTGGAAAAAAGTACCATCAATGACCAAAATCTAACTTACGGCGCCATTAATGGCATGACTGAAAGTTTGGGCGACCCTTACACTGAATTTTTTGATCCTACCGACGCCAAATTATTTAATTCTGATTTGGCCGGATCGTTTGATGGCATCGGAGTAGAAGTGGGAGTTGATAAAAATGGAAACTTAACCGTCATCGCGCCGCTCAAGGGAACTCCGGGAGACAAGGCGGGACTTGAAGCGGGAGACACGATTGTAAAAATAAATGGTACCACTACCGCCGGCATGAATTCCGATGACGCGGTTAACGCGATCCGTGGGCCAAAGGGAACCAAAGTTACCCTAACCATTTTACGCGCCGGCTGGCAAGCTACCAAAGATTTTACCATTACCCGGGACACCATTAATATTCCTTCGGTAACCTGGAAGCTGGAAGACGGCGACGTGGCTTACATTAACATCACCCAATTTGACCAAACCTTGTCCGACCAATTTGATACCGTTGCCGCCCAAATTTTAAAAAGCCCTGCCAAAAAAATTATCTTAGACGTTCGCGGCGATCCGGGAGGTTACCTTGAAGAATGCCAGGACGTGGCCGGATGGTTTTTACAACCAGGCCAGTTGATTACCAGTGAAGATTTCGGCCCGGGCAAACCGCAAGAGCAATATAAAGCACAAGGAAATGGCGATCTTGCCAATTATCCGATGGTGATATTAATTGATGGCGGTTCGGCTTCGGCTTCGGAAATTTTATCGGGATCCTTGCGCGATGACCGGGGAATTCAACTCATCGGCGCCCAATCGTATGGCAAAGGTTCGGTGCAGGAAGTGTTTCCATTGGAAGACGGCCAGTCATTTTTGAAAATTACCATCGCCAAATGGCTGACCCCAAAAGGCTATTCCATTTCAAAAGTGGGCTTAACTCCTGATGTTAAAGTGGCCATGACCGACACCGACGTTGCCGCCGGCAAGGACCCGCAGCTTGATAAAGCCCTTGAAATAGTTGGCACTTTAAAGTAAGATATTAGTTGATCTGACGGATATGCATAGATATTGCGGATATTAATATCGCGAGCCAAAGCGAGTGAATATCTTAATATCAATATATATCAAAACTAGGTATGAAAGTAATTTTACTTAAAGATGTTGAGAATGTAGGCAAAAAATATGAAGTCAAGGAAGTCAAGGACGGTTACGCCCGGAATTTTTTACTTAAACAGGATTTGGCAAAAACCGTGACTAAAAAATCGCTGGAGTGGTTGGAGGCTCAACGGGCAGTGATGGAAAAAGAAGTTGAAGAAGATCTGAAAAAAGCCCAGGAATTGGCTTCGCGTTTGGATGATGTAGAAATAGCTATTGCGGTAAAAGTGGGAGAAGCGGGTCAATTATTTGAATCTATTAATGCTGCAAAAATTTCTGAGAAACTCAAAGAAATGGGATTTGAAGTAAAAAAATCGCAGATTAATTTAAAAGAGGCGATTAAAGAAACCGGAGAATTTCCCATTAAAATTAACTTAGATCATAATTTGGAAGTAGAAATAAAAGTGCTTGTTACAGAGGAAAAGGTGTAGTCGTGAATCTGGAAGCTAGTAGCTGGAAGCTGGAATAGAATACGGAATCAAGAATTCAAGATTCCATATTCATTTATTCCATTCAAGCTTCTAGCTCCTAAATTCAAGATACTGTTTTTTTATGGCAAAATATATTTTTGTGGCCGGTGGTGTCATGTCAGGAATCGGCAAAGGCGTGGCTACTGCTTCAATTGGAAGGATACTAAAAAGCAAGGGTTTTAAAGTCACCGCCATAAAAATTGACCCATACATTAATGTGGACGCCGGTACGATGAATCCCATTGAACATGGGGAAGTGTTTGTCACCGAAGACGGTTTGGAATCAGACCAGGACCTGGGAAACTACGAGCGGTTTTTAGACGAAAATATTTACACCGATAACTACATGACCACGGGCAGAATCTACCTGTCGGTCATTAATAAAGAGCGTAACTTAGAATACAATGGCGAATGCGTGGCGGTGGTTCCCGGAATTCCCAACGAAGTTATTGCCACCATTAAGCGCGCCACCAAAAAAGCCGAGGCAGATTTTACCCTCATTGAAATTGGCGGCACGGTAGGCGAGTACGAAAATTTATTGTTTTTGGAGGCCGCGCGTATGATGAAATTCCAACATCCCAAGGATGTTCTTTTTGTTTTAGTCAGTTTTCTGCCTGTGCCTTCCATTTTGGGAGAAATGAAAACCAAGCCAACCCAGCAAGCGGTGCGCCATTTAAACGAAGCAGGGCTTCAAGCAGATATTATTTTAGCCCGGGCCGAAACCGCTCCTGATGAGCGCCGCAAACAAAAATTGGCCGTGTATTGCAATATCCATCCTGATGATGTTATTGCCGCGCCCGATGTAAAGTCGGTCTATGAAGTTCCCGTTAACTTTGAAAAAGAAAATTTGGGGAATAAAATTTTAAAAAAGTTTGGCATGAAAGCCCGCCCAAGCGACTTAAAAGAATGGGAAGGTTTGGTCAATGTCATTCATAATTCTCCAAAGCCCGTCAACATCGGCATCGTGGGAAAATATTTTGAGAGCGGAAAATTTACCTTAACGGATTCGTATATTTCTGTTTTGGAAGCGGTAAAACACGCCTGTTACGCAAAACATCGAAAGCCGGTCATCACCTGGGTATCGGCGGAAGACTTTGAAAAAAATCCCGCTTCGTTAGCGGATCTTAAAAAATTTGACGGGGTTATTGTGCCGGGCGGATTTGGCAATCGGGGGATTGAGGGAAAAATAAAAGTCATTGAGTATTGCCGCGTCAACAACATTCCTCTGTTTGGATTGTGTTTGGGAATGCAGTTGGCCACCATTGAATTTGCCAGGAATGTTTGTGGTTTAAAAGATGCCACGTCGGCCGAATTTAAACAAAAGTCCAAACATATTGTCATTGATGTCATGCCCGAGCAAAAAGTGCTTTTGCAGGAAAAAAAGTACGGAGCTACCATGCGCCTTGGCGCCTATGATTGCGATTTGAAAGAAAATACCATCAGCAAAAAAGCCTATGGCCAAGAAAAGATTTCTGAAAGGCATCGCCATCGCTATGAATTAAATAATGAGTATCGCGATGTACTCCAAAAACATGGCATGGTCTTTGCCGGAATAAATACCAAAAAAGATTTGGTAGAAATTATTGAGTTGCCCGGCCATCCGTTTTTTGTAGCCACCCAGTTTCATCCCGAGTTTAAGTCCCGCCCTTTAAAACCCCATCCACTGTTTGCGGCTTTTATAGAATCTGCCGCAAAAAAATAAGCCTCCGGAGGGTAGACTTATTTTTTTCGTCGAAAATTATTTTGAATCAATGTGCACTACCTTTGTTTGCCGCTGGGTGCCGTTGAATAATTTTTTGAGGCGGGTACTAAATCGAACTACTCCATCTTTAGCAGCGTAGAGAGTATCGTCCGATCCCTTTTTGACATTTTTTCCAGGGATGTATCGGGTGCCTCGCTGGCGGACAATAATCATACCAATTTTTGCCACTTCTCCCGCGTACAGTTTAATGCCAAGACGCTGAGCGGCCGAATCTCGTCCTAATCTGGACGAACCTGATGATTTACTTGTTGACATAGTTCATGAAACATGGAACATGAAACATGGAACAAACGAAAAGTAACGTTTTGATCTATGATCTATGCTCTATGATGTATGAAGAAATTGTAGCAAAATTACCTTATTTTGTCAAAATCAAATGAAAAAAGTGCCTCAACATATTGTGTTATTTCCCGATGGTAACCGTCGCTGGGCCCAAGATCAGGGCATGAATATTGCCGATGGATATTTGAAGGGCAAAGACAAATTCAACGATTTTTTGCATTGGTGCAAAGAGAGCGGCGTCAAGGTGGTGACGGTGTTTGGTTTTTCCAGTGAAAATTGGAAACGGCCACAAGATCAGGTTGATTTTTTAATGCACGTCTTTGAAACTTATCTGGAAAAGGGGATTGAGAGCTTTAATAAAGAAGATGTGCGCGTGAAAGTGATTGGCCAAAAATACAAACTCTCGGAGTCGCTAAAAAAAGTCATCGAAAAAGTGGAAGAGGCCACGAAAAGTAATGCCGCCATGCATTTAAATTTGGCGGTCAGTTACGGCGGCCGATGGGACATTGTCAACGCCGTCAAGGAAATAATTAAAAAGGGGATTGACCCGGAAAGCCTTACCGAAGAACTGTTTGCCGAGCATCTTTCCACCGCCGGCCTGCCAGAGCCAGACTTGATTATTCGTGCTGGCGGCGAAATGCGCTTGTCTAATTTTGTGTTGTGGCAAGGAGCCTATTCTGAATTATATTTTTCTGAAAAACTTTGGCCGGATTTTACAGAGCAAGATTTTCACGCCGCTCTTGAAGAATTTGATCGTCGCTCGCGAAGGTTTGGAAAATAAAAAAAGAGGTTAGACCTCTTTTTTTATTAACGTTTCCGCCATGTCGCGCCACTTGGAGGTTCTGGGTTTTTGTTTGTACTTGGCGGTTTGTTTGTGGATTTCCATTAAAGAAAGCAGGTCGTTTTTTTTCCATTTAGATAAGTAGATGCCTTTATTTTGATAAATAATCGCTACGGCTTTCTGCCATAAATTAAATTGCTTTTTCTTGTTGTCCGCCAAAGTATTTTTTTGAAAGTAGGGGACAACGATTTGGTAGAGTTCGGAAATATTTTGCACCGAAAGCCGAGCCTGGTTTTTGGCCACGGAAACTGTCCCGCATCCTAACATCTTTATTGCTTTTTTCAATACCAACATTTCTTCTTTGGGCAGGGTAATAACAAACTGGATTTTCCAGCGATAATAGGTAGGGCTTCCGGTTCGCTCGCGGCGGGTATCTTTTCTAAACTGTAAATCAAAACAGCCATCGGTGTTTACCAAATGAGTAAGGTTGAAAGTTTCTTTTTGCATGTTTTCATTGTAACAAATATTTAATTATGCGACAATACGCCACGGCTTCTGGAAAAATAATAAAAAAAATATTATAATGGACACACTATGATAAAAGTCCGAAATCTGGTTAAAAAATATGGGGATTTTATAGCGGTCAACGGCGTCTCTTTTGATGTGGAAGACGGAGAAGTGTTTGCTTTTTTGGGGCCCAATGGTGCCGGAAAAAGTACCACCATTAAAATGCTCACCACCATTTTGCATCCCACGTCCGGGTCGGTGATGCTCAACGGCATTGATCCGGTCAAGGATCCCGAGCAAGCCCGCCGGTCATTTGGAATTGTGTTCCAAGATCCGAGCGTGGATGAGGATTTGACCGCCTGGGAAAATCTTGATTTGCATGGCGTGCTCTACGATGTGCCCGAGAAAGAGCGCCGCCAGAGATCCGAGGAACTCTTGAAGTTCGTTGATTTGTGGGGACGTAAAGATAGTTTGGTGAAGGAATTTTCCGGCGGGATGAAGCGGCGTCTTGAAATAGCCCGGGCATTTTTACACGAGCCCAAGATTATTTTTTTGGATGAGCCGACAATCGGCCTTGACCCGCAAACCCGAAACTTAATGTGGGAACGCATCCATGAGCTGAATAAAACCAAGGGGACTACGATTTTTTTTAGTACGCACTTAATGGAAGAAGCTGATAAGTGGGCGAATAGGATATCAATTATGGACCATGGAAAAATTCTTACCACCGGAAGTGCCGCAGACTTAAAGCAACAAACCAACACCCAGTACCTTGAAGATGCCTTCTTGGCGCTGACGGGCAAAGACATCCGGGAACAAGGTGCTGAGGCGAGCAATGCCATGAAGGCGTTCCGCGGCGGCGGCCGGCGATAGTATTTATTGCCGAGGTATTGAGCCATAAATAAAGTCTGGTAAAACTATGCATATATATGAAACCCCAAGTTTTGAAGTCGACTCCCAGGAAAAACCTTTTGTTTCAAGAACAGAAGGCGGCCACGTTCGAATAAAAATAAAAGATCGCGAAATAACAGACAGAACCAAACTTGATCCAAAAACAGCGATTGAACTAATGCGTTTAACTATGATTGTGGGCGAGGCTTTCGAAACAGCTATGAATAATCGTGGGATTCCTGTTATAAAGATTAACTATCAAGATATGGGTAATTGGGCGTGGAAAGAAAACAAAAAGCCGTATCTTCATGTGCATATTTTTGGAAGAGCATCTGATGCGATGAAACAAAAATGGCCAGAAAGTGTTTATTTGCCAGATAGATCAACGGGTTTTTACGATGGGTTCGAGCCAGTAAATGAAGAGGATATTAAAGAAATACAGAAACAAATTGACTTGGTGTCACAAAGAGAAAAATATAAATTAGAAAATTGGGGATTATAGCTCGACCGAGAAGTTTAACTCTTTATTAAAATACATGGTTATTGAAAAAATTTATTACCTTTGGCTGCGGCAGATTAAAAAGTATTTAAGGTCTACGCCCCGATTAATCGGGACGCTGGCCCAGCCGGTGGTGTTTTTGGTCATGTTTGGGTATGGCCTTGGCAGTACGTTTGCCCAGGCGGGAGGAAATTACATCGATTATCTGGTGCCTGGAATTATTGCTATGAGCATTATTTTTACCGCTATTTTTACGGGGATAGAAATGATTTGGGACCGGCAATTCGGATTTTTGAAAGAAACGTTGGTGGCTCCCATGTCTCGGTTTAATGTGATGCTGGGCAGAACACTGGGCGGGGCAACCGTTTCCACCATCCAGGGCATCATCGTCTTTTTTATCGCCCTTCTTTTTGGTTTTCGGCCTATCAGTTGGCTGGCAGTCATTCCCGCCGTCGGTATTATGTTTTTAATATCACTGGTGTTTGCGGCATTCGGGACATGTATCGGCTCGGTTCTGGAAGATATTCAGGCATTCTCTATCATCATTAATTTTATCATTCAGCCGTTGTTATATCTTTCGGGAGCATTATTCCCCGCGACTGGATTTCCCAGCTGGCTTTCTTTTATTTCCCATGTAGATCCGCTCACATATGGTAATGATGCTCTGCGGTATTTGCTTTCTGGCATCGGGTATCATGATTTGGGATTAGGATTAGATACGCTGGCACTGATTATTTTTTCAGTAATTTTCTTGGCCGCCGGAGGATACTTTTTTGAAAAAATCCAGATTTAGTATTATAATAGATTTGTCATTCAATAAAACTCACAGATAACCTTCTATACTTTTATGAATCCATTTCAATCAATAAAACAATTTCTTTTTATCCATATCCGGTTGGCTTTCGGGTTGGTTGTGATTATTGCCGCGATCGGAACGGTTTGGTACATTGTTTCCAATAGTCCGCCTAATTTGCCTTCTTACGCCGTTGGAAAAGGAAACGTGGTCGCGTCGGTTGATATTCCCGGAACCGTTTCTTCAAGCGACAGCGTTGCCCTTTCATTTCAAGAGTCGGGTAAAATAGCAAGCGTAAATGTCCAAGAAGGACAAATGGTGACCCAAGGCCAAGTTCTTGCCAGTTTGAGCGCTTCAAGCCAGCAAACACAGCTTGAGCAAGAGCAGGCGGCGCTGGCGGCAGCACAGGCAAATTATCAAAAATTGTTGGCGGGAGCCACAACTCAAAGCGTTCAAACATCACAAGACGCCGTAAATTCAGCCAATCAAAACTTAACCAATGCTTATAGCGGGGCCATGAATACCTTAAACACTGCCTCCACCACTATTTACAATACTTATAACTTGGCGGTTTCAATTCAAAATAAATATTTTAACGAACAAGATTCTGAAGGCATCGCGGTTTCCGGAGCCAGGAGTGATTTAAATGCCAGTATGTCAAGCGCCCAGAGTTCTTTGGCGGTCGCCCAAAAAAGCATGGCGCCCACAGATATTAATGCCGCCGTTACCCAAATGAGTTCCTCCCTTAATAATGCTTACAGCGATATCAGCATCATCCGCGCCCAGTGCGACCAAGGAACCTACTATTACGCTGTCACATCCACTGACAAGGCGTCTTTGGACAGTCAAAAAGCGTCAGTTAGTGCTGTCTTGACCAGTGTCACAGCTTTGCAGCAAAGTATTTCTTCGTTAGCTTTGGCGCTGCAAACCGCCCAAGACCAATTAAATGTAACCACCGAGCCTCCTACAACCGCAGATATTAGTTCAGCAAAAGCCCAAATCGCCGCCGCCCAAGCCCAAATAGAAAGCGCCAATGTCCAAATAAATAATACCACCATCGTAGCTCCGTTTTCTGGCATGGTTATTAACGTGGTCGGTCAAGTGGGCATGGTGGTTTCTCCCAACGCCCCGGTTCTTTCTTTAATTAATAATCAAATCATGAAGTTTGACGCCTTCGCGCCTGAAAGCGAGGTTTCCCAAATACAAGCCAATGCCAGCGCGAATGTGGTCCTGGATGCTTACAATGGTCCAACATTTCCGGCAAAAGTGACGGCCATTGATACGGGAACCACCATGTTTAATGGATCTCCCGCTTACCAAGTTACGCTGTATTTTACAGAGCCCGATGCCAGAATTTTTTCAGGCATGACTGGCAACGTTCTTGTTACAACCGGTGAACATGATAATGTGGTTACCATCCCTTCGCGCCTCGTGCTGGCAAGTGGCAATAATACTGTTGTCCGCATGCAAGATGGCTCGATGCGCCAAATTACCATTGGATTAACGGGAAGCAATAATATGGTGGAAGTTGTATCGGGTTTGCAAGCCGGTGAAAAGCTAAGCGATTATTAAAATAACCAAGATACAAGAAACAATAACCAAGCAATGCCCAATATAAAAAATTAAAAATTCCAAATGCCAGTTAATGTTTGGATATTGAGATTTGAATATTGTTTGTATCTTGTTTCTTGGTGATTGTTTCTTATATATTTTATGCCTCAAACAAAGACTACGCTCTGGATCATGGTAATTCTCATCGCCGTAGGATGCGGCCTTTTGATATATTGGTATGTGTCTTCGCAATTTGTCTACATTGATAAATCGGTGGTGGAAGCCCCAATCATCACCCTTTCATCCACTAACTCCGATATTTTAGAGCAAGTATTTGTAAGCGTGGGGGACACCGTGGCGGCAAACCAACCGATTGCCCGGGTGGGGGATCAAATTGTGGAAGCAAAAGTGGCTGGTATTATTGTTTCTGTAAATCAAAACATCGGCCAGCTTGAAAATCCTCTGGCGGGACAGGCCACTGTTGCCACCATGATTGACCCAACCCAGTTGCGGGTGGTAGGAAATATTGACGAAGATAAAGGCTTGTCAGAAATAAAAGTGGGGGACGAGGCAAAGTTTACCGTGGACGCTTTTGGTTCCAAGGTCTATGACGGCGTGGTCAGCCAAATCGGACAAACTTCCGAGGCCAGTGTTGTCAATAACATTTTCAACCAGCGCCCAACCAACGAATTTGATATTTATGTAACCTTCAACCCCGCCAAATATCCCGAATTAAAAAGCGGCATGTCGGCTCGCATGTGGGTCTACAAACAATAATTTTCATATTTTATTGTGCGACATTTTAGTCAAAGCCACCTTGAAAGGTGGTTTTTGGTTGAAGGAAGTCTGACTTATTGACTTTATATATTAATGGTGTTATAAAAAAGCTAGCACATTTTGACAATCAGGCTCGCTTCTTATTATGGCAAAAGAAGCGGACACATGTTAAAACGAAAGGAAAGAGCCATGAGTAACTGGGACCATCTTTGCAAAGCCTTGTCTGAAAAAAGTTTTTGCTTTTTTGTGGGAGTCGCTTTCATTTTGTATGCCTTAATTTTCAAACAAGAAGGTTGGGAAAAGGGAGTTTGCCAGGCGTTTTACAAGGACTTAGTTGTCACTGCCATCCGCTTTGCTCCCGTTTGTGCCATGATTATTGTGATTATGGCGGCCATCACTCACTTGGACAAGGCCGAAATTAATGCCGGCGTATCCGAAAAAATCATTGCCGGAAAATACGGCGAATTTACTGCCGTAATTGTTTCTGCCATGATGCCGGGCGGCGCCGGAGGCGGCCAACTTAAAACGGCTTGGGAATCGGGTGAAAATCGCGCCAACGTTTTGGTGTGCCTGCATGCCATGATGGCGCTTAGCCTCAATGGCTTCATGTTTCGCTCGGCGGCCTTGGAATGGAAGCTGTCATTAATTTGGGCGGGGATGGCCAGCGCCATGTTGGTGCAAGTTTATTTAATTGGAAAAATCCTCAAGCCATGGCTGTAGTAAAGGGCCGGAAGTGCTGTGCAAATATAATGCGTCCACTTTCGGCCCTCTTTATTTACCCAGAAAGTTATCCACAGTTTGGTATTGACATGGTTTTATTTTCTGATAAACTCAAAGTAGATAAGCTTTTAGTGATTCCCTCTGGACTCACAAAAAGGCGAATCAAAACAGCTCTTTCATTTTTAACCCCCTCAACACCAAACCCAACCCAAACAATAAAAGGCTTCCCTAAAAAGAAGCCTTTACTCATGTATAAAATCTGAATTTTTCATTTGCTTTTTCATGCAAAAAAGAGCACAATGAGCTTGCATAATATTAATAACCAAAAAAATTGTATGACAAATGACCAGGATTTTCTTAGCCAGCTTAGTTGGAGGTATGCCACAAAAAAGTTTGACCCTTCAAAAAAACTTTTGCCCGAGCAGTTGCATCTTATTGAAGAATCGTTGCGTTTGGCTCCGTCATCGTTTGGTTTTCAACCGTGGAGATTTTACCGAATTGAAAATAAAGAGGTGCGCCAAGAAATAAAAAAAGCGGGTAATAACCAATCGCAGATGACTGACGCTTCGCACTTGTTTGTGTTAGCTTCCAAACTAGATTTGTCCGCCGGTGACGTGGAAGAATATGTCAGCGACATGGCCAAGACCAGGGGGATTGATGAGTCAATTGTTGCCGAAACAAAAAAATGGATGGTGGGTTTTGTTGCTGGCAAATCAAAAGAGTGGCTTAACGAATGGTCAGCCAGGCAAATGTATATTGCCCTTGGCTTTGGATTAATGGCCGCCGCTCAAAATAATATTGACGCCTGTCCCATGGAAGGCTTTGACCCCGAAGCCGTAGGCAATATTATTGGAGCAAAAAAAGATGGCTACCAAGCGCGAGCCATGCTTGCCCTGGGTTTTAGGTCTCAAGATGACCCGGCTGCCTTAGTTAAAAAAGTTCGCTTCCCAAAAGAAAAAGTCATAAAAATAATTTAATAAAATAAATTGTCTGTCATGAAGATTACAAAAATTGGCCACTGCGCCCTGGCGCTTGAACATGAAGGAGTAACAATATTAACTGACCCGGGAAGTTTTACCATTGAAGCTCAACAAAAACTGGTTGGCTTGGATGGCATCGTCATAACCCACGAGCATCAGGATCACTTTCATGTTGATTCCATTAAAGTATTACTCCAAAAAAATCCGGAAGTTAAGATTGTCACTAACAGCGCCGTTGGAAAATTACTGACCGCTGAAGGCATTGCGCACACGGTAGTGGGGGATGGGCAGTCAGGCGATATTAAAGGAATAAAAATCGAAGGCTTTGGCACAAAACACGCGCCAATTTACGCCGATATGGGAAATGTTGAAAATACCGGTTATATGATTGGCGAAAAATTTTATTTTCCCGGTGACAACTTTGAAAAACCCGGCAAACCAGTTGATGTTTTGGCGCTTCCGGTTGCCGCTCCTTGGCTGAAAATTTCAGAGTCAATTGAATTTGCTAAAGCTGTTGGCGCCCGAGTCGCATTTGGTGTTCACGATGGCATGATTGCTCCATCTTTTCGAGGTTTTGTGGGCATGATTTTAAAACGCTTCGTTCCAGAAATTGAATACGTAACTTTGCAAGATGGTGAGACTAAAGAATTTTAAAAACATACGTGTATAACTCAACAAGATTATCATGCAAGCATGATTGTTTCCAACACTCCACAGGAAGCTTTTGAAAAAATTTCCCGTGTTCGTGATTGGTGGGCCGTAAACTTTGAAGGAAAATCCCAGAATATTGATGACGTTTTTACGGTAAGTTTTAAAAGCGGGGACAAGTATAAACTCAAGGTAAGCCAATTGATTCCCGATAAAAAAATAACCTGGCAAGTCATAGATAGCCATCAAGGTTGGGTTAAACATGAAACTGAATGGACCGGTAGTCAAATAGTTTGGGAAATTTTGGGGAAAAAAGATGGCACGCAAATTAACATGACGCATGTTGGCTTGACTCCAAAAATCGAATGCCACGACAAGTGCATCCAAGCATGGGATTACCTGCTTTATAGCAGTTTGCTAAAACTCCTTACCGAAAACCAAGGTCTGCCGGTATAATATGTAATCTTGTTATGAATAGCCGCGACGAAAATTCAAATCACGTCAAAATTTCCACCGAACGCCTGGAGGGTTTTAGCGACGCCGTCATGGCCATCATTATTACCATTTCCGTTTTAACCGTTAAAATTCCCGCGGGTTCCGGTTTTGATTCCCTCAATTTTTTACTGCCCACATTTTTAGTCTACGCTGTCAGTTTCCAAACTATCGGAACGTATTGGAATAATCACCACCACCTGTTGCTGGCCGTAAAACACGTCAGCGCCGGGATTATGTGGGCTAATTTGTATTTGCTTTTTTGGATGTCGCTCATTCCGGTTGCCACCGCGTGGCTGGGACAACATTACGCCAGCCATTGGCCTACGGCTTTGTATGTTTTTGTGTTGCTCATGTCCGCGATGGCCTACACGTTACTCCAGCTTTTAGTGATAAAACACTCGGAAAAACCGGAAGAACTTTTCAAAGAATTTTTCAAAAAACCCAAAGCTTCAATCTCCCTTGCCATGTATTTGGTGGCGCTGGCCTTCGCTTTTTATGTTCCGCTGGTGTCCGATGTTTTGATAATCCTGGTTGCCATGGTGTGGTTCATTCCCGACAGGCGCATCGAAAAATATATTTAATAATTTGCGTTCCATGACTGATCTTCAGCGTTGCCCCTGGGCAGAAGATGCCGATGACTTGATGAAAAAATACCATGATGAAGAATGGGGCGTTGTGGTGCGTGATGACAAAACTATCTTTGAATTTTTAATTTTAGAAAGCTTCCAAGCTGGCCTAAGCTGGAAAACGATTTTAAACAAGCGCCAGCATTTTAAAAAAGTATTTGCCGATTTTGACCCGGTTACAGTTTCTAAATTCTCAAAAAAAGAAGCGAGTCTTCTTTTGCAAGACAAGGGGATTATAAGAAATCGCGCCAAAATCGAAGCGGCCATCAACAACGCCAAAGTATTTTTGGATACCCAAAAAGAATTTGGCACCTTTTCCACCTATATGTGGAACTTCGCCCCAGCAAGTAATTTACAAGCCATCGCCTGGGCCAAGGACCTGAAAGTCCGAGGTTTCAAATTTCTAGGTCCCACAACCATTTACGCCCACATGCAAGCCACCGGCATGGTCAACGACCACACGAACAACTGTTTTAGAAAAAAGGAAGTATCATTAAACAGGAGAGATAACCCTTTATAAAAGAATGCAAAAAGAATCAAAAAATAATAAACCATGGTCTGCTGCCGATATTGTATACCATATTTATCCTCGCAGTTTTTATGATTCCAGTGGCGATGGAGTGGGGGACTTAAAAGGTATTACCGAAAAATTAGACTATCTTAAAGGCACAGAAAATTCCTTACATGTAGACGCTATTTGGCTTTCACCGTTTTACAATTCACCGATGGCCGACTTTGGCTACGATATTTCTGACTACTGCAATGTGGATCCATTATTTGGCAACATGCAAGATTTCGAAGTTTTGATAGATAAAGCACATAAACGCGGTATCAAAATAATGGTTGATTTTGTTCCTAATCATACCAGCAGTCAGCACCCTTGGTTTCTAGAGTCTCGTTCATCAAAAAATAATCCTAAGAGAAATTGGTATTTGTGGCGCAATGGTATTGTCGTCAAAGAAGTTGATGGTGAAAAAACAGTGCCGCCCAATAATTGGCTTTCGGTATTTGGCGGTAGCGGTTGGGAATTTGATATTACGACACAAAGCTATTACTTTCATAGTTTTTTAAAAGAGCAGCCTGATTTAAATTGGCGCAATCCAGAGGTTCGTCAGGCCATGAAAAACGTATTGCAGTTTTGGATAGATAAAGGAGTGGATGGATTCCGAGTTGATGCTATTAATTGGCTGGTTAAAGACGAACAGTTTCGAGATGATCCTGTGAATTCAAATTACCAAGCCGGTAAAGAAAATCCCTATAATCAATTTACTCACGATTATAGCCAAGATCGACAAGGAACACTTAATATATTGGCAGAGTTATGTGAATTCGTAGAAAAGCCAGGTAATATATTTATGGTTACCGAAGTTCATGCCGGCATTCCTGGTATGAGCCAGTATTATAGAGTGGGTCTGCCGGGCCATCAATCTCCATTTAATTTTAATTTAATCGGCATGCCGTGGGATGCGGGTATCTATAAAAAGTTTATTGATGATTTTGAGCAATCTTTACTACCAAAAAACATACCCAATTATGTGTTGGGAAACCATGACCAGTATCGAGTGGCAAGCCGCTTGGGGCATCCACGAGCCCGGCTTTCCGCCATGTTGCAATTTTGTTTGCGGGGCATGTCTTTTATCTATTACGGTGATGAGCTAGGTATGGAAAATGGCCAAATTCCTCCTGAATTAGTCCAGGACCCATTTGAAAAGAATGTACCCGGGTTTGGATTGGGGCGAGATCCGCAGCGCACTCCCATGCAGTGGAATGGAACGCAATTCGCGGGTTTTTCTGTGCATCAGCCATGGTTGCCAATTAATGAAAACCACCAGCATGTCAATGTAGAAATAGAAAATAAGGATAGTCGATCCATGCTTTCGCTATACAAATTTCTTATTAACTATAGGCAAGCCTCACGAGCCTTACGACAAGGCGGGTATGAACCATTTGAAACTTCCCACGATCAGTTACTCGCTTTTTACCGGGTTTTTGAAAATGAAAAATTATTTGCCATATTTAATTTCTCTGACCAGCCCCAGACAATTACATTGCCCATCGGAGCCGCCACCATCGTTTGCACTACTTATTTGGATAGGCCAGAAGGAGAAGCGATAAATGGAAACAATTTTCTCATCCGCGCCCACGAAGGGTACCTATTAAAAATGTAGCCTCAAAATTATTTTCACGAATAACTTATTATGCGACAAATTGGGATAGTGGGGAACGGGGTTATTTTTTGTCGGGGTCGGAGTGGAATTGGTGGTGGATGTCGCAAGTCAATCTTTTAGTGGGTGGAATTGACGGTGGGTTTTTTCGGCGTATTTGTCGGACGTGTGAAGGTATCGCGTGGTTGTATCTAGCGACTCGTGTCCCAAAAGTATTTGAATGGCCGCGGGATTGGCTCCGCTTTCGGCTAGGTACGTGGCAAAGGCGTGTCGAATAGAGTGGCATGAAAGGGGGATGTTGATGCCCAATAATTCTCGGTATCTTTTCACTTTCTCTTGTAAATAATTCGTTGAAACTTTTTTATTTTTGTTCCCCATATTTTTCCCGCGTAAGGGAATAAACAAATAAGGAGATTCGTTGTTTCCTTTTAGTGCCAGGTAATGTTTGATGTGTTTGTGGGCCCTGGGGGTTAAATAAACAAACCGTTCTTTTTTGCCTTTTCCTCGAATGAAAATTCTTCCGGTAGTATCAATTTGTTCGCCCTTTAAATTTAAAAGTTCCGAAATACGCATCCCCGTGGAAAATAATACTTCAAGCATAGCGCGGTTTCTGGCGGCAATAATTTTATCTTTTTCATAGATATCCGGGCACTCAATTATTTTTACCACTTCTTCAAATTCGGAAACTCTGGCATGTTTTTTATCAGTTTTTATTAAGGTAATGCTCGTAGGAGAAATGGGGGATTTATAGTCCATGTCGATGAGGAACTTAACATAAGACCTTAACGCCGATAACATCCTATTTATAGAAAAGGCGCTTAATTTTTTTAGACCCTTTTCCACGTTCGCGGTCATGCGATCTTGAGATATTAAGTATGCCTTATAGTTTAAAATAGTTTTTTTATCCATGCGGTCAAAAGGTATGTTGATATCATTTAAAAAACTCTCAAAAACTTCAAGGTCACGTTCATAATTATAAACGGTTTCATCAGAATAATTATTCGATTTTAAGTTAAGTAAATAGTCGTCTATTTGCGGTAAATGTAACTTCATATTAATTGTGGAGCTTAATAATATATTCTTCGTTTGGAACTAAAACAAAAACAACCTTTGGCATAATCATCAAATCTTGGACTGATTTTTTTCAAAATGTACCATATTCGTGGCCATTAAAATTGCGATTTTTCTTAAGATGCAATTATCACAGGATATAATAGGGGTTTTCTGATTGGGTATGACTAAGAGACTATCTATTACTTCTAATGAAGGGAGAAAGGTGCTTTTTACGCTTTTATCTGCCTTGGGAAGGGCTATTTTACTAGGAGGGAGTGAAACTACGTCTTTAGCCGCAAAGTACCCCAAGAGGGCTCTTAAAGCGATTAAATAGTACTTTTGGGTAATAGTTTTAAGGATTTGACCATTTTTAGGGTCTTTGTGGCTAGAAAGGTATATTTTGTATTGTAAAATAATATCGGTGGTAAGTTGGTGGGGAAGTAGGCTTTCTAAATTTTCAGATACAAGCCAACCAGTAAACTTTTTTAAAAATCTTTCATAATTTTCCCGAGTATTGTCTTTTAGTCCTTCATGTTTGCAATATTCTAAAAATTGAGAAATATGCTGCGGTATGGGTTCGTTGCTTTTCATTATAGGTTTAGTTGTTTTATGCTTAATAAATGAGTGTAAGAGTTATTATACTCACTTTATCTATACTCATAATAATGCCACCCAAGGCGGCTGTCAATGTGAATAACTACTTCACCTTCGTTCCAAAGGTATTTGAAAATTTCGCGGCTAAATAATTTTCAATATTTTGCCAGATTGTTTGCAATAAATTATTTTTTTGTTGGGTAATTTTTGCGCCGGCAGAAAGCTTAATCGTACTCACTTCCCCATCCACTTTAGGGGCAATGTTTTTGTTGGCCCAATCACTAGCTTGGCTAATATAAACCACCCCCAAAGCCCTACCTTTTTGATAGAAACTCCGACCAATCGGCCGAAATTGCGCCTGCTGACTCAAAAAGACGATGCCAAGTATGGCCGCAACAATAATAACATTTGTAATAAATCCCCCGCCGTTTTCCATAAACTATTTTGTCGCACAATAAAATTAGTATTCTTTTTATAATTATATCAATAATTTATGCAAGAAAAAAGCCCGGCTTCTAAGAGTCGGGCTTTGGTTTTTACATCAGGCGAAATTTCGCCCCGCATAATGACTATAGCGCTGGTAAATAAAACTTTTCCAGGTGTTGCTGTTGATATTCTTATTGCTGGAAAGCCATGTAGAATACATGAGCATGTGGGTTGGTTGCAGTTGTACTTGTTGCGTTTGGTAAAATATCCGTATGGCGTTTTCACATGTTCTCGCCCAAGTAACGCTTTCGTTGTGCAAAAACGTGTCAAATCCGGCGTCCAGTCCCTCTAAAGTATCTAGAGCAAAGTGATCGAATTCATGTAAGAAGTCGATTATTACCGTTGCCTCGAAATTTCTTTGCCAGAATTGGGTAAATGCCGCCTTGGTTTCGCATTGCTCAAGGAGTAAATCATGAACATTTGCCTTGATTACCAGATTGGTTACTTTCCGCTTGAAAAAGAGTAAAAACTTTTCAAATACCACCTCCTTATAACAGACACAGTTTACCCTGCCCTCCAGCTGATGAGTTATCCTTGCCATAGCAAGTAATTTGATCCTCGGTCTTTTGTGCCTTTTGGCGATTAAATCCCTGTTTTCATCGTAGAGCTTTTGAATTTCTGCAATCCTGTAATTTCCTCCAAAGAGTTGGTCGATGATGGGGTCAACTTCTTTTTCCCAGAATTGTTCCAAACTTTCAAGGTCTTCCAGATTGTAGTCAGACATAAAATCCCCTTGGTTAAAGTTAAATGTGCTAAAATTACAATAAGATAATTATTTTATAAAGTCAATAGCCCGTTGAATTCTCTGTAAAGTTTTTTCTGGGCCTAGGATTTCGGCGATTTCGAAGGGGCTGGCGGAGTTTTCTTTGCCCGATAGCGCTACACGCAGGGGCCAGAGCAAGTCTCCTTTGCTTTTTGGGTTGAAGGATTCTGCGGCTTTAACCAATGTTTCTTCCAAACTTTTTTTGTCCCATTTTTTTACGGCTGACAAAATTTTTGCAGAATATTCTAGGGATTTTTTTACCTCGCTATCCCCCATCGTTTTCCAGGCTAACATTTTTTTGTCGTACTGTAATTTTTCTACAAAGAAAAAATCGGTAAGCTCGCTGATGTCTGATAATTTTTTTAAGCGGGCTTTGTAGGCTTCAATGATTTTTTCTAATTGGTGGGGCGTGTATTGGGCGGTGTCAAAATTGGCCAAATATGGCAGGCATAATTTTGTTAACGTGCCAATGGATTTTTGGCGGATGTAGTAGCCGTTGAGCGAATCTAATTTTTGGAGGTTAAAAACCGCGCCGGATTTTTGTACTTTTCCGAGCGAAAATTCTTTGATAATTTCCTCTAAAGAAAAAATATCTTTTTCGGCTTGCCCTGAGTGATAGTCCGAATGGGTACCAGGATTCCAGCCCAAGAGCACCATAAAGTTTATCAAAGCTTCTTGGAGGTACCCTTTTTGGTGATAATCTTTGAGAGCCACGTCGCCCTGGCGCTTGGAAAGTTTACTTTTGTCCGGATTTAAGAGCAGCGGAATGTGGGCGTAGGTTGGGTGATAAAATCCCAGCGCTTCCTGAATTAATATTTGGCGCGCGGTATTTGATAGGTGATCCTCGCCGCGAATAACATGGGAAATTTGCATCAAATAGTCATCAACGACTACGGTAAAGTGAAATAAAGCATAGTCCAAACTTTTGGCAATCACCATGTCACCCAGTAACTCCATGTCAAACTCAACTTCGCCGCGAATAAGATCGTGGAATTTTATTTTTTTATTTGAAACTTTAAAACGAATCACGCCGCTGGTGTTATTTTTATCGCGGCAGGTGCCGTCATATTTGGGCGCCAATCCCCTGCTCTGTTGATCTTGGCGCTTGGCTTCCAAATCTTCCGGTTTGCAGTTGCAATAATAGGCCTTTTTTTCTTGCAACAATTGTTCCAAATATTTTTTGTAAATATCTAAACGTTGAGATTGTTTGTAGGGACCAAATTCTCCGCCCACATCCGGACCTTCATTCCATTTAATTCCGAGCCAATGCAACTCATCCATAATTTCTTGTGTCCATTTTTGGTCGGAGCGTTCAAGATCAGTGTCTTCAATACGCAACAAAAAACTGCCCTTTCCGCCGCCTGGCGGATTGTTAGCAAAAATATAATTAAACAAAGCGGTTCTTGCATTTCCAATATGCAACGATCCCGTAGGAGAAGGAGCAAACCTTACACGGATCTCCGGCGTTTTTTCAATTTTGATTATTTTTTTGGGCATATCTATTATTAAAATTTTGAATTTCTAATTTTGAATTTTGATTAAATTTTTAATTAAGTTAATTTCTAAAAACGTTTTAAACATTAGAAATTCTAATTTTATTCGAAATTCAAAATTAGAAATTCAAAATTAATTGCTAAGGTATTCTAATATCTCCCGTGCTATTGCCTTGGCTGCCAATGGTTTGGCAAATTCTAATGCGCGGGTTTTCATACTTTCTAACTCTTCTGTGTGGGCAAGCAGATAGCTTAATTTTTCCATGAAAAAGTGTGGGCTTAAGTTTTCTTGTTCAATGATAATAGCAGCCCCGGTGGCGGCGTACTGGTAGGCATTTTTTGATTGGTGGCCGTTGGCAGATGAAGGCAGTGGAATCAAGATGCTTGGTTTTCCCACGGCCGCGATTTCAAAAATACTGCCGGATCCCGCGCGGGAAATAATAAAGTCACAGGCTTTGTAGGCGTGTTTTAACTCTATCTCATTAAGCGAAGGATACAAGTGATACCCGTTTTCCAGTCCTGGCGTTATGGCTGTTGTGGCTTCTTTTTCCAGTGCGTCGTAATTTTTTTTGCCGCAGACGTGGATGATTTCGTAGCTGGCCAAAAGTGGGTTGATGATGCTCAAGACAAAATCGTTTAAAGCTACCGCGCCCTGCGAACCCCCAAAAAATAAGAGTAAGGGCTTACCGCCAACCAAGCAAAAAACATCTTTAGCGCTTTGATAGTTTCCTTCCAGTAACTCTTTTTTTATCGGGTTGCCCACGACGATGGTTTTACTTAGGTCAAAGTAAGAAGTTTTTTCAAAGGCCACAAAGGTTTTTTTGGCCCAGCGATACGCCAAGCGATTACTTTGTCCGGGCGCGCTGTCGGACTCGTGCAAAAAAATCGGAATGCCCAAAAAGTGTGCCGACAATACCACCGCCGCCGAACCCGACCCGCCCTTGCTAAACACTAAATTGGGCCGCACCCAAAGTAACAGAAAAAAACTTTCCACCACACCTAAGGGGATATGAAAAAAAATATCAATGACATTTTGGAAAGAAAAGTAGCGCCGGATTTTTCCACTGGTAATGGCGTAGGTTGTGATATTTTCTTCTGC
Source organism: uncultured bacterium (assembly GCA_963835045.1). Lineage (GTDB taxonomy): Bacteria > Patescibacteriota > Minisyncoccia > Minisyncoccales > Staskawiczbacteraceae > VGLO01. The sequence goes on from CAWIDW010000005.1 coordinate 134,245, forward strand.
CAGCAAAAGCCTGCCCAGCTGATCCTCTGGCCCCATGTAATACAACTTAATATCCTTGCTATCGTTGAGCCTTCGTATTTCGCGGGCAACAGCAATAATGGGAACCAAATGCCCGCCCGTCCCCCCACCCGTGAATAAAATCCTCATGAATTTGAAATTTGAAATTTGAAATCAATTTGAAATGACCAAATTTGAAATGTGTAAAACCCGTCATTGCGAGGAGGTCGCAAGCGACGTGGCAATCTAGTTCACTAATCATACCAAATTCAACAAGTGGGTTCACTATTGACAAGTATTTACGATTATGCTATCATGGAATCATAAGCTGAACTTTAATTTTCGCCCCAATTTAGGGGCACGGCTAATGGTAAAGCCGAATCTCTTTACTCTTGAAAGGAGTAATTACCATGATTACCGCTATCGATCGGATTGCCGAGTACCGTCAGACTACGTCCGTCCAATGGACTGACGAGCAGATCGCCCAAACGCTGGCGGGATTCGATGAGCGGATTACCACCCTCCGGAGTGGAGGGAAAATCCACCTCCGAGCCCACATGGGCAGCTGTCAGTGTGGCGACTGCTTCGCCACCCTCTGGGTGGAGGATGGCCGCGTAGTCATGACGGCCAGCGGCCAGGAGGCCTGGCAGAAATTCGCTGGGTTGGCCAGCGACTGCCAAGTCAAATACGGGATCGGGGCTACGGCAGCCACGATTGCCGCCCTATTCGAGGGAACGCCGCTCCCGGGTGGCGTGTATTATGCCAATCTCTAGGTGGGTTCCAGAAATAGAACCTACAGAACCACGTACTAGTTGCGTGGTTTTTCTTTTCCTATAATTTTGATATTGTTTGTAATTTGCGATTTTTAATTCTGAATTTCTATGTTTCGTGACATCAACCGTTTTTGGAAATGTTGAGCAAAATTCCAACTCCAATCAACTCTGCAATAATATGTGAGCCGCCGTAGGAAAAGAATGGGAGTGGGATGCCGCTTAATGGGAAGAGGCCCATGGTGCTGGCGATGTTGATGGTGGCTTGGAAGATGACCCAGGTGGTGATGCCGATGGCGGTGAGTTTGGAAAATTTGTCGGTGGATGAATTGGCAATTTTAAATCCTAAATATAAAAAGAGTAAAAAAAGGCAGATGAGAATGATGCAGCCGATGAGGCCGGTTTCTTCGCCCAGGATGGCAAAGATGGAGTCGGACATGGCTTGTGGCAGGAAGCCGAATTTTTGGGTTGACATGCCAAGCCCTTTGCCAATGATGCCGCCCGAGCCAAGAGCAATCATGGATTGCTTTAATTGAAGTCCCATGCCCAAGGGATCGGTGTTGGGGTGGAGAAAAATTAAAAGCCGCTGGAAGCGGTAAGGTTCTTTGATGATCAAAATGGCAGCGCTGGAGACGCCAATGACGATGGTTAAGAAAGTGTGCCAGACGGGTGTTTCGGCGCAAAAATAGACACATAAAAGCGCCACCATGGTAATTCCCAGGGTGCTGATGTCTTTTTGCATGATAAAGACCAGGGCAATTACCGCCAAAAGAACCAAGAAAGGTAAAAATACTTTCAGGGCATCGGTGTAGCTTTTTTTCAGAGAAGGAGCGAATCCTTTTTTGGTTTGCGAAGAAAATTTATTTGAGAGCCAAGCCGAAAGATAAATGATACTGGTAATTTTAAAAAATTCTGAAGGCTGGAAGCTGTTGTTTCCAATACTAATCCAGCGGGAAGCGCCAAATAATTTGGTTCCGATGAACGGCAAAAACACAACCACTACTAACAGCAAGTTAATGAGAAAAAGGAATGGCGCCGATTTTTTTAATAACGGTAATGGGAGCTTGTAAAAAATAAATCCAAAAACCAAACCAATGCTCGCGGCAATGAGTTGGTGAAAAATATAATGGGTGGTGTTGCCAAAAATTTGTAGCGATGCGATAGAAGAAAGAGTTGCCAAAAATAACAAGCCAAAAGCAAGGAGTGCCGCTGAAAGAGTTAAAAAATAATAGTTGATGTGGCGATGCATATTTTAGGCGTACAATTGAATATCCAATAATATCCGTTCATATCAATGAATATCTGATATAACGGATATTAGCTTCGCGATATTAAAGATATTTATTGTTTTGAGAGTGCCCTTACTTCTTTTTGAAACTCGTCTCCCTTGACTTCAAAGTTTTTCCAAAGGCTGTAGCTGGGTGAGGCGCAGGACAAAAGGCAGACTTTACCGGGTTTGGTGTATTGGTAGGCAAAGGCCACCGCTTCTTTCATGCTTTTGGTGTTGAGGATACGAAAACCTTTTTTTGACTTGAGGATTTTCTTTCCGGTGTCGGGGAATAAAACTATGTTATTTATTTTATATTGTTTTATGACTTTTTCCAACTGTGTAAAATCGTAGCCTCGGTCGCTGCCTCCCAAAAAAATGGTGTCCACGTTACCCAGGGTCTTGATGGCCATAATGGTGGCTTCGGGCGTGGTGGCGATGGCGTCGTCGTAGAAAGTGATTCCACAAAACTCGCCGACGTTTTGCAGGCGGTGGCGCAAACCATTGAAGTTTTTTACCATTTCTTTAATAGTGCTTTCTTTAATCTTTAAAATCCTGGCCGCTGTCACTGCCGCGTTGATGTTGCTTTGATTATGCTCGCCCAAGAGTTTCGTTTCAAAAACTTCTTTGGCAAACGGAATTGCCTGTCCCCGATATTCTTTGAGCCATTTTTTAAGGTCTTTGTTTTGTGGATTGTAGATGAAAAAGTCGTCCGCTCCCTGGAAGTTGATGATATTTTTTTTGGCCAGATAGTAGTTTTGGAGCGAGCCATGAAAATCCATATGTTCGGGAAATAAATTGGTCACCACAGCAATGTCCGGGGAAAACTGGATGTCGTCAAGTTGATAACTGGAAAGCTCCAAAACAAAAATCACATCCTTTTTTACCGGTTTTAAAAAGGCTTCGAGCATCGGTTGTCCGATGTTTCCCAAAAACACCACTGGTTTTCCTGAAGCTTTGATGATTTCATAAATCAGCGTTGAGGTGGTGCTTTTTCCTTTGCTGCCGGTGATGCCCACGATGGTGTGGCTACCTTTTGCTTTGCAAAAAAAGAGGTTGGTAGCGGTGGTGCAAGGAATGGCAATTAACTCTTTTTGAATGCCCGGAGTTTTGATGGCCAGGTCAAATTCGGTTTGCTTTTTTAAGTATCCACTCCCCTCTTTTGAGTCGGCAATGCCAATTTTTAATTCGGGATAGAATTTTTTAAGATACTGCTTGGTGACTGTTCCTTCTTTTCCAAAACCGGCAATGAGAATTTTTTCCATGCCCAGGAATTTATATGTTTGGGGAATTGAGGAATCTTTGTTGGTTTCAAACACTTCTTTGTGGAATTTTGCCCGCTTCCCTAATTGTCGCATAATATAATCGTTGCTAAACTTTTTTTGCGCCATATGCAAAGCAGTTTGGGCTTCTTGGAACGTGCCGACACAGTCAAAGGGTTTCATACTTCCAAAGCCTAAGACATCTTTAAAAAGCGGCAGAAGAGTTTCGTCTTGATATAAATTTTTGCCAAACATGGCAACCAACTCTTTTTTGCTTAAAAAAGCTGATAGCAAGGTAAAAACAAAAACACATTTGGCGCACTGTCCGCACCACAGGCCCTGGTGGGTGTTAGTGCTTGCAAAGTTTTTGTTGCAGCTGGAAAAATGTGAAAAATATTTTGGATAGCGCGCAAACATTTTGACAATCCGTATTTCGTAGAAACTGCGGAGCAACGAAAAATAGGTGATGTTGTGCGTGATGTGGTTTTTTAGGTATTGCGAAAATAAAATTTCAAATTCGTACGACTTGCTCCATTGGTGATTGATGTCCAGGCTCTTATAGCGGATATTGCCAAAGTTGCTGCTGTGTTCATTGCTGACGATAAACTCGTCGTAGCCATACAGCGCGCAGGCAAAAATTCCCAAGAAGGCATAGATGGCCGAAACGGGAATGTGTCCGTTGTAGGCATGTTGTTGATGGACTTTTTCGTCCAAGATGCGTTTGACAGTCAGGCTTTTTTTGCCGATTTTTTTCATCACCTGCCCAACAATGTCCGAAGATTTATTAGTTTCAATGTTGAGCAGGGAAAATGCAATCCCCTGCCCTTTGAGTAATTCGGCGCTGACAATGGAATCTTTGCCGCCACCGATGCCGACAAGCGGCCTATTTGTAACCTGTAACGGGTAACCAATAACGGGTAATTTCGTGTACCGGTTAAAGGGTTGCGGGTTACGGGTTACTCGTTTTGGGAATTTTGGCGCAATGTTTGGATTTAAGTTGTTTTTGTAGAAAAATTCGCCCAGGCCCTTTTTGTAAACGATGCTGAAAAAGTCGGCTTCGGATTTTGACAGCGCGTATGGCAAACTTATTTTTGGCGCACAATAAAACTTGTAGTAACTGATGCCAAGCATTAAGTGCAAGTTCTCCAGTAATTTTTTTAGCATTTGTGGCGGAATATGGTCGAAGTTGCCAAGATTTGGCAAAAGGATGGTTTCAGTCCAGGTTAATGGCTCTTGATCGCTAAATTTGGTTGTATAAAAAAACACGGCCCGATTTTTTTCGGGTTCAAATTGGTACCGGGTAAATTCAAAAACAGTTGCTTTTTTGTGCATACATTAATTATAGCAGATGCTATAAGGTATTACACGTTAGAAGAAAGTTTTCTGAAAATGATGATAAAGACCACCACAAAAACAATGATGATGATAATCCAAAGATACCAATGAGTATAAACGTTGGTAAACAGGGCTGTTAACCAAGAGGTGTTAAAGTTTTTTGTTGGGCTTGCGGCCGCAGCGTTTGACGCGGGAATGGCAAGCATCAGGTAGTCTGAATCAGAAGCGACCGAACCCATGCTAACTTGGGAAGTCACTTCTGCGGTGCCGGCAGTTTTTTGCGGTTGCACCTGTCCGGTAAATGACATTATTTGTGAAGTTTTTGGCTGCAATGTTCCCAAGTCAATTCCCGCTACAACGCTGCCCGCTGAAGGAGCGGTGCCAATTTTTAAGTTGCCCGTGTATGTGATGGCGCCGGGAAGATTAGTGGTTACCGAAACATCGTTGGCCGGCGTATCGGAAGCGTTTTTTATGACCATTAAAAAGTTAAGCGCGTCATTAGCTGGGGTCGTAAGACTTTTTTCCAGATTTAATGGATTATTAGCTTGGCTGGCAAATAGCGAAATAGTCAAACCGTTATTTTGGGTTTGAATTTGGCCTGTGGTGTTTTGACCGGCAGGATTATTGCCGCAATATTTTGCGTAGTCGGCCGAGCCTACCGCGCAAGTTGAACCGTCGCATTTTAATTCGTTAAAACAGGTTTGTCCCGCGCAACCGTCCAGGGTGCAAGAGTTATTATCGGCGCAACTTTGATACATCGAGCCCAAAACGCCAGCATCGCTATACCAATAGATATTACCGTCATAGCAACTTTTTATATCATGAGGCACATTGGAAGGCGCTGGTGTTGTTGGTGATGGCGCCGATGGTTGTGGGTTATTTTGACTGACTTGTACCTTGTTGACGCATTGGCCATTTTGGCAAATTTGATTGGTGTTGTTGCAATTTTGGTACACGCTTTGCAAAACACCGCAAGAATCGTACCAATAAACAATATTGCTAACGCACTGGCGCGAGGCACTGGGCGCGCAGTTGGCGTAATAATCGGCATTTGCCGCTGTGGGAGATACCGATAGTAAAACTAAAAATCCCACTACGGTGAGGCCAAAAATGAGTAAGATTCTGATACTTTTTAGTTGTGACATGATGTTGAAACCCTACCATATTTTTTGCTTTATAGCAAGCGTTATTTACTTGACACTGTGTCTTAAATATTATATGATATTATCAGTCCTGGTAGTAATTTGTATTACTATCTTGAATCAAAAAAACAGGGATGTTAATTGCCCTGTAATCCTCAACTGAAAGGAAGTGAACAATGATGACGGTTCTTCGCGCCTACTGGCCAAGCGTGCGCAAACATTCCTGCTTAAGTTTGGTTATGCTTGTGCTGATGGTTATGACGGTGTTGAGTAGGTCTGCATATCCATTTTTGTTGCGTGATTTGTTGGAAAGTCTGAACGGTAATTCGGATATGTCGGTAGCAAACGTGTTGTGGCTTTTCGTTTGGTTATTCGTGTTTATGAATGTCGCATGGTATTTGTACGATTTGGCGATATGTTTCTTTGAGATTCGTGTCAAACGCGATCTTGACAGAAGAAGTTTTGCCATTATCCAGCAACAATCCATGCGATTTTTCGAGAACACGTTTTCAGGCTCTCTAGTCACATCTGCCCGACGTTTTCGCAACTCTTTTGAAGGTATTACTGATGCCTTTGCATATCAGCTTGGGCGCAGCTTTGTCTTGATTGTGATAACGCTGGCTGTATTTACGCTTGAGTATCCTTGGCTTGGATTTGCTTTTGGGGTTTGGATTTTTCTGTTTTGTTCTGTGAGTATTGGAATTGCTAGATTGCGCATGAAGCGCGATACGCTCGCAGCTGAAAAAGATTCAGCGGTGAGTGGAGCTTTTGCCGATTCTTTCACTAACCAAGTGACAGTCAAATCCTTTGGTAGGGAGCGGGATGAGCAAAACCGTTTTGATGCCACCACGCAAGAGTACTACCAACATTCTAAACGAGCTTGGTTTTTTGGAGCCAATCTTATCCGCATACAAGGTTTCATTTCTTCAACATTTGAAGTAATGATTATTGCAATGTTGGCTTGGGCCTGGCAACAGGGGACAATAGACATGACCGGTTTCATCTTTTTCCAGACCTACGCCTTAATTCTTGTGACCCAGGTTTGGGATATTGGCAACACAATGCATAGGGTGTTTCGCAGCGTGGCTGAGGCTAAGGAAATGGCAGAGCGCTACACGCAAAAACCCGAAGTGCAGGACATTGTCGGTGCTCGGCCGTTAAATGTGGAAGAAGGCGAGATCGAGTTTCATGCGGTCAATTTCAGTTACGTTGACCGGGAAACCCGTGAACGTCATGATGTCAATGATTTCACATTGCGGATTCTTCCTGGTCAATCGGTAGCTTTGGTTGGTCACAGTGGTGCAGGCAAGAGCACGCTCGTCAAGTTACTTCTGCGGTATTTTGATCTGAATTCTGGATACATTTGTGTTGATCGCCAGGACACTGCTGATGTGACGCAAATATCATTGCGTCAGCAGGTTGCTGTTGTTCCACAACAGCCGGAACTTTTTCACCGGACACTTCGGGAAAACATCGCTTTCGCGCGACCCGATGCTTCGGATGAGGAAATCATCACTGCGGCTAAGCGCGCATTCGCTTGGGATTTCATTAGCGCTTTTCCCGATGGACTTAATACCCTTGTCGGTGAGCGTGGCGTAAAACTCTCCGGCGGCGAGCGGCAACGGATTGCCCTGGCTCGGGCATTTCTGGCGGATGCGCCAATTCTCGTCCTTGACGAGGCGACCAGCGCACTCGACAGCAAGACCGAGTATCAGATTCAGTCAGCCATCGCTGATTTGCTCGAAGGGCGGACGTGCATCGTCATTGCCCATCGATTGTCAACCATCCAACGTGCCGATAGGATCATTGTGATGGAGAAAGGTTCTATTGTAGAAGAAGGCACGCACGAAGACCTTCTTGAACAAAATGGTGTCTACGCCGACCTCTGGACTCATCAGAGCGGCGGCTACATTAAAGAATGATAAGGATTAAGGAAAACTTAAAGCCCACAACAAGGATAGTTGTGGGCTTCTTTTTTTATATGAGGTTAATCCCCTCTTTTGTTTTTATTTCTTCTACTTTTTTAATCATGGCCGGCAGATTTTTAAAACTGTTGACGAAGGCTTCCATCATGGCCGGCGCGCGCAGGGCGGCCGCGGGATGGAACATGGGCGCCACAAACCAAATCTTCTTTTTTTCCACCAAGGTGGCCTCAAATAAATGCCCTTGGTCGCGGGTAATTTTGGCTTCGGGCAAAAAATAATTCATGGAAAATCGTCCCAGCGGCACAATAATTTTGGGGTTGATGATTTCGATTTGGCGCGTCAGGTAAGGTTTATAAATAGTAATTTCTTCTGGTAGTGGATCGCGATTATCCGGCGGCCGGCGTTTGACGATGTTGGTAATATAGACGTCTTCTTCGCGCCAACCTAATTCACGGATATTTTTTCGCAGTAATTGTCCGGACCTGCCTACAAACGGCCGCACCAATTCATCTTCCAAAGCTCCTGGAGCCTCGCCAATAAAAAGCACCTGGCAATCCGGATTTCCTTCACCAAATACCAAATTGGTTGTCAGGGGTAAATTCTGATTGTCCGCCATTTCCTGATGAAGTAATTGTAATGCTTCTACTTTATTCATACTCAAATTGTATCAAATATTTTACAAAGAAAAAGCCCCGTAATTTTTATTGACTACGGGGCTCAAGCTTCAGGGTTCATCAAGGGCGCAAATTTCCGTGCAATAAAGTTTGGTGTGTCCGGGACTTAGCGGACGATCGCATCCTCGCTTTGCACAGCGTCGGCCCCCACGATGATTTTTTGGCGTCAACCATCCTTGCTCGCCACACATCATGCAACCTTTTCCTCCACACGTGTCGCACTTCACGGAATCGTCCGGATACGGCGTTATCCTTGGAATACCCATGATGCCTCCTCTCTTGTGTTAGAGTAAAGAGCTGTTCCGCTTTTATTGTACAAAATGTATCAGATTTGTCAAAAAAAGAAGGGCCAATCCCCTCTTTTTTAAACTACAAAAAGTATTTTGAAAAACTACTTCAGCCACGCCAGAGCTTCTTCTTTGCTGGGAAAGACTTTGATAGTGTTATCACGGTGAGCTAAAGCGATAACCATTTCAGCGGCCATTTTACCTTTGTCTGATCCGCCAAAGACTGCCGATTTTCCTACGTAAGGCTTGGTATCGTTGACAAATCCCACCATGGCGGTGAAAGCTTTGATGGAATATTGTCCATCAAACTGGCTCATGTCGGTTAACACATCTACTTTTTTTTGTTGTACATCGTGCAGTTGGCTAATAATCGCCACTGCTTGAGTTAAGCCGCTAACCAAGGCATCAGTTTTATCTTCCAGTAAATCCCCAACCAAAGCCAAATGTACGATATTATCACCATCAACTTCTACGGTTATTGGTTTGATGCTCATATGTTTATTATTTAGATTATGCCTTGATTATGGCATAAAGCGTATCATGATGAAAGGCGGTCGTTGTTAAATCCCAAATACTTGTTTGGCGTTAGCGGACATGATGCTATCTTTGTCTTGGTCGGAAAGGTTGAGGTTTGCCAGAATGTCTTGCTGTTGCTGGAGGATGTGGCTGCGGTAACCATCGGGAAAAATCCGGGTGTCGGTGCCAAAGATGATGCGTTGCGCGCCGAACACTTCAATGGTTTTTTTGAAAACGTCCTGCAGCGTTAAAAAATTATCTTGGTTGACCAGCCAGTTGTTGGTACCGGAAGTGTCCACGTACAAGTTGTCCGATTTGTATTTGAGCATCAATACTTCCCGAAAAAATCCCGCTCCAAAGTGAGCGATAATAAACTTGAGTTTGGGAAATTCTTTAAGTACCCGTGAAAGTAATAACGGATTTCCCATCATCAGGTCAGATTTTTGGCCAATGGTGACGCCAAAGTGAATGACAATCGGTACATTATTTTCTTGGCAGTAGTGATAAAAAGGATAAGCATCTTTTGACCCAACATCAAAGCCGTCGTTGGTGGCGTATAATTTTACGCCTTTCATGCCCGCAGCCAATTCTTTTTTTAAGGTATCTGTGGCATCGGCTAGTGTGGGATTTATTTTGCAAAGCCCCACAAAGCGATCGCTGGAATTTACAAAACTGATAAAATCTGGATTCAGAGAAGCCGTGGCAATGAAGATGGTTTTTTCCACCCCATTTTTATCCATGGCGTCAATCCAGGCCTTGGTGTGGTCTTCTATTGAATGCGAAGAAAAAGCTTTAATCGCCGGAAATTTTTCCAAATCCATGCCCATACTTTTGGCGATGTTTTGGGTAAAAAAGTGGCAATGCGCGTCAATAATATTATTCATGTAGTCATTATGGCACAATTAAAACGATTTTTGCAAATAAAAAAGCTTCCGATCTGGTGATGGGAAGCTTTAAAGACACTGTTTTTTAATTTACGAAAGCAGATGCAGGGCATTGCGCAGGTACCAACCGGCCATTTTCCAGTCAATGGGAGATGTAGCTTGACCGCTTGGCCGAAGTTTGCTTTGGGCGTCAATGCTCAAAAGGTTGGGAAACATTTTGGCCAGCGGCGCCACTAAGCCCAGTGAAGTCGGGCCAAGTCCGCCAGCAAGCACGATGCCAAGTTTGGGAAACTGTTTTTTGATTAGCCGCACAAATGGCAGAAGGTCCGTGGCGTCCATGCCAATTCCCCGGCCCATGCTTTTGTCTAGCAACACTCCGGCGATGACATCTTGGTAGTCCTCCAGTTTTTCTGCCAGAGCTTCCGGGTTGTTGTTGACCTCGTCAAAGGCCAGTTTGCCAATTTGCAAAATCACTTCCACGTTTTTGCGTGAATTACAAACTCCGCTGGCAATTTGTCCTGCCTCCGGCCAAACCATGTCCAGTTGCAAGGCATGAAGATTGGGGCCGCCGTACTTGATGGCCTCTGACAAACTGTTGAAAACATCTGCGTTTTTCTCGTAGTCAACGTAATGGAGAATGTGGTAGGCATGTTTGTCTTGGGAAGAAAAAATCTGGGAGACTTTTTCTTTGGGCACAAAAATGTTCGCCCATTTGCTCGGCCAATCATGGAGTGTTTTAAAACTCATCATCACTCCCACACCCAGTTTGAGCGGCGACGTTTTTGGCCGGTGGTTTTCCAAAACCTTGAGCATGTTTTTAACTTGCGCGTGGGTGGTAAAATCAGTGATGCCAATGTAGGGATTCATGGTCAATGCCTTTCGTAAAAATGAAAAGAACTGGTGAAGTGTACGTTTTTTATCTAATAACTAATAACTTTAAACTAACAATCAACATTTTGAACGAGCCAAAATGTTCTGGTGGACCTATCGGGAATTGAACCCGAACCTTGCCCATGCCATGGGCACGTAATGCCTTTTTACTATAGGCCCGCTTAAGACGACACGCATTTGCTAGTTTGAATATTACCCTTTTATTTCATTTTTTTCAATAACACCATAGGCTTACTCTCAAGTAGGGTTTTGCTACAAATTAAGTCTTTGGGCTGCAAATGTACTATAATTTTTTTGCTTACCACGGAGGGGTAAACAAAAAAATTCTATCACATTTTCGCCTTCAAATCCTTAATTTTCGCACGAAACCCTACTTGAGAGTAAGCCTAGTGCCAAATATTTACAAATCGGCGTTTTTGATATACTATTGACTGTGATGCTCCTATAGCTCAACGGTACCTGCCTGCCGGCAGGCAGGGAGCAGTTGTCCCAAAGTCTAAATGCATGTGGTACGCTTACGCCTTACAAAGTTTAAAAGATAATAATCTGTACATTGGGATTTCGGAAAATCCTGATAAAAGGTTGAAAGAACATAATTCGGGAATGACAAAATCCACTAAGGGGCGCAGGCCATTTAAAATAATTTATAGAGAAGAGGTTGGTGGTAGGATAGAAGCCAGAAAGAGAGAAAAGTATTTGAAAAGCGGCTTTGGTAGAGAATTTTTGAAAACACATATGCTCCTATAGCTCAACGGTAGAGCAGTTGCCTTTTAAGCAATTGGTTGCAGGTTCGAATCCTGCTGGGAGCACAAATGAAAAAGTTTCAGTATTTTACTGGGACTTTTTTATTTCTCCCACCAGGATTCGAACCGTAAAAAGGGGTCGGGAAAAAGGATTTTTCCCGTGGCGGAATTATTCAAACCGAGGGGTTTGAAGAAGGAGTGGAGCGAAGGCCTGCGCCAGGCCGAAGTCGAAACGACGATTGGTTCAAGCGCAGCGGAATCCTGCTGGGAGCACATAAAAAAACCGCCTAAGGCGGTTTTTTCTTTTTTACAATCCTTCCCTTTTTAATTCTTGGAGTAACTCTTTTTGTCTTCGGGAGATTTTCTTGGGGCTATTGATTTGCAGTTCAACGTACAAGTTGCCCCGGCCGTAGCTGCCAAAGTGCGGGATGCCTTTGCCGCTAATGCGCAGGACCCGGCCGGATTCAGTGGCAGGCGGAATGGTTAAAACTAATTTTTGGCCTTCCAGGGTTGGGATTTCGATTTCATCTCCCAGAACCGCTTGCGAGTAGCCGATGTATTGGGATAAATATAAGTCATCCTCTTTGCGGGCGAAGACATCGTGTTTTTTTACCAAAATTCTGGCGTACAAATTCCCCGCTTTGCCGCCTTTTTTACCAGCTTCACCTCTACCTTCAATCGGGATGGCTTGGTTGGTATCAATGCCGGCGGGAATAATAATATCTATGGTTTCTTGGCCTTTGGTTCTGCCTTCGCCACGGCATACGTTGCAAGGTTTTTCGGGTTTAGTACCATCCCCTTTACATTCCGGGCAAACCGCAAAGGTGGTGTAGCTTCCCAAAATGGTGCGCTTGACTTGCTGGACTTGGCCGGTGCCGCGGCAAGAAAAACATTCATTGATTTTGGTTCCGGGCTCGGCGCCGTTTCCCGAACATCGGTGACAGGTGACGAGTTTTTCCAGCGTCACGGTTCTGGTGGTTTGTTTGAGCGTATCTTCCAGGGCGATTTCAATATCAACCTGGATGTCTTTGCCTTTTTTGATGTCTTTGCGATTGGCGCGCCGTCCCCCGCCGCCGCCAAAACTAAACATATTTTCAAACACGTCTGACAAATCTTCAAAGTCCACATTAATGTTTTGGTTTTGCCAAGCCCAATTAAAATCTCCGCCTCCACCAAATGGATTTCCTCCGCTGGCACCTTGCTTGAAAGCAGCGTCGCCAAATTGGTCGTACTGCTGGCGTTTTTGCGCGTCCGAAAGGACCTGATAAGCTTCGTTTATCTCTTTAAACTTTTTTTCATCCCCGCCTTTGTCGGGATGATATTTGTGGGCGAGTTTATGAAAAGCTTTTTTTATTTCGTCTTGGCTGGCAGTTTTTGTCACACCAAGAATTTCGTAGTAGTCCATAGTTTTTTATTATCACAAGAATTAATGTTTATCCGCCGCATTTACAATGTCTTTTTGACATGGTATATTAGATATCGGGTTTTATTATCAGCCGCACCTTGTGTGGCAGCACTTTTAGGGAGAGAAATGTGGAGGAGCATCATCATTTTTGGAATCAACAGGATTGCAGAATGTTGCCTCATTGTGTTTGCGGGGTAGAGATTTGCGGTTCGGTTAATAAACCACACCAAATCTGTAACTTGGAAAAGGGACACGCTTCCCCCTGCATCAACACGTGGCACCCTCAATTTGGTATTTGGGAAAAACAGATTCCAAAAGAAATCGTTGCAGCTACGTAATTGTTAGTTGCCCGATTTATCGGCGTCGAAGTTATTTCGACGCCGTTTTTTTATCAATTGCTTACTTTTTTTCTTTCACTTCCCCTTCATCCGCTTGAGGTTTTTCTCCGCCAGCTGGGGGATCGGATTTTTCGTTGACTTCATTGTTGGGGTTTGGCGGCGTTTGTTGTGGGCCTCCCTGTGGATTTTGTTTGTAGAGTTCCGCGCCAATTTTTTGCATCAATTCTGAAAGCTCTTTTGTCTTGGCCTTTACATCTTCAACATTATCAGTTTTAAGAGTTTCTTTCAATGCCGCGATTTTTGTTTCAGCATCTTTTTTCATGTCGGCTCCAACTTTATCTCCACCATCTTTTAATGTTTTCTCCGAGGTATATATCAGTGAATCTCCAAGATTCTTTGCTTCAATCCCCTCCTGCTTTTTCTTGTCTTCAGACGCGTGCAATTCCGCGTCCTTTTTCATTTTTTCCACTTCATCTTTTGACAAGCCGCTGGATCCTTCAATTTTAATGCTCTGGGTTTTGCTCGTAGCTTTGTCTTTGGCCGAAACATTTAAAATTCCGTTGGCATCAATGTCAAAACTAACTTCAATTTGCGGAGTTCCGCGTGGAGCTGAAGGAATTCCATCAAGCATGAATTTGCCAAGAGTTTTGTTGTCTTGGGCCATCGGTCGCTCGCCTTGCAAAACGTGAATTTCTACGCTTGGCTGGCTGTCAGCAGCGGTGGAAAAGACTTGGGTTTTGGCGGTTGGAACGGTGGTGTTCTTTGAGATTAATACGGTAGAAACGCCTCCCATGGTTTCAATACCCAAACTTAAAGGCGTCACATCCAGCAACAACACATCCCGCACATTGCCTTGCATAATGCCGCCCTGAACCGCCGCGCCAATGGCCACCACTTCGTCCGGGTTGACTTCTTTGTTGGGTTCTTTGCCAAAGAGTTTTTTGACTTCTTCAATAATTTTTGGCATCCGAGTTTGTCCGCCCACCAAAACGACTTCGTTAATTTGCGAGGCTTGCAGGTTAGCTTCTTTCAGTGTTTGCTGGACCAATTCCATAGACTTGGCAATGTAGTCGCCCACCATCTGCTCAAGTTGCGAGCGGGAAATTTTGTAGAGCAAGTGTTTTGGACCGTCACTGCCGGAGGTGATAAATGGCAAGTTGACTTCGGTTTCCATGCTGGAGGACAATTCAATTTTAGCTTTTTCGGCCGCTTCTTTAATTCGCTGCAACGCCAAATTATCTTTGGCCAAATCAATGCCATTATCTTTTTTGAAAGCGTCCACAATCCATTCCATCAATTTTTGGTCAAAGTCGTCTCCACCTAAATGGGTGTCTCCGCCGGTAGCTTTGACTTCCACGGTATCGGCGCCCACATCTAAAATGGAAATGTCGAAGGTTCCGCCACCAAAATCGTAGACGATAATTTTTTCATCTTTCTTTTTGTTGAGTCCATAGGCCAGGGCTGCGGCAGTTGGTTCGTTGATGACGCGTTTAACATCAAACCCCGCAACTTCTCCCGCAACTTTGGTGGCCTTTCTTTGCGCGTCATCAAAATATGCCGGCACGGTAATAATGGCTTCGGTCACCGGTTCGCCCAATTTAGCTTCGGCATCGGCCTTGAGTTTTTGCAAAATCATAGCCGAAATTTCCGCCGGATTTAACCACTTGCCTTGTACCGCGGAGCCATCGGGCGAAGTGGTATCACCCATTTTTACATCCACTCCCCCATCCGCCGATTCACGAATCTGATACGGTAAATTCTTTTTGTCCCGCTGCACCTCAGCATCAGAAAACTTCCTTCCAATCAATCGCTTCACCGAAAAAATCGTATTCTCATGATTAGTAATCGCCTGCCGCTTCGCCAAAACTCCCACCACTCTTTCACCCGCTTTGGTAATGGCCACAATCGACGGAGTCGTGCGCGCGCCTTCTTTATTTTCAATAATCCGCGGCTCCCCATTCTCAACAACGGCCATAGCCGAGTTAGTAGTCCCCAAATCAATTCCTAAAATTTTTGACATATGTTTTTTATTTATTTAATTGTTATTTATTTTTTAGTATTGAATTATTTTTTTGCCATTCCTCCTTTTTTACTGCCAATCTAGCTTCGTGAGTAAGAACAACTATTGCGATTAAACTATCGTACAGTTCAATCCAAACTCCCTCAGTTTTTGTTTGCTTGACCCTCTCTAACCATTTACTATAATCTAAACTCTCATCTTTTTTAAAGCCTAGTTTTTTTACCCCTTCGTTCTCGGTTATTTTATTTATACAATTGACGATTAAGCTACCATATTCAAGGAATGGCTTGAAGCCAGCTGCCGTTGCAAGATTTATCGCTACTTGTGGTAAACTATACTCTCTGTTTTTTAGTTTCTGATCAAATTCTGCCTTTTCTTTATGAGTTGCACTAAAAGCGGTGATTTCTACTTTTGATACACTATTAATATACTCGTCGAGAATGCTTTTATTTCTAATAGTAATTTCTTCTAGTGTCATAAATTTATTTATTTAATGATTTGTTCTCCAATTAACTTTTCTATGTTATTTTTTCTATACTCAATACAATTGTAAACATGTTTTTTAATATCTAGTAATTCGTTTCGAGAATTCGGCCAGTGGGTGGATAAATTATTTATAATACTCTCTAAAAAAGTGGAAAAGTTATCTAGCTTAAGCATTTTTATTTTAACAAGAATGGGTAAATTTATTATTTTTTCTATCGGCATTTTTTTGACTTCCTCAAAAAATGGCCCAGTACTTATTGTTCCCAGACTATTTGTTATATTTTTATCGTATTGACTACCATTGTAACCAAAACAGCGTTCAAAATCTATTTGTGATATATCTTTTTTATTTTCATGCACTAAAATTGACCCTGAGTTACTATCCGTATTCGCAAGAAAAATATTTAATACAAAACTATTAATCTTATCTTCTTCTGATATGTGTAGAAGCACCAGATCTTCTACACTCGATAGAGTTGTTAGGAATGGGTCAACTACTAAAGAAGCAATTTGCCATCCCTTACAAGTATTTATTAATGTGGTTGGTTGATAGTTAATATCCAGGGTGCCCGATAAATATTGTGCTGCCCATTCATTAAGGGCTCCGATATAAGGACTATTTTTATCATCTGCATTTTTTCCATATAAAAGTTTACCATCATCATAATGCCACAGAACATCTTCTTGCTCTGCTCGACTACTCGAAACTCTAAACCCAGTTGATGAGTCGACATCTAATTCAGTTAACCTTGCGCTATCTGAGATTATAAAGGGTAAGCTTTCATCTCCGCGAGAGTTTGTCATATATTATTACTTCCACCCCTGCCCGACTGCTTTCCACATTACTTGTTCTTGTGGAACCTGAATTGGGCCTTGTGGAGTTTGTTGTACGGTATTGACTTGACCTTTTTTGAATTCTAGCGACAGTTCGTAGTAGTTTTCTAGCGACGCGCTTTCGATGCAGGCGATTTTGTAGTGTTTGGTGTTTTGGACGGCGTTTGGGCCCAGTTCCATTTCTGGGTTCCAAAGATTGATTCCCAGGCCCATTTCTTGTTTGTATGCTTCGTGGAGCTGGCTGATGGCTTGCGTCAATTCTGGGCTGGCTTCAACAACCGTCTTGACTCCCAAATCTTCTTTGGCTTCTTTGCGGCCGATGAAGTATTG
Organism: uncultured bacterium; assembly: GCA_963835045.1. Classification (GTDB taxonomy): domain Bacteria; phylum Patescibacteriota; class Minisyncoccia; order Minisyncoccales; family Staskawiczbacteraceae; genus VGLO01. The sequence goes on from CAWIDW010000005.1 coordinate 151,351, forward strand.
GTGGCTGTAGAGTTTTTCGGTGAAGTAATCGACAATTTTTTTGATATCGTCCTCGCGCATTTTTTCTTTGTGGCTTTTGAGTAATCGCTCTGCAAGTTGGCGGATTAAGTTGTGGGTTCGGTTAACGTTTCCGAGGGCCAATGGGTGAATTTCAGGCGTGGCTTCCACAAACTGGTTGAAAATTTTGGTTAAGTCTTCGTCGCTTTTAATGCCAAACTTATTTTTAGCCAAGTCAAAATAGGCCATCACATCTTCAACAGAAATAGGAATTCGGCTTTGGGGATTGGTGGGATCTGTCGGGTTGAAAACATTGGCGGTTGACGGATCAATGGGTGAAAGTTCGGACAAATCGGTCATGACAATTTCGTCCGCTCCCAAAGAAATCATGGTCGCTGCGGAATTAGCTTTGTAGGGAATGATGACCGAAAATTTGTTGCAGTATTCACGAATCATAGAAACCAAGCGCCAAGGCACCAGCGTATCTCCGCCGGTGCTATACAAAAACAAGTCAATATTTTCCACCTTCCCAATTTGGCGCAGTTGGTTGGAAATAATCGGAATAATATCGCCGGCAATCCGGGCATTGACCGGCCCGGGCCTATCGCTGGTTAAATAGGTAATAACCTTAGAATCTCTCAAAGACTCTAGCTTTTTAATGATTTCTTTTTTGTCCATGAGTTTTGAATTTGAAATTTACAATTTGAAATTTAAATTCAATTTGAAAAAAAGTGAATTTGAAATAATTAAACCCGTCACCTTTTCAAATTAATACATTAAAATATTTACGTATTGATTTCAAATTTTAAATTTCAAATTTTAAATTATTTTGTTACCCTTACTTTCGCCGGTCTTAATACTTTTCCGTTTGAGGTGTAGCCTTTTTGGACTTCCTCAACGATAATGCCTGTCTCGCCCCCCTTCGCTGAAGCTTCGGCGGGGCCAACTTCCTCTATTACTTCGTGGAAGTTGGGGTTGAACTTTTCGCCGACAACCTTAATTTCTTCAATCCCCTCTTTTTTTAAAAATTCTTCAACCTGTTTTACGATTTGCAAAAATCCTCCGCCCCAAACGCTTTTGCCAACGTCCTCTGGCATCTGCTTGGCCGCCAGATAAAAATTATCTAAAATGGGCAGAATTTTATCAATCATGTCCTCTTTGGTGTAATTGATGAGCATCGCCGTGCGCTCCATTTCTTCTTTTTTGTAATTAATAAAGTCCGCCGCGCTGCGTTTCCAGTTATTTAAATATTCGTTAGACTTTTTCTGACATTCTTGGAGTTTTTCATCCCCCTTTTCCAGCTCAACATCATCTTTTTTAATTTCTTCGTCCATATTTTTGAATTTTTAGTTAATTGTATTGAAGTATTCTAGATTGCCACGCGCAATGACGAACTATTGACATGGTCTTAGATGTGTGCTAGCGCCTTAAGTTAGTTTAGTCCTTGTTTTCGGCCTTTTCCCGGCCCGAGGATTGAACGAAGCTTCAAAGGAGTTCTTTCATGAACACGCCAGACGACGTTTTGGATCAGGTATTGACGGAAAAAGACTTTGAGTTGCCAATCGGCCAAGACAACTCTGCGCCGGCCCCAACGACACCCGTCATGAGCCAACAAAGTGAGCCAGTTCAGATGGCGCCCCAGTCTTGACCCGCGGCCATGCGGTTTTGCCAGAAATAGAGCGCAATGAACGCATCGCCCCCGCGCGACATTCGCTGGCCAGACCGCTCATTTCTCAATTTTGCCGGTTCTCGGTAAAATAGGGCGATTACTAACACTCGTTAGCAATCGCCTTTTTCATTACAATTTTTTAAAAGTTCTCTAGCTCCTTTAGCAACTGTTCGATGATGCCAATATTTTTTTCGTAACTGGATTGGGATGGGCCGATGATTTTTAACATTTCAAAGATGCTATTTTTGTCTTCAAATCTGGTATAGCTTAGGGTGGTTGAAAGTTCGGTCAAAGATTTTGTCAGTTCGTGCGCCAGTTTCAACTCTTTTTCTATTTTTTCTCTGGCATTTTGAATTTCTCTTGATAAGTCTGGTGGCTCCTGCTGCTGGAAGGTAATTTCTACAAAATATTTGTAGGCTTTTTCTGTTGGTACGCGGCCGGCCGAAGTATGGGGTTGGCTGATGTAGCCTTGTTCTCCTAATACTTGTAGTTCGTTTCTAATGGTTGCAGGGGAAACATCGAGCCTGGCGCCTTTTTTTACCAAGTCGGAACTGACGGGCTGGGCGCCGTCCAAATATTCTTGAATCAGGAAATTTAAAATTTGTTCTTGCCTTTCACTTAGCATACTTTGAGTTTAATAAATTAGCAATCGCTTGTCAAGAGTGCCAACTGTAAAGAAAAAACCTGAGAGTGACTTCAGGTTTTAAAAACAACGCGGTAGGATTTGAACCTACATCTCTGGATTTATAATCCAGCGCCTTTTGCCAGTTAGGCCACGCGTTATCTAGACGGGCTAGGGTCGTGGGCTCTGCTACGAAAGCCCCTTGTCGGAATACCAGTTCTCGACTATCCCGCAACGAGACGACCCTAGAATTTTCAAGGTGCAAACGTGGAACCGGCAAGCAACGGGCTTGCAATCTTGAAGATGATTTCCCGTCCGCTTCAGGATTTCTTTGTAAAGACGGTTCCACAATTGGGGCCGGCGGAACTCGAATCCGTAACCTCTTCTTTAACCCCGAGCCTTCCACGTTGGTTTTAAGAAGCGCTCTCCCGTTGAGCTACGACCCCGATTTTTAAAGTAAGGAAGCGGAGTTGTCAACAAGACACAATCTTGAAGGACTTCTGTAGTAGTCTACTTAATGCCCGTCTGTCCAAGCAGGCAAAAAGCAACAACTCCGCTATGGCTACAAGATACCATATTATGTATTTTTTACAAGGCGCGCGTTCCTGGAACAGGGATCAGATATCATAGAACAAAAAAACAACGAAGGTAGTTGTTTGTTCGCTTGATCTGTGGTATGTGATTTATGAAACTACGCGTTTCCAATTAAAATTCCGGCTGCCAGCACCAATAATCCGCCGACAACCACTTGCAGTATAGAAAGTGCGAAACTCATGTTAAAATAGCGATTACGAACGTAAGCAATGGTAATTAATTCTATGCCAACGATGCCGTAAGCCAAAGGAAGCGCTTGATTAAGGCTTGACAGAAAAAACGGCAGGGTGTGTAAAATGCCGCCGGCGAAGGTCATCAGGCCCGTCACCAAACCTCTTTTTACAGGATTTCCCCTGCCCGTGTGTTCTCCGGTATCAGACAGCGCCTCGGCAAATCCCATGCTAATGGCCGCTCCCACCGAAGCCGACAATCCAATTAATAAGGCGATATGGCTTGAGTGAGTCGCAAAAGCCGCCGCAAAAAGCGGTGCCAAAGTTGAAATTGAGCCATCCATCAAACCAAGAAGGCCCGGTTGGATGTACTGCAATATGAGTTTTTTATTTTCTTTGGTTTGATCCACTTATTTGAAGAAATATAGAAAGTAGAAAATAGAAATATAGAATACGTAACGTGACGTCGCGATTCTATTTTCTATATTTCTATTTTCTATTTTCTCGTTTTAAATCTAGACAAACTGAATTAATGCAATATCTTTTTCCCGTATCGGTTGGGCCGTCATCAAAAACGTGTCCCAGGTGCGAGCCGCATTTGGCGCAAACAATTTCTGTCCGGCCGTCGTGTTCTTGATTATACTTGACCGACCCTTCAATGGCTTTGTCGAAACTGGGCCAGCCGGTTCCTGAATCAAATTGGGCATCAGACAAAAACAAAGGATTTTCACAAACCATGCACTTATAGGTTCCATCAGCGCTTTTATGAACATATTTTCCGGTGAATGGCGCTTCAGTCCCCTTCTCTCTTAATACATGATACTGCTCCGGCGTTAATTTTTGTTTTATTTCTTTTTCATCCATATTTTTGAGAAAATAGAAATATAGAAATATAGAAAATAGAAGTTTGACGTCCGTTCACATTCTATATTTCTAGTTTCTATTTTCTGTTAACAATGCTGCGAATTTTTCTTGGACTTTCTTGAGCTTGGGATTAATAATCACCTGGCAGTATGGTTGGGACTTGTTGTTGGCGTAGTAATTTTTGTGGTAGTCTTCGGCGGGGTAAAATGTTTTCCCGCCTCCGGACGGGACCCCGCCCGAGGCGGTGGCTAGTTTTTTAATTTCAGTGACAATGGGCGCGCCTTTTTCATTTGAGGCGTTTAAATCTTCAATGAATTTTTGGGAGATTTTCTCTTGCTCCAGATTGTCGCATAATATAATTGAGCGATACTGGGTTCCCACGTCATTGCCCTGTCTGTTTTTGGTGGTTGGGTCATGGGTGGCAAAAAAGACGGTCAGTAGCGTTTCAAGTCCGATAACCTCAGCATCGTAATCTATTTTTATGACTTCGGCGTGGCCGGTATCGCCATTGCAAATTTGCTCGTAGGTTGGGTTTTTAGTTTGGCCGCCAGCGTAGCCGGGTTCAACCGAAATAACGCCTTTGAGCATCTTAAAAATCGCTTCCGTGCACCAAAAACATCCTCCGCCCAATACAATAATTTCTTGCTTCATACTCCCATTATAACAAAAAACCATACTCATGAAAAGGAGTATGGTTTTTGGATTTAATTAAAAGTTAATGCCAAGGTAGACCAAGAGGCATCCAACGACGACTCCCACGACCAAGCCGATCGGGAAAAGATTCAGGTACTCTTTTTCCCATTTTTTCATCATTTTGACGGCAGTTTCTGGCATGAACAAATAAAAGACTCCCTTAATTAAAAGTAACCAGCCAAGAATGGTAACAATGACTCTCCAGCTTGAGTCCCAGGTATTGTAAGACAATAGCACCGCGACGCTAAACAACACATCAAACAATCCGACAAACAAGAGCGCGGTTTGGTTTTCCCCGATGGCTAAGAGATTTTTTACATGCTTGGGTTTTACCAAAAACGACAAGCAAACAATAATCATGCAAAACCCCCAAAGCTCGGCTAAAAAATTGACGATTTCCATAGCGTGTGAAAATCCAAATCACAAATTACAAATTCCAAATATGTAAAACATAATTGTGATTTGTAATTTTGTATTTGTAATTTATTTTCTTCATTATACTCCATCGCGTCGCAAGAAAAAAGAGGAAAAGCATGGCGCCTTTCCCCATCAATAATTTGTTAGTCACTTTTTGTGGGTTTGTTGTGATTCGACCATGTTCTTTGGCAACGCACACAACAAATACCCGATGCTTTCTTTATCTTAACTTTTTTAAAAGCAATGTTTTCGAGCGTAGTTGATTTTTTTTGCCACCGATTCTTCATGGATCTTGCAGTATCTTTCAGGGACAACACGGTATCCTTGATGGTCGGCCAAAAAACCGTGGCGATGATGCTGTAGCTTGATATGGTAAGCAAAAGACAGATTAATGCCGTAGCCAAAGCAAAACAAACTTGGGCTAAGTCAAAGGTCATCAGAAATCTCCTTTTCAAAGAGCCGTGGATTTAGTTTTGTTCTATGTCTTTGCGTTTGGCTTGTTTTTCCGCCATTTCCGTTAAATACATTTTTCGGATGCGGACATTCTTGGGAGTGACTTCCACCAATTCATCATCTCCAATGTATTCCAAAGCGTCCTCCAAGTCCATGGTTTTGGGGATGTTGAAATGTTCGTCCGATCCTTCACCTTTTGAGCGCATGTTGGACAATTGCTTGGTTTTACAAACGTTGACGCGAATGTCTTCGCTTCTTGAATTCTGTCCCACCACTTGGCCTTCATAGATATTCACGCCGTGGTCCAAAAACAGGGTGCCTCGATCCTGCACGTTAATGAGTCCGTAGTAATTGGTCACGCCCGATTCGCTGGCCACCAGTGAACCATTAGAGCGCTCGCGCCAACTTCCCGGGTCGGGCATGTATTCTTGAAAAGTGGTGTTGATAATTCCAAGTCCCTTGGTGTCGGTTAAAAATTCGTTGCGATATCCAAACAAACCTTTGGTCGGGATGACAAATTCTAAAAAAGCAATACCGTTATGGGTTTTCATTTCCCGGATTTCTCCTTTGCGTTCTCCCATTTTTGCCATCACCGCTCCCTGGTATTGCTCGGGAGTTTCAATGAAGACTTTTTCAAAGGGAGTAAGAGTCTTTCCGTCAACTTTTTTGACGATTACCTGCGGGCGGGAAACGGCAAACTCAAAGCCTTCGCGTCTCATTCTTTCAATTAAAATGGCCAAATGCAATTCACCGCGGCCGGAAACAATCCATTGGGCCTTATCGGTTTCTTCAACGCGCAACGCCACGTCGGTTTCCAACTCTTTCATTAATCGTTCTCTGATTTGGCGCGAAGTGCAGAATTTTCCTTCTTTACCGGCAAAGGGCGAATCATTAATCATAAAAGTCATCTTGATGGTCGGCTCTTCAATGTTAATGAGCGGCAAAGCGCTGGCGTTTTCCGGGTCGGCAATGGTTTCTCCGATGGTAACATCCGCAATTCCGGCAATGGCGGCAATGTCTCCGGCTTCCACTTCCTGTGCTTCAATTTTTCCCAAACCGGTGAAGGTCATCAAAGACACAATGCGGTATTTTTTTGGCTCACCCGCGCGGTTGATGTGCATAATTTCTTGGCCGGCCTTAATGACGCCATTGTAAACTCGTCCGATGGCAATTTTACCCTTAAAGTCGTCAGCAGTAATGGAAGTAACCAACATCTGCAATGGTTTTTTAGCATCTACAATCGGCGAAGGAATGTGTTGGATGACCGCTTCAAAAATCGGGGTGATGTCTTTCATTTTGGAAAGATCGGCTTCTGGTCCGGCTAAACCATCTCTACCCGAAGCATAAATAACCGGAAAGTCTAGCGAGTGATCCCCTGCTCCCAATTCCAAAAATAATTCCAGGGTGGCTTCCAGCGCCCACTGGGACCGTGCGCCGGACTTATCTATTTTGTTGATGACCACAATAATTTTGTGGCCCATTTCCAAAGCTTTTTTAAGGACGAATCGGGTTTGAGGCATCGGGCCTTCTTTGGCATCAATCAATAGCAAGCATCCATCGGCCATGCTCAAAACGCGCTCCACTTCCCCGCCAAAGTCGGCGTGGCCCGGAGTGTCAATGATATTTATTTTAGTATCGCCATAGACCACGGCGGCGTTCTTGGAAAAAATGGTAATGCCGCGCTCGCGCTCCAATTCATTGGAATCCATAATCATTTCTTGTTCGGCCACTTCTTTTTTCATCTGGGTTTTTGACTGACGCAAAAGCGCGTCCACCAGCGTGGTCTTCCCATGGTCAACGTGAGCAATGATAGCTATATTTTTTATTTTTTGCATATTCTGAAATTCTACACTAGAAATGTTATTATGTCAAAATGAAAAGAGTAAGGTAATCCTGAAATTACCTTACTCTAACTGGTGAAGTTGTGATCTGCACCTTACAGCATGCAAACTTCTCCTTTTTTTAGTTTTTTGAAAATTTGGCAACGTGCCAGTTTCAAAAAACCTAGATATCTTGCGTTTACTATAGTGCGATATAAATAACATTGCAAGATATTCCATGGCGGAACAAATAAAAAAACCTACTAGCCCCGGAGGGTTTTCGGTTTTTTTTAAAAGAGTTTGTTATTCTTTCCAACTGTCTCCGTCATCAATTTTTCTTCTCAGCTTGTCGCTTCTTTCCATTTCGTCAATTTGCGCCTCGTGTTCTGCTTTCATCATTGCCAAGTCTTTTTTGTGCTCATAGTCAATCTGTTGAAGGATAAGTTGATATTCTATTTCAAGGCGTTTCTTTTTCTCTTTGGTGTGCAAAGTGTATGAAAACGAAGCGCAGATGCAAAAAAGGACTGCCGCAAAAGTGCAAACTACGATACAGGTAATGAGAATTTCAGACATGAGCGCGGACATAGTTGAGTCTCCAAAAAAAGAGCTGTCCCTTACCGTTAGACGGGTAAGGATGGTCATTAACGCCAAGGTCATCCTAGCAGGTTTGCCGGCAATAATCAATTTTAATGTATAAAAAAATCCCGGCGCGTTGCGGCGTCGGGATTTTGAGCTCCGCTAGAGCTCAAAGTGGGGTTGTCGTTTTGTTTGTTTCTTTTCTTCTGTTTTAAACCGAAGCAAAATACAGAAGTAAAACGGCGTTCCAACCACCAACAAACAAAGGGCGAATCCATACACGATCTGCCAAATAATCTCGTTCATGGCCTACTCACGTGTTTGGACAAAGATGCGCAAGAGCTAAAGCTAATATAGCACTTTTTGGCTATGTTGTCCATCCTAGGCAAATCCGGGGAAAAAGTCGGTTTTGATGTTAGATTTTTTAATGCCCATGTTTTTGAGGGTTTTTTCAAATGAGACGATCATGGTGCGGGGGCCGGAAATGTAAAACATCCGCTCTTTAAAATCCGGCACGATTTTTTCAATCATGGCTTGGGTGACAAAACCATTTTCACAGTTGAACTCCGGCGGAATATGTTCCAAATTATTAAGGGTATAAATGGTTTTAATGCCCAGTTTTTGTTGTGCCTGGTCAAAAATATCTTTATAGGCAATGTCTTGATATGAATTGTTGGCGTAAAAAACCACGATGTCGCGCTTTTCATTTTTATCAGTAAGATATTTTATCATGCTCCGAAAGGGCGTTACTCCGATGCCTCCGGCAATAAAGATTAATTTTTTGTTAGCGTCTTTGGGCATGGTAAAGTCGCCGGCCAACTGCGAAGCAACGACCGTTTCTTTGTCGGTAATTGATTCCAGGGCCATTTTGTAAGAGCTCGGTTTTGGGTAAAACTTAACTCCCATGCGAATGTCGTTTTCCGTTGGAGAGCTGGCAATGGTAAAATACCTTCGTATTCCCCGGGCATCTTGTTTTTCATGCGCCAGGGTCCATTCCATGTATTGGCCGGGTTGAAACTTCATTTTTTTATTGGGCTGGAAAACAAAATCGTAGGTATCGGTGGCAATGGGAAGTTTTTCTTTTAACATTAACAGGAGTTTTTCTTTTGGGCTGACAAGATAAGAAAAAATATTACCGGCTACCAACGCCAGTTCCGGTGAAAAATAAAATCCAAAGATGTTGACAAACGGCGCGTACAAAATTCCCACCAAAATGCCATACCAAATTCTTTTTTCTTTGGTGGGAGGGGTGGTGGCGGGTTCGGTGAGCATAATGAAAGCAAAAAACAGTATTGGCGAATCAATAACGAGGGCTTTGGTAATAAAGCCAACGTCTTGGCCCAGGAAAAACGCGTGGCCGATAATCAAAACCGCGGCCGTGACAAAAAACGCCAGTACCAAATTCCAGCGCTTTATTTTTCGGGTAATCAAGAAGCCAACGATAAATACAAAAGGCGCCAGATACAATGTTCCTACCCACCAACTGGCATACTGATTAAACAATAGGGCTGTTAAAGCCACGGCAAATGCCGCGGGGTTAAACAGGTGTTTTTTGTTAATGGCCAAAATATATTTGGAGGCCATGGCAAACAGGCTGGCCCAAAATAAAAAAATATATTGGCTTACGCTATGAGCCGGACTGATAATCAGGGCTAAAATAAAAGCCGTAATGTATACGGACTCGTTGTTGCTGGGAGCTTTGTAAAAATAGGCAAAAGCTTTGTTAATGCCAATGCAAGCAACCGTTACAAAGGCGCAAGATACAATGATGTCAATGGGGTTGTAAGATAAAAAATGGAAGGCGCTCAACAAACAGGCCACCACCAGCAAAAAAAGCAGGCCGTGCATGGTCAGCCAATACATAGTGATGCGGTTGAGTTGGTCGTCGATGAATTTTAGCATAATTGAAATAACCAAACACCAAGAAACAAGATACAAACAATATTCAAATTCCAATGTTTCAATAACCAAACACGTTTCGCATTTTGGTTATTGTATCTTGTTTCTTGGCTATTGAAATTCTTGAGTGAATTTACTAAATCCGCTGGTCATGGTCGCAAGTCCCTGATTATCAATGGCGTATCCTTCAAATCCCTTGAGTTTTTCGATAAAGTAGATTCCCTGTTCTTGCATGGCAAAGGCAGCAGTGGCAAAACGATCAGCTTCGTAAATATTGGAGCCGATAACGCTCAGGCTCACGATTTTTGCCAGTTGCTCCTTGCGATCTTTCGGGTTGTAAATGTGGCCTCCGCGTTCGTAGCTTCCTGACGTGGCGATGCCTTCGTTATTTTTTAAAAAAACTGCTTTGACAATTTCGGTGGTCTTGAAAGGATTTTTGATGCCAATGCTCCAAGGCTGGTTTTTTACATTCATCCCTTGCACTTGAATGTCACCGCCCGCTTCAATAAAAAATTGTTGAAAGCCCAAATTTTTCAACAATTCCCCGGCATTAAAAATAGCCCAACCTTTTACTAACCCGGAAGGATCAAAGCTACCCTTGTTGTTAACGATGTCAAAATAACCATCAGTTTCTTGTTTGGTTTTTTCTGAAAGCTCAAAAACCGTTTTCATGTCGGGACTGTAATCGGCGAACTTGATGAGTCCCCTATTTATCTTGCTGATTTCGCTTTGATCTTTATAGGTGCTAAAGGTTTGGTCAACGTAGGTAAAGTAATCAAATACTGTATTGATGGCTTCTCTTGGATTTTCCCCATCAATAATTTCCACCGTTACCGGCATGCCCATGAGAATTCTGGTTTCGTGCATTTGAGGTTAAAGGTAAAAGTAAAAAGGTAAAAGGTAAGCAACGGAGACCTTTCGCCTTTTACCTTTCTAACTTCGACCTATTATTAGCTTGCTTGCGAAAGCGCTGAAGCTAATGATTGCATAAATCCTTGGCTGGTTTGAGTAGCCCCAGAAACTACGTTTACATTTGCACTTTGAGTGGCGATAGCTTCAGATTTTAAGACCGGCAAGGAACTATCGCTTAACTGTATGGTGTGTCCGGCGCCAGTTGGATAGGTTGGAACTTCAATGTCGGTAATTTTTCCGCCGCTAATAGTTACTTGTACTTGCACATCTCCATAAACGGTGCTGGCAGTTGTGCCGGTATATTGGCCATCTTTGTATCCGGTTTGGGTTGGAGGCGGAGTTGATTGCCCGGAATTTGTCTGGGCATTCTGATTGGTCGCCTGATTTTGGCCGGAACTCTGATTGTTATTAGTAGTTATCGGAGCCTGCGCCGCTGGAGCAGCAGAAAATTGCCGATAAATTAAATATCCGCCAATTAATACGACAATGATTACCGGAAGTATCCATTTTTTAAGATCCATGCTTTTAGAATTTCAAATCTCAAAATGCAAAGCGCAAAGCCACAGCTCAAAGTTCAAAAGTTTTGAAATTTGGTTTGTGATCTTGAGATTTGATATTTGAGTTTTGGGTTAACAATGACTAATACTTTTTTTAAATACGATAAGTTGCACTTAGTTTATTTTCAGCATGGTAATGTCAAACATCAGTGTGGCGTTGGGCGGAATGACGCCGCCGGCTCCGGTGGATCCATAAGCAAGCTCCGGCGGGATGGTTAATTTTCTTTCTTCACCTACTTTCATGCCCAAAACTCCCAATTCCCAACCTTGAATGACGCTGTTTTGCCCCAAAGTAAATTGAAACGGAGTTCTTCCAGGATTTAAACTTGAATCAAATACCGTGCCATCAGCAAGCGTGCCGGTATAGTTGACCGTTACCATATCTCCCGTTTTTGCGGCTGGTCCACTTCCCTCTTTTAGTATGTCTACTTTCATGCCCTGAATGTTTGAGCTTGAAATTGGCGTTACTGGTTGCTCTGTTGCCGGCGCTGCTGCTGGCGTTACTTCTGCCGGAGCCTGCGCCTGTGTTTGAGCCGGTGGATTGTAAGCGGCGCTGCCTGCCGGTTTTTTAAGCAGCCAATAACCGATTCCAAGTACAATAATTAATATTACGACGACCACGATGGCGATAATGTATTTTTTCTCCATAACTTTTCTTAATTAATTTTTTATATTGTTTCTCCCATTATAATTGCTAGAAAATAAAAAGTAAAGTATGATGATGGTAAAGTGAAATTGAAATTTACAATTTGAAATTTGAAATCAATTTGTAAATTTCAATTCTCAAATTCAAAAAATGGATACCAAACAATGGGCAGAGCATTTGTTGTCTTTGGCAAACATTACTTTAAATGGGGATACTGTTTACGATCCCAAAATTCATAATAACCAATTATACGCGCGGGTCATGGCCCAGGGATCGCTGGGGCTTGGTGAAAGTTATATGGATGCTTGGTGGGATTGCCAGGAATTGGACGATTTTTTTTATCGCCTGCTTTCGGCCCGAATACAAGACAAGATTGGTTTTTCTTGGCCATTGGCTTGGCATGTAGCCAGTTCAAAATTAATTAACTTGCAAAAAACTTCCCGCGCTTTCCAAGTGGGCCAAAAACACTATGATTTGGGCAATCATTTTTTCCAAACCATGCTCGGCCCCAGCATGGCCTATAGTTGCGGCTATTGGCGTGAAGCTACGGATTTGGATTCCGCCCAATTTGCCAAATTTGACCTCATTTGCCGAAAATTAAATCTGCAAAAAGGTGAGCGCATTTTAGATATTGGTAGCGGCTGGGGCGGATTTGCCAAGTACGCGGCGGAACATTACGGAGTTTTTGTTATGGGCGTGACGGTATCCAAAGAACAGGCTGCATTTGCCAAGGATCTTTGCCAAGGTTTGCCTTGCACTTTTAGCTTGCAAGATTACCGCACTCTCAATGAAAAGTTCGACCACATTGTTTCGGTGGGCATGTTTGAACACGTCGGCCAGAAAAATTACAAAACCTATTTAGAAGTTGCCAAGCGCTGTCTTAAAGAAGATGGATTATTTTTGCTCCATACCATCGGCAGTCCCCTTTCCCATTCTTCATTTGACCCTTGGATGCACAAATACATTTTCCCCAATGCCCAATTGCCTTCGCTGGCCCAAATTTCCAGCGCCGCTGAAAATCTTTTTGTCATTGAGGATGTCCATAATTTTGGTCCCGACTACGACAAAACCCTCATGGCCTGGAACGCAAATTTCCAAAAACACTGGCCAGAATTTAAAAATCAATACGACCAAAGATTCTACCGCATGTGGCAATATTACCTCTTATCTTGCGCCGGAGGCTTCCGAGCTCGCACCACCGAACTTTGGCAACTCGTCCTCTCGCCCAAAGGCGTGGCAGGAGGATACAAGTCGGTAAGATGATTTCTTACGAGTATGAATTACAAAAAGCCCTTAAAAGGGCTTTTTGTCGCACAATATAACTGTAAGCTAATATGATTTTTTGAAAGGTTTTTTGTAGGGTCTTGATCCGTATTTTTGGGTGGGTTTGGCGGTGGCGTTTGGATTGAAAGTTTGGCCGGTGTTTCGTTGGTAGACGGCTTGTTGCTGGGGAGTGTTTGGGACGTAGGCATTTACTGGAAGTTCTGGGAGGTTGGATACAGGAATGATGGACCGAATTAAGCGTTCAATTTGGCGAACTTTGCCACGTTGCTCGGGCATGACAAATGAAATAGCGCGGCCGGTTAAGCCAGCCCGTCCCGTGCGGCCGATTCGGTGAACATAGTCACTTGGGCTTTCTGGCAAATCAAAATTAATAACCAATTCAATTCCCTGCACGTCAATTCCGCGGGCGGCAATGTCGGTGGCTACCAAAACTCGGAATTTTCCGGACTTGAAACCATCCAAGGCTTGGCGGCGTTGCACCAATGAACGGTTGGAATGGATCTCGGCAGCGGTGAAATTTTTCTTGAATAAATCCTGGCAGATTTTTTTAGCCCCAAATTTGGTTCGGCAAAAAACTAACACACTGCCTTTGTATTGCTCCAATAATTTTTCTAAAAGGCGAACCTTGTAATCTTTTTTGACAAAAAATAATTCATGTTCCACGTTTTCGTTGCGAGTTCCTTGCCTTGCAATTTCCACGCGCACCGGAAGCTTCATGTGCATGGTGGCCAGCTTGATAATTTCATCTGGCATGGTGGCGGAAAAGAGCATGGTTTGTCGCTCTTTTGGTACCGACAATAAAATTTGTTTTACTTGAGGGGCAAAACCCATGTCAAACATGGCGTCGGCTTCGTCTAACACCAAAATAGCAATGTCGTGGAAGCTGACGGTTTTTTGTTTTAAGTGGTCGTTAATTCTTCCCGGAGTTCCGATAATAATATGCGGCTGGTGGCGAATTTGATTAACTTGCTGAAACATGCTGGCTCCGCCAATTAAAACGGCCGTTTGCAAACCAAATGGGCGGCCAATTTTCAAAAGTGTTTCATTGATTTGAATGGCCAGTTCCCGGGTTGGTAAAATGATGAGTCCCCTTTTGTTTGGCAACGCCATCAAGCGCTGCATCAGTGGAATGCCAAAAGCCAAAGACTTTCCGGTTCCGGTTTGCGCAATTCCTACCACATCTTTTCCTTCAATAGCAATTGGAATAGCCTTGTGCTGAATTGGAGTTGGCACCGTGAATTTGAGCTGCTCCAACACTTTTAAAATTTCATCAGAAATCCCAAGTCCGGCAAATGTTTCATTTGCTTGCGGTTCCTTTTTTTCTGTATCAAGATTATTCATATGTCGGTATTGTATAACAAATTTATCCAAATGTCAAACAGTTTACTTGAATCTGGAATTTTGGAGCTAGGAGCTGGAATAGAATAGATGAATATGAAATACAGAGCTTCGTAGCCATTCATTATTCAACATTCCAAATTCCATTCCAGCTTCCAGCTACTAGCTACTAAGTTCATCGTTGTTGACTCGCGGTAGAAAATTAGGTAAGATGCTTATATAACGAAGTTAAAAGGTGCAAGGTAGAAAGTTTAAAGCTAACGAACTTTTACCTTTTACCTTTAAAACTTTCAACTATGATGGACTACAACACGTTAGCAACCAAAGAAGTAATTGACGAGACGATAAAAAATTTAGCTGCCAATGGGGTTGAGGGAATTTTTGTGCAAAATGGCGCGGAGGCTTTGGAAAAAATTAAGGAATGGATTCCGGCGGGGGCTTCTGTCATGAATGGATCATCTCGAACTTTGGAGCAAATTGGGTTTGTGGATTATCTAAAAGATGAAAAGCATGGCTGGAATAATTTGCACAAGGGAATTTTGGAAGAAAAAGATCCGGCCAAACAGGCCATGTTGCGAAAACAAGCGGTGCTTTCGGATTATTATTTGGGAAGCGTGCATGGTTTAAGTAAAACTGGTGAATTTATTATTGCTTCCAATTCCGGCAGCCAACTCCCCCATATCGTTTTTACTTCGCCAAACTTAATTTTTGTGGTCGGGGCGCAAAAGCTGGTGCCGGACTTAATGGAAACCGGAAAGCGATTGGATGAATATGTCGTTCCCTTGGAAGATGTAAATTTAATGCAAAAATACGGCGTGCATACCCAGGTTTCTAAGCTCGTGGTTTTTAAAAAAGAAAATCCGGCCATGGGAAGAAAAGTGAGAATGATTATTGTTAATGAAGTTTTGGGGTTTTAGACTAAGGGCGACACTAATTACAAATCGCACCCATAAACAGGGCACGGGTCCTTGAATAAACATCAAGGCTTGCACCCGAATTTACTAATGTTGAAACGTAAAAAAACCGCAAAATCTTGCGGTTTTTTTATTAGTATCATTAGGGTGTCATTGGTAAATTGATGTCGCTTTGTTAATTTCCTGAAGCTTCTAATGCCGAGTCGGCGCTATCACTTGGAACTCCCGGGGCTTTGCAGGCGGCTGATGCCGTTCTGAATGTGGCCCAAGCTTTTGTGCGCGAACTTTGCCAAGTCATGCGAGCAGTTTTCATGGAAGAAGCGAATGCTGTCCAAGAAGTCCTAATGGCCGCGCGTACACTGACGGCTGTGGTTTGACTGTAAGCCGAGGCTAAAGCGGTGGCTCGTGTTGAGTAGGCAGAGTTTGCTGAAGTGGTGTAAGTTTGCATGGCGGCATCAATGGAAGACTCTCGAGTGGCCACTGCTGCTCCCACACACTGAATTTTAGCGGTCATAGCGGCAGTGGTGGTGCTTGGCGTAACGGTTGCCGTGGCGGTCACTGAAGTATCGGCAAAAGCCATGGTTGCGCCTGCCAAGAGTCCAAACGAAACTGCGGCGATAATAATTTTCTTGTTCATAGGGTTGGGGTATAGTTTATATTTTTAACCATTTACCATCGACCTTTTCATGTTAATACGTACATTATAATTTTAATAAAAAAATTATGCAATAGCCCCCCATTCATTTGTCTAATTTTGAATTTTATGTAGTATAGAGGTAGTGTTTTTACGTCAACAGATCTTTGACAATGGAGACAATGCTATGAAGACGTTTGAAACTTCTCCTTCAATGTCCACCAGTTTGGCCTGGTATTTAAATCCCAGGGATTCTTTTAATGTACCGCTGGTTGAATTGCCCGAATCTTTAAATCCATTTATTGCAAACAAAGTAAGAATTTTTGCCAGTCTGATGGCGCTTTCACCTTTGGGTGTTAGCAAATGGTTTTCGGCTTACAGTATGCTGCTGGATGCACAAATAAACCTCGAGCTTGCCGACAAACATACCATCGTGGCAGCTACATCCGGCAACATGGGCGAATGCCTTGGCAAATTGGCGCCGCTCTTTGGCATCCAAAAAGTATTGCTGGTGGTGCCTTGGGATATCGCCCCGTTGCGCGAGCAGCTTCTGAAGGTGGCTGGCATGCAAGTTATTCCGCGCAAAGATTCTGCCATGGATTTTGCCAAGGAGTTGGCAAGGCAACCCGGTTGGATAAATTTTGACCAGTATGAAAATCCGGCAAATCCTTTGGGGTTTGAAAATTGGTATGGTCCAAATCTACGCAAGAAAACTGGCGGCAAGATAACCGTTTTTGGCGCCGGCATGGGCAGTATGGGCACAATTTTGGGCACGGGCCGGTATCTTAAAAGCTGGAATTCGAAAATAATTACGGTGGGCGTTTATCCGGATCAAAACGCCATTCCGGGCGTTCGCACAAAAAAACGCCTTGAAGAAGTTAAGCTGTACTGCCAACACCATCAGGAGGTAGA
Source organism: uncultured bacterium (assembly GCA_963835045.1). Lineage (GTDB taxonomy): Bacteria > Patescibacteriota > Minisyncoccia > Minisyncoccales > Staskawiczbacteraceae > VGLO01. The sequence continues at coordinate 168,322 of CAWIDW010000005.1, forward strand.
TTACGAAATTGAAATAAAAGTACCGGTGGCATACAAGGCCAGCCGTCGTCTTTTTGCCAATGGTTTTCCCGCCGGACCAAGTTCTGGTATGGCGCTGGAAGGTGTATGCGAATTTTTCAGGATGGCCATTTTGAGAGATTCATTGGACGCCATGAGAAATGAAGACGGAGAAGTGGTGGCAGTATTTGCCTGTCCTGATTCTCCCCACGCGTACGTGGAAAAATACAGCACCTGGCTTGATGCCTCCGATTTTAGCTGACCAATCAAAACAAAAACGCTCTCGGTTCCGGGAGCGTTCTTTTTTTATTTTTTTAGACTTTTCTGACAATGCAAAGCGGGGTTTGTTCCCTGCCTTGGCCCAAGGGATTGTCTTTGAAAACGGCAATGGCCCAGGAGTCTTCGATGGCGTTACTGGATTTTCCCAGAACTTCTTGGCCAAGATCATTGGCATCAATGATAACAGCTTCGTGGCCAAAAGTTTTTTTAATTTCCTTTGCTATTTCGTTGGTGTTGAGCGGACTTAAGGTAACCCGTTCATTGTAAGGCGGCATGGCGTGGGGAATGGGTCCGTCGATAGCTTTGGCGCGCTGGCCGATAATTTGGTAGAAAGTGCCGCGGATGCCAAATGGCTTGGTGACGACTGATGCGAGCGCCGCAAATAAAAATCGTGGCAAACCGGCTTCACTAATGACCATTTCCATCGTCCAAGGCGTGGCAATCCCCAACCCTCCGGGATTTTTGTAGGTATATTTGACCGCAAATTTCGCCAGCCACGAAGGATGAATGTCTTTGAGGTTAATAGATCTGTCCTGGGTGATGGCGATCATTTTTTCGCTGATAAAAATTACGTCTCCGGTTATTAAAAAAGGCTCAACATATTTTTTTATCAATTCAATAATGTTTTCATGTGGCTGGACCAGGTGGGTTTTTATGGGATAGCGATTGTAGGTTAAGCCATCGGCGCTAATGGCCAATTTTTTGTGAAGATTGGGTTGGATGTGTTGGATTTCCATGTTTTTGTCGCACAATATAATTAATAATACAAACTACAATTTTGCCCCGTAGGAAGCTACCCCATAGCTTCCATGGGCGATGTGAAACCAGGCGTAATGTAGTTCTGGATTACCGTGTTCATCCAGCAACCAAAGTAGCGGCAACGTTTCTTGTTCCTTGGTGTAAAAGCTGCCGGCTGAAATTACGTAGTGGTTTTTTAACAGCTTTGGATAATGGGTTAAAAGGGCGATGCTTTCGTTAATGGTCAGGGCAAAGCGTTGCTGTTTTCCTAATTTCTTGAGGGCATCCTTGGGCGAGCTAGCCACCATATTTTCACCGTCCTCCACATCCAGTAGTACATACAGCAAAGCAGGTTCTGTTGGCTCTTTTTTTATTTTGGCCAAATCTAATTCGGTATGTCCTTGTATGGTGGTAATTTTTTGCTGCAAATCGCCTTGCCCAACGACCAAAAGCAGCGGAATATTGCCTCTTGTTACTATTTCTAGATTGGCTGTTGCATTTAAAACCGATTTCCATAAAGAATCTAGCCTGTCGTTGAATTCTTCCAAACTCATTCCCAGCACTTTAAAATATTCACGCTTCAAGAGATTATCTTTTTGTGTTTCAAATAACGTTTTCAGCTCCGCAACATTTAATTTTTCTTTTTTTGTAAAAAACATGTAGTTTGTTGGTTTATATCAGTGCTTATAAAATATATAATATCAATTTATCATAATAAAACAAATATGGACAAATTCCTGGTGACGTATTAATATAGAAAACACAAGTTAAACTTGCAATACCATGATGTTAACTTACTGCGCGGGAAAAATTCATCGAGCTACGGTAACTGACGCTGATTTAAATTATGTCGGCTCGGTTACCATTGACGAAAACCTGGTAAATTCAGCCGGACTTTACGAAGGCCAGCTGGTAAAAATTAATAATTTAAGAAACGGTGTTTCCTGGGAAACCTACGTGCTCAAAGGGCCAGCCGGCAAAGGGGATATTTGTTTAAATGGCCCACCTGCCCATCACTTTCAAAAAGGAGATATTGTTATCATTCTAGGATATGTGCTGGTAGACCAAAAAGAGGCTAAAGATGTCCATCCGACAGTGGTTTTTGTAGATGGTAATAACAACATTACCCAAATCAAAAAAGGCAATCTGTAATTTTAAAATTTACGTGTTCTAAAAAACAGGGGCTTCATCCCCTGTTTTTTTAATATTTTTATTGCAGAGCTGAAAGTTGGTTTTCAAGTTGCTGAATCGCCGCTTGAATTTGCTGCATTTGTTGCTGTTTTGTCGCGCCCGTTGTCGAAGATCCCTCAAGTTGATTAATAAGGGTTTTTGTTGCCGGGCCAACATTTCCCAATTGTTTAATTCCATGAGCTGCTTGTAATTTTTTGACCGCCAGCACTGTTGCCGGTCCATAGTGACCCGTAGGCGTAGCTGTTAGATAGCCCAGTTGTACCAATAGTTGCTGAAGTTTTAATACGTCAGCGCCTGTATCGCCCAAGGCTAAATAACGGGTGAATACATACGAAGGCGTTGTGGGCGTGGTGGTCGTTGTCGTTGAAACTGACGTATTTTGAGTGACAATGATTTGCACTAAGGCAGTGGCACTGTGTCCGTAGCTGTCGGTTGCCGATACGGTAATATTGTGAGTTCCAACATCGTTTTGAGTTGGAGTCCAGGAAAAGCTTCCCGACGCGTTAATATCCAAGCTAGAAATACTGCTTCCTGAATAAGAGTCGCTCAATGAATACGAAGGGTTGACAAAACCTAGTGAAGAAACGGTAAATGCTACCAAGTTTCCCGCAGCAACCGATTGATAGCTGCTTGAAGCAGTAATACTGGCGCTCTGGGTGCTCGTGCTGATAACCCCAATGGATAATACGGAACACTGTCCGCTGTTTTGGCAAACCGAAACAGTATCGCTTCCAAGACTCAAAGCAGAAACAACGGCGCTACTGCCGTTAATGGTAACCGTGGCAATATTAGGGCTGGTGTTGCTGGAGACATAATAATTTCCGCTTCCGGTGATGTAGATAGTGTTGGTTTGTCCTACATTCAGCGACACGCTGCTTTGGCTTAAGGCAATGGTGCTTGCAGTATTGGATGTTCCTGAAACCGAAACGTAAACCACGGTGCATTGCGCGCCAGTTTCGCACAAAGAAATATTGGTGGATCCGGAATTAATGCCATAAATATTGGCTGTGTTGCCACTAATGGTTGCCGAGGCGACGTTCGGGTTGGTATTATTGGAAACATAGTATCCTCCGCTGCCTGTCATGGTGATAGAAGTTGTTTGCCCCATGTTTAAAGAAACACTGCTTTGGCTTAAGACAATTTGATTTGACGATACATTTCCGATAACGGTAACATTTAAAGTTGTGCATCCCTGTCCTCCGGTAGAGCAGACATTAACTGACGAAGAACCGTCGCCAACGCCGTAGAGGGTGATAATATCACCACTTAAGGTTGCTTGGAATTCACTTCCCAAGTATGAAGATAAAGTATAAGGAAGTGATCCGCCCGAAGCGGTGATGGTTAGCGTTTGGCCAATAACCAAGGAAATATTGTTCTGGCTTAACACAATGCTGCCGCCAGCTACCGTAGCGGTGACGGGGCTACAAGTCCCCAGTGACGAGCAGACCGTAATGATCGAGCTTCCGTTGGTAATGCCGTACAGACTCAATGTAGACCCCGATATGTTGGCCTGGATGGTGCTGGTGCTTGAGTTGGAAGAAATATAATAGCTGGTGCTTGAGTTGCTGGAGATAATAACGCTGGTAGTTTGGCCGATAGGAACCGTGGGATTGGAAGGACTAAAGTTGATCGTTGATGAAGCGTTGGCAGTCCCAATGCTGACATTAATAATTCCGCAAGAACTGATATCGCTTGAACATACGGTTATGGAAGAAAAGCCACTGCTACTGGTGGTGCTTAAAGTGATGATTGCCCCATTAATGCTGGTGGTAATAACGTTTGAATTGGTGTTGCTTAAAACAGTATAAATTCCAGTGCCTCCGGTAATGGTAATGGGAACATTTTGCCCCGGGGCAATAATGACGTTATTTTGTCCAAAGGAAATGGGTTGACCGGTAGGATTTTGTGATACGGTCACATACATGCTCGGGCAACTGGTGGATGAACTTTGTGAGCAAATGGTAACCACCGCTGAACCATAACTATTTCCCGTGACGGTAATTTGGTTACCGCTGATATTAACGTTGGCAACGGGTGGATTTGAACTGCTCAACATATATAAACTGCCCGTATTACCGCTTGCGGTAACGGTTGATGACTGCCCTTGGGCCAACACAAGGCCTGTTTGACTTAAAGAAAACGTGCTGACCGTTTGGCCGCTATTATAGGGCCAGGTAATGCTGGTGGAAATTTGATTATCAACACTTACGTACACAAGGCTGTTGCTGGCAACGCCCACCGAAGCTGTGCTTAATACCACAGAAAAAACGCCACTTCCGTTTGTGGTGCCAATGTAGTTTACCGTACGAACTCCGGAACTGGCAGAATTAAAGTAAAGCAACACGCTGGAATTGGCATCTCCGGTAACATTTACTTGTACATTGTCCCCGCTTCCGGTGTTGGTGGCACTGAAGGTAGGCGTAGCCGCGTGAGCTACCGACGCAAACCCGGCAGAAGCGATGAAGACTAAAGACATCATGCATATTTTTTTATATAGTTTCATAATATGATAGGCGACAAAATGTAAAAGTAATTATTACACTTTGCGCGCGATTATTAATTAATATATCTATTATAATACTCTTTCAAAAATATATACACTGCTGTCAAAAGGGGAAAAATTAGTTTGAGGCAACTGTCACGGTTACACTATAGGCCTGGGTTGATCCATCCGAAGCGGTAACGGTGTAAATAACCGGATTGGTAAAGTCTTCCGCCGTTCCGCTGGCCGGACTTATTGTGGTGTTGGCACTTGTTTGTATGGTGGGACTTAAATTAGTGATGTCGGTGCCATAAGGAACCGTGATGATAACAGTGTTGGCATTTTGATCAATGGCAGTCTGGCCCACTTGATTTGGCAGAGTAAATGAAACAATGGACTTTGGCATGTTCGGAGCCACGCTTACCGATACATCATAATCTTGGTGAGTGCCGTCCGCCGCGGTTACCGTATAAATAACCGGATTGGTAAAGTCTTCCGCCGTTCCGCTGGCCGGACTTACCGAAGCGCCATCGCTTACCTCAATAGTGGGAGTTAAGGCGGTAACATCGCTACCACTGGGAACGATTAAACTAACAGTATGATTGTCTTCGCTGATGATGCCATTAACTATGGGGTTAAGCTCCGCAAAACTGAACGAATCTATTGATATATTGGAACTTTCGTTAACTGACTCCGCGCCTAAATTTATGGTTTGGTTTTGGCTGCTTAAGCTATTGATGTAGACCCATCCAACAAAAGCTACCACAATTAAAATTAAAAAAAAGATAATGATGTTTAATTTGGACATAGTAAAAAATTCAAAAATCAAAATGCAAAATGATAGTATTAAAATTCTTAATTTTCTATCCTGATTTTTGAAAACTCTATGACCCGCCATGCAAAACGGGTCATAGAGTTTCCTTTCTTATGTTACTGCTTATCGGGCATATTTTTTACCATTTCTTTCATTTTTCCCAGAAACTCTATCTTGGCTTCCATCATTTTCTGTTTCTTTTCAATCATGGCAATTTTCATCTCTTTTGGCATCTTCATCATGTGAGCCATCATGTCCATTTTACCGCAATTACACTCTTTTTTTTCTTCGTGATTTTCGCCGAACATATGATTGTGCCGGCAGTTAAGCCAAGCCACGTCGCGATTGAGGATTATAATATATTGTATTATCTTTGGCCCTCAATCACGACGATGCCTTAAATCTGCCGCGATTAATTATCTTAAAATCCAAACACGTGCTTAAAGAAGTTGACGATTCCTCCCATAAAGCTTGGTTTTGCTGTCGTGGCGGTTGCCATTTTTTGACCCATAATAGAAGTGGCAGTCACCGAGTTGCCATTGACCGTTCCTTGAACGACCACATTCTCACCAACCACAATATTTGAGAGTGTTGTTACCGTGTTGTTTTCTGAAACCTTGGCATTGGTAGCATCCACACTGTAGGTAACATTACTTTTATTGGTGATGGTAATCGTATTTCCATTAATAGTGGTAACCGTTCCCGCTACGACTGGTTCACCATTTCCCGCGATGACCGGATTTTGTTCTCCTCCCATCATTCCTGCTCCGCCTTTTGGCATGCCGTCGCGAATCGCGGTTGCAGTTACATTTGTGCCGCTCACGGTTCCTTCTACCATAACCATATCGCCGACAGCAACATTGGTCAGCAAAGAAGTTGCCCCATCTTTTGTTATCGTTGCGCTTGAAGCGTTTACAGTGTAAGTGGTCGGAGTTGCCGTGCTATTTGGACCCATTTTACTGGTAACGGTTAGAGTATTTCCGCTCACCGAAGCCACGGTTCCAAATACGCCATTGCCACGCATCATTCCGCCTCCCATACCATCAAACACTTTGCTGGCAGCTAAATTAGTACCACTTAAAGTTCCTTGCGCCATAACCATATCACCGACAGCTATAGAAGATACTGATGAGCTTGCGCCATCTTTTGTAACAGTCGCGCTCGAAGCATCTACGCTGTAAGTAGTATTATTTCTGCTGTTGACTACGGTAAGCGTCGTGCCATTAATAGCCGAAACTTTTCCAGAAACTCCGGGTTTCATTTGTCCATGTCCCATGCCTACTCCCACGCCCACGTTAGCTCCCACGCCCACCCCCCAATTTCCGGGTGTTGCCGCGGATGCAAGCGCTGGCGCAACCAAAGCAAGACTTAAAGCAATACCCACAACCACTGAAGATACAATATAATTTTTATTCATGTTTATGTTACTTGAATCTTGAATTTTGGAGCTAGGAGCTTAAATAGAACGGTTGAATGTAGAGTTTTGAATTCTTTATTCGTGATTCCATATTCTATTCCAGCTTCCAGCTACTAGCTTCCAGATTCATGTTTAATTATTTATTTCGTTTCGACGACCTACACAGTTAATACGTGCGTCTATTGCGCAATGGTGCATATGATTACTGCCACACTTTAGCAATGGAAATAGTCGATGAATGTACGATGACCGGCGGGAATATGTTGGGGTCAGTTGAAAGCGTTCCAACCTTGGCGGTCCACAAAGCCTTGGCATTATTAATATCGCCAAAAATTAATGACTTGTCGCTGCAACCATAATGAGCCACCTCGCCCGTTGCGGTAAAAGGCAAAGTCCCCGTAAAAGGCGTGCAGGTTACTCCATTGGAAAGTTGCACTTGCCAAGCCCAGTTTGTGGGGATTGGTGCTGGCACTGTTGCAGTTGGTAAACTTTTTGTCAGCGAAAGTAAAAAACTATTTTTGGGACTTGCTGATGCCTGGTCTTCGCCACAAAGCAATTGTTGGCTGTCCGGGATTTTAAAGCAGGGATCAGAAATCTCGTTTTCCACCATGCAGCGAAACGCATCAGCCCGATACGGCGCGGCAACAGAATTTTCCCAGCAAGACCCCGATTCTTGTGGCAGGTTATTGGGTTTTGAAGGCGTGTAATGAATAACCTGGGTACTTGAAGGGACTGTTGTTTTTGTTACTCGGTGGTCCTGATAGTAAAAGTAAAAAATAAGCGCGCCAAATATTAAAACTAACGCCGCAAAAATAATTACTTTCTTCATGTGCTTTCATGATACTCTTTTTAGGAAAAAGAAAAAAATGCCAACTTATCCCCAGATTTTTAAGTTTTTTAAAAGGCTTTACAAAGTCAATTTGTCGCATAATAAAAAAGGCCGCCAAGCACATTAGCTGCCAGGCGGCTTGCGCGGGATTTTTAGAACCCGTACATGTTTTTTCTGATTTTCTCAAGATACTCAACAATCCTGGGGCTTACGATTTTGGCAAATCGCGGAATGGTTTTACCGTCTACGGTGACGTTTTCAAGCCACATGGTAAGCGGCCTTACATCGTAGAGTTTGCCCGCCTGATACACCGATGCTTCCGAGTATAGCGGCAAATACAATGCCAAAAATTGGCCGGTTTCGGTGTCGCAACCAATGCCAACCAAATAGTAGGCATAGTTGTTTGCCGGCCCGAGTGGGTTGTGCTTGTAGTGGTAGTACATCCCCGCTTCCGGAACACGTTCCGGTTTTTGCAGTGGTGGCTTCATCATAACGTTTCTCCTAAAAAAGGTATGTTCACCACTTTTCATACTACTTATTTTTAAAAATTTAGCAAACAAAAAACCCGTCCCCTACGCATGAGGATACAGATTGTATTATCTGTTATTTTTTCCTGTTGAAATATGTAAAACCATCACGTTTTTTCCGCGGTGGCGATACCCCGGCAAATTCACACATTTTAACATTCGCGTATTGATTTCAAATTGTAAATTTCAAATTCCGCTACTCATAGCGGAGTGCTTCAATTGGGTCTAACTTGGCGGCGGACATGGCGGGGAGGACGCCGAAGGAGATGCCGATGGCGGCGGAGACTCCGACGGCGATGAGGATGGAATAGAGTGGAACGCTAAATGTCCAGGTTAAACCCGCAAAGCTTGCCACAATAGAAATGAGCCAGCTTAACAGCGCCCCAAGGATGATGCCGATGATGCCGCCCAAGACTGTGACCAAAATGGATTCGATTAAAAATTCATTGAGAATGTCAGAATTTTTAGCTCCCAAAGCTTTTTTCAAACCAATTTCCGAAGTGCGTTCGGTGACGACCACGTACATAATGTTCATGATGCCCACTCCGCCAACGACCAAAGATATGGAAGCGATGGCAATGAGTAACAACGTGATGCCGTTGAAAATGGTGTCGTAAATGCCTAACACCTGGGCCTGGGTGACAATTTCAAAGTCGTCTTTGGCCGGGTCGGTAATGTTGTGGTTGTGCATCATGGTTTGGTTGATGAGTGCCGACGTGGCATTTGCCAAATTAATGTTATCCAGTTCAACGACTCCGATGGTAATGTAATTAATGCCAAGCATTTTGTGTTGGGCAGTTCCAAGGGGCATGTACAAAGAGTCGTCAGCTCCGTTTGAGCCAACTGAACCCTGGGAGTTGTAAACTCCAATGACTTGAAAATCTAAATTTCCAATGCGCAAAATTTTTCCCAAGGGATCATCTTGGACAAATAAATCGTTGGCAATGTCGCTGCCTAAAATAACCACCTGGGCGGCGCCGGCGTCTTCGGCCTGGGTGTAAAAACGGCCTTCTTTTAGCGTGTGCTCATCAATGGAAAACTTTTCGTAGGACGAACCATAATAAATGGCGCTTTTTTCGTTGTTGCGATAGCTGGCAACTGCCATGCCGGTCACCATGCCGTAATCATTTTTTACGTTGTTTAATTTTTTAATGTCGTCCAAATCGCGCTGGGTAAAGGTGGTAATTCCCACGGCGACGCCAGGTGTTAAGGAGCTTGCGGCGCGATTTTTGGTGGTTGGCGGGACTCGGGTTTTAATAAACAAGGTATCAGAACCAAAAGATTTGATTTGGTCGTTAATCAAACTTTGAAAACCCGCTCCAGCCGAAAACACGGCAATAACCGTTGCAATGCCAATAATAATTCCCAGGGTTGTCAAAACCGTTCGCACCGGATTGGCACGCAGGGCTTTGAGAGATTGTTGGAAGGCCTTAAACATAAATTTGAAATTTACAATTTGAAATTTGAAATCAATTTGAAATGTGTAAATATTTTAATTTGAAAACGTGACGTCAAGTTTGAAATATTTCAAATTTAATATTCACGTATTGATTTCAAATTGTAAATTTCAAATTTCAAATTCCGCTACTCATAGCGCAGCGCTTCTATCGGATTTAATCTTGAGGCTTTCAGTGCCGGATATAAACCAAAAATGACACCAGTTAGAATGGAAACTCCGATGGCTAGGATTACCGATGTTAGCGAAATGACAAATGACCAATCGTAGCCTAGGCTATGCATTAAAAGACTGATTAAAAAAGAAATAACTGAACCGATGATAATACCAATCACTCCGCCCAAAAATGTCAGCATCCCGGCTTCCAGTAAAAATTGGTTCATCACCGCTTGATTGGTGGCACCAACGGCTTTTCGCAGGCCAATTTCCCTGGTACGTTCAGCTACCGTAGCGAGCATAATATTTAAAATGCCAATCCCTCCCACCACCAAAGAAATTCCGGCCATGGCGGTTAGAAAAAGGCGCAAAGCATTGGTGATGGTGCTCAAAAGTGCAATAGCAGTGGCGATGCTGTAAACGGTAAAGTCAATGTCAATGTCTTTTTGGATGTGGTGATTTTGTTTTAAAACTCGCGTGATGTCGGCGATGGTTTCGTTAATGTTGGCGGCACTGTCAACTTTTACGTTAATGCCTTGCAGATAATGGATTCCCAAAATTTGTTCTTGGCCAATTCCCAAGGGAACAAAAATCTGGTCGTCATTGTCCTGGAAAAACGAACTGCCGCGCGAAGCAATTACCCCAATCACTCGCAATGGAATTCCGCCGGCTTGGGTTTGCGCCGAACTTTTAACATTAATGACTTGGCCAATGGGATATTGACCCGTGTTGGCAAATAGCTCATTGGCAACGGTTGATCCTAAAACCACCACGTTGGCGTTTCCCTGTTGCTCGGCTGATGTAAAAAATTGGCCTTCTTGCATGGTAAAACTTTCCACGTCAGAATAACTGCTTTCCACTCCCATAAAATTGGTATCAACTTCTTTGCTTTGCCAAGTGGTAGATACCGAACCTTCAACCATAGCACAAACCGCCGCCGCGTGAGGCACTTGGGACTTACTGCGCAGTGAATCGGCGTCGCTATTTACCAGAGTTGTAACAGTAATACCAAAAACGGTTGACGGCGGGCCTTTGTCGTTGCTTTTTCCGGGAATTACGGTCAATAAATTTGACCCTAATTTGGTTACCTGCCCCAAAATTAAACTTTGGGCGCCAGCTCCCAATGAAATAATAATAATTACGCCGGCCACGCCAATGACAATTCCTAAAATCGTCAAAAACGACCGCGCTTTGCGGGACAAAAGGGTTCTAAAGACGAGTTTTATAGTTCCCAAGAAATCCATGCGAGTGAATTTCAAATTATTTAACTAGCTCTTTATCTGGCTCGGCAATGGTTCTTTCTTTTACCAGTTCGTCGGAAATGATATTGCCGTCTTTGACTCGAATGATGCGTTTGGCGTGGTTGGCGGTGTCGGTTTCGTGGGTGACCAAAATAATGGTGTGGCCTTCGTCGTTGAGCTTTTGCAAAATACCCATGACTGTGTTTCCCGATTTTGAGTCCAGGTTTCCCGTTGGCTCGTCGGCAAAAATAACTGCCGGGTCATTCACCAAAGCCCGGGCAATGGCTACGCGCTGTTTTTCTCCGCCGGAAATTTGATTGGTAAAATATCCCAAGCGATGCGAAAGTCCCACCGAAGCTAAAGCTTTTTCGGCCAGATTTTTGTAATCCTTGCGTTTACTGTAAATTAATGGCAGTTGGACGTTGTCTAACACCGTAGTGCGTGCCAACAAATTAAATGACTGGAAGACAAAACCGACCCGTTCGTTTCGCAACTTGGCCAAATAATCCCCGTCAAAATTTTTAGTATCTTTGCCTTCAAATTTGTAGGTGCCGGAAGTTGGCCGATCCAGAAAACTTAAAATGTGCATCAGGGTTGATTTTCCCGATCCCGAAGGCCCCATAATGGCCACAAATTCACCTTCGTTAATGGTAAAACTAATGTCATGCAAAACCGGAGTGACCACTTCGTCATTGACATAGTTTTTTTTGAGATTTTTTACTTCAATTAAAGTCATGAGTCAAATAACCAAGATACAAGAAACAATAACCAAACATATCCCAATAATCAAATTCAAAATTTCAAACGTGTTTGGTGATTGAAATGTTGAAATTTGAATATTGTTTGTATCTTGTTTCTTGGTGTTTGGTTATTATTTTTCTACGGTTGTATATACGTTACAATTTCTTGTCCATTACTAAGTCCCGAAGTAATTTCTACCAATCCCCCGTCGGCTTGCAGACCGGTCTGGACTTGGACTTCGTGGTTGGCTTTTGTTTTTGGATTATCAACTACTCGCACGTACTGATTATTATTGTTATCAATGATGGCCGTAGACGGAACGGCAAGGGCGTTGGATCTTTGGGCCACTAAAATGGTCATGTTGGCGGTCATGCCCGGTTTGATGTTGGGAATATTGTCCAAGGTGCCTTTGACCAAATAATCAACCACGCCGGAAATAATGGTGGCAGCTGGATTGATACTGATGACGGTTCCGGGAAAATGCTGGTCCGGACCGAGCGCGTCAAAGGTGTAATCAATGGGTTGGCCAACTTGCAAGTTGGCAATATCGGCTTCGCTGACGTCCGCTTCGGCGTGCAAATCAGAAATATTTTGCAAAATGAGTACTTCCTGCGAAGCCACTGCCTGCTCGCCCACTTTAATGTCAACTTCAGTAATGGTACCGGAAATAGGGGCCACAATCACAGAATTATTCACTTGTGCTTGCGCGGCGTCAACCTGTCCTTGGGCTGAAGTGATTTGAGCTTTAGCTAAGTCAATGTCGGCTTGGGTTGGCGGAGCCTGGGTGAGACTTAATTGGTCTTGTGCCGTTTGAAGCGACAAGTTTAGCGATGCTATATTTTGCTCAAGAGCCGTGACATTGGTTAATTGTGTATTTAGATCTGTTTTTTGGGTATCAAGCGAAGCTTTGTCGGTCGCGGTAACAGAATAGTAGTAAGTCCCCAAATCGCATTGGGATCTGATAATACTCATGTCATTGTAAGAATTATTGAGCGACGATATCATTTGGGTTATTGCCGAGTCAATGTCCGCGGGAGCCATGCTTTTTTGGGCAATGCCTAAGGAATTTTGGCCAGCTTGCATGCTCGACTTAAGATCGTTTTCACTATTTTGAACTTGAATGCCCTCCGAGTCCGATGTGGTAAAATAATTTTTTTGGATAACCTGCGCCACATTATAGGCATTGTATATGCTGGTAGAGGCATCACTTAAAGTGTCTACGGCGCTACTGTATGCGTTGGCCAAATTTTGTTTGGCGGAATTGACACTATCTTGGCTGGTTTGAACGCTTTGAGTGGTAGCTCCGTCCAATAATTTTTCATAATTTGCCTGGGCTTCTTCCAGCGAACCTTGGGCTGACGTTAATGAAGCAAGGGCGCTGGCGTCACTGAGCGAAGCCAGTACTTGTCCTTGGGCCACATTGTCACCTTCAACTACCGAAACTCGGTTGACCACCCCACTGCTTTGAAAACTTAAATTAAGATCGGTGCCACTGACAACCTGGCCGGTTGAAAGCACGGTTTCTTGCAGGTTTTGTTTGGTTACGGTGCCGGTTTGAATGGAACTTGAACTTTTGCTACGGGTAAAAATAAAAATTCCAATGACAATAACCACGGCCACAATTGCAATAATCCAAAGATTTCGCTTTCTTTTTAAAAAAGTTGGTAGCTGCATAAGTTTTTACACATTAATAGTTAATTTTTTTATGAGTGATGAAAAAGTTTCCAGTTCTTTGTCGCTAAAATGGGAAAACAGTTTTTTTGTGTAGCCAAGTTTTTTTTGTTTCATAACCGAAAACAATTTTTTAGCCTTCGGCGAGCTTTCGATGGCAGAAAATCGCTTGTCGTCAGCTCCGATTTTTCTTAATACAAAACCCTTTTTTTCAAGACCATTAATTAATTGGGTAGCGGCGCTGCTGGAAATATGCAAAGCTTTTGATATCTGTTGTATCGAAGACTTATTGTTGCGTTCAATAAATTCCAAAGCCATCCACTGCGAAAACGTCACATCCGCCTCCAAATGAAAAAACTTACCTTCCGATAATATTCTCTGGCGGGTGCTATGGAGATTCAAGAACAACTCTTCAATTTTTTTGGTTTTAGTACTCATGCAGTTATTATATAAGTATCTTACACAATTTTAAAACTAATGTCAAACAAGAAAACGACTATTGGTCGTAATAAAAAACCACGGACTTCGTAGTCTCGTGGTTAAGCGGGAGGCTATTTAGCTAATTTCTCTTTTTTGGCATATTGTATGCCCTGTTCAAATCCCTGGACGAAAAACCACGCAAAAGTTTGCGATACGCCTTCGAAGGGCTCACATATTGCATCTAAACCCACAAGAGCATCGTAATTTTCGGGAACATCTTTTGAGGTTTTGCATACGCAGATAACCTCAACTTCCCCGACCTCATTGTGTTCAACCTTCTCGCCTTTCTCGTAAATGTCCGCGTCCAAGTATTCATCCTGCTTCACAATAACAATCTTTAAAGATCTTCGCATACAATCTCCTGACAGGTTAGAGGCTTGCAAAGTACAAGAAACGTTGATTTAAAAACTACATGCCTAGTTCCGGGGCTAGGATTCGAACCTAAATAAATTGCTCCAAAGGCAATTGTCCTGCCGTTAGACGACCCCGGAATGTGAAAAGAATAACCAAGACACAATAAACAATCACCAAACAAATCCCAATAACCAAATTTCAAATCTTGAAACACGTTTGAGCATTGGCTATTGAAGCACTGAATATTGTTTGGTTATTGTGTCTTGGTGTTTGTTTCTTATTTCCCCGATTTTACCCTTCTTTTTGGGTTAAGTCAACCACTGCCAGCTCCAAGGGAAGCTGCAAAATAATGGCGTGCTTCATGGTGGTTTCGGCGGCCATAAAAAGTTCTAGCATTTTTTGGATGTCTTTTTCGGTGAGGTTGGTGATTTGGGCAGTCATTTTTGTCAGTTCCTCGTCTGATAAGCCAGAATTTTTGACGCTGGTGGAATTGGCGTCAATTTTTAGCAATAAAGCTTGGCGCAAATAGAAAACTAGAGTTTTGGAAAACTCTTGCAAGTCCACTCCCCCATCCACCAGCGAATTTAAAAATATAATTGCTTCTTTGGTTCCGCCAGCTGGCGGATTTTGCAACAAAAAATCTATAAATTTTGAAATTTGCCCAACTTCCACGATTCCTAGCAGCTCTTTGATTTCTTGGGTTGTCAGTTTCTTAGTTTTTCCCGAAAAACTAATGCATTTGTCCAGCAACGATTCGGCATCCCGAAATGATCCTCGGGCATTTAAGGCAATCAATGACAAAGCTGACGGCTCAAAATCAATTTTCTCTTGCTTGAGAATAAATTCCAATTTTTCAATAATTTGCGAGGCTTGTAAACGTTTGAAATCAAAGCGTTGGCAGCGAGAAGTAATCGTCGCGAGCATTTTGTGGGCTTCGGTGGTGGCCAGCAAAAAAATGGCGTGAGCCGGAGGTTCTTCTAAAGTTTTCAGTAAAGCGTTGGCGGCTGACTTGGAAAGCTGATGACATTCGTCAATAATAAAAATTTTATACTTGCTTTTGACCGGCGCAAATTTGAGGCCGTCAATGAGTTCGCGCACATCATCTACGCCTGTGTGACTGGCCGCGTCAATTTCGATTAAATCCAAAGATTTTCCCGCATTAATTTCCAAACAAGAATCACATTCGTTGCAAGGCTTCGCGCCAGACTTGGCCGTGCAGTTAACCGCCTTAGCAAAAATCCGGGCAATGGTAGTTTTCCCCGATCCCCGCGGTCCGCAAAATAAATAAGCATGCGAAATCGACCCCGATTTTATCGAATTCGTCAGCGTCTGCACCACTGCCTCCTGCCCAATGAGCGCCGAAAAATCCAAAGGCCGATATTTTCGATATAAAACAACATTTTCCATAATGATATTCTACTTTTTTAAAAATGTTTTAACAAGCCTTAACAATATAAAGAAGTTCTGATATAATGCACGTATGGAAAAAATTAAGATATATAATACCTTAACGGGCAAGAAAGATTTGCTCAAACCTTTGAAAGGTAAAAAGATCAACTTGTTTGTTTGCGGGCCGACCGTGTATGATTTTATGCATATTGGAAATGCTCGGACGATTGTCTTGTTTGATTGCTTTGCTAAATATTTAGAAAACCGGGGATTTGATGTCTTCTATTTACAAAACATTACCGACATTGACGATAAAATTATTGCCCGGGCCAAGGAAAAAAATGTTTCAGCCAAGGATTTGGCTGAGGCGTTTACCACGGAATATGTTAAAGACATGAAAGCTTTGGGGGTGACGAGCGTTAAAAAATACGCCAAAGCCACCAGCTACATTAAGGAAATTATCAGCCAAATTAAGCGCCTGGCAGAAAAAGGCTACGCGTATAAATTGGATGACGGCATTTACTTTGATATTTCCAAAGTTAAAACCTATGGCAAGCTTTCTGGCCGCACGGCTTTGGCGGCGGAAGATTCGGTTTCGCGCATTGATTACAACAAAGGCAAGAAAAACCGGGGCGACTTTTGCTTGTGGAAATTTGAAGTTGAAGGCGAGCCGTCATGGCCAAGCTCCTTTGGTAAGGGACGCCCGGGTTGGCACATTGAAGACACAGCCATTACCGAGAAATTTTTTGGAGCCCAGTACGATATTCACGGCGGCGGGCGAGATTTGATATTCCCGCACCACGAAGCCGAAGTTACCCAAATGGAAGCGATTTCAGGCAAAAAACCTATGGCCAAATATTGGATGCACACCGGATTTTTAACCATTGACGGCCAGAAAATGTCTAAATCCACCGGGAATTTTATTGTCATCAATGATTTTTTAAAGCGCCACCCTTATCAACATTTGCGCTTTTGGATTGCCAAAAATTTGTGGCACTCGCCCGTGGACTATTCCGAAAACGCTATTTTGGAGGCCAAGATGGGGTTGGAGAAAATGGAAGAGTTTTTGCGTAAATTGAAAATTGCTGGCAAGAAACAAGATACAAGAAACAATAACCAAACAAAAAAACTGTTGGAGAAATTCAAAGCCGATTTTTACAAAGAGTTGGCGGACGATTTTAATACGCCAAAGGCATTCGCGGTTGTGTTTGAATTTATCAAGGAAATTAATAAACTCATTGACGAGCAATTACTCGGCAAAAAAGAAGCTGGACAAATCGTTGTATTTTTTGAAGAAATCAACAGCATCTTTGATATTATTGATTTTAAAAAACTCAAGCAGTCAAATATCCCGGCAGAGGTTATGGAGCTCGTCAAAGCTCGCGAGCATGCTCGAAAACTCCAAGACTGGCCAAAGTCCGATGAACTTCGATTGGAAATCGAAAAATACGGCTACGCGGTTGACGACACCAAAGACGGGACGGTGCTCAAGAAAATGTAAAAAAAGAAGTCCGGCTCGCGGGTGAGTCCGGACTTTTTGCTTTAGTTAAAGCTTTTTGATGCTTGCGATTTCAGAGAATGGGATGGTGTATTCTTTGCCGTTTTTGCTGACACAAAGACTTTTCTCGTCGTGTGATTTGTACAAACACACATATTGCATGGTGAAATTGGGTTGATCATACTTCACGGATAGCTCAATGATGGTTTGCATCGAAACACAATCTTCGAATGGATCTTTCATACCCACCTCCCTTGAGACGAAGAGTTTAGATTAACAAGACACAGCATTATTATATTTATTTTTCACACAATGTCAACGTCTTGTCCCCTACTACCGATTTTGTTATACATAAGGATATTAATTAATGTTACATTTTAATTTTTGCATGTTAAATTACCATGTCTGATATGCCCACCAAAAAGCCTCCGCAGAATATTGAAGCCGAGCAATCATTGCTTGGGTGTTTGATGTTGGACAAAAATGCCATCATTAAGGTATCGGATTTTGTGGGAGCGGACGATTTTTACAAAAACATCCACAAGGAAATATTTTCAGTCATGGCCGATTTATTTGCCAAGCTTGAACCCATTGATATCATTTCGGTTTCAGCCGAGCTTAAAGAAAAAGGCCAACTGGAAGGCGTGGGAGGCTCGGCGTATTTAAGTTCACTGATTAATTTGGTGCCAACGGCCACCCATGTGGCAAACTACGCTAAAATTGTCCGTGAAAAAAAAGTGTTGCGAGAACTGATTGCCACTTCCGAAGAAATCGGCTTGAACGCTTTTGATGAATCACAAGAAGTAGACGAACTCTTGGACCGGGCAGAAAAAAGTATTTTTAGTATTGGCCAAAAGTCTCTCACCCAAGCTTTTATTCCCATCAAAGATATTTTACCCGAAACTTACGAGCGCATCGAACAGCTATCACATCATACCAGTTTGCATCGCGGCATCCCGACCGGTTTTAAGCAATTAGATAACATGCTCTCGGGATTGCAACGATCGGACTTAATTATTTTAGCCGCAAGGCCCAGTATGGGAAAGTCATCGCTAGCCATGGATATTGCCAAACATGTGTCGGTGCACGAAAATTTACCGGTGGGAATTTTCAGTTTGGAAATGTCAAAAGACCAATTGGTAGAAAGGCTCTTGGCCAGCCAAGCCAACATTGATTCTTGGCGGCTTCGCACCGGCAAGCTCCAAGATGGCGCCGGAGATAATGATTTTTCCCGTCTTCAAACGGCCATGGGCAGTCTATCCGAAGCACCGCTTTACATTAACGATGCCGGCATGGTTAATATTTTACAAATCCGGGCAATGTCGCGAAGGCTTCAGCAGGAACACGGCCTTGGTTTAATTGTCATTGATTATTTGCAGTTAATGGATCATACCAACAAATACGCCAGTCCCATCCAACAGGTAACGGAAAATTCGCGCGCTTTAAAAATGCTTGCCAAAGAATTGAATGTTCCTATTATTGTCTTGTCGCAGCTTAACCGGTCGGTTGAGCAGCGAACCCCGCACCGACCCATGTTATCTGATTTGCGAGATTCCGGCGCCATTGAACAAGATGCCGATGTGGTGATGTTTATTTATCGTGAAGACAAATACAACGAAAATTCCCTGGAAAAAAACATCGCCGAAATCATCATAGCCAAACATCGCAATGGAGCCACGGGAGCTATTAAATTATACTTTGACGAAAACCGCGTCAGCTTCCGAAACCTGGAACAAGGAGACTACGTCACGGAAATTACAGCCGACTAGGCATTAATTTTTCCCATGGATTCTATTAAAAAACTCCAAGACTTATTTTCTAAATTTCCCACCGTTGGTCATCGCACCGCGGGGCGTTTTGTGTTTTACCTCATTAACCGGCCAACGCAAGAAGTTGACGAGCTCATCGCTGCCATCCAGGAATTAAAAAAAAGTATCCAGTTTTGCCGGTTTTGCTTTAAGCCATTTGAGACTGCAACTCAAGAGTCGCTGTGTGAAATTTGCTCAAATCCCTCACGAAATAATCAATTGCTATGTGTTATAGAAAAAGAAAACGATTTGTTAACTATAGAAGCCTCGAGAAGATATAACGGTTTGTATTTTGTGCTGGGCGGAAGCGTTTTGACATTTCGAAAGCAGAATGCTGAAAACATGAGACTTTCACAGTTGCAAGAACGAATTTTAACACCACAAAACTTTGGCATAAAAACCGCCGTATTTTCCGAAATTATCATCGCCACCAATCCCACTCCCGAAGGCAAAGCAACCTCAACACTCATACAGCGACAACTAAAACAGCTACCCCAAACTTCATCAATGAAAATCACTCACTTGGCAAAGGGCTTGCCGGTGGGAGGCGAACTGGAATACGCCGACGACGAAACGTTAGAGTCGGCTTTTGAAGGGCGAAAATAAAGAATATAAAAAAATAAAGCCGATTGATGTTTCAATCGGCTTTTATGATTTGAAAATTGACAGGGTGATTCTTGAGGGGCTTGAGAATCAATACGTTTTTTCTCCAAATGGCGCTGGGATCAGAGACGGAAAGGAACGCCTCACATACCATCCATATTGGAAAGCAGTCCAACGTAGATGCCCTGTCAATTTGCTTAAGTAATCGGGATTGAAAGGTGGCGCACTTTTTGCACAGTTGCATAGCACGCCTTCGCATTGTCGCAAGTTTTCTGGTGGTTACCCAAGCCAGCAGATCTGCAGTGCGGAATGCTAAATCGGTTTTACGCCCTTCGCAACGCTCGGGGGCTATTATCCGTTCCCTATTCAATCCTTCCGGTGATAATGTCCCCTGGAAACTCAGTAGATATTTTCCAGAGAATGAACTAATTCAATATTAGCATTACAGTTATTTTTGTCAACAAAAAACTGTGCCCATAGCGGCGCAGTTTTTTTGTGGTTAACTTTTCATTAATTCGGCGGTGATTGCCATTCGCTGGTAATTTTTTCCCGGTGGCCAACAACTTACCACCATGAGGATATTGTTGTTTACAGCTGCGGGTGAGTCAATATCTTGTCCCTGCTGGATTACTTTTTTACCAGTTACGGTGTAGGTATATTGGGTATTGTTAAAATTAAGAATGATTTGGTCTCCCGGGTTTAAGTTTTCGATGTTGCTAAAAATGTAGTCGTGTTTAATATGCGGCCAATTAGGCGGAGCGGAGTGTCCTAAAATAACAATTTCACCGTTTTGGCCCGGCAACACCGACCCGGGATAATACACCGCGCCCTGGTCCAGATCTTCTTCTAAAATATTTTTATCAGTGCTTTGCCCAATGACCACGGCGGTGTTGACTCCAATGCTGGGAATTGATAATGAATTATTGCTGTTGGCGTAACTGGCGTCTACAATGCTACTGCCATTATTATTGCCATTAATGACGATATCGCTGGCCGAAACCAACAAATTACTATTTTGATAGGGATTAAAAAAATCGTACACCAATCCCTCAACTTCCTGGTAATTAAAAATCCAGGAAACGTCATTCCAGTTAATAATAATAAAGGTCACGATAAACAGGAAAACAAAAATTTTCACCAACTCCTTCTGTTTTTGATTCATTTTTTAATCCCAAACTTGTTTTGGTTCTAAAAAATAAAGGGGACTATTCTTGGCCGTCCCCTAAAACTATGGCCGCCAGAAAGCTATTGCTTCTGGTAAATGGTGCTGTTGCGTGCCAACTCCTCCAAGTTCACTTCTCGGTTTTGCTCATCCACGACGACAAGTTTTTCAGTGCCATCATACGCGGCTTCTCCAGCATCCTCAACGGGAATATCATCAGCCGGTTTTCCCAATAATAGGTCGTCAAGTTGAGCTTTGACCAACGCTCGCATGTAGCCGGAGTTTTCAACGAGAAGATTGGCCGTATCTTTAGCTTTCCGCGTCTCCCAGAGCAATTTTGATAGCTCTCGACACTTCTGGTCAACACATTGAGCGTCTTGACGTCGCCTTTCGTGTTCAAGCACGGCGCGTGCAAAATCTTCAAGATGTGCCAAAGCATTTTCACCGGACACCTTTCCATCAATGATCGCTTTACCGACCTGACAGGCTATTTCACCACCAACTACGTGGTGGCAGGCCAAGACTTTAGAAATGATCTCTTGAGTGGTCAAAAACTTCTTGTCCATATCTCTTCTCCCCGAAAAATTGGCGTCATCATTTGCCTAAATTGGCATCGGAGCATCCGATAGCAGGATTTTGACGCATCAACCCCGATACTCCAATTATATACTTTTTTAAATTAATGTCAACACGGCGTGCAATGTTGCCTTTTGAATTTTGATTTTTTAATTATTTGTAGTACGCCCGGTCTTGGTATTGCAAGTAAATGTATTGGAGAGTTTTTCTGGCCGTGGCAGAAATTTGATCGCTTAAAAGCGCGTTTAATTTAGTGATTTGAAGATTAATATCGCTGGTTGGGTCAAAATAGACTTTCCAACCCTCGCTGGTGGTAATAACTAACGGATTTGAAACCAGTGCCTGGGTAACATTTATTTGAAAATTATCGCTTAAATCTTTTTGAATGCTGGCAACAGCTACGACGATATTTTTTGAAACTACATTTTGGCCTACAGCAACAGCGTTACTCGTTGAGCCATCGCTTAAAATAACCATACCGCTTGGCAACGTGGTAGCGTTTTGATAAATTACCCCATTGCTATCAACTAAAAAGCAACCATCGGGACTTTGCGGTTGACTTAAAGTTTGGGTTACATTTTGACAAAATACCGCGTCCGGAGTTCGCTCGGTTATTGTCACGACAATATTATGGGGAAAACTTTTTTCCACTTTTACGCTCCCGATAATGGGAAATGCGCGCAAAATATCGCCGGCCACATTATCGGTATTGATAAGAAAAATGTTTTTGGATGGAATATTTAAAAATCCGGTGGTAAAGGTATTTTTATTGATATCGCTCCAGGCAATATTTTCCACGCTTTGGCTTCCAATTGTCTCATTGCCGGATACCTTAATGCCTGAAACCTGAAACTCCTGCCAGAAAAACACCCCATATATCGCCCCGCCAATTAAAATACACGCAAGCAATAAAATCCAAAACCAAGGCCGTTTTAACGGATTTTTTGGTTTCCTTAGCTTCCTTATTTTCGGCTTAATATGTTTTTTACGATAACCCACGGTATTAATTTAAAATTCACTTACAATCCGCGGCGCATTCGCCGCATTGTTTCTATTATATAATTTATCCAATATTTTTGCGATATGACAAAATCCTGGGTTTTTACATATTCATGGGTCTGTCCGCCAAATCCCATCTTAAACAGTGTTGGGCCGGCATAGGGATGCCTGGGGAATTTTACCGGGTCAATTTGCCCCCAAAAATCATACACGCTGCATCCGCGTTTTTTAGCTTCTTTTATGGATTCCCATTGCAATAAATACGACACCGGAAGCTTACGAAATTCCGGCAACAGCGCCGCGTGGTGGTAAAACCCAATCCCCGACCCGCCTGCCCAGGAGGCAGGCCAAAAAATTTCATAGGAAGCGGCGATAATCTGCCCCTTGTATTTGGCAAAAAAGATAGCGATTTGATTATCGTCCGCAAAAGCCGCAAATTCTTTTTGAAAATACTCCAAAGAAAACGGCACAAATTTTTGCTTTTTAACCACTTCCAGATGTAATCGATTAAATATCTCAATATCCGTAATATCCACGCTTTTTACAATCTCAATATCTTTATCTCCCTGATGTTTTTTAATCAAGTACCGGGTGGTTTTGCGCATATGATCCAAAATAAATTCTTCAGAAGGCGTAATATCCAATTTCCACGAAGACTCCGGGTGCGTGTGCAATGGTCGGAGCCGAAATCCCAAACCCTTAAACAATTTCTCATTTTCCAATGTCCGCTCCCAAATCGGACTGACCCGAATAAAATCCACCTTTTCCATTTTTGCCAATTCTTTCAGTTTTTCCAGCAAAGCTTTCACGATTTGTATCTTGTATCTTGTATCTTGGTTATTCACTACGGGTCCGTGTGGAATTAACAGAAAACTGCCACGTCTGGCAGTCATTTTGATGACTAAAGCCACCGAAACAAGTTTTGTTCCCTCATAGATCCCAAATCGCCAAATCTTTTTTCCCAAAGAAATCTGAAATTCCCCCCAATTCCAAGCCTGCAAGAACGTTTTTTCCGTGCATTGCTCCAAAAACCCTTCCCATTCAGTTTTGCTTGTAATTTCCTTAATTTCCATGAACTTGAATTTTGCAGCTGGAAGCTAGGAGTTGGAATGGAATAGATGAATGCAGAATTCTTGATTCCCGCATTCTATTCCAGCTCCCAACTTCTAGCTCCTAAATTCACACTAAATATATTTTTTCAAAAAATCTACAATTCTTTTTGCGTCGTCCGTGGAAATATTAATATGCGTCGGCAAGTTCAAAGTTATCTTGGAAAGGCGTTCGGCGTTGGGGCATTGGCCTTTTTGGTAGCGCATGTTTTCTAATTTGGTGTCAATGGGATCCACCGGGCTCATGTACCAATTTCCCAGGAGCATATTCTCGGTGCGCCAGGCTTCATACAAAATTTCGTGAGCCTTTGGATGTTGAATGACAAATCTTAAAAAGATATTATTCTCTTTTTTGGGCAATATAAATTGGGTGTTTTGTAATTCTTGGTAATAAAATTGGGCAATTTTCTGCCGATGCGCGTTAAATGTATCCAGTTTATGAAATTGATTGAGCGCCATGGTTGCCAAAGCATTTGGTAAAGCCTTGGGGAAATAATCCGGCAACTCCCCTCTTTTTTCTTTGAGGCTGACTGCTTTGGATAACACGTGCAGCCACTGTGAAATTACTAAAAATATTTTTCCCAAATCTAAAAAATTGTAGAGTGGCAAAATAATAAACCAAAGCAAAATCGGGTGCACGATTTGCTGGAAAATCCAAAATATTGAAGGCTCGCCAAATTCTTTTTGTAACGCTTCCAGCTTTTTACCAATTTCATCACTATTGGTCACCGCCATGCCACCATAGACGCAAGAAATCACTTTGTCGCGCGAAAAACTGAAAAACGCGGCTTTGCCAAAGGTGCCAACTTTTTTACCGTTAATTTCCGCTCCCAAAGCATGCGCGCAGTCTTCAATGACATTTTCGTTGAGAGCTTTTAGGTTTGGCAAACCAAAGGTGTGCTGAACGATCGCGGCCTTGTAACTTTTACCTTTATACCTTTCAACTTCGCCATTAAAATCATTGTCGCAATCTACATACACCGGATTTAAACCCGCCCACAAGATAGGATTTGCCACCGCGTTACAGGTGAAGGCTTGTATAGCCACATTGCTTCCCTTTGGCAATCCGCCAGCTGGCGGAAAGGCTTTTAAAATAGCAAACTGTGCGCTCCGGCCGCTATTAAACGAAAAAGCATACTTAACTCCCAAATATTCCGCAAATTCTTTTTCCAGTTGTTTGACTGCCGCACCTTGTTTCCATTTCCATGGTTGAAATAATAATCGGAGCGCTAAAACCACATCGTCTTTTTGGACATTGGGCGACAAAGAAATTGAGATTGGTTTGAATTTATTAACCATGAAGTGAGTTTATCAAAGACGCAGGAACTCTGCCTTCTAGTAAAACGGCGTCGTCGGCTTTGCAAAATGTGGTGATGGTATTTAAGATTTGATTTGTCGCACCCCCCTTCGCTAAAGCTTCGCCGGGGCAAAGTAATAAAATCTGGCTTTCTTGCATGCCGTTTTCTAGCGCTCCTTTTTTTATTTCTTCAAAGTGATCCTTGGTGGTGATAATAGCCATGTCGCAAACTTGGGCGATATTTCTGCCAATTTCAAGGTGGGCTTGGGCGGATTGTTTTCCAAGTTCAATAAGACATGGCATAACGATTACTTTCTTGCCTTGGAAAACACTTAGATAATCCAAATCCGCGGCCACGCCATCCGGGTTTGAAGAATACGACGCGTCAATCACTTCAATGCCATAGGCGCCCGTTTTGAGCGTCATTCCGGCCTGTTCCTGAGTGATGTTCTGACAAGCTTTGCTAATCTGGCCAAAATCCATGCCCAGTTCCTTTGCCACCAACATAGCTCCTAGTAAATTTTGTACCTGTTGGCGACCCAACACTGCAACATCAAAATGCCCAAGCTCCCCTTCCCCGGACCTGGCAATAAACGAAACACTTTTTTTATGCACGATGACGTCTTCCGTCCAAATGTCAGCATTGATTTTGTCGCGAGCCATGGCATACACTTTTTTGGCAAGATGGCCACTTTTTTTATACAGCTCCAGGCAATATTTGTTGTCGCCATTGACCACCAGCAAATCGTCTTTGCCAAGACACTGAGCCAATTCTTGACCACCCTCGGCCGAAAGTAAATTTGCAAGCGATCCAAAGGTTGCCAAATGTTGCTGATTGACTCCGGTGACCAGGCCAATGTGCGGCTTGACCATGTCGCACAATAACTTGATGCCGCCTTTGTTGTAAGCTCCCATTTCGACAATAAATATTTGGTATTTTTCGTTGAGATTTTCCAGAATCGTTTGGGCGATGCCAATTTCTGAATTTTTATGTTCCGCCGTTGCAAGCACCTTGAATTTTTCTGACAAAATGGTGGTCAAAAATTCTTTGGTGGAAGTTTTGCCGTAGCTTCCGGTGATGCCAATGACTTTTACATCGGGAAACCGGCGCATTTTTTTGGTGGCCTTAGCCAAAATTCGCAATCGCGCCATGACAAAAAATGGCTGAAATAATAAGACAATGCAAGAAACAAATAATACCAAAAACACATCAAAGAATAACAAAGCTGCCACAAACCAAAACGGTACGAGCGAAGTATTGAGCACAAAAATCAGGAAAACCGCAGTCACCGCAAAAGAAGTGGCCGTCAAAAAGATGGCCTTGCTGGTGAGGACGGGTTTTTTGAAACTTTTGCGCGCCAACGAACGTACGAATAGAGCGCCTTCAGCCAAATACACCAGCAAAAGCGTGCCGACGACAAAATATAGGGTGTTATAGTTGGCAATTAGGATTAAAAGCAAAACAAACTTTAATCCGGGCAAAAAACCAAAGAGTAATTTTTTACCTTGGTGGGTTCTAAAGTGATCCAAAAATCTGCCAATGTGATAATTTTTGAGTTGCCAAAGATAGAGCCAAAAGAAAATAAACTTAACAATAACAACGCACCAAAGAATGGTTAAAAGGGTTAAAATAAAAGACATAATTACAAAGATTCTACTATTTTTTCGGCTAGTACTTTGGGTACTTCTATTTCTAGGGCGTGGCCGGCTCCTTCAATCACGATGAGCTTTGATTCTGGTATTTTTTTGTTGATCCACTTGGCATCTTCCAAAGGAGTTAAATTATCCTTGCTGCCCCAAATAATAATCGTTGGAACCCGCAGGGAAGATAAAAAATGCGACAGGTCATCAGAAATAACTTTCAAGTAGGTTTCTTTCATGACACCGGAAAAATACGGATAATCGCTTTTTCTGATAATAAATTTGTAAAAAGCTTTGCGCAACATATCGTAATAAGGCACAAAAGAAAACACTTTGGCGATTTTGGAAACTTGATGCCAGACGCTTTTCATAAAAGTTCTCTTGCGCACGCAAGCCGCCGAAACCAAAAACAATTTCTCCACGTTTTGGTTGTATTTTATGGCAAACTTGGCCGACAACGCTCCGCCAAACGAATGCCCCAGTAAATAAAATCCTTTTTGCAATTCCGGCACTTTTTTTGAAAATTCATGGATAAATTCCACATAATTATTTAAGTTCCAGGCAGTTTTTGGCTCCGGCGTTTTTCCAAACCCCGGCAAATCCAAAATGACCATCATCACGTGTTGCCTATCAAGCAATTCGGCCACGGCGTGCCACTTATCGGAACTTGAAGGCCATCCATGCAACACCAAAACAGGTTTTTTTTGAAAAATCAAAGACCCGGTCAAAGGAGTAGGTTCTCCAAAGATTTTATAGTTTACCGACAGTCCATTAATTATTATTTGTTTTTCTTGCAATTATTTAAAGCTCAAATCTTAAACCTCAAAGAGCAAATCCACAACTGGAAAGCTCAAAAGTTTTGAATTTTTAGCTGTGGTTTTAACTTTTGATATTTGATTTTTGAATTATCTTTTTAAATCCCGTATACTTTTGCAGCGCTTTTGGAATTTTCACGCTGCCATCCTTTTGCTGGTAGTTTTCTAAAATCGCCACGATAATTCTACCCATAGCAAAAGCGGTGCCATTTAAAGTGTGCACAAAATGATTTTCGCCTTTTTCATTTTTGTATTTAATATCAAGTCCGCGAGCCTGGTAGTCGGTGCAATTTGATGTGGAATGCGTCTCGCGGTATTTTTGTTGTCCGGGCATCCAAGCTTCTATATCATACTTTCTGGCCGCGGGCTTACCCAAATCTCCCGTACAAATATTCATCACCTGATACGGAATTGCCAAATCCTTCATTAATTCTTCTTCAACAGCCAATAATTCTTGGTGCTGCTTTTGCGATTCTTCTGGTTTGCAAAACACAAACATTTCCATCTTATCAAATTGGTGGACGCGGAAAATCCCCTTGGTATCTTTGCCGTAGCTGCCCGATTCGCGCCGAAAACAAGTTGAAAACGCCACATATTTTTTCGTTTTTTGAACATCCAATATTTCGCCGGCATGCATGGCTCCCAAAGATTGCTCCGAAGTTGCCGTCAAATACATGTTGTCGCGTTCCAAATAGTAGGCTTCTTCATCGGGGTGATTTTCAATGTAACCAAGAGCCTCCGCCATTTCTGGGCGAATCATGACCGGCGGAATCACCGGCGAAAATCCTTTTTTAACCAACTTGGTAAAGACAAAATTCACCAAGGCCATTTCCAAAATAACTGCTTCATTTTTTAAAAAATAAAATCGGGCGCCAGCAACTTTGGCTGCTCGCGACAAATCAATAATGTCCAAAGCTTCTCCTAATTGCCAATGTTCTTTTGGCGTAAAATCAAACTTTGGCAACTTCCCCACCGTTTTTAAAACCACATTTTGCGAATCATCCTTTCCCACCGGTACGTCGTCAAACGGAATATTAGGAATTGCTGAAAGCAAGGCATGAATTTTTGTCTCCAGCTCTTTTAATTCTGGTTCGCTCTGTTTAATTTTTTCCTTGAGCGCTTTGGCCTGATCAATATTATCTCTGCCTAATTTATTTTGTTCCGCCTTTAGATTTTGCATCTGTGTCATCAAAACGCGCTTTTTGGTATCCTGGTCCAACAAAAAATCAACATCAACTGCGACACTTTTCTTGGCGCAAGCATCTTTAACTTTTTGCGGATTTTCGCGAATAAATTTAATGTCTAGCATAGCAAGATAACCAGTAATGGGTAACCAGTAACGCGTAATTTCTTAAACGGGTTACGGGTTCCTGGTTACGGGTTACTTATTCAAGATTGATGACTTATACTTTTCCGGTTCAAAAGCTTCCAGGCGCACGATTTTTACATTGGCCAATCCCCTTTTTGGTAGTTCGGCGACTAGCTTGTCGGTGAAATGGGTTTGATCGTAGCCCAGGCAAATCACATCCGGATGCACTTGTTCAATGATTTTGTAGGGGTCAGAACCTTCGTTTCCGAGCACCGATTCGCTCACCAAGTCGCATTCTTGAACTGCCTTCAGACGTTCCTGTTCATTGAACTTGGGCAATCGTCCCTTGGTTTTGACAATCGTAGAATCCCTCCCCACCACCACAACTAAGTGCGCCGGATTTTTTTGTTCACCCTGAGCTTGCCGAAGGGCCTGGCGAAAAAAATCCCTATGCCCCTCATGCAACCCATCAAACGTCCCAAAAACCAAAACTCTTACACGCTTAAGAGTTTTGTCCCGCGGAGCTTCAGTGAAGTGGGATAAATCCTTTTGCATAATTTATTCATGATACTAAATTTTACAACCACCAGCAACTATTGACATTACGATATTTTTATTATAATATTTAGTAGTGTTTCTTCGGGTCTTTGACAATCAACAATCTTTGATAACAGAAAGGTTTTCTCAATGAAAGCTCGTAAAAAAGATGTTCTTCGCGATTGCTTAATGCGAGCAAGAGGCCAGGGTCAAAGAATCGTACAAATTGCAAACTCTGCAGGAGTCTCATCGACAACCGTAGGTGAAGTGAGTAAGGGTGGCTACTTTGCAAAGATCCAAGGAATCATTGAAAAAGGAGTTGATGCGCGTAAAATTAGGGGTCTCATAAACTCCTTGGTTCGGCTTGCACTTTACTTCAACCTTGACCCGAGGTCCGTTGCAGATGAATACAGTGTTCCAAACAACGAGTCGATAAATTTATTTATCGAACATGCGAAGACCCTTTCTCGTTCGCGAAATAGGAATACAGCAACAGTAATAAAAAACATGCCAACTGATCTAACTATCGATCAGGAAGATCTCGATCTGCTCGGAGACGTGATTAAGAGATTGGGAAAACCAATTCTTCTCTCAACGGCGTTGTCAATTTTGCAGAGCCTTCGCAATCAGTCCAATGGCTCTGTACCATAACAAACACCTCTACACAAGGAGCGACCACCCGGCCGCTCTGTTTTTTATTTTATTTTTTAACCTTTCGGCCTCATCAACGGAAAAATCTGGCATTCACGGATAGTTTTTCCCATTAAAAAGCTGAACAATCTATCACCACCTATTCCAAACCCAACGGTCGGCGGCATGCCATATTCTAGAGCTTCGACAAAATCGTGAGCGAACATTTGGGCTTCTTCATCTCCCGCTTCTTTGAGTTTTTGTTGCTCGGCAAAGCGCTGTGCTTGGTCGATTGGATCATTCAATTCACTATATCCATTTCCAACTTCCGATCCCGCCACAATCACTTGAAATTTTTGAGCGATTTTGGGATTTTTTGCATCCCTTTTTGCGAGCGGCGAAACATCAATAGGTACATTTATTAAAAAACCTGGCCCTGACAAATTTTTACGGCAATATTTCCATAAGTTATCAATAGCGCGGGTTTTGTTGAAGCCTTGTTTGTCGTAGGTGATGCCGAGTTTTTGGAGTTGAGCTTCCATTTCTGGCAGGCTGGCTTCCATAATATCAATTTTGGCGTACTGGTTAATTATGGTTTGGTAATCGTAGACTTGCCATTTTTTGCCAAAGTCAACTTCAAATTCTTTAATTTTGAATTTCAAAGTACCAAAGGTTTTTTTGATGATGTATCTATACAATTCTTCTACCAGCTTCATGCCCTGTTTGTAGTCGGCGTAGGCCCAGTAAAACTCCATTTGGGTGTAATCTTGCAAGTGTTCGGCGTCCATGCCTTCGTTGCGAAATTGCCGGCCAATTTCAAAGGTTTTTTCAAAGCCGGCAACCATCAACTTTTTCTGCCACAACTCCCCCGTTGAAACACGTAAAAATACGTCTAAATCAAGTGCATTGTGATGAGTTTGAAAAGCCCTGGCGTCAGCTCCACCCGGCGTAACTTCCAAAACCGGAGTTTCAACTTCCATAAAACCCCTTTCAATTAAAAATTCACGCATACTATTCCAAAACATGGCGCGCTTACGAATCATTTCTTTAACTTCCGGATTAAACAAAATATCCAAATATCGCTTGCGCAGTTTTTCTTCTTCGTCTTGCAATCCATGCCATTTTTCTGGCAACGGCAACAGTGACTTTGCCAGCATTTTATAATCTGTGGCTTCTATAGTTTTTTCTCCCCGCTTAGTTTCTATTAAAGTGCCTTTTATTTCCACAAAATCCCCAATATCAAAGTGGTCAATAAAAAACTGGTAGCCATGTTCGCCCACTTTATCTTCTTTAATTAATCCTTGGATTTTGCTGTTTTCCGCAGTTCCACTACCATCATTAATATCCAAAAACGTGGCACCACCATGCCCACGCATAGCCAAAATTCTACCCGCCAACACAATTTCTTTTTTGGCTTTTGAAAGTTTTGAAAAATTCTCCAAAGCATCAGCCACCGAGTGCGTCCTTTTTGTTGTCGCCGGATACGCCAAAACCCCACTGTTTTGCAGTGAATGGAGTTTTTCGAGCCTTACTTTTTTGAGTTCATCAATGGTTGACATGTGTTGACTTTGAATTTAGGAGCTAGAAGCTAGGAGCTTGAATGGAATAGATGAATGCGGAATTTTGAATTCACTATTCCCGTATTCTCTTCCAGCTTCCAGCTGCTAGCTACCAGATTCACACTTTAAATCATATCAAAATTTTCAAACCCAAACAATCGTTGACATAAATATGGTAAAATGCTACTGTTTTTTTAGGGCGTTCATTTTTTTCAAACCAAAACGAGGGAGTGCCATGGGACGTATTTGCCAGAAAGAGAAATTCTATCACTGCGTTGTTTCTCAAAAGCTTCCCGCGGGGAGCAAACGAGTTTCGTATCACCGGTATGTGATAGCATCAAGCAAGGAAAGAGCCAGCCGTTTGGCCGAACAATTGGTAGAAAAAGAAGAAAAAATCAAAGTCTGGAAAAAACACTCAACCATCGCCATGCGAATCCATAGCAGGATGGAGTTTGAAAAACTTCGCCAACAGTCATGCGTTGCTTAAATGCGCGCCAAGGGAGTCATTAACTTGACTCCTCTTTTTTACAAAAAATTACTGGTTTGAAGTGGTAGCACTTTTTGCTGCCGCGGCTGCAGCCAGATCGGCCGCTCCAGGGCCGGTTTTACTGTAATACCAATTTAAAATGTCTTTGGTTACCGGCAGCGTGGCTTCGCCCAAGCCTTTTACGTTTTCGATGGTAACAGTGATTTCTAAATCAGGCTTGTCATAGGGGGCAAAAACCGATGACCAGGTGTTAAAGTAGCCCACTTTGCCAAATTGCACCGTCCCGGTTTTGGCGGCAACGGCTACAGGCAAATTATTAAAGGTCGTTTCTAAGCCATAAGGCTCTGTTACTCCGTCACGCATTCCTTCACGGACAATTTCCAGGTTTGCCGGATCAATAAAACCCTGGCGGATAATTTCCGGCGTAAATTGTTTAACAATTGCAGGTGAATTGCCCGATGAGCTTGCAAAATCAGAATCAAAAGGGCCGCTGATGATTTTGTTGACGATTTGGGGCTGATATAGCGTGCCGCCGTTGGCTATGGCGCAATAGGCGGCAGCTACTTGCAAGGGCGTAACTTGCAAGTAGGATTGTCCAATAGAAAGATTGTAGGTGTCCCCGATAGTCCAAGGCAGTTTGATAACACTTTCTTTCCAAGCGGGACTTGGCACAAATCCCTGATATTCGCCCGGCAAATCAATGCCGGTTTTTTGTTCCCAACCAAATAAATCCAGGTATTTTTTAATCCGAGCCGGCCCCAAACCTTGCTGGCTGCCATAACCTCCGCCGACGGTGTAAAAATAAATGTTGCTAGATACAGCCAAGGCTTTGCGAACATCAACCAAGCCATGAGCCTCAATTCCGTTGAAGCGATAGGTAATACTGGGATCGTATTGGCTTTTGACCAAAATATATCCGGGATCGTTAATTTCGGTGTCAGGAGAAATAATGTTTTCTTGCAAGGCTGCTGAAGCCATGAAAGGCTTGATAACCGACCCGGTAGGATATTGGCCGGAAATAGCCCGGTCAAAAAGGGGTTGGTTGGGATCATTGATAAGACTACTGTAATCTGTCTGCGAAATTCCGCCGCTAAACAAATTATCATCGTAGGATGGGTAAGAAACCAATGCCAGCACTGCGCCGGTATTAGGATCCATGACCACCGCCGCTCCCTTTGCCGCTCCAATCTTTTTTATGCCCGCCTGCAAGGCATTATAGACTTCTGTTTGCAAATGAGAATCAATATTGAGGACTAAATTATCTCCCGGCACGCCATCTGACACATTTTCCTGGCCTTTATCTTTTCCCGTGGCGGTTTTTGATGACTGGACGCTGCCCGGGGTTCCCTTTAAATATTGCTGATAATATTCTTCAAGTCCCGTTTTTCCCACATTGTCGGTAATGGTGTAATTATTGTTACTTGCCAAATCTTGCTGGCTTGGTTTTCCGGTATAGCCTAAAACTTGGGAAAAAATAGGGCCCAGGACGTAGTTTCTGGTGGTATTTTGTTGGATTTGACAGTCGGGAAAATCACTCATTTTTGTTTCAAGAACCAACAGTATTTCTTGGGGAATATCTTCGTAGACCAACGCCTTTGACTCGTTGGGTGTTGCCAAAGCCGTAGCAATGTCACCGGCACTTTTTCCTAGCGCATCAGACATTTGTTGTATTTCTTGCAACGAAGCCGGAGTTGATGGGGAAAAATTCTTTTCATCGCAGACAAAATCATAATCAGGGGCATTTAAGACTAGCTTGTTGCCATCGCTATCGTAAATAATTCCCCGTTCGGGAGTTTGTAAATCAATACTGCCTTTATTATTGTTATTTAAAATATTTAATTGGCGCCCGTCAATAATTTGCAAATAAAAGGCTTTGCCAAAAAGAACCATGGTGCTAAGAAAAAAAAGGGCAAAAAGAAAGTAAATCATGGCCTTGTTTAACGGCACTTCGAACTTCTTTTCCGAAATCCCCAGCTCCTCTTCTTTGGAATGGGCAAAGGTATCCAAAAAAACGTGATGGGTTTCAATATCACCTGAAGACTTTTTAATTTTGTATTTATCCGTATTCATTATCTAAACAATGTTAACTGGCGATCATGATTAACGCGGCCGCTTAAGGAAGTCCAAATGTAAAATCCGATATAGGCAAAAATAACGTTGTAGCACAGTTGGATTGCCAGGGTTGCGCCGACGACAAAACGCAGCTGGCCTACATTGGTCAAAACATACCAAGAAGCATCATAGCATATCAAAGAAATTAAAAAAATCACCACAAAATAAGTCAAAAGGTAGGCGCGTTGGCGTTCTTTTAAAAAATAAATCATGGCCTTGATTGCCAAGTACGCCACCAAAAACGCCATGATGGTAGCGCCAAAATAAAAGGGAGAAAAAACATCAAGGAAAAATCCGGCGGTAACAACTAAAAAAATACCTTCATAGTAAGCATTTTCTTTTTGGAAAAAGACCAAAATAAAAAACATGACAAACACCAAATTGGGCACTACTCCGACAACATTAAAATAAGGCAAAAAACTCGCCTGGAGTAAGCCGATACATAAAAAAAGTAACACAATAAGGGGAAACTTGAGCCACATCTTTAATTTTTAATTAGTCTGTTTATAATTGGTAATAACAAATAACGTATCTACGCTTTTAATATCAAAAAAAGGTGTCACCTGGGCAGTTTGAAAAGGTTTTAGGTCATTTTTATCCTTGAGACTGATTTTTCCAACCAGTAAATCTTTAGGAAACGTCCCTTCAAGTCCCGACGTAACTAACACGTCGCCTTCTTGGATGGTGGCACTTGAAGACACCAAATCCAGGTACACTGAAAGGTTTCCACTGCCTTTAATAGCTCCGTACACCGGA
The DNA here is from genome assembly GCA_963835045.1 of uncultured bacterium. Lineage (GTDB taxonomy): Bacteria > Patescibacteriota > Minisyncoccia > Minisyncoccales > Staskawiczbacteraceae > VGLO01. Next base: position 202,982 of record CAWIDW010000005.1, read on the forward strand.
ATTTGGGCCGGGTCGCTATTTTCAACTTCCGCGTCCAAAACACTACTTTTACTGGAAATTAACATGACTTCTGAAAAATTCTTATAGGCTTTATCAACTCTGCCATACAACACTTTCTGGTCTGAAATAACCGGCATATTAACGAACACCCCATTACTGGTACCTTTATCAATAAGCATGTAATCAAGTGACGGGTCAAGCCCAATTACCTGGGCAGAGGCCAAATTAAAGTTATCCGCCGCGGTATTTTCCACCACTTCTTTAATGGACTGATCTTGCTTGATAATTTCCTGCAAAGAAGAAACTTCCGCTAAAAGAGTTTGGTTTTCTTTATTTAAAGCCGTGTTTTCCTGTTGTAAAATCTGGCTTTGAAAAAAGGAACCAAAAAAACCGGAAATTCCCGCGCCCATTTTGCGGAAAGAACCCGTAATGGGGGAAGTAAGATAATAAAAAGAATTTCGTATGGGCCCGCTTAACACATTCAGTGCCAATATAAAAAACAGCAACGCAAAAACACCCACCAAAATCCGTTGCCACAACACGCTTTTTTTCTTCAGAAAGATATCCATAATCAAGAAGAAATTTCGAATTTCGAATAAATTATCTAATGAATTAATTCTTAAAACACGTTTCAAAAATTAACACATTCTAATTTTATTCAAAATTTAAAATTAGAAATTCAAAATTCACCCGGTGTCTTATCCATCAACTCTAACAAAGAAACAAAAATACTACAAATTTGACATTCATGCTACGCGCCCATTTCTAATAAGTGAAACAAAAAAACTGCACAATATGCAGTTTTTTTGTTTGAGTGCTATGGTGGCGACTACCTACTTTCGCGTTGTACACTATCATCGGCCTTGGAGCATTTCACTTCTGTGTTCGAAATGGGAACAGGTGGGACAACTCCAGTATAATCGCCACCACAGAACTCAATATCTGTGGTTCCGCCGGCTGGCGGATTTTGGTAAAAACAATTCTCATACAAAGCGAAGTCGAAAATAAATAAAATCTGTATCTATTTTAACTTACGCTAAAAAATATAATGATTTATTAGTACGCCCCGGCTGAACTCCTTACGGAGCTTACACCTGGCGCCTATCAATCCCGTCATCTACGGGAAATCTAAGAGTTCTCATCTTGGAGTGGGCTTCGCGCTTATATGCTTTCAGCGCTTATCCCTTCCCAACGTGGCTACTCAGCAATGCTCCTGGCGGAACAACTGATACACCAGAGGTTGGTTCAATCCGGTCCTCTCGTACTAGGATCAAATCTCCTCAAAACTCAACGCCTGCGGTAGATAGGGACCAACCTGTCTCACGACGGTTTGAACCCAGCTCACGTAACACTTTAATCGGCGAACAGCCGAACCCTTGGGAGCTGCTTCACCCCCAGGATGTGTTGAGCCGACATCGCTGTCGGTAATTTTTCTCTTTTTACAAAGAGGATCGGACTATATCTTCATCCTTTCCCGCAAAGCGGGATGAGGAGATGGCGTGTTAGCCCTTCATAAATGAAGGACTCCGACCAGCTAAGGTCAAGTCTCTACGGGGTTAATGTAATAATTTTATCTATGAAAATCTTATTCTTTTGTGTTTTTCTTCTCTTCCCACTTCTTCCATATTAGCTGTTCTTCCTCTTCTGTCTTTCCGTATAATTCCTTCATTAGTTCTTCTCTCTCTTCTTCTGTGGTTATTCCAATACTTTCACATTTTTCTTTCCATCGAAGGCCAGCTGCAAGTAAAGGATCTTCCCACTTTGACTCTCCTGAATTTTCCATATTTTTATGATATTAATTATATTTAATATAAATTATATCAGTTTTAAATTATTACACAACTTCCCACGGTATTATCGCTTAATGTAAGTTAATTTTACCATACCATTAAGTACAACTCCACCGTTATAAGCCATGTTTTTGGTATTACATTTCTGTAATAGCACCCCGAATTTAAGGTGCCGAACAGAGCCGTCGCTGTGGACGCTCGGGCTCTACTAGCCTGTTATCCCTGGAGTAGCTTTTAGCTGATGATCTTCTTGTTTTCTATGAAAACAAGTCGGTTCACTAAGTTCTGCTTTCGCAACTGCGCGACATAGCCGTCTTGCAGTAAAGCTGGCTTGTGCCTTTACGCTATCGCTTCGATTTCCATCCGAAGCTAGCCAACCTTTAAACGCCTCCATTACTTTTTAGGAGGCAAATGCCCCATTTAAACTGCCCATTAAACACTGTCACTCCAGTTAAGGAGATTAGAATATTAATTCTTAAAGATGGCTGTTTCATCGGCGACTCCACCGCATCCGAAAATACGATTTCAAAGTCTCACCACTACGCTACGCATCAAGAACTAAAATTCAATATCTAACTACAGTAAAGCTTCCAGGGTCTTTCCGTCTAGCCGCAGGTAACCAGCATCTTCACTGGTATTGCATTTTCACCGGGCGCCTCGTTGAGACAGTCTTCAACTCGTTAGGCCATTCATGCGGGCCGGAACTTACCCGGCAAGGGATTACGCTCAATTTTGTTACTGGTGCCAATAAGTCATTTTGGCACTTCGATGCAGTATTTCTACTACATTCTACATGTCGCCATGCAGTTCGGACTATATCTTATTGATTAAAATTTGGGCGATTCGGTTTTCACCATCTCGCCCCTAATCAATTTCGGCGTGTAGTCTCTGAGGGTTACTGAAGAGGAATACTTTCGAAATGCTCTTGCGTTACAATTTCTTTTAAACGCTCGAGCCTAATGAGATTGAATGGTGGCTGATGAAGGCCGCCATTTTCCCAGGTAATGATTCCAGATTTAACTTGCTCATCAAGATGAAAAAGCCAGTTTTTTGCAATTTTCTGCGCTTCCTCATCATTGTCAGCTTCGAATGTTTTTGGCCAACGTATTTCATTGCCACATTCGATAGTTGCTCTGTATTTCATCTTATCCTCCTTAGTTCTTCCCTGCTGATTGTCCGCAATCAGAAATTTTCACGCACCACGAGTGCGTATTCTGATATGCCCGGAGTTTCCAGCAAATAGCCAAATTTTACAAAGGCATTCGTAATACCTTTGGACGATTATAGTTATCGCCGACGTTCACTGGTGCTTCATTCAGTGGGCCCTACCCTTGCGGATAGGACTCCCAAACTTAACATTCCAGCACTGGTCAGGCTTCACCCCCTATACATCCTCTTACGAGTTAGCAGGGAGCTGTGTTTTTGATAAACAGTCGGTTGAAGGACGGTTGTTGCAACCCCACGCATCACGCTAGGCGCGATGTCGCAAATAACCAAACACCAAGAAACAAACACCAAACAATATTCAAATTACAAAAACCTAATATCCAAACACGTTTGAGTATTTGAATTTGGTCATTGAAATTTGTTTGGTTATTGTATCTTGTATCTTGGTTATTGCGCATCACGCGCAGTGTGATGCGGGGGCAGGCCATATTGCGAACTTACGGCCACTTGTTTGCCTAGTTCCTTAACGAGGTCTCACCCGTTCACCTTAGCATACTTACGCTTGTCCACCTGTGTCGGTTTGCGGTACGGTTTGAATACCTTTAACCCCATACGCCTTTTCTAGACAGCACGTTTTCTACAATTTCCAGCATTGCTGCCGGATTTTCCCTGCCCTTAAAGGCCAAGAACGTGAAATCCTTAATCCGCTGCAAATATTGTACTGTGCAACGTATGAGAAAAATATCCAAGTGTTGGAATATTAACCAACTGACCATCGGGTACGCCTTTCGGCTTCTCCTTAGGACCGACTAACCCTTGGTTGAATACCATTGCCAAGGAAACCTTGGACTTTCGGTGTGTCTGGCTTTCACAGACATTGCGGTTACTCAGGCCAACATTCTCACTTCTGTGCGCTCCAGCGTCGGTTACCCTTCGCCTTCACTGCAGCACAGAACGCTTCCCTACCATGCCTTTGTCATAAATGACAAAAGTATCCATGTCTTCGGTATTATACTTTAGTCCCGGGAATCTTTGGCGCTAATCACCCCTCCGGGCGCATCGCAAAGCACGATGCGCGCAATCACCAAACACCAAGAAACAAACACCAAACAATACTCAAATTCCAAAAAATCAATATTCAAACGTGTTTGAAATTTTGAATTTGGTTCTTGGGATTTGTTTGGTTATTGTATCTTGCATCTTGCATTTTGGTTATTGCGCATCCTGCGCTCTGATGCGCCCAGTTTGGGCAGTGAGTTGTTACACACTCTTTAAAAGATAGCTACCTCTAAGCTAACTTCCTGCCTGTCGAGGGCGAAAAACCTCCTTTATAACACTTAGTATAATTTAGGGACCTTAGACGATGATCTGAGCTGTTACTCTTTTGACCATGGAGCTTAGCCCCCACGGTCTAACTGCCTTGGCTTAAAAGTATGGTATTCGGAGTTTAATTAGAAAACCTGGTCAAAGACCAAGGATTTCTATTTAGTGCTCTACCCCCACACTTCGCCCAAGACGCCAGCCCTAAAGCTGTTTCGGGAAGAACCAGCTATTACGTAACTCGATTAGCTTTTCACTCCTTACCACAAGTCATCCCAGAGGATTGCACGACTCACGGGTTCGGACCTCCCTCCAATTTTAATCGGAGTTCATCCTGCTCATGGTAAGCTCGTCACGCTTCGGGTCTTGTACTCTCGGAAAACGCGCTATTAACACTCGCTTTCGCTACGCCTTCACCCCGTAAGGGCTTAGACAATCCGAGAAGACAAACTCGTTGGCTCGTTCTGCAAAAAGCACGCCGTCACAGCCACATCACGCTACGCATGATATGGAAAATCCGAAACTCTAAGCTCAAAATCCGAAACAAATTCTAAATTCTAATTGAATAAATCCTAAACTCGTGGTGCTATTGACAATGATTCTTATTTATACTATCATATAGACAGTACAAACCCCTTTAACCTTCGAGGCCATTATGACCCTTGACGAAGCCGAAGGCTTTGCAGATCAGTTAGCCTGGGACCAGACAAAAGCTTTGCTTGGTCCTGTCCCTTGGCATGGCGATCCCGTAAACCCAGTCGATTTCGACTACTGGATCGGCAAGCGCGACGAACTTCGCGCCCAAATTATGGCCGAGCTGCAAAGCTCGGGCATAATCGAACCCAGCGAAGATGACTAAGTAAAGTCATTCTTCCGCTACTAACCCAACGTATAATGCGTTGGGTTCTTTTTTTATTTAGAATTTAATGTTTTAGAATTTGTTTCGGATTTCGAATTTTGGTATTCGAATTTCCATATCACACCCAGTGTGATGTGGCCGCTCCGACTCTTTGTAAGCAAATGGTTTCAGGTACTATTTCACCGGGGTCATCCCCCTACTTTTCACCTTTCCCTCACGGTACTGGTTCACTATCGGTGATATTACATATTTAGCCTTGGCCGATAGTTCGGCCTGCTTCCTGCCAGGTTATCATGCCCGACAGTACTCAAGAAATCTAACAAGGAGCGTACATTAATTTTTAAATACCGGGCTATTACCGTCTATGGCGCCCCTTTCCAGGGTGCTTCTTTTAACTAAGTACTGTTCTCCCTCGGCAACCATAACCGCACCCTGCGCGGAAACACCAAACACCAAGAAACAAACACCAAACAAATTTGGTTATTGTATCTTGTATCTTGGAATTTCTGTGCAAGGCACAGTTATGCTCCCGACGTTAAACCCTTACAACCCCAGAATAAATTCTGGTTTGGGCTCCTCCCTTTTCGCTCGCCACTACTAAGGGAATGTAAAACATTCTAATCATTGCAATCGTGAAGATTGAAATGAATAGAATATTTCGTTGTTTTATGTTCCTCCGCTTACTGAGATGTTTCACTTCAGCGGGTTAGCTCTCCGACCTAAGGTCGGAGTAATTTCGTATTACCGAAATTGAGTTTCCTCATTCGGACATCACCGGATCAAAGCTTGCTAGCCAGCTCCCCGATGCTTATCGCAGGCACGCCACGTCCTTCGTCACTGTAATATCCCAAGGCATCCACCATTCGCTTATAACCTATTTTCTTGCGTAAGTAATAGATACAGATTTTATGTATCTTGTTATTTCCATATATTTTAGACTCCAGTTGCAGCCGGAAAAAAATATACAGAAACTGCTTTCACATCAGTTCGCCAGCTGGCGAATCTGATGGGTAAACTTTACTTTGTATGCATTTTTTTACCTGTGTATTAATCATGTGCGTTTTGAGAAACACATAACTAATCACATACTGTCAGACAAGACCCCAATCCGCCAGCTGGCGGAGGGAATCTGACAGTAGTTGAATTGTCAACGTACTTGATAAACAAAAAATCGCTACTGAAGCGATTCCAACCGCTAACACAAAAATTCGGAATCTACTCGCTTCTTCTTTGTAAAATAGTAACTAATTTATTTACCATGTAAAACCTAGTTTATTCTATTTATAAATCCATGTCAATACCCTGTGGCATGGAACATAAATCATGAAGCATGGAACAATAAAAATATCGCATAACAAAAGCGGCGCCTCGCAAGGCACCGCCGTTTTCGTATTCTATTTTCTATCTTTCTACTTTCTATTTTCTCGCCTTACTTCTGGAGCATCTTCTTTTTCATGTCTTTGATAATCTCTCCGGCGGTGTCTTTGCCTCCCAAGCCAATAGCTAAAGCCACTCCTAGCGCGACTGATCCGACGACACCGTAAACAATGGCCATGTATAAAGTTTGAATCAGGACGCTATTTGGCAGAAGCTGGTTTAAAATTAAAAAGATGGTGAAAATCCAAATTGCCCATTTGACAATAGAAGAGACTACATATCCGTGTCCCACTTTCATTCTTTCTACCGTTACTCGAATCATCTTTTCAATGATGTCGGAAATAATCACTGCCACCACGAAAATTAAAGCGGCTACAATAACATTGGGTAAATAATTTAATACTTCAGACAAAATGACTCCAAATTGGGGAAGATTTAAAATGTCTACTGCCAACAACAAAGAAATAATCACAAACACCCACTTAAAAATAGCCCCGATAAATTCTGAAGGGTTTACTTCCACGCTGGCCCGCTGCAAAGCTTTATTCCATCCCTCTTTTTCAAAGAGCTTATTAAATCGGACGCTTTTGAGAATCTCTGAAATAACTTTGCCAATGGCAACCGAAATTAAGTATCCAATAATGAATACCACGATTGCCAGCAACAAATTCCCAATAAAATAAACCATGGTCTGCAAAAATGGTTGCACAATTGATAATAACCAGTCGGTGTATAACATGACGAATTTTAAATTTGTAATTTGAAATTTGAATTCAATATTTGAATGTTTTAATATTTCAAATTGATTTCAAATTGTAAATTTCAAATTGTAAATTAACTCTACCACTATTATCCCCTTTCTTACCCGCTAAAATCAACCCCCGAATGTGGATAACTTACACAAGGTATTGCTTCCACTCTTTGGGAATTTCTATGGAAAGATTTATCTTTTCGTCAGTAGTGGCGGTGATAAATGAGAGATTGGTGGCGCATAGGGCAATACTGGAATCTGGCAATGGGATTTTGGCTCCATATTTTACGTCTCCCAAAATAGGTAGCTTGGCCATGGATAATTGCGAACGGATTTGGTGAAACTTGCCGCCATCAATTTTTATTTTAAGCAAAGAATGTGTTCCGTTTGATTGCAACACCTCATAATACAGTTTTGCTTCCCCGCCATCCGCATGTTCCCTGCCCTTCTTTAATTTTTCATCTTTAATTAAGTGATTGACAAACATGCCTTTTTGTTTTTCCGGTTTACCAACAACAATCGCCTGATAGGTTTTTTCAATCGTATGGTTACGAAATTGCTCCGACAATCTGGCCGCGCCTTTACTGGTCTTGGCAAACAGCATAATGCCGCAAACCGGTCTATCTAACCGATGCAACAACCCTAAAAATACATTGCCGGGCTTTTGGTATTTTTCTTTCAGGTACTTTTTGACTTCCGTGAGCATGTCCGCGTCCCCCGTTTCATCTTGCTGACTTAAAATCCCCGCCGGTTTGAGAACGGCAATTACATGATTGTCTTCATAAAGCGGCTGTATTCTTGACATATCTTATTGGTGGTATTAATATATTATTTGTGTGGCAAATTTGTTTTCATTAACAGCAGAGGGAAATTGCCGTGAAAATGATTGATGTGGAAGAAAGAGTTCATCTGTGGTTTCTTAAAAACCAAGATAAAACCCAAGCACAGAAAGGTCATTGGTGGAACGTCAACAATGAGTTCCTCAAAGAAATGCTCAAAGAGACTAGCATCCCCTTATTGGATTATCAGGACTTTTTTCAGAGAAAATCTGAAGAAAATGAGCTAGTACCCACAGGTTCGGGAGAATAAATCCAACACACGCGAAGGGGCGATCAACGTATCGCCCCATTTTTTTACCTGAAAACTTAAGCCGCTAAAATATTTTTAATCCTTTCTGCCTCCCCTTCTATTACTGGCCCATCATAATCTCCACTGTGTCCGGTTTGGCCTTCGTATGAAGGTTTTTTTTGATCCAAGTGCAAACTAAAATGAAAATCCTGCCCGGATTGCTTAATATATAAGTGAAACCGAGGATAATCGTTTCGCGCCAACTGTCGCACAATACTAACTTCCCCAGCCTTTTGAAAATACGCCGGCATATACCCCAGTTTTCGCATCAGCGTATTGGCATTCTCCTGCACGTTTTTAATTTCAAATTCCATTTGACAGATTATGATTTATGTAATACTATATAGATAGTACATGGGTAAACGTTTTGCCCAAGGTGAAACTCTTGGCTTAGGAGTTTAGAGATGAAATTTATCGTTTTCGTGCGCAAGCACATTCCATGGAAAAACGATGACATCGGGAATTGGGAACCCTACGGCATTGTGGACGCCAACAATCATTTTCAAGTAAGTAATTTCCTAGATCTTGGCGTTCACTTAACTGATGATGATTCCGGACAAGGAGTAGTGATGAGTGGGACCGAACGAAAAAGAAAATGTACAATGTACTACAAATGGTTCCAAATAGATCAACTACCAAAACTCAAACGAATCAATCCAAAACGAAAAAAACGTCAATGATTCTCGGCCATGGGCACCTCCAACAGGTGCCTTTTTTATTATATATTACCCATGCTTAAACTCAATCACATCTCCATCTTTTACAACGTACTCCTTACCTTCCGTCCGAATCAATCCGGTTTCACGGGCTTTAGCATAAGAACCAGCTTTTAGAAGATCTTCCCAGAAAACAACTTCGGCTTTGACGAATTTTTGCTCAAAGTCTGAATGAATGACGCCGGCGGCTTGCGGAGCTTTGTCGCCTTGATGAATGGTCCAGGCGCGAGTTTCGTCTTCTCCGGTGGTTAAAAAAGTTTGAAGGCCCAATAATTCGTACGATTTTTTAATCAAAACATCCAACCCCGACAACTCCTCCATTCCGAGTTCCGTACGCTCTTGGCCGCTTAAGCCTTCGGAGTCCAACTCGGTTGCGATATCCAAAATGACAAATTGCCACTTAGTATCTTTAAACATCTCAACAATATCTCCACGTATCTCATCGCTTTTTCCATTTAATAAATATAATCTAGGTTTAAAGGTCAAAAGTTGAAAGGTAGAAAGGATATGCGTTTCTTCTTGCGTAAATTCTTGATCAACCAATACTTTTTGCTGGCTTAAAAATTCTTTGGCTTTGGTTAAAACCGCCGATTCTTTAACAGATTCTTTTTTGCCGGCGCGCACGTCTCCCGCCAAACCATCAATTCTTTTATTGACGGTGTCCAAATCTTTTAAAATCAGTTCCACATCCAAAATTTCTTTGTCGCGAATCGGGTTAATGTCGTTTTGAGTATTAATGATGTCAGCATTTTTAAAAGCGCGCAGCACATAGACAATGGCATCGGTTTCGCGGATATTGGCCAAAAATTTATTTCCCAAACCTTCGCCTTCCGATGCGCCTTTTACTAATCCGGCAATATCCACAAAGTCCACCGTGGCATAGATTTTTTTCTGCGACTTGGAAAATTCCGCCAAGTTATCTACGCGCTCATCAGGAACCAAAACAACCCCAACATTGGGGTCGATGGTAGCAAAAGGATAGTTGGCAATCAACACCTCCTTTTTGGTCAAAGTTTTAAATAGAGTCGACTTCCCCACATTCGGGAGTCCGACGATTCCGATAGCTAGTTTCGTGCTCGACATAATAATCTTCGTTAATGGTCAGATAACCCTCTACCAAAAGTTCTTTTTGGTTCGCGGTTATCTTTTCTACCATATCTCTTATTACTTTTTGTTTTGTATCGAATTTTAGGTAGTCTAACATATCTTTTACCTTTTGGCAAAAGCTCATTAAGTCGTCCTGTGAGGGCAAATTCACGGCCTGGGATTGTTTCTTTTGTTGATCTAAGTAAATTATCTGTCCTCGTAAACCAGAAACCTTATCCTTAATTTCTACGGTATGCTCTTTTAGTTGTTCTAAGGTTATCGCCTCTGCGCCATAGGCCTTAACATATCTCTCTTCTTCCTTCTTTAGTTTCCCTATTTGCTTTTCAATATCCATAACCGATATACTAGAAATTTCTGAAACATTTTCCCTTTGATTAATCCAATTTTTGGCCTCTCGGGTTATTAGCTCGGGCGAGGTCATAAATTTTACAATCCTCTTCCAAACAATATCATCAGCAATTCTGGCATTTATACCGCCCTCATGACATGTTCTAGGTAGAGGAAAGCTATAAACCCGGTTACTACAGCGATAATAAAGATGTTTGCCGTGCATCGGCCCCTCCCCCGTTCTCCTTTGTCCGCAAGTACACCATATTTTTCCGGCCAATAAATACTGATTCTTTTTATTTCTAATACATAGTGCAAAATTATCTCTCAATCGTTTTCCCACTTTTTCAAAAATTTCTTTATCGATAATGTGCGGCACCGGGATCATAATCCATTCTTCCTGTGGTCTGGTGCGCCGACTGGTCTTTTTTACTTTTTTATAAATTTCATTTTTTAAAGGCTTTAAGGGAACCGTGCCATAATTTTTTAGATAATGAGCTTCGCCAATATAAGCCGAATTTCTTAATAACGTACTCAAAGTGCTCGTATTCCAAACTCCCCTTTTGCTTCTTTTTGGCTGAATCTTTAATTCTTGTAATTTTCTAACAATACTCCTTATTGTTAACCCCTCTTGAATTACCCAATTAAATATCATTTTCACTACCCGGGCTTCTTCTTCATTTACCTCATAATAGCCCTGCTTGCTTTCAGTTTTTCTAATATAGGCATAACCATATGGAGCTTCGGTGGTAACAATATGACCTTCCTTGGCCTTTCTCACTTTTCCAAGCCTAAATCGTTCAGTAATTTTTGCCCTTTCATATTCGGCGAATACACCACGAACTCCATACATTAAATCATCTTCGGAATTTTTTGACTGCGGCATGGTTACAAAAAGTGCCTGAAGTCCTAGTTGTTTTAATTCATCAATTACCAATTCTTGATAAAAATAACGCCGGGCCAATCTATCGGGATCGTAAAATAAAACCGCATCCCAAAGTTTTTTCTTGGCATCTACCCGAAGTTGGTCTAGTGCCGGTCTCACAATATTGCTTCCAGACCATCCATCGTCTTTATATTCTTGGACTATTGTATATCCGTTTTTATCAGCAAATTCTTTAATAGCAGAGATCTGAGTGGCTATAGTCCCCTCTTGTTCTTGCCGGGCAGTAGAAACTCTGGCGTATATCGCAACTAATTTTACTATTTTTTTTGTAACTACCTCCATAGACACATTATACCGTTTTTATTTATTAACGTAACTACTCTTCCTCGATTTTGGCGGTATTCGCCTTCAATAGAGTGTTGCCTTGCACTTTCATATCCTTTAATACTTCTTCAAAAATAAAAGCAAAAGCTCTACTCACACGAGTGTTTATTTCCGCCTGACTGACATCAACCTTTCGGAAACTAGTTTTTATTAATCCTCGGCGAGCTCTGCTCATGACCTTTATTTTCGGTTTGTATTTTTTCTTTTTCTAAAATAATAAGAACATTATTGTTGAAGACCATCTCAATTTTCCCTCCGAACTGAAGCCTTAAGAAATCCATGACCAGCCCCAAACTTCCAGAGGCCTCAAATGCATTGATATATTTAAATTTTTCTACATCAAGCTTGATGTTTTCTATGTCCATTATTTTTTCAACGTACTTAACCTGAGTACTTATCAAAATAGACGAAGCTCTTATTTTCTCCGTTCTATTTTGCCCGGGCCACATCATAATTTCTCCCATCTGTCGAACAACTTCATCTCTTAGGTCTTTTAAGTCGGCCATACTATCTCGCACTGTTTCCCGATCTAGAACATATTTTCTTTGCTTTATAACCTTATTTCTGAGTTTATTTATATAATCTCGATCAAATTTTTCTTCGTATTGTCGCATTAAAAGAAACTGTAATTTTCTTACACTAGCTCCAGGTACCAAAATCATTAATCTTCTTATTTTGGATAAATTTTCTTCTTGAATTTGTTGGCTATATTTCATGTTTTGTCGGTTGGTGTCGGGTTATTTATACTCAAATAATTTATTTCCATTCGACATCAGACTCTTTTCCTGCAAACAGCAGCCATTCTCCGGATTTAACAATCACATAACGCTTGCCATATTTTTCGACAATCGGGTCGCTTAAGTAGTAAGGCTTCTTCTTTTTAGAAAAACCGTATTGTTTATTATTTATTGGAAAATCTTTTATTGTGTGTTCATTTTTTATACTACCGACCTGTTCATTTTTTGAATCAGGGTTGTTCACTTTTTGAACTACCCTTAAAATGTATTCTGTCGTTTTTCCATTTCTTTTTACTGATAAAATAAAACCTCTTTCTTCAAGTCTTTTAACTGCATTAGTAAGAGTTTGATTATGTTTTATTCCTGTTCCCCTATCTACCCAAACTCCTGTTTTTTTATTTTTAATTCCATATTTAAATTGACTTAAACTTATTCTGTCTGCATTTTTTCTATATCCCCAAGTATGCCTAACGATATAATCTAAAACTTTTTGTTCTGAGCCTGATAACTCGTGCCAATACCCATTAAGAGCTCTTGGGTATTGCCAAAAGTTTTCATTTGGCTCAGGTGGGAATCCCGGGAATTTTTGATGATGGTGAAGAGGATTATTTTCCATAAATTTACTTTTAATTAAAATAAAATCTACCGACTCACGGGAGTAAATCGGCAGATTTCATTTCCCGTGAATAAACTAAAAACCACCCTACCTTAATGATAGGATGGTTGAGAAAATAACGATTGACTTTAACTTCTTAACTTAATGTCTTTTTCCTTTAATAACTTTTTACCAAATAAGGCAATTGAAAGTTTATCTAGCCTCTTTATTACATGCGCGAGCGCATCAGGAGAAATTTTATACACAATAGGAGCCACCACATTTTTAGACTTTCTGTTAAGCTCACTTAGACTCCCCTCACTTACTTCTTTTTTGTGAACCAAATTTACCCCTCTATAAAAATGCTTAAAAATTTCCACATCTCTATCAAATTGCTTCTTAACCCTGTATTCTTTTAAAACATTTTCCTTTAGAATATGCCTGCTCTTTTGGTTTAATTCTTTTACAGCCAAAATTATTTCTTGACTGGTCAGTTTTTGGAAAATAGCTAACGCAATCCAACCCGCTTTATCATTTTTCAAAATGGGTTGAATAATTTCCCAGTTTTTTCCCGTTATATGAAATTGGTTTGTTGTAATATATCCGGGGACACCAGAAAAACAGTCATAGTAAAAGTTAAATGGTAGATTGAATTCCTCTGCAAGCTCGATAATATCATCTCTAAACGGATTATTTTTGCTATACATTATATCCTTCGGCCACATCAATCTAAACCCATAATCTTTTTTATTAAACCAGTTATTTGCCTCTTCACTAGAAGCAAAACCCTCAAAAGGCACCCCATACTTTTTACGAATCTTTTTTACCTCTTCTAAAAATTCTGGAAATAAAGATAGCATACGCAACCAAACATAGTTCTTAGAGAAACCTTTGTTTTCTAATTTTGTTTTATCCTCCCGTTTTTTCATTGGTTAAGTATATCACAAACCCAATAATTGCTTCTTCTTGGCTTTGAATTCTTCTTCGGTAATAATTCCCTTGTCTTTTAGTTCAGCTAGTTTTTCCAAATCACTAATATTAGTGTTATTATTTTCACCAACTCTAAAGCGTACATCGTTAATAGCCTGTTCCCAGGAAGTAAAATATGATGATTGTAGGCGAGATAACATACCCAAGCCAAAAGCATTTATAAATCCAAAATGCATTATGCGCGCCTTTTGCTCATTGCCATTCTCATTATATGTAATAATAAGCCAATCCACACCATTCCCAATCCCCTTTTGAGAGTTTACACTTACAATTTGATTAAGAAAGATATAGAAAATTTTATCAGTTCCTTCCAGAAAATACAGTTCGTTTTGCGCCAAAACCAAAGAACCTTGTTTTTTAAAAATGTTACTTCCTTTATAAAATAACTTATCCTCTTTTTTTATAATTTGATCTGTCATGTTTTAAATTTATTTAATAATATTCTATTTAAGGAACAATATCGTGCGGAGCAAAACCGCATCTACAAAAAGGGTATTCAGCAATTTTAGAATTAACATTTTGGCACTTAGAATAAGGAGGAAGATTTTTACCGATTTCAGCTTCGTCAAGTTGGATTATTGCGCCATTCATTTCCCTACACGCATCACAGGAATCTCTCTCAAAAGTCTGCCAAATAACAGTATTTACCACGCCGGATTGTTTCATTCCTTTAAGTTTTTCGATGCCGAACATTAAAAAACTTTCTTTATATTCTTCAGCATTCTTAGGTGTTCTGAGTGGTTTCTGATTTCCAAAAAAGGCTTTATCGCGCTCGGATACTTTTGCCCATTCTTGGTCTGATATTTGGTGTTCTTTAAACCATTCACTAAACTTTTTTGTCATGATTTGATGAATTGTAGTAAATTTTCACTCAGAGTGATTTGTTTCCATGTTTATATTTTTTAAACACAAAACCCGCCACTGGGGTGAGTCTTGCGACCCTATACAAGTTTCCCTGTATAACGTTCAACACGACCCCCGAATGACGGGATCTCTGTGTTGAACGTTTTTCTGCCATACCCATAGACTCTCTATGGGGTTAGGCAATCATTATTAAATTGTAATTTTATAATAGCTTAGAAACAAAAAAGTTGGTAGTGTTTTACCAACTTTAAGTCTTATGTTGATTTATTTTATCAATATATCCTTTAGGTGCCAAAATGGCGCACTACCCTCCTTAATGAGCTCACCGACCAGGGTCTGTAATCCATCTTTAGTTTTCGAGTTTTCGTATAGAATTCTAAAAGCATCGTACCATTCCTTATCAACATTAAATGGCCGGCGTAAATTTCCTTTACGGATTCCTCCTTCAAGAAAGTATAATCTTCCAATAATGAGCGCATCTTCTGGTGCTGCCTTAGCTAACTCAATAATAGATTCAGTGAGCCCATAATCCCAATCTAGGCCTCCGTCAGTTTTTTGTAAGATTGCTTTCACATGTTGTGCAAGCCAATTAGCTTCAAAAATATCTTTTTTGAGGCTGATCCAAGAACCCATTTCAGTGAATAATTTAGGTTCATTAAAATTATTCAAAAGATAATCCCACAAATTCCTAATTCGCTGCTTGGTCTCAGGATTTTCTTTTAAGAGATTGTCAGCACCCCCATTACTGCCCGCGACAAACAACCTTCCGAGAATGCTCACAAAATCTGTTTGCTGGTCAATATTTCCACTTCTCCAAAACTTTTCGAAAAGAGGATGCCCAAATCCAAAATTACTGTGATACATATATGCCAAAGCAAGGTGATTAGCCAATCCCTCATCGGGCTCTTTGAAGTGTTTTTGATTAGGAAATTCACTATCGGTCAATAAAATTCCCCGTTCATATAAGTTTTGAATTACAGGGTCATCAAACATATTCAGATATAAGTTCTCGGACAAATACCCTTCCCAAGCTGCAATATATAAATATTTTTTAGAATCATTCTCAGAAAAAATATACGGTATAATTCCATGCATCCATTTTTTATCTCTAAAATAGAATGAGGACAAATAACGACCAAACATAAACATAATAGCTCGCGTATTCTCTTGCTCTAAGACTGTTTCGTAAAGCTCTTTTACATCAGACGAAATCTTAACTTCAGATTCTTTTGGGAACTGCCTACTATCAAGAAACAAAAATATTATCAAAGCCTGAAATGCTCGGCCGCGCACTCTATTGATAGCCATACTATATGGATCGGTTATAGAATACTCGGAGTTACCGGGGGATTTTGTTTTTGATTTTGCAGTTTCTATCTCTTCTTCACTTATCTCAGGATCTGGATGACCAAGTAAATATTTTATGATCTCAAAAATCTGTGGGCGATATTTCACAAAATTAACATAAGCATTTTCGCCTCTTTCGTTAAGTATTTCTTGAATAACATCTGTTAGCGCCAAATGAACTGCGTCCCAACCAGCCAACCAACCGTCAAATGAATCTCTTTTTTCTCTTTCAAACTGTTCTACTGCTCCAGAATCTTTTATTACTACACATAAATTAAGTAAGTTATCCCAAAATATCTTGTCTTTATCAATCGTATTATTTCGTAAAATGTCCTGCATTCCTCTTAAGAAAGAATACGTATAATGAGAATCGAGTGTTTTTCTATCAAAAAACAGTTGTGCATTATTCACATAGTCTTGAATTCTTTCAGGTATATTATTTTTTAATTGGTCTCCAACTCCTTCGGCATTATGGGGGTTAAGAAAATCATCGTTATTCTTATATTGCTCCTTTAATACCTGGGGCGACCATTCCCGCCTTAGCTTTTCAGATATTTCTTGGATAGAAAGCTTTCCGAATTCTTCTTTTGTAATGGGTGCCTGAGGTGATATGGCCCCACCGCGCATATTATCTCCATCAGACCCTGGCTTATAGCTCGGATTAATAGAAAATCCCATTTGTTTTGCCATCTGTTTTTCCTCTTCCGTAAGTTCATCAACAATCATCGAAAGTATTTGGGATCCATAACGGAGATGCCAATTTTCTTTCTCGCTTTCCTTATCTTTATCTTTCTGAATAAAATACTTTAGAGTATTTTTAACAAACCTACGCTTATCAGCGTCGGACAAAACAGGGAACCCGATTTTCAACGTATTCTCGTATTCTGTTCCTGAAATTATTTCATAATAATGATCTGTATCAAAAAGTCTAAAGAATGAATCCTTTAGTCTCTCTTTAAAATCTTCGGGACAAAGACTTAATACGAATAGTCTGAGCCGCCACATAGAACGACTATCAGGTAAGGGTTCAAAATATTTTTTATATATTCTCTCAGTAAATTCTTTATTTCCGCACTGTTTTCCTATTATTCCTTGTGCATAGTATTTTATAACAGCGGCTAAATTTTTCACATCATCTCTATGAGAAAAACTATGTTTTTCAGATAGTTTCAAATCAAAGAAATTTACATGGTAAAGAGTAAAACTGTCGTATATTGTGAAAACTTCCTCCTTACCATCTTTCGCAGCCAACATAACAATCTGATGGATCAGATTGGTTGTTATAGCTAGAGCTTTTTCCAAGTTCTCTGTATCTACCTTCAATAAACTTTCAAATATTTTCGTATCACTAAGATTATTAAAGTAAAAGGGACTATCAGACATAAAACCATATTGCTCTTCAACTTCTTTTTCTTTTTTAGGCTTTATAGAAAAAATAGACTCGGCGAGAAGGAGAACATTACTAAAATCACCTGCCTCCACAAGCACTTCAAATATTTTCTCGTAGGTAAAATCTAAATGGTTAAATTTACCCATCAATTGGACCCACTTATCTTCATGTATCTTCGGCACGATTCGCGCTAATTGCTCTGCTGGTAAAGAGCCACAGATTCGTAGAAAATGATCTATTACCTCCGGATTAAAATTGGATCCCGATATTGGCGTGGAAATGATAATATCAGTAACCTCCTTCGGTTTTTCTATGACCACTTTTGAAATATAGTTTAATTCCGGCATCTGATAACTGTATCGACTTGGATCCTTAGATTTTTGGCGTATCACATCTAAAAATCCATTTTCCCAAAGCCAAAGAAGCCAATTTGCATCGGCCTTTGAGTAAAAGTATGAGTGCGCATCCTCATTGATCGAAATCAAACCAAAAACGTCCTCCTTCTTTGCTTGATCGGACTTCTGTGATAGCAACTTATCTACTTTATTATGTATATCAATTTGATTCATGGTTTTTCGAAATCTCTGCAATCCAAGCTATCTTAAGGAAAAAATCTTTAACTCTTTCAATAAAGATTTCTCCATTAAAACAGTCGGCAGGTTTCAAGGATTGATCGTGCATTATTTGCCAAAGGGCATGCAAAGCCGTAGTGTCATTGTGGTGGTGTATTCCGGTGAAATAATCGTATAGCTGCCAAAAAAGTTTAAGATTGCTGGATTCCTCCTCCTTTAGAGTCTCCCCCTCATTCCGAAAAAATAGCATAAAGTCACTTTTGAAATTTCCCACATTATCCCAATGGTTAAATACTTCACGCAATGATGATGCACAGTGTTGTTGCCACTCCGGGTTCTCTTGTTTTCGCGTACCGATAGCAAAAATAGCTCCACGAAGCATTGTAAAACCATTCCTAGTTAACTGACCACCATGAACCTCTACCGCCTTAACATATAAACCGTGAATAAACTCACCATAAATGTTAACTTGTTCTTCTGTCAACCCTAAAGCATAAAGACCATCTGAAAAAGGGCTGCCATTCAAAGCCTTATCTCCTCCCAATAAAGATTTATCCTTTAATTCTGGATCCTGCATTAGCTTACTTTATACTTAAAATCGACTACTTTCAACGTACGCCATAATCGAAAAAACCCATTTTATAGGGTTTTCTCAAGTGGTCTGCCAAAACGATAATCCGGGGCCGGTAGCTTTATTTTAAAACTAAACGGTATTAATTTGGATTCACTATGTCGTGCTATGTTCATGCTGTGCCGATGGATAATGACATTCTTTTATTTTTTTTCTCTTAGGTCCTTCCAGGCACCATTTTTATATCTGTAAATATTTTCTCCACCAAGCTGAAAACAATCACCAGTCTCATCAAATTCAGTTTCATTAATATCTATTTCAGTAACTATTGTTTCGTTACGAGTAAAAGTACTTACCAGATATTGATATTCGATAGTTTGACCCTTCGCTCTACCTTCAATTGTAAACTCTAAACAAGTCAACTTATTTCCATCACTTTTTTCCTTTATTTCTCCTATACATTTGCTTTGGTCTATTTTAAGTAGTTCAAAAATTTCTTCCCTAGTGGGAAATTTTTCCTGTTCACCTTCCATTCTATTTTCTATAGAAGACATATTTTAAAAAATTAATTAATAATCTGCGTACAAAATGCGCAGCGTTTGGCATTTATTGGGACATCGCTTTGGCATTCAGGGCATTTTTTGGTGGTGGGCGGAGCTTGCGGGCCTTTGTGCATTTTGGCGTTGAGCAGGTTCATGGGCAAAACCACAAAAAAGTAAACACAAATGGCAATGAGGAAAAAAGAAATAAGCGCGTTAAGCAAATCTCCATACATAAACTGGCTACCGTTTACCGTAAACGATAAACCGGCAAAATTTGGTACCTTGGCGACGGCACCGATAAGCGGAGTCAATAAATCTTTTACGATTGAGTTAACCACCGCGCCAAAAGCCGCTCCAATGACAACTCCCACCGCCAAATCTACCGCATTGCCTTTTAAAATAAATGTTTTAAACCCGTCGAGTATTTTGCTCATAAAATTATATTAATCGCTTATTTGAAAATGCGTACCCAGAACTAGATTTCAAATATTTTTCAAAACGAAAAGCCTTTATTTTATCCAAGAAAGCACAATACCAAATTAACTTATACGGACTTTTGGAGCTCGAATAGGTTACTTGATTAGAATTATGATCTCTAAAACGTCTTTTTAGATCCGATGTAACTCCGATATATCTGCTTTTATCTTTCTGACTTTCTAAAATATAAACGTAAAACATGGAATATATCCCACTTCGCTAAAAGCTTCGCGGGACACTTTGCTTTTATTATATTTGCGGTGCTTGCACCGCGTAGCTCAAGGAGAGCGAAGTGGTGGACCCTGCGGGAATCGAACCCGCCACTCCTCATTGCAAATGAGGTGTATTACCGATATACTAAGGGCCCTCGTTTTGAAAATTATATCAATGAACATTTAATGCAAATTAGAAATTGAAAATTAACTAATGCGCAAAATCTTCACTTTCATCTTCTTTTCCCTGACCTCATAATCAAACTGGCTATCCACCTTCTGTCCCATTAGTTTTTGTCCCAACGGAGACTGATAGGACATTTTGTTTTTTAAAATGTCCGCCTCGGTGGGAGCTACGATTTCGTAGGTTTCTCTTGTCCCATCAAGTAATATTTCAACCGTGGAACCAATTTGGACGGCATCGGAAGTTTTTTTATCGGAAACTATGGCATCATTAATAGCATCCTCCAATACTTTGATCCGATCCAATAAAACGACTTTTCGTTCGCGGGCATCGTGGTAACCGGCGTTTTCTTTTAAGTCGCCCTCCGCCGCCGCGTATTTTATCAACGCAATATTCTGTGGAATTTTGACTTCCTTTAATTCTTTCAGTTCATCCTTCAGTTTTTGCAAACCTTCTTTGGTAAAATACTGAACCATGTTGTTATTGTACACAAATTTTATATTTTTTCAAGTAAAAAAAGAAGCCACTGACAGTTACGAAAGTGGCCTTTAATCAGGGCTGGTAGGATTCGAACCTACAACACTCTACCTTGCAAGATAGCGTTCTGCCGTTGAACTACAGCCCTATTTTAGAAAGAAGCTAGCAGGATGACCTACACACCCATTGCACACAGAGGTGACAAACAGGAGCATCCGGGTGTCATTAAACAATTCCTTTTTCCGCCAAATGCCTACGCATACTCAAGGTTATGTTTAACATAGCTTCAATTTACCAGCAACAAAATGAGTTGTCTCCCGACCTATTAACAACACATTTGTCCTGGCAAAATTCACCGATGGGATTTGAACCCATATTACCAGAGAAACAGTCTGGCGTCTTAGTCCAATTTAGACCACGGCGAATGTTTCATGGAAAGAACTAGGGCAGCTGGCAATGCGCTCGGGGAAGATACGCATTTACTCCTTATGCAAGCTCCAGGCAAGCGTAAAAAGTAGCACACCAGCTGCCCAGTAAATTATCTATCAAAAATTGATACATAATTTACCAAACACCTGGCACCAATCTGGGTAAGTTTAGTTACTTAAAGTTGTTTCGAACAGCCGGTTTTCTGCCGAACCGCGCTAAACGCTACGATTAAAATACAAATTTTATATTTCAATCATTGTCAACACTTTTAAAAAAATGATCCACGAACAGCTTCCGCTACCCGTGCCTTGTTACGACTTAGCCCTTCTTACTGAATCTAGCTTAGGCCCACTTGCATGGAACTTCGGCTATCCCCAGCTTGCTTGGCTTGACGGGCGGTGAGTACAAGACTCAGGAACGTATTCATCGCCACGTAGCTGATTGGCGATTACTAGCGATTCCAGCTTCATGAGGGCGAGTTTCAGCCCTCAATCCGAACTGAGATAGGCTTTGGTGGGATTAGCTTCGCCTTACGGTTTTGCTTCCCATTGTACCTACCATTGTACCACGTGTGCAGCCCAGGACATCAAGGGCCATGCTGATTTGGCGTCATCCTCACCTTCCTCCCAATTATCTCGGGCAGTCCTCTGTGACATGTAAAACACAGAGCAAGGGTTGCGTTCGTTACCCGAATTAACGGTACGTCTCAAGACACGAACTGACGACAACCATGCAGCACCTGCCCAACTGTCTTGCGAAGTTCTACTTTCATAGAATGGTCAGTTGGGTTTCTAGTCCTGGTAAGGTTCTTCGTTTGTTGTCGAATTAAGCCACATGGTCCACCGCTTGTGTGAGTCCCCGTCTATTCCTTTGAGTTTTAGTGTTGCCACCGTACTTCCCAGGCGGGATACTTAACGCGTTAGCTTCGACACTGGCAGGGTCGACACTGCCAATATCCAGTATCCATCGTTTACAGCGTGGACTACAAGGGTATCTACAAATTTGTTGCTACAAATTTGAATTTTCAATTTACAATTTTAAATTTTCAATCAATTTTCAATGACTAAATTTCTAAAACCGCTAAAATTCAATTTGCGGGCAAAATATTTCTATTTGCCTCTGCATGTCGCCATGCAGTTCGGACTATATCATCAATGAAAAATTGAGGGCTACTCGGTGTTACCTTTTGCCCATTTCATTGCTCGGCGTGTAGTCTCTGAGGGATCGCTCACGCGACTTCCCTGCTGATTATCCGCACCAAAACATTATTACTTAGGAATTTCTACTTCCTGAAACAAGATCTTGTCTTTTAAGTAGAAGATTCTTCCATTTCTGTCACGCGGATGGTTTGGAGTATTCAATACTTGCAAGGCTTCTTCAATTCCTGTAGCCCTAAAGAAATGAAATGCTCCGCGATTCTCGCTAGGATCACAGTACTCCTGAGTTCCAAACGCGATGAATAACTTTTCCCCGTCTTCCATGAAAAGTTCCTTTCGTAGTTTTGGATGCACCGGATTTTCCAGCACATAGCCAAGTTTTTCACTCCGTGAAACGTTCACGGACGTGGGACTAGTGTTTAACGCATACCCTGCGCCCCATATCTGGTTTTGCAACCAAACATGAATGATAGGACATACAAAATGTCCCAACATAAACGTCAATCCTTTTTGCTCCCCACGCTTTCGTTCCTCAGTGTCAGGGTCGTCCCAGCAAACTGCCTTCGCTTTTGGTGTTCCCGACGATATCAACGGATTTCACCCCTACTCCGTCGGTTCCGTTTGCCTCTGGCGCCCTCTTAGTATAGCAGTATTGCAAACAGTTCAAAGGTTAAGCCGATGAAGTTTAATTTGCAACTTACTCTACCACCTACGAACCCTTTACGCCCAATAAATCCGGGTAACGCTCGGGGATTCTGTATTACCGCTACTGCTGGCACAGAATTAGTATCCCCTTATTCATGTGGTACTCTCAATAATTTGCTCCCACATAAAAGAAGTTTACACCCCGAAGGGCTTCATCCTTCACGAAATGTCGCTCCGTCAGACTTTCGTCCATTGCGGAAGATTCTCGACTGCAGCCTCCCGTAGGAGTATGGCCCGTGTCGCAGTGCCATTCTTGGGGGTCGCGCTCTCACGCCCCCTATCCGTCATAGCCTTGGTGAGCCATTACCTCACCAACTAGCTGATAGACCGCAGACCATTCACAAAGCGGCTTGCGCCTTTACTCTTGCGAGACTATGGGAAATTACCCCGTCTTTCGACGAGCTATGCCCCACTTTGCGGTATGTATCTACGTGTTACTAAGCCGTTCGCCGGTGCCTTGCGGCCCCTTGACTTGCATGCCGGTATCCACATTTCCAGCGTTCACCCTGAGCTAGGATCAAACTCTCAAAAAATATGCCAATGTTAAAGTAATTGGCCAACTTATTCGAAACAACTTTAAAAAACTAATTTCGAGCAAATGTTAATTTGCTCTATTACTTACCTTCCCCAATATCAAGATGGTTGTTTTGATACTGGGATTCCATATTTAATTTTCAAACTACTTTCCGTTCTATCCTCTCTGCCCTCTTTCGCCCAAAGGCTTTGAAGGGCAACGACCTTAGGGTCGTTGAAAAAAACACCCGCGAAATTATTTTACTTCTAAAATAATTTCGCGGATATTTTTAAAAACTCTGTTAAGTTTTAAAAATGTTTGTTGAATTTTATGGATTAAGAATATATGAATGTATTCTAGTCTAAATAAATCCAATGTCAATACCCTTTTGACAATAATCTTCGGCTCCGATATTTTTGTCGCACAATAAGACTATTTTCCTCATGCAATCTTTGAGCCGCGGAAGGGATTCCGCTGCGCTAGAACCCGTCGCTCGTAAGACTCGCTCCTTGAAAACCCACGGTTTTCAAAAATTCCTTCACGGGGAAATACCCAATTTCCCCGACCCCCTTTATGGGTTCAAATCCCTTCTGTATTTTTCTGAGCCGCGGAAGGGATTCGAACCCCCGACCCACGCTTTACAAAAGCGTTGCTCTACCGCTGAGCTACCGCGGCACTTCGCCCGTGGGCTGTGCGTCAATTTATTTGCCTTAAAGATCTTTATTGGTGGGCGGCAGTTGGTTTTTATCTTTTACGTCTTTATCTAACTGCTGGGCCTTCTTTCTGATTCGGTGTAATAACGTATCAATCTTTGTTTCTATTTTTAAAGTCCAGATTTTTACCAAGGAAAGCAGTTTATGCAACCAAAGCTGTTTTTCAAAAATATGAAAATGAGTATCTTTAATCTTTTCTTCCACCTTAATCATCAAATCCGGTTTTTTAAAACCAATCGAACCGTCTTCGGGCAAGCCAGCCAATACAGGAATTTTTTTAACAACGACAAAAGCAAAGACAATAACTGACAATATAAAAATAATGGAAGCAATCAGCTCTAGCACGTGTAACGGGTAACCAGTAACGGGTAACCAGTAACGGGTAATTTTCGTGTACCGGTTAAAGGGTTGCGGGTTGCGGGTTACAATTTTATATTTCGTATCTTACAAATCGCTTAACTTCAATGTTTTCTCCTACTTTGGCCACGGTGTCTTCAATTAAATTCTTAATGGTTTTGGTATCGTCTTTAATCCAAGGCTGGCTTAACAAACAAATTGATTCTTTGTACTTGTTGAGTTTTCCTTCAATCATTTGGTCCACAATATTCTGGGGTTTCCCGGAACCTGCTGCCTGTTCGGTATAAATTTTTCTTTCGCCATCCAAAAATTCCTCCGGAATACTGGTTTCTGAAACATATAAAGGCTTCATGGCGGCGATTTGCAGACAAACTTCGTGAGCTAAATTTTTAAATTCTGGAGAGGCGGCCACAAAATCGGTTTCACAGCGGATATCTAATAATACGCCGGTTTTGGCATTGGGATGCAGGTAATAGTCAACAACACCCTGGAAAGCTTCTCGGGCCACTTTTTTATCAGACACTTTTTTGCCCCAAACACGCAATAATTCCTTGGCTTTTTCTAAGTCCCCATTTGACTGATCCAAAGCCTTTTTAATTTCCACCGGCGAGACACCGGTTTCATCACGAAGTTGTTTGATTTGATCAATAGTTACCATGTAATTTTAAATTATAAATTTTAAGTTTTAAATGAAACCTCAATATTTAAATTTTAAAAATTTGATACTGATTTAAAATTTGGATTTTAAAATTTAAAATTATTTTACAGAGGTGATTGTCTCCGACACTTTATCGAGGATGTATGATACCGAGGAAATGGCATCATCGTTTGCGGGAATGGGATAGTCAGCCAAGGTTGGGTCAATATTAGTATCTACCACCCCAACAATTTTAATCCCCTTTTTTCTGGCTTCTTTAGCGCAGGTAATATCTTTTTTAACATCCAAAATCAAGACGGCATCGGGAAGTTTGGTCAGATTTTTGATACCTTCAAATTTTTTGCGCAAAATTTCCAATTCTTTATCAAAAAGCGATCGCTCTTTTTTGGTGTATTTTTCTAATTCACCGGTCGCTTTCTTGCTTTCCAATTCTTTAAAATATTTGACGCGCTTTAAGATAGTTTCAAAATTAGTGAATGTTCCGCCAAGCCATCGCTCAATAACATAGGGCATGCCAGAAGCTTCGGCGTGAGACTTAACAAAACTCTTCATTTGAATTTTGGTTCCCACAAACAAAATCGTTTTGCCTTCGCTAGCCATCTTGGCAATAAATTCCAAGGCCTTGGCAAAATCTTTCTCTGTTTTTTCCAAATCAATAATATGGACATTATTTTTAATGCCCGAAACATACGGCTTCATTTTTGGGTGTAATCGAGAAACGCGGTGTCCAAAATGGAGCCCCGCGGTTTGCATAGCCTCTACGTTTAATATGGATGCCTTAGTGTCGTCGCTCATTTATTGGGTAACGCGTAACGGGTAACCAGTAACGGGTAATTTTCGTGTACCGGTTAAAGGGTTGCGGGTTACAGAGTTTTTTGTTCTTTCTTAGCTTTTACTTTTTTCACTTTTTTTGGTTGCACTTTAGTCAACTTGTCTTTAAACTTTTGTACTCTTCCCAAAGTATCCATCACCTTTTCTTTCTTGGTATAAAATGGATGGCACTTGGCACAAATTTCAGTTTCAATGAATTCTTTGGTTGAGCCAACAAAAAACGTGTTGCCACAGGCACACTTAACAGAAGCTTTTTTAAAATAGGTTGGATGAATATCTGCTTTCATAATGTATATGGTAATTGATATTTAAAATAATAGCAAGAGTTACCGATAAATGCAAGCCCCAGGTAAAAAAATGCCGGGCACAATGCTGCACCCGGCTCTGTGACCGATGTCATTCACTTGGGCGGTTCTAGTAGAAGGAATCGCCGCTTTGGTCGTTGACGGGATTGCAACGATTAGGACAATCGTCTCCTGTCATCAGCCTGTTGCAGAAAAAGCAAACTCTTCGCACAACAGTGCCGGTTCCATTGCAGACATGGCATTTTGCATAGCTGGTCCGCCTCTCTGCGGGAGTACGATCTTGCCATTCAAAAACCTGATGCCTACCTTCTCCCAAGCAACTGGGACATTGCATTGAAATGCCTCCACTGAGTTTATGGGTTTCCAAAACACAAGTATTATGGTACATTATTGTTATGGATTATCAAGAGTATCAAAAGCAACATAGCGACAAGCAGTCGGTGATTGTGGAAATTCGATCCGGAACCGGCGGCGATGAGGCTGGGCTTTTTGTGCGCGACCTTTACCGCATGTATTCAAAATATGCCCAGTCGCAGGGTTGGGGGCAGAAGATTTTGGATTCGGATCAGTCCGACATTGGCGGATACAAGCAAATTGTCTTTGAGTTTTCCGGGCCTGGCGCGCTGGATGCCATGCAGTATGAAAGCGGCGTGCATCGAGTTCAGCGCATTCCTAAAACCGAAAAACAGGGCCGCGTACACACTTCTACCGTGACCATTGCCGTGCTGGAAAAGCCAACCAAAATGGACATTACCATTAACCCCAGCGATTTACGCATTGATACCTATCGTTCATCTGGCGCCGGCGGACAGCATGTTAATAAAACCGAGTCGGCCATTCGCATCACCCACAAGCCTTCGGGCATTGTGGTGACGAGCCAAAATGAAAGAAGCCAACTGCAAAACAAAGAAACTGCCTTGCAAATTTTAGCCGCCAGGCTCTTGCAAGCTCAACAAGAAGCCGACTCATCAAAACTCACCGAAGCCCGTCGCCAGCAAATTGGCTGGGCCAAGCGCGCCGAAAAAACTCGCACCTACAACTACCCCCAAAACCGCATCACCGACCATAGAATTGAAAAGAGTTGGCACAACCTAGAAGACATTGTGGAGGGAAAAATGGAACCCATCTTCAAAGCCTTCAAAAAATGGGAAGAAGAACAAAAAGAAAAAAATCCGCAATAACCCGCGGATTTTTTGTAAACTAATAGCCCGAGGAATCATTTCCTCGGGCCTTTTGTTTTTTTCACCCACTACTTGCGGGCATGCTCAGTGAGATTGCCCTCCTTGTCAAAATCGAAATCTTGATCAAGGGTGGCATACACAACCCAATTCAGCTCCCAGTATCCATACAGAAGCTGGTACTGAACGGCGTTGTGCTCGCTAATCCCGAACGAGACGCACGGCTTGACGTCTTCGGGTTCAATGTTGCTCCAGTGGCATCCGGTGACCGGATATTCAGTGTCGATGTATCGATAGTCGACCTTGATCCGGCTGATTGCCCGCAACTCTATCTTGTAGTTATCATAGCTACTGACAACATACCCGTGCTTTTCGCCAGGCGTAGCCATGGCCAAATAGCGGCCACAGGGACTGAATTTAAAGATAGTATCACGCTCGGCCTTATGAGTGGCCAAGCGTTTCCCGGTCTGCGTTTCAAAAATACAAATGCCATCAGGCAACGTATCGAATGCCACCAGACGTGTTCCGCTGTGGTTAATGGCTAAAGATTTGAGGCTCGCCGAAAAAAACTCCCGAACCTTTTTGCCTTCAACTAGCACGGTTGCTTTGCCGTCATCCATAACGACAACCGTCCGGCCGTCACCCGAAACAATGGCTTGGGTCTTGACCGACTGCACTTCTGGCAACGGGATCACGACTTCGTCTTTTTTGTACATGACATCGAGCTGGCAAATCGTGTTTCCCACGAAATGATAGCGATAATCATCAAGACGCTTTGCGGCTCCTGGGGATTGAACATTCCACAAGACCGTTCCCTGCTTCCAGAAACAGTTGGCTGCAACATATTTGCCGTCATCGCTGATTCGCAAATTTGGATGGAGCATGTTAATCGATGTTACTCGATATTGCTCAATCCCTTTGACCGCCACTACGATCTCTCGCCCACTCATGTAGGCCACCGTGTTCCCATCCTGGGAAACAGAGGCGAACCGAGCGTTTTTCGGCCAAGTCGGAGCGACTGGCTCTTGCACAGCCCCGCCTTTTTTCACCTGGAGCTTGCCGTCGGTGTTGTTGCTGGTCTGGCCATCGGGTGGCTGTTCCTGGTTTTTCGACCGGATAATTACACAGACCACCCAAACGCAGGCCAGGACGACAGCCACTCTTCCGACTAACACTGAAAACTTCTTCATGGCAATTCCCCTTTCTAGAGGATAAAAGTTATCCGGCTTGCCATAGCCGTTGCCCATTCCCACAAAGGATAGGCGGTTTTCAAAGGTCACTTTGTTATTTTAATTATAACATATATAATAATATATTGTCAATAGCTAGCAACAAGATCGTTTTCCGGCGTTTTTTGTAAAGAAAAAGGGCGACTATTGGGTAGTCGCCCCTTGGATGGTTTTGGGCTTTAATTACAACATAAGTTCTGGCTCTCGTAGGCCTTCCAACCATTTGCAAAACAATCGAGCGCGAAACTCTTCAAATTCTGATACGTAAAAATTACTGTTGTACAGTTTAGAAGGTAGTATAAGCCGGCGCCCAGTTGATACCCGCACACTACATGTTTACTTCGCGTTTGCCTTTTCCAACAACTACGCAATTTTTGCGGCGTTGCCCAATAGTAATGGATAGTTGCCAAAGATCTGCTGGCGTAAGCATTCCAACCATCGGTAAACATGGCAAACAGAAATTTCTCCAATCCCGATTTACGAAAGGTCATTACAAAGCCTTCACCACTTTTTTCAAGCCGATCAAGCTTAAAGCAGCAGTACTGATTCAGGACACAAACACCAATACAGGCAACCTTTTTACCAACAATGCTGGAAAATTCGGCTAACTCTTGGAGAGTCGGCCGAGATTCTTGAAGGCTGTATAGCGCTTGGCCTCTGCCAATTACAAATATTTCCCGCATGTTTTCTCCTACAAGTTAAAGAACTAAATCCAAAAAACGCCACTCCAAAACTGATTTCTATCGTAAACTATTTTTCAGCAATGTCAAATTAAAAAACACCACTGTTCGGTGTTTTTGTGCTTATGAATTACTCAATGACTATTATTGGCTACCGCCGATGGCTTGAATGTCGGCTACGTAGCCGTTGGCGATGTTGACTACCGAGTTTCCGTAAAATTTATCGTAAGACGTGCAGCTGTTGCCGCAGTAGTATTTCATGGCGGCGTTAAATTCCGCATTTTGAGTACCAGCGGCAGCGCCGAGGGCCTTTAGGTACAGCCCATTGGCTAAAAAGGCGTCATTGATATTGAACGGGTCGGCAACTTTACCGGTAACGGCGGTTACTTTGGCGCTGTAAAGTTGCCAAGTTGATGGAATAAATTGCGCCGGACCCATGGCACCGCCCCAGCCATATGGACTGCCATTGTAATAAATAACGCATGATACCGGAGTTTGAAGTGGATCGCGATTTAACCCTTCGGCTTGATTTATTTGGCTAATTAAATTTAAAAATATCGGGATGTTGGCCGGACTCATGGTTTTAGGAGACTCGGCGCCTGTTTTTATTTTTACCCCGTCCCCGGTGGTGGTATTTTTTAGGTAACACTGGCCGACATTTTTTCCTAAATTAGATTCTTGGGTCAAAACTGCCAAAGTAAATGCCGCTGGAACGCCAGTCACTCCTTCAACGTATTTGGCAATGGTGTAAGCCTGGCCAAACGTAGGAGCATTGGAAACTCCTAATAAATCAAAGATTCTAGCTTTAATGGCCGCGGCTTTTTGATCAGCAGAAGCTTTATCTTGCACCTGTTGCTGATATTGGGCTTCCGTCAAATTTAAATCATTTTGCTGCTGGGTTTTATTAGCTTCATTTTGTTGCTTTTGGAGGGTTTGGGTCTGGATAGTGGTTTGGAGCTGGTTTTTTTCGGTACTCATTCTTTGTTGCTGGTTGTTTAGGTAAGCTTGCAAATTTTGGGTACTCTGCAACAGAGTTGAGATTTGATCATTGAGACTTTCAAGGTACACCAGGTTGCTGAAAAAATCTGAAATATTGCCTTCCAGTAAAATTTGAAACGAAGGCTTTTGATCTTCTTCGTATACCGACTTTAAAATATCGGCAATTTGATTTTGGGAATCTTGAATTTGGGAATCAGTTTTTGTAATGGAAACTTGAGTATCGCTAATCTGGGAATTTAAACCTTTAACCATCAGTGTTCCCTGATTAATCTGGGCTTGCAAACCCGTTATTTTTTGCTTAAGCAGCGTTACCTGATTTTGCAGGGTATTTTTTTGAGCGGTGGTTTTGGTAATATCTTGGGCAATGCTGGCGCTTTGCTGGTCATAATAATTGGCACACTGCTGCAAAAGCGCCTGACAATCAGCCGAACTTAAACTTTGGCAAGAATTATCTGAACTAGAAAGTTGTTCGCAAGTCAAAGACAAATCAGTGGTAGTGGTTGTGGTAGTACTTGAAGCATCAGCTAAGCCAAGGACGGGCAAAAAAATACCTAAAAAAAACACCAAAAATAATAATTTCCTCCGTAGGTTCATATGCATTGATTATCTCTTTTTCCCCGTAAAAAAACAACCCCTTACGAGGTTGCTTTTACTACCATGCAATCATCAATTTAGTTGCGTTATTCTTTGATTTCCGCCACCACATCTTCTTCTTTCTTTTCTTTCTCTACCTTGGCGACATCTTCCACATTTTCGGTAATTTCAGCTGCCAATTCTTCTTCAACTTTTACCGGTGCCAACACTGAAGCCACAATTTCATCAGGATTTTTCAAGACTGTAACGTTAGCCGGCAAAACCAAATCTTTCACCAAAATGTGGTCTTCAAAAGTATTAAGGTTCTCAATGTTGACAGTGATTTCGTGGGGCAAATTTAACGGCAAAGCCTTAACAGGCAACTCAGTCATATTTTTATTCAAAGTTCCCCCCAAATCCTTCTCGGCTGGGGCACTGCCAACAAACACCAAGGGCACTGAAACTTCAACTTCTTCTTTCAACGATGCTTGGAAAAAATCAACGTGGATAATCCGATCGGAAACCGGGTCCTTTTGGATTTCATTTACCAACACCGGTCGCTTTTCTTTCTCGATAATTAATTCAACCAACGAACTCTCCCCCGCTTTCGCAAATACTTTTCTAAATTCCCTTTCGTCAACTTCAATAGAGGCATTTTTTACTCCCGGACCATAAACCACCGCTGGAATTTTCCCAACGTTTCTGATGGCTTTGGTTTTTTTGCCAAAAGCCTTTCGGGTTGTAGCATTAAGACTTATCATATAAGCGATATTAGTCTATTTGTTAAGATTTGTAAATACCCCGGAGTAATGACGAATATACCAATGTTATAAATTCGTATATTCACGACTACTTTTATACCTATACTTTGCCTTCGCTTCCAAAGAGCTTAATCTTTCCTTCAGCCACCGCCCGCACGGCAGCAATGGGTTCTTGAAGATACTTATAGGGAGTAATCTCGTCTTTATTAATCTCCAACATTTTGCGCAAGGTATTGGAAAAGGCCATGCGAAGCTCGGTGTTAATATTAATTTTGCAAATACCAAGCTTAATGGCGTCTTTAATGTCTTCTTCCGGGGTTCCCGAGCCGCCGTGCAACACCAAGGGCACATCAATAATATTTTTTAGTTCTTTGAGCCTGTCCAGTCTTATGTGGGGAGAAACTGCGTTGACATCAACACCATGAAATGTTCCAATACTCACCGCCAAAATTGCCACTTTTGTTTTTCTGATATACTCCAAAGCTTCCGTGGTTTTAGTTAAATCTTCCTCCTTAATTTCAAATGTTCCGGTGTAAAGCCGCGAGGCATCAGTGCTAAACTGGCCTACCTCACCTTCCACCACAGTCCCCTTTTTAGCGGCAAATGCCACCACTTTTTTACTGATTTTGATATTTTCTTGCAAAGGTAATTTTGAGCCGTCAAAATGTACCATATCATAGCCCGCGCCAATAGCTTCTTTTAAATATTCAAATGACTTGCCGTGATCTAAATTTAAAAAAATGGGCAAACCGGTTTTTTTTCTCAAGACATTGCGCATGGCCACGGCTTCCTGCAAGCCCACAAATTTACTTTCGCCTTCCGAAGTTGCCAGAATAATCGGCGACTTTAAATTTTTGGCAGCCGCAACAATGCCTTGGGCTTCTGACCAATCTGAAAAGTTAAAGTGTGGAATTGCCCAATGTTCTTTCTGGGCTTTTTTAAGATAAAATTTTAAGGTTTTCATAATAATGTATTCTTATTGTACTATGTTGCGTTAATCAGGACAAGTGCCAGTTCTCAAAAAAAACGGGGCAGTCAGCTTTAAGCTAACTGCCCCTTAGAATGGCGGAGTGTTCCGCGCTCGGCCATCCCTGCGGGACTAAAAAGTGATCGTGCGACAATAGCCGCGTTTGCCTGTATGGCGCTTTGCCAACAAGGCACGTGATCACAGTTCCCGCGACCATGATTCTGGGTTGTGTTACTACGACGAGTCAGTCTCGTAGTCCTGCACTGCCCATGACGAGGTTCATGATACAAAAACCCCGGATTGAACCCGCAACTTTGCAATCTTGATTGCGAAACTAAAGTTGCAAGCAACTTGCTGTTACAGCGCGCCCAATCCTAGCGCGCTCACGTGTTGGGGTGGATCCGACATTGTCGTCTCCTTCCTTTGTTAGTGACAATCGATCGTCACCCACGTCTTGTTTATCCGATACGATGGGATCAACAAGCCACTTTGAGTGTAACAAATGACTAAAATCATGTCAAGAGATTTTAACAAAAAATCGCCCAAGTCGGCGATTTTTTGTTAGAAGTCGTACACCCTTCTATAATATTTTTAAAATGTTGGGTGCGGGCATTCTATGAGAGTTTTTTGCCGACAAAATCGGTGAATTGGGCTAATCTTGATGAGTACCCCCACTCGTTGTCGTACACCCTTCTATAATATTTTTAAAATGTTGGGTGCGGGCATTCTCTTAGAGTTTCTTGGAGACAAAGTCTGTAAATTGGGCCAACCTACAGGAATAGCCCCACTCGTTGTCGTACCATGCCAAGACTTTTATCATGTTACTGTTGACCATGGTTTGGCTGGCGTCTACGATGGATGAGTATGAGTCGCCCTTAAAATCCGATGAGACTAATTCGTTTTCTTCTACTCTGAAAATTCCTTTAAAGTTGGCTTGCTTGGCGGCTTTCTTGAACATTTCATTGACTTCTTCTTTGGTGGTTTGCTTTTCAACTTCTACCGTCAAATCCAAAAGTGAAACCACGGACGTTGGCACACGAATTGATATGCCGTCCAACTTACCATCAATGTCAGGGATCATTTTGCCGATGGCGCGGGCAGCACCGGTGCTAGTGGGAATAATATTAATGGCGGCAGCTCGGGCGCGGCGCAAATCTTTGTGAGGCAAGTCCAAAACCCGTTGGTCGTTGGTGTAGCTGTGAACCGTGGTCATAAATCCTTTGACAATGGTGAAATTATCATTGAGAATTTTGGCAACCGGAGCCAAACAATTGGTGGTACAAGAACCCATATCAAAAATATCGGAAGATGTAATTTCAAAGCCATCAGTATTAACCCCGAGCACAAACCCAGGAATTCTTTCGCCAGCTGGCGAATCTTTGGCGGGAGCGGAAATAATTACTTTTTTGGCGCCGGCTTGAATGTGTTTTCCTGCCCCTTCCCTATCGGTAAAAAGACCTGTGCATTCCAATACGATATCAACGCCCAATTTTTTCCAGGGCAAAGCTTGTGGATCTTTCTCCGCTACAATTTGATATTTTTTGCCGTCAACAAGAATGTGACCCTCGCCAGCTTCGATTTTTTTATCGAAAATTCCGTAGTTGGAATCGTACTTTAACAAATGTGCCAAAGTTCTAGTATCGGTCAAATCATTAATGGCCACCACTTGCACAGCGGGATACTTTTCCAATAAAATTCTAAAGGTTTGTCGCCCGATACGCCCAAAGCCGTTGATTGCAACCTTCTTCATGAATCATGAAACATGGAACATGGAACAAAACACTTTCTTGATACGTGATATGTGTTCCATAATCTATGCTATTCGTTATTTGATTTTTAGCAGTTCATCTATCTTCTCTTTGTCAAACCCAATCACCACATTGCCTTCAATTTCAACCACCGGAACCCCCATCTGGCCGGAAATAGCTACCATTTTTTCTAGTTCTTTTTCATCCGAAGCTACGTCAATATCTTTGTAGGCAATATTGAGCTTAGTCAAATACTCTTTTAAATTATGACAATACACACACGTAGGAGTGGAATAAATAGTTACCATGATTTTAGAAAATAGAAAGTAGAAAATAGAAATATAGAATACGGAACGTGACGTCGCGATTCTATTTTCTATTTTCTATATTTCTACTTTCTAGTTCGTTAGTTAGCGGCTGGGGCGCAGTTTGTATTAGCTGTGGTTCCGGTGGCGGCAGTTGCGGCTGGAGCGTAGGTTAATGAGAATGACGTTGAAGCTTGGGTAGTATTTAATTTGTCAGAACAAAATGCGGGAGGATTCGTTGAAGAATCGCAAATAATAGCGAGCATACCAGCCGAAGATCGGCCGCCAAAAGGAGTTTCATCAATTACCTGGCCATTGAGCACCAACGTGGGAGAACCCGTAACATTGTACTTGGCATCCAAAGCAAAGTCGGCGGCAGCGTAGGCTAGTCCCCTACTAGGATCAGAGACACAAGCATTTAATTTAGCTGTATCAATTCCAGCAGTGGCATCACAAGCCAAATTATTTCCTAGCGGCATGCCATTTGGCATGGTTCCATTTACCGTTTGCATGTAGCAAGATACATACGGCCAATATTTATCTGGTTGCTCTTGGCGGATACACATCTGTCGCAAATTTTCCTGGGCTTCGCCATCTCCGTGCATGGAAGTAATGGTATTTCCGGAAACCGCTCCAATGTATCTTACGGTTACATAATTAGCCAACGCGGGAACTTGCTGTATGGCGAAAGCCAAAGCTCGTTGCATTTGCAAGCCAAACGGACAGGAGCTGACAACAAATGCCTGGAGCGAAGTATTAGCCACCTTTTTTACATTTGCAGGCGTAATTGCGGCGGCAGTTGTTGCCGGAGTGGCCGGAGCAGCCATGGCAGCTGTTTTGGCGGTCATGTCAAAGGCTTCGGGGAAAAAGAGTTTTCCGTCGGTGGTTGCGTAACTGTCAAAGGAGCTGGTACCAATTTTTAAGGTAATTTTTATCAATCCGCTGGTTTCTGAATATTTTACCAAAGTCGCGGTTTGGCCGGCTTGGAGCATATTAGTATTTACATAATTGAGAGAATTTTGGGCAATGGCTTTTTCTGACATGCCACTAGTAGGTAACCAAGAAAGAATACTGGCTCCGCTAGCACGGGCAGACGTTAACGCCACGGTGACCAAAATTGCCACGGCCGCTACACCAAGGGCAATATGGTTTTTATCAATTTTTTTTAAATCAAACATGAGTATGTTGAATTCAAATCTCAAAATACAAAGCGCGAAGCCACAGCTCAAAGTTCAAAAGTTTTGAAATTTGGTTTGTGATCTTGAGATTTGATATTTGAGTTTTGAGTTAATTGCTTTTAATTATACTCCCCAGAAATTTTATTGCAAATCTTTAAAATGCTTCGGGCTTGTAAGTTCCATCTTTTGGTTAAACTCGTAGCTGGTCAAAGAGCCAAATCCAAGCTCCACGTGAATCATATCGCTGTCGGGAATTCCTTCAATATATTTTACGATGGCCCGTAAACTATGGTGGCTAGCTACCACCAATACATCTTTTCCGGCTTTTAAATCCTTTTCTATATATTCTTGGTAAAACGGCAGTACACGCTTATAAATATCTTTTCCCGATTCTCCTCCGGGAGGCGCGTCATTGTACGATGTTCTCCACTTTTGCACCTGTTCTTCGCCAAACTTTTTTTTAGCTTCGGCTTTATTCATGCCTTGAAGCTCTCCGTAATAGCGTTCATTGAGCGCCTCGGTAACATAAGTCGGCAAATAATTCCCCGTGGCTCCGTCGGTAAAATTTGCCCATGTTTGCATCTTACCACCATGCAAATATAAAAACAGTGGATATCTTTCGGGAATGTAATCATAAATCCGCAGCAAAGTTTCGGTAGCTCGAATCAAAGCGCCCGAATAGGCCACATCAACATGCTCTTTTTTAATCAATTCGGCCACATCTTTGGCTTGAGCCTTGCCAACATCAGAAAGTGGATTGTCACACCACCCCGCCCAAATATCCAACTTATTCCACTGAGATTTTAAATGCCGCTGTAAAAATAATTTGCTCACGTTCATGGAACATGGAACATAAAACATGGAACATTACGAAGCTTCTTGATCTATGTTCCATGATATGTGCTCCATGATTTATGATTTTAATTCTTGTTCAATCGCCAATAGCCTGTCGTATTTTACGATTCTTACGTCTTTGGTGTAGGCGCCGGATTTAATGAAGTCGGCGTTGACTCCGACTGAAAGATCCGCGATGAAGTTGTCTAAGGTTTCGCCGCTGCGGTGGCTGACCATGATTTTCCAGCCGTAACTTTGCGCCAATTTTACCGCGTCAATAGTTTCGCTGACCGTGCCGATTTGGTTTACCTTAATTATAATTCCATTGCAAGCTTTTTTACTTTCGGCTTCTTTAATTTTTTGGACGTTGGTGGTGGTTAGGTCATCCCCGATAATCGTAATGTTGGGCATGGCTTTTTTAATTTCCTCAAAACCATTCCAATCTTCTTCAGAAAACGGATCTTCAATGGAAATAATCGGAAAACGTTTGGCCAAATCCTGGTAAAATTCCACCATTTGCCCGCGAGAAAGTTGCATGCCTTCTTGAGGTTCGTACTTGCCATCGCGGTAAAATTCGGAGGCGGCGCAATCCAGAGCAATTTTCACATCTGGATGGCTTCCAATCGCGCTCTTGATAAGCATAAGTGCTTGTTCTGCCGTAGCAATTTGCGGCGCGTATCCACCTTCATCCCCCATTTCCGGCACGCCGCCCGGAGTTTCCTTGAGCAATTCCGTAAGTTTGTTAAATACTTCGCTGCCTAAAATCAGATTTTCGCGAAACGTTTTTTTCATCGGCACCACCATAAATTCCTGGATTTCCAATTCGTTTTTGGCATGAGCCCCACCGTTTAAAATATTAAAGCTCGGAAACGGAATTTTAAAACCCGCGCCCAATTTGTAGCCACCAAGCTCACTGATGTGTTGATACAACGGGATTTTTTTAGCAGCAGCTCCGGCCCGGCAAACAGCCATAGAAACCGGCAAAATAGCGTTAGCTCCCAATTTTGATTTGTTGCGTGTCCCATCAAGTTCCAGCATTGTCCTATCAATGTCCGCCTGGTCAGATGGGTCTTTTCCCATCAACTTTGGAGCAATAATTTCGTTAACATTGGCAATGGCCGTTGAAACTCCACGCTTGTCATCATCCCGTAACTCCAAAGCCTCATTAATTCCAGTCGAAGCTCCCGAAGGACACGAGGCAATAAATGTCCCATCCTTCGTGGTTACATGCACCTCAACGGTTGGCTTCCCGCGAGAATCTTTTATCTCTTTAGCAATAATTTCTGTTATTTTTGACATGTTGTCAGAAAATAGAAAGTAGAAATATAGAAAATAGAATGTGAGCCAGTGTCGACGTTCGTATTCTATTTTCTATTTTCTATATTTCTATTTTCTAGTTTTTATTTTTCTTGATGTATTCGTATGCCGACAGCGCCGCTTTTGCTCCGTCGCCGGAGGCTAGGACAATTTGCTTGTATTTGGAAACGTTGCAATCTCCGGCGGAAAATAAACCTGGGGTTTTGGTTTCTAGGGTTTTGGGGTCGAAAATGATTTGGCCATTTTCGTCTTGGTCGGCTAAGTCACCGACGAATTTGGTTGATGGAATGTAGCCAATTTCCACGAATACACCTTTTACTTCCAGGGTTTTTTCCTGTTTGGCCAGCAGATCTTCGTACGCGATGGAATCCACAAATACTTTGCCCTCAATCCTTAGCATTTTGGCGTTTTTGATGATTTCGATGTTTGAATGTTTGGCCACCAGAGTTTGGTTTTGGGCGTCGGCTTTTATGGTATCAGAATATTCCAGAATGTAAATTTTTGTAACATAGTTGGACAAAAACAAGGCCGACTCAAAACCATTGTTTCCCCCGCCAACCACCGCCACGGTTTTGTTTTTGAAAATTGGCCCGTCGCACAATGAACAGTAGCTCACTCCTTTGCCTTCAAACTGTTCTTCGCCGGGAATGTTAAGCGTACGTGACTTCGCCCCCGAAGCCAAAACCACCGCCAAACTTTCATACGTTTTTCCCGAAGCAGTCGTAATAACAAAAGTTTGTTTCTTGTTTCTTGTTTCTTGTTTCTTAATTTCTGTCACTTCTCCCAAAGTAACCTCAAGTTCGTTAGCTGTCAGTTGCTTTTTGTAAAGTTCAACCAATTCCGGCCCCGAAATTTTAGAAAACCCTGGATAATTTTCAATATCCACGGCCTTTTTTGCCACCTGTCCGCCAACATCTTTGGACAGCATCAGAATGCTAAGTTTTTGGCGCGAAGCATACACCGCCGCCGAAATTCCCGCGGGGCCGGCACCGATGATGATTAAATCGTACGTCATAAAACTTGAATTTAGGAGCTAGAAGCTAGGAGCTTGAATGGAATAGATGAATACGGAATTTCGCACATATTCATAACTCAATATTCCACATTCTATTCCAGCTTCCAGCTATTAGCTGCCAGATTCGAAATAATCAATTAACCATATTAGCTTTCTTCCCTCCCATAAATGAATAAATGTTTAAAACCGTAGTTTCCAATATTCTTTCCAGCGCCTCGCGCGAATTAAATGCATTGTGGGGCGTAATAATGACGTTTTTTTGTTCCATTAAGATATGATCCTCGAGCGCCACTTTCAAATCCGCCTTACCCGAAGCATCTTGAGAGAACGCGCGCATGTCTTCTTTGATAAAATTCTCTTCTTCAATGACATCCAAACCCGCTCCGGCAATAATGCCGCTTCCCAAAGCTTTCACCAAGGCGTCCGTTTCAACTACGGCTCCGCGGGAAGTGTTAATTAAATACGCACCCTTTTTAATTAAGTTAATATTGCCAGAGTTAATTAAGTGATGAGTATGTGGATTATAGGGAACGTGCAAAGTAATAATGTCGGAATTTTTTAACAAATCCTCAAGGCTTGCATAAGCAAATCCTAATTTTTTTGCCAATTTTTTATCTTGATGGACGTCAAATGCCAAGACATTCATCTCAAACCCCTTGGCAATGCGAGCCGAATGCTGGCCAATGTTTCCCATGCCGACAATGCCCAATGTTTTTCCGTTCAAATCAAAACCGGTCAGCCCTTCAAAGGTAAATCCTTCGCTTCTAATCATTTCCACGGACTGGTGGATTTTGCGGGTTAAGTCTAGCATCAAGGCAAAAGCATATTCGGCTACGGAATTATCTCCGTAATGAGGCACATTGCAAACCAAAATACCTTTTTGTTGGCAAGCTTGCAAGTCAATATGATCAAAACCGGTTGACATGGTAGTAATCATTTTCACGCTTGATAGTTTTTCAACTATCTCCTTTGTAATCTGGCAAGCGGCAAAAATGGCAATCGCTTGGCAATCTTTAACCATATCAATATTTGCGAGCGAAAGTTTTTCTGCAAAAAATACCAGCTCCAAACCCTCAAGGTGCTTGACTAAATATTCTTTTTCCCAATCCTTAACTCCAAAAAAAGCTATTTTTATTTTGCTGTTCATATTTTAATCATACACTAACTTTAAAAGTTAACAAAGCTACTTAATCGTTTTAATATAGTCCCTAAGCTCCTTGCCGAATTTTTCGTGTTTGAGTGCCAGGTAGACAAACGATTTAATCCATTTAAGCTTGTCGCCGCATTCTAGCCACTCGCCTTTGAGTTCATAGCCGTAAACCGTTTTTCCTTCC
This sequence comes from uncultured bacterium, assembly GCA_963835045.1. Lineage (GTDB taxonomy): Bacteria > Patescibacteriota > Minisyncoccia > Minisyncoccales > Staskawiczbacteraceae > VGLO01. Next base: position 243,539 of record CAWIDW010000005.1, read on the forward strand.
TGGAGCATTTTTTCAAATACTTCCGCCAAAATAACCTCTCCTTTTTCTGACGGCTTAGCATTTTGCAAATATTCAAACACGTCGGGAGTTAAAATGCATTTTCCCACATTGACCAAATTGGACTGAATTTGAGAGGGTTCGGGTTTTTCGATGATTTTTTTAATTTTGTATAAGTTGCTGGCAATTTTTTCTACGGCCACGTTGCCGTATCCGGAAATTCTGTCTTTTGGCAACGACTTTAATCCAATCACCGGAGCGTTACAGGTTTTAAAGATTCGCATGAGTTGCAAAAGTGCCGGCTCGTCGCCATCAATGACATCGTCTCCAAAAGAAACTGCCACCGGCCCACTGCCGGCTAATTTGGCGGCTTGCAAAATAGAATGCCCGTCTCCCAGCGGATTTTTTTGAACCACAAACGAAAATTTGATGTCGTCAAAAATTCGCTCAAAATCATGGAGCTCTTTTAACGTATGTTCTTTTTTTCGTTTGATGAGTATTTTTTCCAAATCGGGAGATTTTTGCAAATACTGCAAAATCATCTTTTGTTTGGGGCTGACCACAAAAATAATTTCGCCAATCCCCGAAGCCTTCACTTCTTCAATGACGTACTGAATAATGGGTCGATCCACCAACGGAAAAAACTCTTTGGAAACCACCAAAGACAATGGCAAAAACCGGGTGCCCAGGCCCGCGATTGGTATGATAGCTTTTTTGACTTCTAATGAGTCTTCCATAATTCGCTAGTAACCCGTAACCAGGAACCCGTAACCGGTACATGAAAATTACCCGTTACTGGTTACCCGTTACGCGTTACCCACTTTTTACTTTTTTATCCTCATAAACGCCGGAATTTCCCATTCTTTTTCTTGCAGTGATTGTTTATTTTCCTCCAACGTTTCCGCGGCCTTCACTTCCAGGGCCGTTCTTCTAATAGCTTGCTTGGGTTTTTCGGGAGGCTGGATGGCTGCATTTTTAACTGCCATCGCTTCCATCCGACCCATTACCGGCAGCTTGTGAAAAACAGGCACCAGATTTTCAAGAGAAGGCGCTTTTTCTTTTTTAGGTTTTTTTACCACCGGTTTCTTTGATTTTTCTACCACAACCTTAGCTTTAACGCGTTTGGCATTTTTTTCTGGCTTTACAGGTTCTTTGCTTGGCTCGGGCGCGGCGCGCTTTTCTCCCAAAGCGGAACCGGTCATCAATAGGGTGGTTTTTATCTTATTTTTTAATTTTGTATCTTTGGAAATACCAAAAATAATCTTGGCATTTGGATTGACGCTCGAAACCGCCCGGCTAATCTTATCAACTTCAAACATGCTCAAGTTTCCGCCTCCTGCCACATTAAAGAGAATTTTTTCGGTGGTAAAACCGTTATTTTGGTACAAAGGATTGTGCAATATGGTTTCTGCAATTTCATCAGCCCGATGTTTACCTGACGCTTCCTTGGTATTTAAAAATGCCATATTCCCTTTTCCTTTTAGAATGGCCTGCAAATCCGCAAAGTCAATATTAATGATGCCAGGATTATAAATTAAGTCAATCAAACTTTCCAACGATTCAATCAGGCTCTTGTTAACCAACGAAAAGGCGTCCGTAATGGCGGTGTTGGCATCAATGACTTTAAAAATCTTTTCGTTGGGAATAGTAATGGAAACATTCAGCGACTTTCGCAATTCCCTAAGGGCCTTGGAAGCTATTTTGTATTTTTGTTTTCCCTCAAATTTAAACGGTAACGTGAAAATGCCAAAAGTAATGCCATTAAAATCTTTGGCGGCCTCCGCAAATACTTGCGTCGCCCCAGATCCCAACCCTCCGCCCAGCGAAGCGATGAAAATCACAATATCCTGTTCATGGAAAAAATGGGCAAGTTTTTCTTTTTCTTGCTCTGCGGCCTGGCGTCCAAGCTCGGGATTGACTCCCGTGCCAAGGCCGTGGGTTAGGCTATGGCCAAATAAAAATTGCTTGATGCCGGCGCGTTTTTTAAAAGCCCGGGCATCGGTATCGGCCACCACGAAAGTAGCTTTGCCCAAAGACCTTCCAATTTCCGAAACAATTGACCCTCCCCCGCCGCCAATGCCAATCACCTTAATTTTAGCCTTAAAAAAAGTCTGCGCCGGAAAAGGATTTTCCGTTTTTAGCGATGAAGCTATTTTTCTTTTAATTTTTGCTGGCTTTGATTTAGAAATTTTTCGTACAATAATGTTGCGTGGCTTCGCTTTTTTCTTTACCACCTTCAAGATTTTTTTAATCGGCAATTTCTTTTTACTTTTTTTCACCACAGCAAAAACCTTCTTGCGAGATTTTATTTTAGTAATTTTCTTGCCAGCTTTCTTTTTCTTGGAAATCATTCTCTTAGTTTACCCCGCTTGATATTTTTTTCAAGTCTTGACGAAAAAAAATAGCCGATGGTTTCTACCATCGGCCTAGTGGTTTGTCATGAAAGTGCGCAAAGTCCGACTTCACACACTTTTTAGGCTAAACCCATTCTTTGCAAAAACTCCTTGCCTTTGCCCAAGTTAGTGCGCACCGATTGTGGCCCACGCTCTTTGCAAATCGGACAATCGGCTTCCGGAAACATTTTCATATCCACATCAAACAAAGAAAATAGTTTCGGCACACCTAACACCTGCGCAGTTACTTTGCCGCCACTGCGATTGCAAAGTGCCGCCGCCATTGCTACCTTGCCTCCTACACGAATAATGGCGTCCAAGGTTTTAATGATCGCGGTTCCACGACTGATGATATCGTCGACAATCAGGCACGACTTGCCTTCAACGTGAATGCCATATCCACGCTTAATCACGCGCCTGGTATCAACCTTTGTGGGAAATACTACTCGTTTGATAATAGAAAAGGTTGATGGTCTTTCCACGATTCTGACCACTCCGTTGGCCAAAAATTCAGTGGCATGATCCAGAAAAATTTCCTTTTGCTCAAAGACATCCTCTTCGTCGGCAAAGACCGCCAACACCTGCTTGTTTTTGAGCACTGATAACCAATGAGCCACCCACTGAGTCAAAGGCGCGCCACCAACCGTGGGCCCAACCACGACATCAATGCCAAAGCGTACCGCTTCCGCCGCAATGATTTGACACAGTTCATTTACCCAGGCAGTAAAAGGGTAAATCGCGTCTTTGTTGACGTAATCAGAACTGTGAAACCAGCCGTCGGGTTTTTGAGCCAAGACAAAATGCTGATCAACAACAATGGCATTGGCCTCAGCAAAAATCACCTCGGCCCGGGCCAGATCAGGGTCCTTCATGTTTCACCTCGCATTGAATTGGGAAGGGGTCAGCGACACACCTCATTGTTAACAAAACTGCAACAAAAAATCAATCGCAAGATTGATTTTACACACTTCACCTTTTTATGATTTATGTTTCATGCTCCATGCTTCACGAAGGTTTACTTGTTTATCTCAATCACCTTGACGCGCGCCATGTAGCCGGAGATAATTTCAATCATTGAGGCGCTGATGTCAAAATATTCGGCCAAGAGTTTAATGAGCGCGGCATTTGCCCGGCCGTCAATCGGCGGCTCTTTAATGTAGATGATGTAGTTAGCTTCATCCACTTTTTCAATTTTATTTTCTTTGGCTCCGGGCTTAGTTTTGACAATAATCTTCATGGTTGGTTGATATATATTCGCTCTAGCAAATGAGATACGATAGATATCTATCGTTGTATTTATTTTTTGTGGCTGCAGTTGCAAACGACGCAATCGGTTTCGCATTCGCAGCAGCGAAAACAGAGCCACTCTTGGCACACACATTTGTCGGCCACGGTTAAAAAGGGCTTACCACAACTTCTGCATTTTCCCAAAGAAATCGCTTCTGCTTTTTTACCGGGAATTAACCGGCGGCCATTTTCAGTTTTATACATGGGGCCGTGTCCGGGAATAATCCAGTGGGACATTTTTAAAACTAACTGGCGGCTATGCAACAGTTGCGCCATATCAGAGGCATGCAAATCAACTTCGGGTCCGCTTTCCCGCCAAAACACATCTCCGCAAATGGCCACAATGCCATCGTTATCCACTTTTACAAAAAGGGTAATGCAAGTCCTATCATGCCCCGGAGTTTTTAAAATCTGGATGTCCTCTGAAAAATGTTCCTGCCAATCTTCTACTCTATCTTTATCCCAAATACCAAAACATTCCAGCACCCGAGCCTTGGGAAACATGCCTACGTTGCGAGTGTGGCCCACGTGAGACTGGGTAATGGCAACGATAGTAACATCATTAACCGTCAGTCCTTCTTTTTCTAATGCATCTATTAACATTTGTTGCGAAGACATGACTCCCGGATCCACCACCATGACAATATCTTTCTCTCGCACCAACGTAACCGTAGGGCAAGTTTTTTCTTGGCCAGACAATCCCTCTTTATCAGCATTCGTGTAGCCTTCTACAAGGATTTTAACTTGAGCCATAACGCTTTGATTATAACATTTTTTGACCAACAAAAAAAGGGACGACGTCCCCTTTTTTGAATTTGTGTGCTTGCACTACGAAGCTTTAGCGAAGTGGTGGGCCCAGAAGGAATCGGACCTTCTACCTCCATATTATCAGTATGGCGTTCTACCAATGAACTATGGGCCCAGACTCTTTAGAATTTTAACAAAAAAAACACATTTGGTCAATCCTTATCCTTTCTCTTGGAAATCCCCCACTGCCACTTTAATTTTTCTCCCTTAATCTTGCAAACCAAAAGTAATGCTATAATTCCCAGCGCAACGTTTGCCAAAAAGAGTACGGTGTCAGTGGCGGTTTGGCCGGTAAAATTTAGCAATACCGTTTGGAACACGACAAATATTACAAAAGCCAAAATCACCAGCCACCCCTGCCAAGTGGCCGGCGTCCAGCCCAAGCCATAGAGTTTGCGCTTAAACCAGTAGTGGTTGGGATTATTCTTAATGTAGGCAATATAGTTTTTAAAAAAGCTCATGGAGGCTAGTTCAAAATGCAAAAGTCAAAATGCAAAATGTTGGTATCGTGCTTCGCACGGTTCATTTTGAATTTTGAATTGCAATTTTGATTTTTGAATTTTGATTTTTTAATTTACACAGGTATGCACCTTCGTAGCTTCTTATGTTTCATTATACACGTATCGCAGCAAATTACTTTTTTTGATGGCCGCACCGAATCATCGTTGTAAAATTCTTCGCACAAAACGCCGCAAAATTTACACTTGCCCACCACTTCCCGGTCATCCGAATCTTCCACCGGCGTTACCATCCGATTATCAAATACAAACAAACTGCCCTTAAAGTGTTTGCCCGGATATTTTTTCATGTAAGTATGAATGCCATCTTTGAGCTGGTAGAGATTGGTAAACCCCTGGTGTTTTAAATAGGCCGTTGCCTTTTCACATCGAATCCCGCCCGTGCACACCGTCACCACCTTTTTGTCTTTTAAATGTGCCAAAGATTTTAATTTCTCCGGCAACTCCTTAAACTTTCGTAAATTCGGATTAAAGGTTTTTTCAAAGTACCCCGCCTCAATTTCATAATTATTTCGCAAATCCAAGACAACGAAGTCTTTAGACTCGTTGGCTTGTCCCGCCGTAGCTTCAGCGAAGGGGGACCTTTTTGCGGTAGCGGCCTCCCTATACATCTTCTCCAGCTGCGCCGCCGTAATGACTGGCGCCGTATCTTTTTTAATGTTAAGCTCCCCAACTCCCAACGTCACCACCTCCGCCCGAACTTTAATTTGGAGCTTCGTAAATCCTTTTCCATTCCCCACCGACTCCTTAAACACCACATCTTTAAATATTTTCTGCTCACGTAATTTTTTAATATACTTTTTAATGTTTTTGGTCTCTCCTTCAAAAGTCGCGTTCACCCCTTCCGATGCAATCAACATCCTCCCCTTCAACCCAAAACCTTCAGCAATTTTCCGTTGCTTAATTCGAAAAGCCTCCAAATTTTTAATCGGAGTGAATTTGTAGAAAAGAATTATGGTGAAACTTTCCTTTTTCATAACTTAAAAGCTCATTTCGTGCCAGTTTAGCTTGCAGACTTCTTGGATTAAAATTCGCTCGCCTTTGGCCCAGACTTTATGGCCATTATTGCTTATTTTGGGGTTATTGACAAGACGCCTTTATCTGCTATACTTAAGTTACAGATGGCCTTCGGGCTCGCCTCGAAAGAGGCAAATGTTGGGGAAAACTAGCTAAAATTAATTTGGCTAGTTTTTTGTTTTACTATTTTAAATTATTCCAAGAATCAAAATCTTTTTTCATATTTTAGAAAAAATATTATCCGCGATAACCTCAGTTGAATCTTCTCCATTAATTGAAATCGCGCCCTTGGCAATCATTTCTTTTTCGAAATCTTGACGAGAATCTAAAACGAGTTTTTGTTCATCTGGTGTTTTTCCAAATTCATCAATTCCAACGCGATTGGTAAGCCGAGGCACCAAAACACTCTCGCTACACTGCAACAAGAATACTTTATCAAAGAGTGGCAACATTTCGCTTTGATTGGTAGGTACGCCAACAACAACCACAACATCTTTGCCAACATTCATCATGGTTTTGAGTTTTTCTATATCACAAATCCATTCATGGGCATCAAGCCATTCTCTACTGGCACCAGAATGATAATCGGTTTTTTGCAATGTGTGCTTATTTCGCCAACTACACAAACCTTTGATATTATCCACATCAAAAACATCAATCTCCCGATCTTTAAATTCCCTAGCAACCGTTGATTTTCCCGTCCCCGCCACGCCAGTAATATAAATTTTTTTCATATATTTTGGAAAGTTATTTTGTAGGATTTGCAACACTGCGTTCTTTATCTACTTCCGAATATAGAATGCCTTTTTCTATGTTTTCCAACACATCTTTGATGTAATGCACGGTATTACTGGGCAAATTATTTATTGCAAACCACTGCAAGTCGCTGCATTTTTCTGGTTCTTTGTTGGTGATTTCTCCCAGCCACTTTTCTGCGGTAAAAAAATAATCCGAGCGATCTCCAGTTGCATTGTGCGCCGTCCGATACATGACATGAGCCAATTGCAAATCGTTGGCAAGAACCGTAACGCCAATTTCTTCTTGCGTTTCACGAATAGCAGTAATACTGGGAACTTCGCCAGACTCAAGATGCCCCGCGGGCAGTGCATACCAACCATCATAGTAGCCAGTATTGCTGCGCTGTGCCAACAAAACCTTACCGTCCTTTTTTAAGATCATATATGAGGCCGGAACCGATTTATTTCTTTCTTTTGCCATATTTTTTAATTAAACTCCAGGTACATTGCCAAATGATCCGATACTTCGTCGGGAAGGACTTTAAAATCTTTGACGGTAATTTCCGAAGTTACTAAGGTGTAGTCGGCAAATTTTAGGGGTTTTTGGTAGTGACTGGAGCGGGTGGATGTAATGGCAAATTCTTTGATTAAGTTTCGCAACCCCAAATTTTCCAGCTTTTTTAAACTCTCGGTTTCTGGCAGTAAATTAAAATCTCCGCACAAAACATAAGGATGGCTAAGAGTTTTTAAAAAGTTGGCAATATTATCTGATTGCAATAACCTTTCAGCGGTATCACTTTTACCCTGGCCATTCCAAAGCCCATGAAAATTCACTATCGTCCGCAAACCTTTGGGAGTTTGGATGGTAATATATTGGATATTGCGGGCGTGATTGACGTCTTGCAAGTCCCATGAATCTTCCTTTTTTCCATGGACAAAGATCTCTCCCTCTTCTACAATCCCAAACTCTTTTTTAATAAATATCGCAGATCCAAACCAATCTTCATAAAATGGATAAAAAAATACGGTATGATCATTAAGAATCTTACTAATATCAGAGATAAGAGTTGTCACGCATCCTTTCATGGCATGCCACTTCTTTGCGTGTTCGTGTCCACCTTCCCATATTTCCTGTAGGCAAAATATATCTGTCTTTGCATGATGACTAAAAAAATTCAGCAACTCTTCTTTGCCCGCGCGGCCGGACCAGGTATTAAGTGAAATGAGTTTCATGAAGTGGTATTAGCTTTTCTTTGTGTAAGTTAATAAAATGAGGAACTTGCGAATGCATTTGTTCTGGTTTTGGCATCGCTTCAAACGAAAACCATTTTAGATCGTCAAATTTATGAGGTTCACCGTTTTTAACCATTTCGGGTTTTACTTGAACCTTAAAGTCAAACATGACCCAATGGGTTTTCTGGCCATGTTGCTGGCGAAGTACGGTGCGGTATCCCAAAAAATCTGCCTTTACAATATCGGTGCAGTATTCTTCTTTGATTTCTTTTTGCAGCGTTTCTTCCACGGTTTGACCCATTTCAACACCTCCGGCGCCAATATCCCATTTGCCATGTTCGTCGCGGGCATTAATACTTCTTTTTGACATTAACACGTTTCCTTTGCCATCGTGGCAAAAGAAAGCTACAGCAACACCAATATAATCAACTCCTTTTTGCATGGCTTTACAACTTTCAATTATAAACTTACTTAATTTGCTTTAGGATTCATCCAATCGTGGGCGAAAATTTCGGCGGCGCCGGTTTCTACTGCTTCAAAAATTTTATCGGCGATGTATTCGGCGCTGTCGGCGGGATGGGGAAAATTTGGAACTGGTTGCTGGTTGCCGGAAACCTCTTTTATGATATTTTTCATAAAATTGGTGTCGGTGATGTAAGGGTAAATCACGCTGACCGCGATATTGTCTTTTTTTAATTCTTCACGGGCAGTCAAACTCAAACCAACCAGCGCGCGTTTGGACGAAGAATAGACGCTCATGCCGGGAAAAGCTCCCAGCGCCGTGCCGGAACTGATATTAACAATCGCCCCGCCGCCCGTGGCGCGCATCAAGGGAATAACTTCTTGCATCGCCACCAAAGGGCCGGCCACGTTGAGGTTAAAAATGTGGTGGAAGGTTTTCATGTTCACCTGTTCCAACGGCGCCTGATATCCCTGCCCGGCGTTGTTAATTAACACGTCCATCGCGCCAAAATGCTTGTGAACTTTTCTGACCATCTCCTTGACTTCATTTTCGTTTGCCATGTCGGCAACAATCGCCAGCGCTCCCGCCATTTTTTTTGCTTCATTTTCTAGTGCCTCTTTTTCATTTGAAACCAACGCCAACCTGGCGCCCTTTTGAAAAAACAGTTTAGCCGTGGCCAAACCAATCCCCGATGAAGCGCCGGTGATAATAACTACTTTGTTTTTTAGTTCCATGAATATTTATTTTAATGATATTTACCAAATAAACGGAATGAGCGCTTTTACTTTTTTTCGGTAATTTGGGTAAACATCCAGAAATTCCTGGGTCATTACTTGCTCTTCAATGTTAATTCTTGCCAAAAAAGCTACCAGCGCCAGCAAAACTCCCAGGTAGCTGGCAACCATGCCGACAGCAAAAGCCGTGCCAAGCATGGCAAAAAAGAATCCGGTGTAAATGGGGTGTCGCACAATAGCGTAAGGGCCGCTTTGCATTAATTGGTGGTTTTCTTTGACCGTGGCCAAATTCCCCGACCAATTCCTGCCCAAAGTAACGCGAGCCCAAATGGCAAAAGCCACGCCCAAGAGTGCCAGCAACGCTCCCACCATTCCAAAGAAAGTATTTTGAGGGCTGACTGCCACTCCCAAAAAACCAAGGGGGCCAAAAAAACCGGTGCCAAACAAAAGCAGAAAGCCGGCGGCAATTAAAAAAGTGGTCACCATGAATTTTCCGGCCTGCGGACGCTTGATGGTTTTTTTGACGCCAAAAAAGCCAAAAAACCAAACCAAAAACAAAGCTACCCAACACCACGACGCAATTTGTATGTATGCTGTATCCATATGAAAACTATACCACATTTTCAAAAATCTTCAAAAAGAAAACACCCGTAGCGGGTGCTTCTTTGACATTATTATTATGGGAGTTTAGCAATGAGCTTTAGCTTTTCTGCCCGGCTGAAACCTTTAATTTCGTTTTCCCGTTTGCGCGCCAAGTGCAGGTCTTCAAATGCCTCGGAATATTTTAGCACCACCGGCCGCCGGATTTTGGTGTAGTGGGCTCCGGATTTTAATTGGTTGTGCGCCCGGAGTCTTTTTTCCAGATTATTGGTATAGCCCACATACAGCGACGCATCTTTGCATTCAAGGATATACACAAAATACATGGCCCTGGTTATTTAAAGCTTTTTTACATTCAGCTGGGAGTTGTCGTTGATAAAGTCCAGCTTTGCCGTTCCTTTAATGAATCCTTCCAGTTCTTTGCGGTAAAGCAGCCCTTCTTGGGCCCCGATTTTTTGTAATACAGAAGCGGCGTTGACGGTTCCCCACTTCATGGCTTCCGAAATATCAAGGCCAAGGTGCAGGGCCGACATAAATCCCGTTGAATAACTGTCTCCGCAGCCGGTCATTTCTATGATGGGCACGCTCAAGACTTCTTGAAAATAAAAGTTGGTGCCATCAAAACTGTACGAACCCTTTTTGCCATCGGTAATGACCACAATTTTAACCCCTTCATTGTGCAACAGTTGCAACAACACTTTGACATCTTCATTTTTGCCCACCAATCTTTCAGCTTCTTCTTTATTAACAAAAAAAGCCGTAGTATTTTTCAGCAAAGGTTTTAAGCCTTCCAGTCCATCTTTAAATTGATGCGTGCCCGGATTAAAACCGAGTTTGGCACCGGTTTTGACCACATAGTCAACCACTTGCTGGTGAACCTTTTGATGATTTTCTCCCAAGGAACTCAAATACACCCAGCTTGCCTTGGCCAGTTTGGGTAAATTGTAATCGCGAGGCTCGTGGTAAACCAAAATGGTCCGCTCGCCTTTAAAATTAATGACGGTGGAATAATTGGTGCCCCGTTTTTTGTCAAAGACAATGTAATCTTTGCGCACTCCTTCTGCTTTCAAACGCTCCAAACTTTCTTTGCCGGATGAATCGGTTCCCAAAATAGTATAAAAAGCGGACTTTAAACCCAAGCGCGAACACCCAACCGCCACATTGGCCGAGTTTCCCACCGCGGGAATTTTGGTCAACTTTTTGACCGCCACCTTGTCTGCCCAAGCAATGCAAAGCAAACAGTTTTCCTCATTTGCATCGCATTGAATTTTCGCGTCTTCCAACTCCGAAAAAACGTCCAACATCGTGTCCCCAATCGAAATAACATCAAATTTATTCATATTATTTTCTTTTAATTACTTTTTTTGCTGCTTTTGCAATAAACGAATGAGTCAAACCAAAAAAGTTTAGCAGTTCTTCTGGGGTGCCGGATTCGCCGAATCTATCATTGATGCCGATCATTTCAACCGGAACTGGGAAATTCATAGCCAAAACTTCTGCGACGGCGCTGCCCATGCCGGCCATGATTTGGTGTTCTTCAACGGTGACGACGCAACCGGTTTTTTTGACCGACGCTAGAATGGTTTTTTTATCTAAGGGTTTAATGGTGTGATTGTTGATGACTTCGGCGTCAATTCCCTCCTTGGCCAAATGTTCGGCGGCCAAGAGCGCCTCGTACACCAACGGCCCGCAAGCAATAATGGTAACATCGTTTCCTTCGCGCAACAGTTGAGCTTTTCCAATTTCAAATGGCATGGCATCGGTGGTAAAAACGGGAGATTTTTCTCGGGCAAAACGGATGTAGGTTGGTTTATCATTAAACGCCGCGGCAACGGTGGCTTTTTCGGCCTCAATGGCATCGCAAGGATAAATTACCACCATATTTGGCTGAACTCGCATCAATGCCATGTCTTCCAAGGCTTGGTGAGTGGCGCCGTCTGGGCCAACTGAAACGCCGGCGTGGGCTCCGGCAATTTTTACCGGAACATTATTTAAAGAAATAGTAGTGCGAATTTGTTCGTTGTTTCTGCCCGGACTAAAAGTTGCATACGAAGAAATAAACGGAATTTTTCCGTAGTTAGCCATGCCCGCTGCCACCGTAGCCATATTTTGCTCGGCCACACCCAGCTCTATAAATCGCTTGGGAAACTTTTCTTTAAACCAGTGACTTCGGGTTGACTCTGCCAAATCTGCGCACAACACAACAACGCGCTCATCTTGCTCACCCGCCTTAACCAAACCTTTGCCGTAGCCATCTCTGGTGGGGGCCATAACTAAGTTTTTTTTATCAAATAGATTTTTAATTAAATATTTGTTCATTGAGCTAGAAAATTAATTTGAAATTTGAAATTTACAATTTGAAATCAATTTGAAAAAAAGTGAATTTGAAATGATTAAAATCCGACGTTACGTTTTAAAATTTACACATTGTAATATTCACGTATTGATTTCAAATTTCAAATTGTAAATTTCAAATTCACTACTCGTGCTCTGACCTAATCTTCCCTCCCATCGTCCGCAGTTCATGCAAAAATCTGGCGGCTTCTTCTTTGTTGGGGGTTTTGCCGTGCCAGTTGTAATCAAATTCAATTTCGGGGATGCCTTTTCCGGGGATGGTGTGGGCAATGATAATGGTGGGTTTTTCGACGATGGCTTTGGCTTCTTCAACCGCGTTGATAAATTCGCCCATACTATGGCCATTCACTTCAATAACGTGCCAGTTAAATGCCTCGTACTTTGCCTTGAGAGATTCAAGCGGCATAATATCTTCCGTCATGCCGGTGATTTGAATGTTGTTTCTGTCCATCACTGCGGTTAAGTTGTGCAATTTGTTTTTGCCGGCAAACATGGCTGACTCCCAAATGTTTCCCACGTCTTGTTCGCCATCGGACATCATGCAATAAACTCTGAATTTTTTTTTATCCATCATGGCCGCGTAGGCAATGCCAGCCGCTTGTCCCAAGCCAGATCCCAAAGGTCCTGAAGTGGTTTCAACTCCCGGCAATCTGTCTCTTTCGGGATGGCCTTGCAACCGGGTACCAAATTTTCGTAAGGTTGCAAGCTCGGCAACTGGAAAATAGCCGCTGCGAGCCATGGCAACGTAACGAATCGGGCAGGTGTGGCCGTTGGACAAAATCAGGCGGTCGCGATTTTCCCAAAACGGGTTTTTTGGATCGTGGTTTAAAATATGAAAATAAAAAGCGGCGAACATATCCGCCATTCCCAAAGGCCCCGCCGTATGCCCCGACCCCGCTGCCAAAAGCATCTGGATTAAATCCTGGCGCATCAAATTGGCCACCTCCCGTAACATTTTATTTCTTTTTGCGTCGTCAATGTCCATACAAATTAGTTTGTAAATTTAAAAGTAGAGAGTATCTCATTATACATTTCTCGATATTTGGGATTAAAAAGAAACAAGGTATAGCCATATTGCCCATTTTTATCTGTTCCCATGTTAGGAGTTCCCGCACCTGGCGAACCACAAGCTTCAAGCGGCATACTAGAGTGTAAAACGCATTGTCTTAAGACAATGGGAGCTTGCGGATCGATCGAGCCTCCATTCGTACTACCAACCAGACACGCGCCAATTTTATTCGTCAGCCCATTCGTTTTATTAGTTTGTAATTCTGGCGGACAAAATGCAACGCTACCCGCGCCATCGTTTGTGTAAGCAAGTAAATCAGAATCCGCAATCCAATTTGTAGGATATTTTATTTCATAACCATATTGAGTATTTGTATAAGTTTTCCAATTACTAGTCTTGACGTTTGTAGTCACTAGACTTTTAGAATTTGCATGTTGTTCATACGCAAAGACTCCACCAAATAATATAACCGCAACAACGACAATAATAATAACCCCGATTAGAGTTGAAATTTGTTTTTGCATGCGAAGTTCTAATTAAATATATTTCAGTCATTATACTAAAAAGAAAATACATATTCAAATATGTGGTTATAAAAAAATGTAATTTTATTTTTATGATATAATTAAATAAATTAACAATTAAAAAATAAACTATGTTATCCGACGAAATCAAAAATCTTAAGTTAGAGGGCGACGTTGAGGATGCTTCGGCTACTTTGGAAAAGTATGCAACCGACGCTTCGATTTTTTATGTCAAACCATCCTTAGTGGTGTTTCCCAAAAACAGTGACGATATTAAAAAGTTGGTGAAGTTTGTGGCGGAGCAAAAAACCCTTCGGCTCAGCTCAGGGCAAGCAACGGGACGGAATTTGTCGTTGACGGCGCGGGCGGCGGGGACGGATATGTCGGGCGGGCCTTTGACCGAAAGTATTGTGGTGGAGTTTACCCGATACTTTAATCATTTCTTGGAGCTGGGCAGCGACTACGCTATTGTTGAACCCGGAATGTATTACCGCGATTTTGAAAAGCAAACCTTGACTCGCAACCTTCTTTTGCCCAGTTTCCCGTCGTCGCGGGAGCTATGCGCCATGGGCGGGATTGTCAACAATAATTCGGGCGGGGAAAAAACCTTGCGCTATGGCAAAACCGAACGCTACGTTGACTCAATTACCATGATCTTGGCCGATGGCAATGAATACGAATTTTCCAAGCTCACTAAAGAACAGTTAGACCAAAAAATGGCTTTGCAAACTTTTGAAGGCCAGGTATATCGAGATTTGTTTAAACTCATCAATGATAACTACGATGTTATCAAGCAAGCCAAGCCCGATGTCACCAAAAACTCGGCCGGATATTATCTTTGGAATGTCTATGACAAGCAAACCGGCACGTTTGACATTGCCAAGTTGATGTGCGGCGCGCAAGGAACTTTGGGATTGATGACAAAAGTCAAGCTCAAGTTGGTGCGCCCCAACACTTCTTCAAAGTTGCTGACGATTTTTATCAATGATTTGTCGCTCATCGCTCACATCAGCAGTATTGTGGTGCCGCTCAATCCCGAAAGCTTTGAAATGTATGATGACAAAACCTTTAAGCTGGCCATTAAATACTGGCCGGAAATTTTTGGATATATTAAGGCAAGCATGGTAAAAATTATCCTAAAAACCTTCCCGGAATTTTGGCTGGTGATGACCGGCGGCATTCCAAAGCTGGTGTTACTCGCCGAATTTACCGCCAATAGCGACAAAGAGGCTGAAGCTTTGGCCACGGCTGCCAAAGAGGCATTGCACAAAAGTTTGGGCCACGATATTAAGCTTCGCATTACCAGCAGCAAAGAAGAACAAAGCGAGTTTTGGGTAGTGCGCCGACAGAGTTTTAATTTATTGCGCAAACACACCAAAGATATGCGCACCGCCCCATTTATTGACGACTTTTCGGTCAAAGTTGAAAAACTGCCCACCTTTTTGCCCAAACTCTACGAAATTTTGGGACACTATAAAATAATCTACACCCTGGCCGGACACGTGGGAGATGGAAATTTTCACATTATTCCGCTGATGGATTTGACCAAACCGGTTTCCAAAGAAATTATCAAAAATCTTTCCAGTGAAGTGTTTGATTTAGTGATCCGTTTTGGCGGCACCATTGACTCCGAACACAACGACGGCATCGTGCGCACTCCCTATTTAAGCCGCATGTATGGCGGCGACATCTATAATTTATTCATAAAGACAAAACAGATTTTTGACCCGCTCAATATGTTTAACCCCGGAAAAAAAGTCCCCTCCTCCGCTAAAGCTATGGCGGGCGAGGGTGGCACGCTTGAATATGCCCAGAGCCACATCAACATTCATCAGGTAGGAGCAACAGAAACAAAAAAACAAGCCTCATGACGAAAAATCCTAAATCCAAAATCACAAATTCCAAACAAATCCAAATAACCGACATCTAAAATCCAAAACAAAAACGAGCCTCATGCCCGTTTTTGTTTTCTAAAGTGATAACTTTTCCTCTTTGATCATTTTTTTGATAAGTTCGTGGGCCTGGTGGGAATCGTCAACCAGGTAATAAATTTCCAGGTCTTCTTTGTTGATGGCGTTGTCTTTTTTGTACAGCACTTCATCAATCCAAGTAAGCAACGGGCTCCAATATTTTTTACCCACCAAAATAATCGGAATGCGAGGAATTTTTTTGGTTTGAACCATGACCAGCATTTCAAACAGTTCGTCTAACGTGCCAAATCCACCCGGGAAAAAAATGTAGATTTTTGAAGCAAACGAAAGCATAGTTCTGCGGACAAAAAAATGTTCAAACTCCCGCGATTGGTCAACGTAAGGGTTGACTTTTTGTTCGTGCTTGAGTTTGATGTTAATCCCCACCGATTCACCACCTGCTTCTTTGGCGCCTTTGTTGGCCGCTTCCATAATTCCGGGGCCACCTCCCGTGATAACGGTAAAACCTTCCTTGGCCAAGTGAAACGCCAAGTGCCTGGCCTGCTCATAAACATCATGGTTAAAACCAAGTCGAGCCGAACCATAAAAGCTGACGGCCTTTTTATACTGGCGTAAAAATTCAAATCCAGTCACAAACTCGGACATAATGCTATACATTTCGTCCGCCGACACGTGGTGCTGGGTAGAATATTCTTTGAGCAAATACTCAATTTGCGCCCGAGAAATGGGTAGTGTGTTTTTTTGTTTATCAGATTTTTTTTGCATGTAAATTGATAGATGTAGAGATATTATAGAGATGAGATGAGCTCAGATAATCTCGCTTTGCACGGCTCACGATTACCATAGCATCTCCACAGATACCCACGTTATATCCATTTTATTTCCTACTTTAACGCATGTCCGCCAAATTGGTTGCGCAGAGCCGAAAGAACCTTTCCGGTGTAGCTTGGACTTTTTTTGGATTGAATTCTAAATTTTACCGCCTCTTCAATGACTTTGGCTTTAAGCTTCATATTTTTGGCGGTTTTGACCGTCCACTCCCCTTCACCGGTGTATCCAACGCTGCCCGAAACTTCTTTGAGGCTGTCGCCATAGACATCAAAGGCATTTTTAAGCCACGCAACCAATCGGGATTCAATCACACTACCGTGGTTATAAATATCAGAAACTTTAGCCAAATCCAGTTTGTAATTCGATTTTTTTAAAATGGCAAAACCCTCGGCCAGCGCTTGCATCATGCCGTACTCAATGCCATTGTGAATCATTTTTACAAAGTGGCCAGCACCAGCCCCTTTAAAAAACTGATAGCCATTTTTAATGGACAGATCCATAAATAACGGCTCCAATTTTTCAAACATTTCTTGTTCACCTCCAATCATCAGCGAACCGCCGTTTCGGGCGCCTGCTGGCCCGCCGGAAAAACCAACGTCAACAAAATGAATGCCCAATTTCTTTAATTTTTTAAACCGGCTGACAGAATCTTGATACCAAGAATTTCCCCCGTCAATAACGATGTCGCCTTTTTGTAAGTGCAAAGCTATGCCATCTTTTCCAAACAAAACCTCATCCACCGGTTTGCCAGCTGGCACCATCAGCCAAACAATTTTTGGCTGGTTTTTTTCTGCCACCAATTCTTGCAACGAGTACGCGCCTCGCAAACCTTGTTTTTCCAAACGCTTTGTTTCATCGGGAGTTTTGTTGTAGCCTTGCACTTGCCAACCTTTTTCCATCAGCCGTAAACACACATTAGCTCCCATTTTTCCCAAACCAATAACACTAATCTTTTTTGTTAGCGACGGTTTTATGGTTTGCTCAAAAGTAACTTTTGGAGTAACGCCTTGCTGGTAGTGATTCATGGGCACGAGATTTTGTTTCCAGGCGTTGACCACCGGCTCGGTAAAGCGCCACAGGGCCGCCACTTCATCATCGCTGGCAAAACTCGTCTGATCCCCCGCCATGGCTTCGTAAAAAAGCTTGGCGTATTCTTGCGCGTACTGGACTTTGTCTTCTTGGTCGTACAAGAAAAAAGTAAAAAACCGTTCTTCCAATTTGGTTTCAAAACCGGGTTTGCGCGCCCAGAATTTGATGAGAATTTGGCTTTTGGGTTCGATTCTAAAGATAACTTGGTTTTGGGTATGATGCGGGGGCTGACATAAAAAACAGGTCGGGGGATGCTTCATGGTGACCACAATTTCTTTTTGAACTTCGGCGCACTTTTTTCCGGCTTCAATGATAATGGGAACTCCTTGCCAATCAGGATTTTCTAGTTCTGTTTTTAGTGAAAAAAAGGTTTCGGTAGCTGAATCTTTTTTGACGCCGTCAATATCCAAATATCCGTCGTATTGGGCGCGATAGGTATCTTTTTTGAGAGACTGTGCATTCCAAGGTTTGAGAGTTTCTAAAATTTCTGCCCGATGCTGGCGAATGACCAAAGGATATATTTTCTCGGGAAACGGCATAGTAATTAAAGCCAGAAGTTCCAGCAAATGATTTTGCCCCACATCCCGCAAAGCTCCAAAAGCATCGTAAAAACTTCCCCGCTGCTCAACACCAATGGTTTCCAAAAGCCTGACTTCTATTTTTTCAATCAGGCTTTTGTTCCAAGAATGTTCAAACAAATTATTGGAAAAGCGGAAATTGGCAATTCCCTGGACAATTTCTTTGGCCAAATAGTGGTCAATGCGGTAAATTTGCTCTTCTTTAAAATATTTTGAGAGCATGTGTTGTAGCTTTTGGCTGCTGGCAACATCGTGGCCAAAGGGTTTTTCAATGAGAATTCGCGTCCAGCCCAAATCTCCGCCGCAGGGAATATTGAGCTTTACCTTAGCCAAATTTTTAAAAATATCTTCATAAAAATGCGGTGAAGCAGCCAAAAAGAATACCTTGTTGGTGCAAATGTTCCATTGGTCTTCCAGTTTGTGAATGTGGCTGTTAATTTCTTCAAAAGAATGCTCGCTTTCAAAACTGCCGGCAAGATAGGTAAAAAGCGCCATAAAGGAATTTACTTCTTCCGCCGAAGCTTTGCCATGTTCTTCTTTAAGGTTTTTTTGTATATATGCATGAAACTCTTGTGGTGAGAGTTTGTCTTTGGCAAAACCAACAATGGCGCACTTGTCGGGCAACAAGTTTTCTTTAAACAGCCTCCAAAGCGATGGAATAATTTTTTTGCTGGCCAAGTCACCCGTGGCTCCCAAGATTACCAATATGGACGGCGTTTTTAAATGAGGTAGTTTAGACATACTAGTGAATTTTCAATTTTCAATGACCAATTTTCAATTTAATGACTTAATTTCCAAACACGACGTTTGATAATTAGTTAATTGATACTTGATTGATAATTGAAACTTGATAATTGATAATTTATCGTATCATTAATTGCAACTCTTGGTATCGCTTTTTTAAATCTTCTGCTCCAAACAAACCGCTCCCCACTACCAAATAATTGGCGCCAGCATCAGCAACACTTTTGATGGTATTAAGATTAATTCCACCATCAACCTCTATGTTTACATCGGGCGCCAGTTTTTTTAGTTCCCGAATTTTATCAAGCGTCTCTTGTATAAAAGGCTGGCCTCCAAACCCAGGCTCCACTGACATTACAAGGATGGCAGCAAAGTCTTGAATATACGACTTAATGCTGGCCAAAGAAGTTTTTGGATTCAATGCCAGGGCTTTTTGAAAATGATATTTTTTTAATTCTAAAATGGTGGCGGCAACATCCCCCGCTTCCGCGTGGACAATAACCCTTTTTACGCCGGCCTTTTGGCATGCCAAAAAATAATCCGCGGGAGAAGCAACCATCAAATGCGCTTCCAAAGAAAAATGCCCGGCGATTTTTAGTGAAGAAATATCCTCCAAACTAATTGAAGTATTTGCCACCAGCTTCCCATCCATAATGTCTACATGCACCCAATCGGTTAAGCCTTCCAAGCGCAGCAGTTGATCGCGCAAATCCGCCACGTCTCTTGTTAAAATAGCTGGAATAATTTTTTTCATTTTTCAATTTCCATTATTTTATGAAGGCGGCGAACGTGCCTTGCGTCCTGGCTAAAGGGAGTTTGGAGCCAAAGCTTAATGGCTTTTTTAGCATCTTCGTCGCTGACAAAAGAAGCTCCTAAAGAAAGAACATTGGCATCATTATGCTCACGCGATAAAACCACGATATCTTTTAAACCGCCATAATACACCGCAGCCCTAACTCCTTTATATTTATTGGCCACCATAGCTTCGCCTTGGCCAGAACCTCCTAAAATAATCCCCCTTGAGTTTTCCGGGTTATCAGAAACAGCTTGGGCAGCCTTGGAAATAAAGTCAGGGTAGTCGTCTTCGGAATTCTCAACGCTTGCCCCAAAATCTTCGTATTCATACTGCCACTCCCCAAGCCAGGTTTTTATTTTTTCTTTTAGTTTAAACCCCCGGTGATCCGTCGCAAGAAAAATTTTCATATCTTTTTTACCAAGTTAATGGAAGTTATTTTTAATACGTTTTTATTATATCATAAAAACCGCCGCCGATTGCTTCTTACCTGATACCCCAAGAGCAATAATGCTCATGCCCAGCTTCATACTTGTAGTTTGCAGTTCTTTCATTACTTTATACCATAATAATATGGGTGTCGGGCAAATTTTGGATTAATTCTTCGGTCACCGATTTGTGGAAAAATTCCCAAAATTTTCTGGGCAACGGGTGTGACTGCACTAAATGGGTAATTCCGTTAGCTTTGGCAAATTGAGTTAAGGCTCCCGCGATATCTTCATCTTTGAGAATGATATTTTCCGCTCCCATTTTTTCTGCAACGTCCAATATATTTTTCAAGTTATCCCTGTCGGGTGAAAGGACTTTGGTTTCTTCTTTCAGAGTAGAAACATACACAACATACCATTTTGCATTAAGCTGCGATGCCAAGCGCGAAGCCTTGCGTAAAATTTCGTCTCCATTTTTTTCCTGGCCCCGAATTCTGACCATGACTTTATTTAAGGCGCTGGGTTTATGAGAGGATTCAAATTTTTCCCGCTGGCGTTTATCTAAAAAGTTGGCTGTTTCACTCAAGGAAATTTCCCGCAGACGAGTTAAATTCTGCAAACTGAAAAAATTATTTAAGGCCGTGGTGATTCTATCTAACTTGTAAATTTTACCGGCTTTTAATCTGGCAATTAAGTCCTCCGCTTCCAAATCAACGTTAACCACCAAATCCGCGTCTCCCACAACATCATCCGGAATTCGTTCGTTGACTTTAATTCCCGTGGCGTTTTTAATATCGTTGTACAAGGACTCTAAGTGCTGAATATTTAAGGTGGTAATAACGCTAATGCCGGCATTTAACAATTCTTCCACATCTTGATAGCGTTTTATATTTTTTGATCCCGGAGCATTAGTGTGCGCCAACTCATCAACCAAAACCACCGCCGGTTTTCTTTTTAACACGCCGTCCAAATCCATTTCTTTTAACTGCAAATTTCCGTGCTGGAAAATGTTTGGCGCCACCACTTCCAAATCTTCCGCTTGGGCAATGGTTTCGGGTCGCTCATGCGGCTCCATATATCCAACAACCACATCAATGCCATTTTGTTTGAGTTGCTTTCCCTCAACCAACATCCGATACGTCTTCCCCACTCCCGCCGCCGACCCCAAATACACCTTCAACTTCCCACGCTTTTCGGCCTTTAAAAGGTTAAGAAAATCCTCCGGCGTTTTAGTTTTGTTTTTTGTCATTTTAGAGGATATGTTTTATCTAGCGCGATATTTAAGGTTAGCACGTTTACTCCGGGTTCGCCAAAAATGCCCAAGCTTCGGCTTTCGGTGTTTTCGTTGATTAAGCCATCAATTTTTATGGGAGCAACACCGCGGGCTTTGGCAACTCGGGTTAATTGCAACAGGGCATTTTGCAAACTAATTTCGGGGTCAAGGCCACTGGCGGAAGCGATGACGGCGTCAGCGGGAATTGGAGTCGTGGCAGAAAGATTATTTTCTGTTCTATAATCTGCAATTCTTTGGGCAATTTCGTCGGCTAATTCTTTTGAAGTCGGTCCCAAATTACTTCCGCCAGAAGCCGTTGGATCGTACCCAGCGCCGGCCGCGGATGGTCGCGGATGAAAATATTGCGCTCCGGTAAATTCTTGGCCAAGTAAGGTTGAGCCAATGACTTGTCCTTGCGAGTTGGTAATTAAACTGCCATTGGCCTGCCAGGGAAACACCACCTGGCTTATCGCCCAAACGGCCAAAGGATAAACACCGCAGCAGATAACCGCAAAGACAACAATGGCAATGGCGGAGATTTTTAGTTCTTGTAATATTGTATTCATTTTTTAGGCGACACCAATTACTAATCTCACTCGAATTTACCAATGCATTTTCGTATTAGGGTCATTCGGGCGTCATTCGTAGATTAGTGTCGCTTTATTTAGGCAAGATGAAACGCTACCAAAATCATATCAATAATTTTAATGCCAATGAACGGCGCGATAAATCCTCCGATGCCGTAGATAATAAAATTAATCCTCAAGACCTTGGCGGCCGAAAGCGCCCGAAACTTTACGCCCCGAAGCGCCAGCGGAATCAGTAAAATAATAATAATGGCGTTGAAGATTACAGCAGAAAGCACGGCGCTTTGCGGATCGTGCAATTGCATAATATTAAAGGCGGCGATGGCCGGAAAGGTGGTCACCAGCATGGCGGGAATGATGGCAAAATATTTTGAGACATCGTTGGCAATACTGAAGGTAGTTAAAGCTCCGCGAGTCATGAGCATCTGTTTTCCAATTTCCACAATTTCTATCACTTTGGTGGGATTGGAATCCAAGTCCACCATGTTGCCCGCTTCTTTGGCGGCCTGGGTTCCGGTGTTCATGGCCACACCAACGTCGGCTTGAGCCAGTGCCGGCGCGTCGTTGGTGCCATCTCCTGTCATAGCCACCAACCTTCCACCGGCTTGTTCTTTTCTGATGAGTGCCAGTTTATCTTCGGGTTTAGCTTCAGCCAAAAAGTCATCAACTCCGGCTTCTTTGGCGATAGCCGCGGCGGTCAATGTATTGTCACCGGTAATCATAATGGTTTTGATTCCCATCTCGCGAAACAATTTAAACCTTTCGCTCAATCCGCCTTTCACAACGTCTTTAAGATAAATCACTCCCAGAATTTCTTTTTGGGTGGCGACAACCAAAGGCGTTCCACCCAGCTTTGAAATTTTTTCAACTTCTTGTGAGATTTCTTTTGAATAATTTCCCGAGGACCAATTTTTAATGGCATCTGCCGCGCCTTTTCGGTAATGAATGTTATCCCCTCCTTCGCCAAGGCTTCGGCGGGCAGGCAAATCCAGCCCGCTCATTTTTGTTTGGGCGCTAAATGGCACAAACACCGCGTTTTTCATTTCATGAAGCTGCCTTTGGCGAATGTCAAAAGTTTTTGCCAAGACCACAATGCTTCTGCCTTCGGGAGTTTCGTCGGCTAGTGATGAAAGTTGCGCCGCATCCGCTAATTCTTGTACGGTGACACCCGGAGCTGGAATAAATTCCGTGGCGTGCCTTGAACCAAGGGTTATCGTCCCCGTTTTATCCAAGAGCAAAACATCAATGTCGCCGGCCGCTTCAACCGCGCGCCCCGACATGGCCAAGACATTTTTTTGCACTAACCGATCAATGCCAGCAATGCCAATAGCAGAAAGCAATCCGCCAATGGTGGTTGGAATCAGGCACACCAAAAGCGCAATCAATACCGGTACAGAAAATACGCTGCCGCTATACAAACCAATGGGATAGAGCGTCACTACCACCACCAAAAAAACAATCGTTAACGCCGAAAGCAAAATGGTCAGGGCGATTTCATTGGGAGTTTTTTGGCGCTTAGCTCCTTCAACCAAGACAATCATGCGGTCAAGAAAACTTTCGCCGGGATTGGCCGTGATTTTTATTTTAATTTGGTCGGACAATACTTTGGTGCCGCCCGTTACCGCGCTTCGGTCGCCGCCGGATTCACGAATGACCGGGGCAGACTCTCCGGTAATGGCCGACTCGTCAACGGTGGCCGCGCCTTCAATAATTTCGCCATCTCCCCCAATCACTTCGCCCGCAACCACCAAAATAATGTCGCCCTTTTTTAATTGATCGGCTCCGACTTGCATAAGTATGCCATCTTTTTTGTAGCGATTGGCAAATAATTGGGTGCGGGATTTTCTTAAGGCATCGGCTTGGGCCTTTCCCCGACCCTCGGCCATGGCTTCGGCAAAATTGGCAAAGAGCACCGTAAACCAAAGCCAAATGGCAATTTGGATGACAAAAAATCGCTGGCTGTTGGTGGTAAAAATTTCAACCGTGGTTATGATCGCGCCCACCAGGGTCACAAACATGACCGGGTTTTTAACCATCCTCTTTGGATTTAATTTCCAAACGGATTCTTTTACCGCGGGAATAATAATGGCAAGATCAAAAATACTTTGTGTTTTTTTATTCATGGTAACGAATTTACAATTTGAAATTTGAAATTTGAAATCAAGGCGTAAAGGTGTAAATAACTTAATTTGAAAACACGTTTTAAATATTTCAAATTTAGCTATTTCAAATTGACCTGTACCCTTCATATAGAAAATCTTATAGAAGGCTATTTCAAATTGTAAATTGTAAATTTCAAATTTAAAACAACTTTCCGGAGTGCATCATGAATTGCTCGACAATCGGGCCGAGCGCCAGCACGGGAAAATACGTTAACGCCGTGGTAACGACCAGCACCACGATGAGCAAAATAATAAACATCGGCCCATTGACCGGAAAAGAACCCGGACCTTCCGGTACTCTTTTTTTCTTGGCCAGGGATCCGGCCAAAGCCATAATGGGAACAACCATAAAATATCGGCCGATGAGCATGACCAGGCCAAGGATGCCGTTGTACCAGGGAGTGTTGGCCGAAAGCCCGGCAAAGGCGCTGCCGTTATTTTCAGCGGCCGAAGTAAAGGCGTAGAGCATTTCACTTAAGCCGTGCGGGCCGCTGTTGTTAAGTCCCGCCAAACCCCAAGCACTAACCGAAGCGTAGGCCGTAGAGACAAGAATGACAATGATTAAAATAATAACTGACAGGGTGGCTACTTTTACGTCGTAGGCTTCAATTTTTTTGCCAAGGTACTCCGGCGTTCGGCCAATCATCAACCCTGCCAAAAACACCATTAAAATAACATAGACGAGCATCGTGTAAAGCCCCGACCCGACGCCGCCAAAGACCACTTCGTCAAGCTGCATGTTTAATATTGGCACCAATCCTCCGATGGGTGTAAAAGAATCATGCATGGAATTTACCGCGCCCGTGGAAGTGTCGGTCATAATGTTGGCAAACAGGCTGGAATTAAAAATTCCAAATCGCACTTCTTTGCCTTCCATATTGCCGCTTGAAACTTCAACTCCCAACTGCTGATGAATAGGGTTGCCCGCTTGCTCAAAGTGATAGAGAACAAAAAAACTGGTCAAGAGCATAATCATCATAGTCAAAAAAATAATCCATCCGTGCCACTGATTTTTAATCATGGAGCCATAGTAATAGGTAAGACCCGCGGGAATTGAAAGAACAATCAGCATCTCAAAAAAGTTTGTCAGCGGATTGGGATTTTCAAACGGGTGGGCAGAATTGGCGTTCATGTATCCCCCGCCATTAGTTCCCAGCATTTTAATAGCTTCCTGCGAAGCCAGGGGGCCCTGCGGAATGGTTTGAGTGGTTACTTGACCTTGAGGCTCAACTAATTTTACGGTGGTGTAATTTTTGAAGTTTTGAATTGCCCCTTGCGACACCAAAAAGATGGCAAACACCAAAGCTACTGGCAAAAGCAAATAATAAATTGATCGGGTAATATCAACCCAAAAGTTGCCGATGGTTTTAGCACTATCGCGGGCGATACCTCGCACCAATGCCGCGGCAATGCCAATGCCTACCGCCGGCGACAAAAAGTTATGCAGCACCAAGCCAAGCATTTGTGAAAAGTACGACATAGTGGACTCGGGGACGTAACTTTGCCAGTTGGTATTGGTGGCAAAACTGACCGAAGTATTAAACGCCAAGTCCGGACTCAAATTTGGCAGGTGCTGGGGATTGAGCGGCAGCCATTGCTGCATTCTTAAAACAATGTAAGTAAAAAGAATTGATGCCAAACTAAAAACAAGAATTGAAATGGTGTACTGTTTCCAATCCTGCTCTTTTTTTGGGTCAATGCCAAAAACTTTGTAGGTGAATCTTTCTAATGGCTTAAGTAGTTTATCCAAGAATGTTTTCCCGTCAACATCCAGCACTTGCGTAAGGTATTTTCCCATGGGCACCGTGATCAAAGCCAGGAGTCCAACAAAAATAATAAGTTGTAACCA
The DNA here is from genome assembly GCA_963835045.1 of uncultured bacterium. Classification (GTDB taxonomy): domain Bacteria; phylum Patescibacteriota; class Minisyncoccia; order Minisyncoccales; family Staskawiczbacteraceae; genus VGLO01. Next base: position 269,478 of record CAWIDW010000005.1, read on the forward strand.
GTCAATAATAGTCATTTTTACTCTGTAAAAATCGCTGATATGCGCAGATATTGACGCGGATTTTCGCGGATTACGTTTCCGCGTTTTTTCTGCGTTAATTTCAGCGTTGTTCTGCGTATTTTATTGCAAAAAATAAAATTTAGAAGTTTTCCGGGCGCACCATCACTGCAAAAAGATACATCAAAAGCAGCAATGCAACAATTCCAATAATGAGTATTTGAATGTCCATAGTAGTAATTTGTTTATAACTTTTCACAGAGCTTTACATAGGCCAAACACAGGCCGAAGAAAGCAATGATGATAATGATAAATGCTAAATCGTTCATGATGGTGGAAGTTAATTTTTTTATACTAAAAAAACCAGATCCGATGGGCTGGTTTTATGCTATGCAAAACGTTGGAATAGATTTGTAGCTTATTTAAAAGCTACCAAATCCAAAAAAGATAGGGAAAACGGGGAGCATAAAAAACCAGCCCTCCGTATCGCAGGAATATCTTCTAAAAATAATGCAATTCCAAGTTTATGTTTTAAATTAATCATCTCGTTTATTTCAGTATATATCCAAGCAAGAATCCTTGTCAAATCTGTATACCGTAAAAACCCTATTCAAATATACTGTGGCAGAAATATTATTTATTATTTTTTAATTAATTACTATTCTGTCCGGCAACTGCAGCTGCTTCGGCTTGGAGGGCGCTCGTTTGCAAAGAAGCATCAATTGTTGCTCCCGCTTGCGCAACCGTTTGCGCGAGTTGACTGGTAAAACTACTTCCCCCACCATCACTGATGACTAAAAATTGGGTGGTGCTTAAAGGTATGATGGTCGTATCAAAACGCTTCCCGCTTGGCAGCATAATTAAGCCCGACATGGTAGTCTTGGAAATATCCGCCGTTGTCGTCGCTCCCGACCCCGCACCATTGGCGCCTTGCGGATACGCCACCATCCATTCACTTTTAGTGCTGTCGTAAAAATATTTTGTTTGGGCAATCGGGCTTGCGTGATTTGCCGGTTCGTCGGTTATGGTGCTGCCAGGAGAATTGACCACAACTACTGACGTGCCTCCAAGGGAACCAACTTGCAACGTCTCTACCGCAACTCCTCCCGGAAAGCTGGCAGCATCGTTTGTCGGCGTTGTTGTAATTTGCAATGTACTAGGATACCAAAAAGAAAATTTATATACAGGATCCGTGTATTGGGCCATGCCATAACCCGGACCTTGGCCCAGTGGGAGCCGCAGACGATGGCGTCGCCGGTCCTAAGCGTGCCCTTCTGGACAATGACGGTCGAGAGCGGGCCGCGGCCGACGTCCACCTGGGACTCGATGACGACGCCCGAGACCTCGGCCTTCGGGTTCGCCTTCAGTTCAAGGACGTCCGCCTGCAAAAGGATCATCTCCAGGAGGTCGTTGATGCCGGTCCCCTTGGTCGCGGAGACGGGAACCGTGATGGTTTCCCCGCCCCAGTCCTCCGGGACGATTCCGCGCTGCTGCATCTGCGCCTTCACCTGGTCGATATTCGCGCCCTTCACGTCCATCTTGTTCACCGCGACGATGACGATCACCTTTGCGGTCCTCGCGTGCTCGAGGGCCTCGTCCGTCTGCGGCATGAAACCGTCGTCCGCCGCAACCACGAGGATGGCGATGTCGGTCACCGAGGCACCGCGCGCCCGCATCTTGTTGAACGCGGCGTGGCCCGGCGTGTCGAGGAACGTGATCTTTCGTGAATTGTACTCGATCTGGTAGGCGCCGATGTGCTGGGTGATCCCGCCGGCCTCGCCTGCGGCGACGTTCGCCTTCCTGATCGCGTCGAGGAGCGACGTCTTGCCGTGGTCGACGTGGCCGAGAATGACGACGACCGGGGGGCGCGTGACCAGGTCCTTCGAGTCGTCCGCCACCGGCTTGGCCTTGTCCTTTTCCTTCTCCTTCTGCTGCTGCTGCGTCGTGACGTCGCCGCGGTGCTTGATGTCGAGCACGAAGCCGTACTTCTCGGCAACCTAGCAATACATT
>CAWIDW010000006.1:0-8401 GCA_963835045.1 uncultured bacterium
AGAAGGATTCTGGGCCATGATGGCGTTGAAGTCCTCCTCGATCTGAAACACTTTACTCACATTTGCTCCTTTTCAGGGATGAGGGGAAATCACAGTTCGACGCCTTCGGGCACATTCAGCAGAATGAAGAAACCCGAGAGGAAAATGTGGTGAAGGCTCACCTCTTTCACCGAAAGCTGGGAAACGAGTTCTTCTGGCCCCGCGATGGAGAGGACCCATTGGGCGACGGAAATTCGGAGATCTTCGGGCCACAAACAAAACGGTGGCGGGACTTTCACTGAACTGGCCCAGCGTTTCGGTTTTCCGCCTTTGCCAGGCTTGCGTTCGGACTCGGGGATCTCGACATGGAGGTAAAGGTACGGCCCTTCTTGGTTTGTCTCTGACTGGATCATCTGGGCCAGTATTCCACCTGCTGATTTGACGGGACGAGACCCTTCACACCAGTAGCCCAGGCGAACCTTCTTGCCGTTGGAAGACTCTACGACAATGAGTTTGTCGTCGTCAAGGAACACTTTTTCTCCGTTGGGACCTTGTTGATCCCACTGTCGTTCGGCCATTGTTGTACTCCCGCTGTTTTAAGGCCAGCCGCCTACGAGTTGGGAATGTGCAAAACTAAAAACACTGTATCATATTATTGGTACAGTGTCAATAAGATGCTCTCCGCCTTGGACGCCGTTAGAACCTGTTTATTGGCATCAATATGAGATTTTCACACAAAGAAAAAGCGAAGCCAGTTAGCTTCGCTCTGTTTTTTGTTTCGTGGGATTTACTTTCCCAATGGGTACGCCCCGACCCGAACCCAATCTTGGGCTTCGCCCTCGGTGCGGTAGAGGTAGACCTTGTCTACCAGAAACCGCATAGAGGTGGGTAGCGACAGCGACGCAGTCATCTCGTCCTTGGTAGATTGCGGGACATTGCCGTAGTACAAGCTCAAGTGGGGCATATAGACATTCACGTCCTGCACGCCGAACGCTTCCAGTGCCTTCTGATGGTATTCCTCCATTGTAGGATTGGGTTCTGCCTTGCAATAGAGGGCACGGAAGTAAGCGTCTTCGGCGTAAACCTTTTTGGGTTCAACCTCAAACGATTGCATTGTGCTGGCGAGTTGTTGGGTCTTGGCGACCAGCTCGGCTTCGTCGGCTTTGGGAATCCGTGCCAACAGAGTCAGGTGCGGCTCAAACTTTGCACCTTGATACTTTTCTGCGAGTTCGTTGATGGTGCGTTGCAGATTATCAAATAGCTCTCCTTCGGGAAGGATGAACAGATGATAACCGACGGTTTTGCTGTCTTTTGGGTCAAACATAGTTTTTCTCCATTGTAGTTTGTTTCCAAGGAAAAAGAAAGCGAAGCATCCGAGCTTCGCTATGTTGATGGCAGGAGTCCGTGCTACGAAAGCAGGGCAATGCCACCGACGACCGTCAGCAAAAGGATGGCGATGATGTAAATCGCCAAGAACCAGCTGCTGACCTTTTCTCTCTGGTCAAGGAAGGCGAAGAACTGCTGGGTCGTGGAATCCTCACGGGTTTGCGGAACCTGTTGCATAGATTTTCTCCTTTGCGGTTAGTGGGGTTAGTTTTTGATGAGCGTTGCGACGAGTAACAAAATCCAGAGGATAAACATTCCGACATACACAAGGGTAATGCCCTTGGTGTGCGTGGCAACAAGCCGAAACTTCTTGGGAGAAATTTCGGCAATCCGATGGAAGAATCCGTGGGCATTGCCCAACTGGAACTCCAATTCGGTGCCCCGTTTCAGCAAACTGCTGAACAGGTGGATAGTCCGCCTCTCAATGATAGCGAGTGCCATTAGAAACATCATTGCCACGGCGAACACTATAAACCCGTGGAGACGGCTTTCCTTGACCGTCTGATTGTAGATGGTCAGCAGTGCCGACTGGATGCTCATCGCAAAAGCGGCGACGATGAAGCGTAAGCTGACGAAGAACTTGTACCCGTCAAACACCAGCTTGTACTCGTCCCGAAGATGCTCTTGGCTCGGCGGTTCTGGGTTCACGATTGACTCCTTATTCAGTTGGGAAAGGGCGAATGTGGATGCACGATACCACAATAATAATTAAAAAGCAAGCTCTCTAATCTCGGCAGTTTCAAGATGTGGAATGAGCCGATGATGACTTACTGATTTGCCCGAAGCGTGAGTGTGTAGGATTTGTAACACATCCCCGTGAGAAACAAGGAGTATTTTCTTGCCTTTGTATTTTTTATCTAATTGAGCAATAACGGCAAGGGTTCTTTTGAGAACTTTGTTGGGACTCTCTACGCCGTTGTGTTTGTGGTTGGGATTCTTTTCATCGTCTGCCCAAGCGATTTTTATGTTGTCTAATGAAGTTTTATCAAATTTCCCAAAGTACCTTTCTCGTAATTTTTTATGGAAATTTATCTTCTTAACACCAAGTATTTTTCTTGCTATCTCTGCTGTTTCTTTGGCTCGCAGGAAATCAGAGGAATAAATGATAGTATCAGAGTCCAACAGTTTTTCTTTTTTGTTTTTTGAAACTGAAATCTTAACCTGTTTTTTCCCTTTTGGTGAAAGCCCAAAACCGATAGTGCCATCTTTGGGATGACTCAATAAAATGTGTGCAACATTAGCCTTGCTTTCACCGTGGCGGATAATAAAATATCGGTTATTGAGTTTTTTTGACATAAATTATTTCTTATACTTTCATTCTCACCTTAAAAAGCCAGAGAAAAAATCTGGCTTTCGTATTTTTACCTTCTAACTTTATTGGTTTCAAGATGATTCTGGGTTATAGCAACAACATAAAATGTCCTCTCTGGCTCAATATCAAAATAAAATATCCTGGCATCCTGTTGAAGTTTTAGCTCTTTCAAATCAATATCATCCGCTAATCCCTGAAATAATTTTTTGTATTCTCCCTCTCGCCGCACGGGTATCCTATCTATGGGAATTTTTTTGAAATCAGATTCCGAACGAATTTTAGTTCCTACTGTTTTGAAAGTTTCTACGGCTTTCCTTGCTTTATTGCTATTGAGTTCAGAAATTTCACACATTTTTTCGTTATATTTCGCAAAGGAAATCAAATAAGGTTTTGCCTCGGGTGCTTCTTCTGGCGGAGCATTTGCAATAATTTCTGGTATTGCGACATTGTCTTTAGGGGGCTGGGTTATTTCTTCAGGAATTTCTGTCATTTCTGGCTTTTTTGTAATTTTTCCGAATAGTATTTTTTGATTGTTACTTCTGATATTTCATTATTAGAGCTATCAGAACTCTCAAGTCCTGCTCTGGCTTCTTGCCACGGTAGCTCTGAATGAGTAAGAACCTCTAAATAATTTGCATCATATTTGCCATAGACTTTCCAGACTTCTTCCAAAAGTTCCTTTTGTTTTTCTGAAAAATCAAAATCTAAATTTTTAGCTTCAAAAATTATTGGCTCCGAACCGAACTTCTTAAATTTTTCATACAGACTTGGAACGGCAGGGCCGTGAACCCAGGCTTCTATTTTTTCATTAAAAAGTTTTTCATCATTAAGGGTAAGCGACCAGGCTTGAGCATAGTAAACGAGCTTTTGTAATTTCTTATTGGTTATGGGTTTTTTATCATCTAACCCTTTTTTCAGGAAATAAAAAGCCACATTTAAGGCTGTGGTTTTGTTGTTTGTTTTTGTAGTCATAGAAATAAGAAAAAACTTAATAATATAATTACAAAGCTCTCTTAATTTATACTATCAAACAACCAATAAAGTTTCAATCGCCGAGAAGGCAAATATGCTAAATGGACAATACTTTCCAGCCAGAAAAGTCATTTGCGTCATACTGATATTTTTCGCTATCATTCAGTTTCCAAGAGCCGTTTATATTTACGACGATACCGCCCCACAATTTCTTTCCTTTTTTATTTTCCGTCTTAATATATTTTTGCAATGCTTCGGCTCTCGGCCTGGCATCGCTGGTCTCGGCCGTCCTGCCAGACTTGGTGTCAAAAATACCGATAGAGCCATCCTTGAACTGCACAATAAAGTCAGGATAAAAAGCCATATTATCATTTCTTAAAACAGCAAAATACTTGATTTCACTCTCACCATTTTTATACCACCACTTAACCTTGCTGGAATTGTTGAGCATCTCTACAAACAACCGCTCTGGTTCGCTTAATTTGACGCTGTAAAAGGGTTTTATGACCGAAATGGGCTGTTCCTCGGCTTGGTATCTGCTGTTGTAATTGATGACGATAGGCACTTCCCAGTTTGGCGTTTCCTGCAACTCTCTTTTTTCACTCACTTTTTCAACAATTTCCCTTTTGTATTTTTCTTTTGCCAGATTAACAGCATCAACAAATAATTTTACATTTTCGTTACCCAAAACAATCCTTTGGACTTTTGGGTCATACTTTTCAAACTTGAATTTTTGGTTGAAAAACTGATAAAGAGCAGTTTTCATTCTATCGCTGGAATCGGCAGGGGCGTAAGGGGTGCAGTTTTGGACGATAAATTTATCAAACCGTTCCTGTAATTCTTTTTCATTAAGGGCGATGCTAATTTCGCCTCTGTGTTCTATCTGGCCAGCTTTATCAATATCAACGATTTTACCATCGGCAATGATTGGGTTAATGATTTTTGAAGGTTTAAGATTTATGGTTTTTGCCAGATTATTTTCTGATGCAATTTTACTGAAAATTTTAACGAACTCGCCAGACAGACGGGTTCGTTCTCGTTGTCTTTTTAGGTAAATGGAATGTAGAGAAATATCCTTGTAAATTTTACTGTCCCGTTTGGCCTCATAAAGCGTGATGTAATCTTTGGCGTAGTCTTCGGTAATTTCAATGCTGGCCAGGTTGGTGAAAACATATCCTTTATTGAGTTCTGGCTCTTTGGAGTAGTATTTTAATTCGGGCATCCGCATAATTCTGCCGATAGTTTGGATGGTAAAAGAAAAACTTTTTGACTCTCTGAAAATGACCAGGATTGAAGCTCTGGGGCAGTCCCATCCCAAAGCGATGGCTTGTTTGAAAATCAACACTTCAACATCGCTGTCATTTTTTTCAATATCGGGCAAAGTTTCAGATTTGTCTTCCGACAGCCAGATGGCCAGCTTGCCGTTCTTTTCTGTGATGTCTCGCTTGGCTAAAATCTTGACGATTTCTTCCTTCTTGCTGATGAGACCAGCCTTGTTATCAGGCAATTGAACGAGCATTAAGGGATTTATTTTTGCCTTTTCTTTGGCGTACATTTTGGCCAGTTCTTCTCGTTTTTTAAGGGCTTCCTGGATAACAATTTCGTCAGAGCTTTTTGTGCCAATTTTTATATTCAAAAACTCTGGGTTTACCGAAATTTCAGACTTAATCATTTCTTCTTCTTTTACCCTATCCAGTCTAACCCTTTCAATTTCAGAAATGTTCTCGGTTAAGTGTGGCGTAGCAGAAACTTCCACTGTAATTTTAGGGCTGATTATTTCAATGAGTTCCTTTGACTTATCCGAATTGGCCGTATGATGGCTTTCGTCTATAACAAGTATAATGGTGCGGCCGTCATCTTTGGTGTTTTTAATGACGCTATTAAGGTTATTATCCTGTTCGTTTTCTCGGATGAAAATGTTGAGGTCTTTTTTGTTGATGCTGTGCCAGTTGATAAACAGGATTTCATTTTCAGCGATTTTTCGGTCTTCCAAATCTTCAAAGTATGAACATTTGAGCAGACGGTCGTCCTCGTAGTATTTTTCCAGTTTTTCCTTGCTCTGTTCGTGCAACATTCTGACCGAAACCCAGACAAAAGAAAATTTCTTGTCGTCCTCTCTTTTGGAAATAAGTTCTTTCAGTAATTCCGAAACCATCACGGTCTTACCCGAACCAGTAGGGGCTTGAAAAATGATAACTTCGTTTTCAGAAGACCGTAGGGAATTTTCTATTTTCCGATGCAGATTTTCTACTGCTTGGCTTTGGTAATCTTTTAGCTTAATCATTTGAATATGCGTTTATACACATTAAGAATAACGGCTGGAATCGGCTTTAATTCAACCAAGTTTTTAATATCCTCAAATTCTTCTTCCCTGGCACTGTCGTCCAACGAAAAAACATAGACAATAAATTTCTTACCTATTTTTTCGGCTTCTTTTTTGAAGGGAGTTATACCAGCGTCATCGTAGATGATGCCCAGATTTTTACCTTGATTATTGGTAAAAATACTGTAAGTTTTAGTTCTTTTTAACTCATCAAAACAGTCTTCTTTTAGACATAGCATTTCGGTTGATTTATCAACGAGTTTTTTCTTATTGGAATCAGTCTGCTCCGCATCAACGAAATCAGTTTTATAGTATTTTAAGTTTGCCTCAAAATTAGTGATGTCTGGATAATCTTTATGGCCTTCAATAACTTTTTTTATTCTTGGGTAGCAAACTTTTTCAGCAATTTTATTTTCATTGTCAGTGCATAATATAAAATTTCTATTGCCATTATCCTTTTTATTCAAAATCATTGTAGCGTGGCCAGTAGTTCCAGAACCCGCAAAAAAATCTAATATAGAAGCATTCTTTTTATCGCTACACGCAATGCTTAAAGCGTCTAATACAGCCCAGACAGATTTTGGGTAATCAAATATCTTTCTTTCACCTAAAAGTTTTTGGAGTAACATCGTTCCGTGGCTTGATGCGTCATATCTTGGGTCAACCCATACCGTTTTTGGTTTTCTGCCTGCCTTAATTCTGTCTTTGCCAAAAGCTTGCCAGTTATTTTTAACCTTCTTTATCACAATTTCCGTTTTCCATTCTTTACTTATTTTTTCCTTACCCCAACGCCAAACCCTTTTATTACCGCCACTGTCCAATGGGATAATTTCCTGCCATTTTTCACCCTTCATAGCATCAAGAGAAATTTCTTGGGTAGACTCGTTGTAGTAAATTGGAAAATAAAGATTTGCCCTTTCGTTGGGCGTAGAATTTGAGCCAGTTCTTTTAAGCGGAAGAAGTCTGTAAAAAGAAATATCGTCTTCTAACTTGAATAATTTAATTTGCTCTTCTGTTAGGGGGAGTTTTTCTGTTTTTACCACCTTAAAATTTTTACTGTAAAACAGGGCGTATTCGTGTGAAGTGGCAAAGTATTTATCATCACTTCTGCCCCGAGGATTGTGCATTATAGTAACAAGGCCTAATCTATTTTGTTCCCCGAATATCTCATCAAGAATAAGTCTTAAAGCACCGATTTCATAATCATCAATCGTCATAATAAAAATGCCATCATTTTTGAGCAAATCCTTCGCTAATTTAATTCTTTTAGAAACGAAAGAAATCCATTTACTGTGTCTAAAAGCATCCTCTTTGTCTACAAAGTTATTGTTATATTTCCAGCTCTTGTTTCCAGTGTTGTATGGGGGGTCAACATAAATAACATCAATTTTACCTTTGTGGGTGTAGTTCAAAACGGAAAGAGCGTGATAATTATCGCCCTCAATTAAGATATTGGTTGGCCTATTTTTATCCCTTGTGATTTCTTTTTTAGTATCCTCAATAAGGACGGGTAGTTCTTTCTTGCATAACTCAACAACGGCCTCGGGTTTTTCTTCCCAGACGAGGCCGTATTTTTTTCTTAATTTTAACCGTTTTAATTCTTTTTTAAGTAACTCAATTTCACTTAAAAGATTTTTCTCATTTGGCATAATGTAGCGGGTTTTATTTTTATGCCGATATTGTGGCGGAGACAAAAAGCCCGCCACAAGCGATAGCCTTTCGGCTACCCATAATCCTTTCGGAATATGACCCGCTACAGGTTGAGCTTATGACGAGCTCTTTGTCCTGTAGCGGGGTTGTTGCCATATCCGATAGAAAACTATCGGGGTTAGGCAAAATGTTAAATTGTATTTTTATATTATCTTAAAAGCATAAAAAGATAAAGTTTTTTCTTTACAATAATTTACTTTTTCACTACCTTGAACTACACTAAATAAAATAAAGATAAGATGCCAAAAGAACAATCCAAAATTAGAAGATTGAGTGATGTTAAGAAAGATATAGAAGATGGTGATGATAAAATAATCATAGAAGATTTTTTGCCTGAAAAAATTGATTTTGAATACAATGTAGACTTAAAAAATCTTCTGCATTATATAGAATCACAAGGGCATTTTCTTTCACTTATCACTGAATATAAAAAAAGAGATTTGAAAAAAGAAACTCTCTTTCTTAATCCAGCCGTGGAAAACTATAAATCCTTTAGGGAATTTAACTCATACAAATTTTTAGTTCATTTAAGTAGACAGAAAATAATAAGCGACTTATATTTGCCATTATATATACGTGAAGGCAAAGAGCTTGATGGAAGTAAACGCTACCAGTTTGAATATCGCCCATCTATAATTGATTGGGGAAATGATTCTATTAGAGACGCATTAGATTGGCATTTACGAGATGGGTCAATCCTAAACAAATATGTAATCCAC
>CAWIDW010000007.1:0-4691 GCA_963835045.1 uncultured bacterium
GTTGGTTGGATTAATTGGCCCGGTTTTGACGCTTTTTCCAAGTTCTTATATTACGGTCCACAACCACGGTTAGAAAATTTCAATGGAGTGACAGCTTTTATTTCAAGCTTAGTTGGATTGTTTGGAATCGGGCTCTCCGGGTTGTTTTATTATTGGAAGGTTTTTTCGGCTGAAAAATTTTCTGAAATGTTTAAACCCATTTATCTTCTTCTTAAAAACAAGTATTACATTGATGAATTTTACGATTGGATCATCAAAAAAATAGTTTTTGGATTAGCTTCAATTTTTAGTTGGTTCGACAAGAATGTAATTGACGGCATAGTGGTGGACGGAACTGGATGGACGACTCGAAAGTTGGGAGGCTTACTGCGGCTAACCCAAACGGGTTATGTTCAAAATTATGCTTTGGTTATTTTTTCGGCGATCGCATTGATATATCTTCTGATAAATTTTTAAAGCCTTTCTTGCTAGTCTTTAAAAATTAAGGGATATTAATCGGCATTTTTTAATCGTTTGCGGAGGAAACAAGAATGTTTTCAGTGATGGTTACAATCCTGACCCCTTTGACGGCGGCCTTTTTCTTTTTTCATTCCCCCGCTCAAGGTCCCAACCACCTTCCAGTTTTAACAACATTTATCTTTACCCCCGTTTTGGCAGTTTTTGTAACACTTTTGTTTTCTGAAAAATACACCCGTTGGATCAATCTTATTTTCTCCGCCGTTCAATTGGGTATCGCCTTTAAGGTTTTTCTACTTTATCAAACGGCAGTCGGCGGGTTTCAATTCACGGAAGAATTGCCTTGGATAAACGGCCTTGGAATTCATTATGCCTTAGGGGTGGATGGAATCAGCGTCCCCATGATGATATTAATTGCGTCGGTTTATCTTGCCGGCATTTTGGTTTCTTGGAATCTTTCTCTCCGCAAAAAAGAATTCGCTATTTTCTTTTCTCTGATGGTGGCGGGAGCGGCAGGAGCCTATTTAAGTTTGGATTTGTTCTTTTTTTTCCTCTTTTATGAATTAGATATTTTGCCGATGTATCTGCTGATCGGTATTTGGGGTAGTGGTCGGAAAGAATATGCCGCCATGAAACTATCCCTTTATTTGTTGGTCGGTTCGGCTTTTTTATTGATAGGGTTCTTGGCAATGGTTTTCGCGTCCAATATTCATACCTTCGATATACGCATTTTAGGCAATTTGGCGCAAACCGGATTCAGTCCCCAATTTCAACATACGTGGTTTCCGCTTTTGGCTGTTGGGTTTGGAATACTTTTGGCTCTTTTTCCTTTTCATACATGGTCTCCGGATGGATACGCTTCAGCCCCCACTGCTGCCTCTATGATGAACGCCGGGGTTTTAAAAACTTTAGGCGGTTATGGATTATTAAGGATCGCTCTTCCGGCTTTACCGGGGGGGGCCAAGGAATGGCTGCCTTTCTTCGCTATTTTAGCGGTTATTAATCTACTTTACGCTTCTTTAGTGGCTCTTAAACAAAAGGACATTAAATATGTTGTGGCTTATTCTTCTGTGGCTCATTGTGGTTATTTGGTCTTGGGGATTTGTGCTTTTCAAATCACCGGGTTAAATGGCTCGGTCGTTCAGATGTTTTCCCAGGGTATTTTAACGGCTTTCGCTTTCGGTTTAGTGGGACTCATTGAAAACCGGACCAACACTCGGCAATGGGATCAATTGGGAGGCCTAGCGGCACTGACGCCTGTTATCGGCGGACTCTTTATGGCGGCGACGATGGCCAATGTGGGACTTCCAGGTTTTAGTAGTTTTGTGGCCGAGTTTATGGTTTTTTTGGGTTCTTATCAAAGTGGTTTTCACGGCGGATTCACTATCTTCAAGATTCTTTTTCCGCTGGCCGCCACCACGATTGTGGTGGGCGCTATCTATTATCTTCGAATGATTCAAAATGTCTTCTTCGGTCCTGTCAAAGTGCCGGTAGACCAGGAATCAATTAAAGATGGTACTTTTATTGAAATTCTTCCCCTTGCGCTTCTATTGGCACTCTCCCTATTGATAGGATTTTATCCCAAACCTTGGGTGGACATGATTAATTCCAGCGTTGAGCCTTTGATCGATCATATTGGAGGATTTAGGTGAATCAGATAGGGACATTTTTACCGGAACTTTTATTGATCGGTACAGCCATTTTTGTACTTTTAGTTGAATTGTTTTTTGATTTTGAGAATAAAAAAAACGCTATTAATGGTTTAGCTTTTTTGGGTGTGTTGGGATCTCTTGTTTCTTTGCCTTTCCTTGGCAATTTTTGTTGCTCTTCCAGCTGTTCGTTGGGACCACTACCCGTTGAGGCTTTCAATGGATTTCTCAAAACGGATGAGCTTGCCTTATTTTTCAAAGCCATTATTTTATTGGCGACTTTGTACACTTTATTAGCCTCATTTCGATACTTTGAAAGCCATAATATTCGGCACCGTTCTGAATTTTTGGCGATTTTGCTTTTTTCTGCAGCGGGGGCATCCAGTTTAACTTCGGCGCAGGAAATCATTACCCTTTACGTGTCATTGGAGACGCTTTCCATTAGTAGTTTTCTCTTAGCCGCTTTCATGAAAAAGGATCGAGCCAGCAATGAGGCGGGAATGAAGTACCTGTTGCTCGGAGTTTTTTCATCGGCTCTTTTACTTTTTGGGTTTTCTTATCTTTATGGTTTGACGGGTACTACCGTGATCGCGGAGATAGGGAAGAGTTTGTCTGCCCAACCCGTTTCTTCTATAGAAGTATTTGCCGTTATTTTGGTTGTTGCCGGATTGGCTTTTAAAATTTCTCTCGCGCCTTTTCATATGTGGACCCCCGATGTCTATGAGGGAGCGCCGACCCCTGTCACGGCTTATTTATCCATCGCCTCCAAATCAGCGGGTTTTGCTGCTTTTGTCCGCTTATTTTGGGTTGGATTGTCAGCCCCGTCTATTGTACCCATTTGGATAGGTCTTTTTTCGATCTTGACGGCGCTCAGTATGATTTTAGGCAATCTGGAAGCCTTGCCGCAGACGAATATCAAGCGTCTTTTAGGTTATTCTTCGATCGCTCAAGCGGGCTATCTATCAGTTGGATTTATGGTTGGCGGGCAGTTGGGAATTACGGCGCTTCTTTTTTATCTCTTTGTTTATCTCTTTGCCAATATGGGGGTTTTTTTAACGGTGACCATTGTTTCATCCAAAATTGGAAGCGAACAAATCGTTGATTATGCTGGTCTTTGGAAAAGATCACCTTTCTTGGGTGTGGTTTTAATGGTTGGCCTTCTTTCATTGGCTGGATTACCCCCTTTTGCCGGTTTTGTTGGAAAGTGGTATCTTTTTAGCGCCGCGATATCCAAGGGCTATATTTGGCTTGCGGTCATTGGCGTGGTTTTCAGCGTTGTTTCGCTGTATTACTATTTGCAGGTGGTGCGGCGGGCCTTGTTTTTAGAACCCAAAGACGTTTCGCCAATTGAAATCGGTCCATATGAAAAATTAGCTCTCGGTGTTAGTGTTGTAGTTATCATTCTTTTGGGTTTCTGGCCAACAGTCATGCTGCAAGCCGCTCAATCTGCCGCCTCATCGCTTTTTTAACCAATCCAAATTTATAAAATCTTGGTTGTTCAAACCCGGAGCTTATTTTTTCTTCATTTTTTTAATCATATAAGCTTATCTTAGTCATAATCGGTTTTGGTTGATTTGTTTTGACAAGTTTCTTAATCGACAAAATGGATTAGTTGGGAGGTGTTTCATGGGATGGCTAGATAGCCTATTAGGATTGAGTGTTTTGTGTTATGCCATCGGTTGTTTTCAAGTGCTCCGCTACTTGAGAAACTTTGATCCGGTCGTGGATGATGGTGCTTTTCTTTGGCTCCAGATAGGGCTAGTTTTTCAATCGATTTTCCTTTTGGGGCGCTGGATTGCGCTGGGATATGTCCCGGTCACAAATCTTCCGGAAATCCTGACAGTTTTGGCTTTTTGCCTGGCGGCCGCATTGGTTTCAGGACGGTTTCGGGCCAAAGCGCCTCTTTTAACATCGCTTTTTCTTCCTTTTATTTTTCTTCTATCTTTGATTTCCATTTCTGTCATTGGCAATTTTAATTCGCCGATGGCCCCAATTTTAACGACTCCTCGAATCGCTTCTCACGTTTTTTTAACGCTTTTAGGTTATTCCTTTTTCACACTGGGATTTGGGGTGGGGTTGACCTATTGGATTCAGGAAGGCCAAATTAAACAACACCAAATGAAAAAATGGGCTCTCAATTTGCCCGCACTTGAGCTTTTAGATCGATTGACGGTTTATTACACCGGATGGGGGCTTGTTTTCTGGTCCGCTGGATTGTTTTTAGGAGTGTTTCAGGCCTTGTTGAGCTGGGATCAATTTCCTATATCCGACCCTAAAATTATCGGTTCACTTTTAGTGCTTGGTATTTATACGGCTTTTTTTCTTTGCCGATGGGGGTTTCAAATGCGGGGAAGAAAAACAATGATTTTGGTCATGGCTGGATATTTTTTAGCATTCTTTACTTTTGTGGTCGTTCAGGTATTTCTAAATTCCAGACATGTTTTTTAACCCAAGGGAACCAACCAATACATGAAGTTCATGGCCTACGGTCTTAATCATCTAACGGCACCCATTTCAGTTCGAGAAAAATTCGCGCTTGTTCCTGAAACGGTCATAAGTTTTTTAAAAGAACTAAAGCCCTTGTCG
>CAWIDW010000008.1:0-7727 GCA_963835045.1 uncultured bacterium
ATTCGACTATCTTTTCCCCAATTCGAATTTGGATATTTTTCATTAACTTCCTTTAATTCATCATTTGATTTACCATTGTTTTTCATTTTAAAGTAAAGATCAGAAAGATCAAGTTTGACTTCGGGAGTTAAAAAGCTATTTGGATTTTCTTTTAAAAACAACTCCCCAACTTGTGCAGCTTGACTCCATTGACTTTGTGCAATAAGACTTAACATTTTTCCCAATCCCGCTTCCTCGGCTAATGGTGTTCCCCGAAGATCCAATACTGATGAATCAAAACTACTATAGGCTTCGGGATATTGACCCATAAAATATTGACACTTCCCCACATAATACTTAGCCATTTTGGCAGAATATGTGCCAGGATAATCACTGACAATCCGCTGAAATGTTTGTAAACATTGTTGATATTTTTCTGCGGTATTTTTAAAAGGACCATTTACAGGGTCAACATCCGATCGCAAGTAATATTGTCCTAAACTTAGAGCACCCGACGCGTCTTTTTCACTTTGTGTTTGACTATGAATGTAATAAGGAAGTCCAATTGAAATTAAAAGAATAATAATGCCAGTAACCGCAAGAGCCTCCTGGTGAGCTTTTGCCCATTCAACCACTCTCTTCAGAAATAGTTTTTCTTGTAAAATAGGACTTGAATCACCCCAATTGACAGTCATGCTCATGTCTCCAAACTTTGAAGAAATTTTAAAAAACAAAGTGAGCCGCAACTTGATGGTACCCTCGACGCGAATCGAACGCGTGACCTACCCTTTAGGAAAGGGTCGCTCTATCCAACTGAGCTACGAGGGCCTTCATTCCACACCCTCTTAATGTTAATTATTAATCTGACAAGGTCAGTAACTTATTACCGAAAAGATAGGCACACTTCTCAATTTTTGTCTACCATTTAAAAAAGAAAGCTCAATCAAAAAAGCAGCTTCTTCAACTTTAGCACCAGCACGCTCTACTAGGTTGACAGTAGCAGCGGCCGTCCCACCAGTTGCCAAAACATCATCTAAAATTATAACCTTTTTATTTTCGAATTCAAAGGCATCTGAGTGTATCTGAAGCGTATCTTTTCCATATTCCAAGTCATAAGTCTCTTCAATAGTGTTCCATGGTAATTTCCCCGGCTTTCTCACAGGAACAAATGGAACCCCTAATTTAGTAGCGAGTGCTCCCCCTAAAATGAATCCCCGAGATTCAATTGCCACCACAGCTCCCAGTTTTCTCGTTTCATATCGTTTTGCAAAGTGATCAATAGCATATTGAAAAGCATTTGGATTTTTTAAAAGCGGTGTTATGTCTTTAAAAACAATACCCTTTTTCGGAAAATCTGAAACTTCTCGCACAAAAGCTTTCAAGTCTATCATTTAAACCTGTCCCAAATTTTTGAAATTAAATTTTCAAATATTTTAAATAATCCTGTAGGTTTACATTACACAAATTCAAACAAAAGATCACGATATTCTTGATGATTAATTCGCATAAGTGATCTTATTTTTTGAAGGGCTTTTTCCTCAATCTGACGAATTCGCTCCCGGGTCACGCCCAAACTAAGTCCCGTTTGTTCAAGAGTTTTGGGCAACTCCTCGTCAAATCCAAATCTCATCGAAATAACTTTTTGTTCTTTTTCAGTTAATGTCGAAATAAGTAACCTTAACTTTTCAGTGCGCAACTTTAAAAAAACATCTAACGCCGGGCTAGTTATATTCTTGTCTTCAATAAAATCAACAATTGACTTAGTGTTAAATTCATCGCCAACTGGAACATCAAGAGAAATACTTCTTTGCGACAAACGTTGCAACTTATGAATTTTTTCTAATTTCAACTTTGTCGCTTTTGCAATTTCTACTTGACTAGGATCTCTTCCTAAGGCATTCGAAAGTTGCCTTGCAACCCTTTCCATTCGACCAATATCCTCGGAAACATGCACCGGCACCCGAACTGTACGTGATTGATTTGAAAGCGCTCTTGTTATAGATTGTCTTATCCACCAAGTAGCGTAAGTACTAAATTTAAACCCTCTTCTCCAAGAAAATTTTTCACTTGCTTTTATTAATCCCAGATTTCCTTCTTCGATAAGGTCTTGGAATGCAAGACCTTGATTAAAATATTTCTTTGCTACTTTAATGACCAATCTTAAGTTTGCCGCAATCAATGCCTGTTTAGCTTTTAAGTCGCCTTTTTCTATTCGTTTAGCTAATTCTACTTCTTCAGGCCCCGTTAATAATTTAACTTTCGATATTTCCTTGAAATAAAGTTTTAAACTATCCGTAGTGACATGCTCTATTGACTTGACTGGATAAAGATAGACGTTTTGTAAATACGATTTAGACGAATCTTTTGTGTTAAATATAGCTTCCGAAACCTTTTTCAAGGTTGCACGCCGAGCCATAATTGATCCTTCTGATTTAAAAATCCATTAAAAGTGAAGGCTCTTCAAACCCAAAAGCTTTAACTCACTTTCATTTCAACTAGTCTTTAGTTCTTGCATAAACCGTTCCAAAATTACACTTTAGCCAATAAGCAATCGTTTCTATAGTTTCATCCGTTAAATTTCTTTTTCAGCAATAAACTTCAAACAATTTTGCTTTATTTGGGGAAAACAAAGGAAAATACCCACCTTTGGGCTCTTTTAAAAATAATGGCTGAAATGCTTTCTACATTAATTATATTTTTAAACCACAAATTGGCTTAAAAAATTGTCAAATTTTAGATTTATAACGTTTGTTTTTTGACGATTTAGGAACTGCGAGGACTGAATAGTGGAGAATAAACACCTAATCTTGCTAGCCTAAATAATAGAGCGGTCCAAAGACATCCGAAACCGTATCTTAGACTTCTAAAAAAATTAATAGAGGAAGCCTCAGTAAAATACTTAGCTGGACAAGTTATTTCACCAATTTGAAAACCCTGATATAGGATTTGGGACAACATTTGGTTATCAAAAACAAAGTCATTGGAATTGTTTGCCCAATCGATATTCTCAAGAACTTTTCGTGAAAATGCTCGATAACCTGTATGGAATTCAGAAAGTTTAGAACCCAACAGTAAATTTTGCACAAAGGTTAAAAACCGATTACTGACGTATTTATAAAGCGGCATCCCGCCTTGAAGAGCTTTTCCGCCTAAAATTCGAGAACCCAAAACTACATCAAATGTTCCCGATTCCAATAAGAAAACCATAGCCGAAATTAACTTAGGAGTATATTGATAATCTGGATGCAACATAACAACGATATCAGCACCATCAGACAAAGCTGTTTTATAGCAAGTTTTTTGATTACCACCATAACCAAGATTTTTGCTATGACCAATAGTTTTTAATCCTAATTGATTGGCAATTTCGTATGTTCGATCTTGGCTTGCGTCGTCAACCAAAATAACTTCATCTACTAAATCAAAGGGAATTTCTTGATAAGTTTCGTGTAGTGTTTTTTCCGCATTATAAGCTGGCATTACAACAATGACTTTCTGATTTCGGACCATGGAATCCTTACTGAAAAAATGTTGAAAGAAAAATAAAATGGTCGGGGCGGCAGGATTTGAACCTGCGACCTTTTGCACCCCATGCAACTGCGCTACCGAGCTGCGCCACGCCCCGACATTCATTTTTCCAATTAAAAAGATTCCCCACAAAGTGATATCGTGGTCGGGGTGAGAGGATTCGAACCTCCGACCCCTTGGTCCCGAACCAAGTGCGCTAGCCACTGCGCTACACCCCGTCCAGAATACCACTCTCATTTCTAGAAGATTATTGGGCTCATGTCCCAATCATGACTTTTTTCGGCCATAAAACTAAAAATGGAACGCCAATATAAATCAAAATCCGAAACTACACAACAAAAGAAACCATGGTAAAAAATGTGAAAACAAAAGCTTTTGTAGCTAAAAAATCAAAAATATTTTTTTATAATTTCGAGGCAACCAAAAATTAATTTTTCCAATTCTTGAAACTTTTCATCCAATTTTAAATCAGAATTTTCGGTTTCTCCAAGATCGGATATCTCTAAACCAAGCGAATGCTTGTTATTTCCAAATTTTTCAAAGAACATGTCAGTTTGATCCAATCCTACTTTCTCAAGTTCTTCCAATTTTTCAGCTGCTCCCGCAATAGTAAATTTTTGATCGTAAAGAAGCTTTTTAATCGTTAACGCTACCTGAATGTCTTTTTTTCGATAGGTTCTCTGACCAGTTACAGATTTTTGAGGATTCAAAAGCTTAAATTCTGTTTCCCAGTATCGAAGAACATACGGTTTTACGTCAACAATTTTGGACACTTCGCCAATTGTATAAAAAAGCTTGTCATGAATTGACATATTCGCTCCCAACTCATTCATCGTGTTGCTAAGTACTCTAAAATTTAAAGTCTCAATTATTCTTGAAGTTTAGCTTTATTTTCAACGAACGGCTAGGCTTAAAAACCAATGTCTTTCTCGATTCCAAGCATAATTTAACCCCGGTTTTGGGATTTCTAACCATTCGGGCTTCTCGACTTTTCCATTCCCAAGAACCAAATCCAACTATAAAAACTTTTTTGTCATTGCGCAATCCCTGCAAAATGACATCCAGGAAAGTTCCAATGGCTTTTTTAGCTTGCGATTCCGTAAGCCCAAATTGTAAAAGAGATTTTAGTATTTCCCGTCGTGTCAAAATACAAATCCTATAAATCAGAATTTCGATCAAATTCAGATTTCGCTGATCGCGTTAAAAGTGTGCTCATGGCGTCTTTTGCACTTTTATTCTCAAAAAGTACGTTGCATACTTCTTCCATAATTGGAACTTCTACTCCCACTTGATGCGCTAATTCCACTGCCGATTTGGCGGTTCGTACACCTTCAGCAACCATCACCATTTCTTTTAAAGCTTGAGATAAAGTCTCACCACCGCCAATTTTTTCTCCCAAAAGCCTATTGCGACTATGCCGACTAATACAAGTAACAATTAAGTCCCCGATTCCGGCTAAGCCTGCAAAAGTTTTTTCTTTTGCACCTAAAGCTACTCCTAATCGAGTCATTTCATAGAGTCCACGCGTCATTAAAGCTGCCTTTGTGTTATCTCCCAATCCCAACCCATCTAATATTCCGGCGGCAATCGCAATGACATTCTTTAAAGCCCCACCCAACTCAACGCCAATCACGTCTGTTGCGGTGTAAACCCTTAAGTAATCAGTATGAAAAATTTCTTGCACTATTTTGGCTAACAAAACCTCATTTGAAGCAACCACTAAAGTCGTCGGCATTTGTCGGGATACCTCTTCAGCATGACTAGGGCCGGATAAAACAGCAACTTTAGTATCAATTGGCAATACCTCAACCAAAATTTGACTCATCCGTAAGTTTGTTGTTTCTTCCAAACCTTTACTTGCGCAAAGGGCCCATGCGTTTTTAGGCCAGCAGGCCGTTGCCTTTAACGAGACATTACGAAGCACATGAGAAGGAACGGCCATTATTATTCCATTTTTACCGTTCAAAACTTCAGCGATGTCGGAAGAAATGAAAATATTTTGAGGCAATTTTACACCAGGAAGGATTTTAGAATTTTCCCTTTTTTCATTTAATTGTTTTCCTTTTGATTCGCTTGAAGCCCAAAGGGAAACTTCATGACCAGCCTTATATAAATGAAGGCCTAAAGTAATCCCCCAACTCCCACTTCCCAATATCGATATTTTCATTACCTTATCCTGTTTTTTTACCAATCTGATTTTCGGTAGAGCAATACGCGAACGGAACGAGTAGCCAGCGACAACTCCATCGCCGAGGAACGGCAGGCACGACGTATTGCTCACTGGCCGCACGTGCGTGCAACGGCGCCGGGCTGCTGCAACTCTTGCACCTTGTTCAAGTGCGGCCGAGATGCCTCGTGCCGCGCGAGCTCACGCTGCGCGCTCGAGCGCATACCCGTAGGGGGAAGCGTCACGCCGCACACTTCGCACTTTAACGCGCGCTGCAGCGCGTGACGCGTAGTTCTATGCTTTGTCATTTGTTCCCTCGAACTCGTCTCAAAGTCGCAGAGTCGACAGCGGATGGCGCCTCCGCGCCGCTCGGTTAGTCGCCCGGCGAGGTGTTCGGCGGTCCGGTTGTGTTCCCTGTAGCTCTTCGCGTCGGTGAATGTTTGGTCGCATCGCTTGCAGAGCAATACGTAATGAGTGTGGTCAGTAGAGTGCAGCATGGTATTGCAGCTTTTATTCACACAATGTGTAGAGTACAACAGGCATATACAAATAAATCAATTAAGTTAAATAAGGGGTGTACACAGTTAGTTACTCATGCATACATTCTATAACAGCGAAGTGAGGTGAACGAAACAGGCTCAGACATTATCTCACCCAATGAGGCAAAACATTTAAATTTGCATCTGTTTACAATAACATATGATTTGCAAAACATGTAACAAAACTGCAACAGTTTTTAGCCAGGGTCAGGATTGTCCGTGAATAGAAATCATCAGTATTTGAATAAAAAATAACATTATGCTTCAAGTTAAAGGTTAAGACTGGTTTGGAAATATTTAGACAACCATTTGTGCTAAAACTGGATTGCAGACACCCTTCAGCAGGCTCAAATTCACAGCAATCCCAGCAGTCCCAGCTTTGCAGCTTCAAATTCAGAAGCTTCTACCTTGGCAGCTATGAGCTCAGAGCTTGCCAATGTTATAGTTTAGGTCCGGAACTTTTCAACATCGGAATGAAAGAAGTTTGAGATGCACAGTTGGAAAGCAATGATCGATGGTCTGCCGATTACATTGGAAACACTGATGCCAGCAAATTAGACATTGGCAGTATTGAAATGGCGCTGGGTCGCCAAAGTTGTCATGCTGGTAAATAAAAAAAATTAAAGCGTAGAATCAAAGAAAAGTATTAATTGACACCAACGGAAAACATAACCAAACATCACAGCTGTGCCGGGATTTTAATGAGATGCATGACATGACATTATGTTTACTTCTCAACGCGCCAATTTGAATTACCAGCCCAGGGCGGATAAATGGTCGCTCACAGCGCGACCAGGCTGGCTGCGGCTGGAGGCCTTTGCCCCGCTGGTGAAAGGAGACTTTTTCAAGGCGGGCAACACGCTCACGCAACGCATCCTGGGCACCGATGGTGGCACCGTGGCCGTCCAGCTTGACGCCTCGGGCATGGCGGATGGCCAGTTGGGCGGGCTGGTGTTCTTTGCGAAGGATTACGCGGAGGTGGGCGTGCTCCAGCAGGATGGTCACCGGCACATCGTGCTTAACGATAACGGTGCTCTGACTTTGGGGCCGGAGCTAAGGTCGGCCAGCCTCGTCTGGGTGCGCGCGCAGATAGACAACCAAGGCGGCTGTGTTTTCGCTTACAGTCTGGATGGCAAAACTTTCACCCCCATTGGCCCGCGCTATGCGTTTGGCTGGCACAACTACCGGGGGACGCGTTTGGGATTATTTACTTATAATGACCAGGGGGAGCATGGACGGGTGGATTTCCACAACTTCAGGTATGACTACCAAACTCATTAACCCAGTTTAGGAGCACGACAAACTGCCGGAAGCATGCTACATTTGTTCAATCACCAAAATGCGAACGTCAGGTCCGGCCAACGCCAAAAATTTTGGCACATTTTTGCCGTCGAATAGCACATGTATGGCTGGAACCAATTTTATTGATCATAAATTCATGAGGAAAATTACCATCTTCCTTTTCACCAAGCATACGCTGAAGCTCAAGCACAAAAAAAAAAAAAAGTGGAAAC
>CAWIDW010000009.1:0-4963 GCA_963835045.1 uncultured bacterium
ACAACAAAAATGAAGGGAAGATCGGGAGCACTATTTCTTTTGGGAATTTTGATAGGGGTGTTTTTTGTAAGTATCAGCGAAAATATTACATTGATTGTCCAGACCCCGCCCAACCCCCAATCAATAGTAATATTTTCGCTTTTAATATCTTTTTCTTTATTTTCTATTACGATTATTGAGAAAATAAATCATAGTAAAAATTCTCAAATCATATTTTTAATTGCAATGTTGTTTCTTGGAATTTTTGCTGGAACTTGGCGATTTGCAGACAAAGAAAATCAATTTCAGAATTCAGAGCTTAATAATTTTTCAGGACAGAAAACAGTTTTGTCTGGATTTATAAAACAAGAATTAAGCAATAGTCAGAATACCGAAAAAGCGGTTCTAGAAACAAAGCAGGGAAGCGTTTTGATTATTTTTCCTTTAACTACTGTAATTTATTATGGAGAAAATTTTTCAATCGAAGGCAAGCTTGCGCCGATCAAAAATTTTGATGATTCATTTGATTATGTTTCTTATGAAAAAGCCCAAGGAATAATGTACGAAATATATTATCCGCATATTGTCTCAAGCGGAGGGTTTTCTGGGAATTATTTTCTGCGGATTTTATACTCTACTAAAAATTATTTTGAAAATAACATCAACAATCTTTTTACCGAACCTTACGCATCGCTTCTTTCTGGAATGGTCATTGCCGGCAAAGGTGCTTTGCCAGCGGATTTGCAGAATGATTTTTTACGCGCTGGACTGATGCACATCGTGGTGCTCTCTGGGTACAACATTGCTTTGGTTGTTTCTTTTGCAACACTTATTTTTGCGTCAATACACATACGATGGCGATCGGCAATAATACTTTTATTAGTTATCGCTTTTGTTTTTATGGCTGGAATTTCAGCATCAATTATTCCGCTGCACTTATGGCGGTCATAGCGCTTAGTGGAAAAATCCTGGGCAGAAAAGTGCGTCAAAACCGCGCGCTTGTTTTTGGGGCAGGAGCAATGGTGTTTTGGAATCCATATGAACTTATTTTTGATCCATCTTTTGCTCTGACGTTTTTGGCAACTTTTGCAATCATTAATTTTTCTCCAGTCATTGATAAGTGGCTCTCAAAAATTCCAGAAAAATTCCATATGCGGGAAATCATATCCCAAACAATTGCTGTGGAGATTTTGGTAGCGCCATACTTACTTTATGAAATGCATAATCTGGCGCTCTTGTCTTTGGTTTCAAATATTTTAGTTTTGCCTTTTGTGCCGTGGGTGACGATACTTGGAATTATTGTGGCAGTTTTTGGATTCTTAGGAGTAATTTTGTATCCGATAGTTCTGGTTTTGAATTTCTGTTTGGCGTGGATTATTTTTGTAGCAGAATTTATAGGAAATTTATCCTGGGCATTTATTTCTCTTTAGGCTTTATTTTTTAGCTTCCGAAAATCTTTTTTCCACAACTGCCTGATTTGTAGCTGTTAAATAAGCTTCGATGTATTTCTTTTTATCACTAGGAACATAGTCAATCAAGTATGAGTGCTCCCACATATCAATTCCATAAATAAAATCTAAACCGTTTAGATGTCCAAAGTGCTGTTCATCAACCCCAGTGATTTATTAGCACATCATTTTTTTTGTCGTAATACAAAATCGCCCAGCCGATTGGCGAGTCATTGCCATAGCTTTGAATTTATCAAACCAAATTTGCGAGTTGCCAAAGTCTTCTGCCATTTGTTTGGAAAGCGGGCCTCTTTCTCACCCATATTTGCTCCGCCTTCAAGCTGTTCAAAATAATATTCGTGGTTTCGCATTTTCATCAAATTCAAAAGCAAACCTTCTCTGCATTTCATTGATGGCATAAATAGTGCCTGGGCCGATAGTTTCGTGACCAGTGTATTTGCTCATTTCTTCCATTGTGTCTTGGATTAGGTTGGAGTGCTTTACGTATCCAGCATAAAGTTTGAGGTGCTCTTCTATTGTTTTTTGGAAACTCCTTCAATTTCAGGAATTTCAAAGTTTTGTTCTGTGAATTTCATGTTTTTTCAAATTAGGCTATAACTTAATTATTATACCAAAAGACGATCAAAATATTATTTTATTACAACTTATTATAAAAATTGCACCCGCGGGGTGCTTTAGGCTGGGGTGGCAGGATGCTCAGGAAACATTAGAGGCGTCCGCCAGGGCGAAGATCTCAAATGGGTTGTGCCGATTCGGATCAACAAGTTCACAAGCCAATCGTCCCCTTGAAGACGAGTCCTTTTCCGATTCCAGGTTCGTTTCGCCAGTATGGTGGTATTCAATAATCGCCTTGATATCGGGGTGGTCAGCGAGAAACTTTTCGCCAAAGAATGTCACAATTCTGTCCAACCTTTTCTTTACCGCCATTGTGCCGAAGATCATGATACCGATGTTTATCGGGACGACGCACTGAAGTGGCTTAATTCTGGCCGCTGCGATGAATCGGCTTTCGCCAATAAATAATGTTCTCATTTAGGAGAGCACTACTCCTTTTTGTTTTTTATATCAACCCCGCAGTCTTGAGAGTTTTGTAAGCGCCGTTCTTTTGGATAGTTTTGATAGCTTTGGTTGAAAGAGTCAAAGTGATAGTTCTGTTTAGTTCAGGAATAAAAATCCTCTTTTTCTGAAGGTTTACTTGGCTACGTGATTTTCCGCAAGGATTATATTGAGTCGCACGAGTGCGGTTTGAGTAGCTTCCTTGAACTTTTGAGCCTTTGAGTGTAATTGGGGGTTTTCATAATTTCTATATAATTTTTTTGGAATTTTCCTATTTGAAAAATGTTTGGAAATGTTATCATATGGTTCGATGGAAATCAACTTTTTCTTTGCAATCATCATTTTAATAATGTCTGTGGTGCTTCACGAAATTTCTCATGGCTATAAGCGTATTTTCTAGGAAATTCCGACAGCCAAATACCAGGGCAGGTTTACGTCAATCCGCTGAAACACATTGATTTGTTCGGTTCAATAATTTTTCCAGTTCTTTGCTATGTTTTTGGGGGCTTTGAATTTTGGATGGGCCAACCCTGTACCTTACAATCCCTACAATTTAAGGAACAGGCGATGGGGAGAGATGATTGTGGCGGTGGCTGGACCTTTCGGCAAATATTCTTTTGGCTTTGGTTTTTTCGCTGTATATAAGAGTGCTTCCAAATCCCGCATTTTCTTTCTGGAACGCTTGCCGCTTATATTGTTTTGGTTAACTTGTATTTGGGTGTTTTTAACCTTATTCCTATTCCTCCGCTTGATGGCTCTAAGATTTTAGCTTCGCTTTTTCCTCTGAAATTTAGGGAAGTTATGCGAGAAGAGAGCCGTATTCATTCATTATCTTGATTATTTTTGTGGTTTTTATTGGCCCCATAATCCAGCCAATTGTTCTCAATATATTTCAATCTCTTACAGGTACGGCTTTTTAGGTTAAATACTACTGATACTGCTTGCATTTCTGATTATTCCATATTAAAGTATTGCTTACGGTCTTTTGGACGTTTTTAATTTACCGATGTCAACAATTAAATCAATTACAAGAGGATATAGAAAGCAAAAACAAAAAAGCTCAAAGCTGTTGCTCTTCGCCGTGGATTTGGGGTGACTGAAAAAAACGGACCCACTTTTTGCGCCGTTCTTTCAAAAGAGGTGTTTGCACAAAGGTAACAACCAATACTTGAAGAAAAATCCAGAATGTAGCGATTCGAAAGATTGCTAGAGTGGCGCCTCACAAACGGTATGGAAGTTACAGCATATATTCCAGGCGAGGGACACAATCTTCAGGAGCACTGAGTGGTTCTTCCCCTTAGAGGCGGAAAGGTGCGAGACGTAGGACTTAGATACACAATCTGTTTGTGGCGTTCTTGGTGCATACAACTGGCGTTGAAAAGAGACGAAAAGAAAGGTTGATGTACGGAGCAAACAACAAACCAGTGGAGACAGCATTTCATTTGAATTTTTAAATAAATTTAAATAAAAATGAGACGCGCAGTAAAAAACAGAAACATAGTAAAGCCAAGACATCAATTTTGATTTAAAAAAATTTCTAAATTCATCAACTACGTTATGGACAGCGGCAACAGAAGAAACGCTGCAAGAAAAATCGTCTATGGCGCGTTGGATAAAATCAAAGTGGATTTGAAAGTAGAAAAGACCGTCTTAAAATTTTTGAAAACGCTATCAAACAAAGAGGCCCTACAATGGAAGTTGTAGAAGCCGAAGAGTGGGAGGCGCCAGTTGGAGCGAGTGAGGAGAGAGGTTCGCACAGAACGAAGAAACTTTTTGGCTATGAAATGGATTGTTGAAGCAGCTAAAAACAAAAAAAGGCAAGCCAATGCACTTGAAACTCGCTCGAAGAAATCATTGCTGTCCCACAAAAAGCGAAGGCGAAGTTGGTCAAGAAGCCTGGGCCAGAGTAGGGGATAAAATGGCAGAAGAAAACAAGGCTTTCGCGTATTTTGCTCTGGTAATTCTCTTTTAACTAAATAATTTTAAATAAGAAAGTTATCGTTCAATTTAAGTGACGGTTTTTTTGGGAAGGTGGGTGCGGATTCGCGGGCTTGGTGTACCTAGCAGATTTACCTTTTGATTAATGTAACCAAAACTATTAGATCTGGTTTAGTAGTGGGTGAGAGAGTGATGGCTCCTGCTCTTTTGATATTTTCATCTTCGTAGAAGACGTGAAGAGTTTGCTTTTTTGAGACTTTGACTTCTGGGTCATCGTCTGGTACGGTCTCGGCTGCTTAACCGATGTTACTCCGGTCTGTCCGTTTTTGCCAACCTTGATTACTTCTGGGACAACGCCCACAAATACAAATTGTGGCTGTTGAGCTTGAAGTTTTGTAGCGACACTTCTTCTGTGCATATGTGAAAGTAGAGGAACGCCTGTGTTTCGGCTGGAAACTTCTGAACGAAGTGGTCGGTTCGAGGTATCAAGGCATTTTTTGACAAAACCAGGCAGCCAGTTT